>JAKFWK010000004.1:0-94963 GCA_021732045.1 Sulfurimonas sp.
CTAAGTAAACTTGTTACGAATAAAAAACTTAACAACTTTTGAAAAAGTTATTAGTCGTTCGTTCTATTTACTTGCTTAGTTTTCAATGATCTCAAACGAAGTTATTTCGGCTCTTCTAGAGCGTTACACCTAAACTTTAGGTCGCTTTGTTTGTGGATGGGAATTATAGGTAAGAGTTGCTTAGAGAGGGCTTAATTGGTGGGGGGAATTGGGAATGTTGCTGTCTATTAACCCTTTATATAATAAAATTCATATCTATAAAGAGATAGCACTATGCTAAGAAGGAGAAAAAATGGGACTTTATGATCGTGATTATGCAAGAGGTGGGGAATACACCTATGGAAATGCTGCAAAAAGTGATACTCAAATAGTATCTTTTGTGAAGGAAACATATAAGCTGTTTGCTGCTTCTATGATGGCAGGAGCAGTTGGCGCCTATGTTGGAGTACCTTTGTCAGGAGCGATTGTATCATACTTCTGGCCTTTAGTTATTTTAGAAATAGGTTTACTAATAGGTTTACAATTTGTAAAACATAAGCCTGGGATTAATCTAGCTGTTATGTTTGGTTTTGTTTTTATGACGGGATTAATGTTGGCACCACTATTGGCTCGTACACTTGGTATGCATGGCGGAGGAGTTATTATTGGCAATGCATTTATGATGACATCTGTAATTTTTGGTGCTATGAGTTTTTATGCAATTAAAACGACAAAAGATTTTTCCGGATATGGAAAACCCTTGATGATTGCGCTATTTGTGATTATTGCATTTTCTATAATTAATATATTTATGGGAAGCCCTCTAGTGTCAATAGTTATCTCAGGCGCAGTTGTTATCTTGTTTAGCATACTTGTTACTTATGATACTCAAAATATCATTAGAGGTGCTTACGAAACTCCAATTGATGGAGCTATTGCACTTTATCTAGATTTCTTAAATATATTTACAGCTCTTCTTCAACTGCTTGGAATATTTGGAAATGATGACTAGTCAACTCTCACCCGAACTTTATCGGGTGATTGATGCAAATTTAAATCGTCTCAAAGAGGGGATTAGAGTTGTTGAAGATATACTCCGCTACAAAGATAACAATAAAGCAATCGCCTCAAAATTAAAACTACTACGGCACAAATCACAAATCAAAGAGACAATTGAGCTATTAAAATATAGAGATAGTATAAATGATGTTCTTCGAAAAACTACAAAAAGCGAACTAGATCGTGTTGATATTAATGACATAATTATTGCTAATTTAAAAAGAGCTCAAGAGTCTTCAAGAGTACTTGAAGAGCTTTATAAACTAAGCAATGCTGAATATAGCGAAAACTTTAAACAGATTAGATATGAGCTCTATACAATCGAAAAGGATATTTTTTGGTGAAGTTACTTATGAAGATTTCTATTTAAAGAATATTAACAAATTTTTATTCTTTCAAAACTAAAAATAATAATAGTAGTATATTTTATATGAAGTAAAAAAAATTACGATTTGATTATTGAAAATATGATTATTTTATACAAAAAGATATTTGGCACAAAAGCCAAATATCACTACTTTAAAAACTTAATTCGTCGTATGCTCTTGAAACATTTATTGAATTTAACAATTTATACATTGCTTTATCTTTAAATTCTAAAAGTGGAACAGCTTCAACTATACCTGTACTATCTATACCATTTTTCATTGCTTCTAAGATTCTATCTTTTGTTAAAGTAAAATATTGAACAGATTCATTCGCAGCAGTCTTATTGATTATAAATCCGTGCCCTGGAATAAGAGTATTCCATTCTTTTGAATTAATCATCTCCAACGCTTTAAGTTGGCCTAAAACAGAACCATCTCTATTTGATGTAATTCTACCATTCATAACCAAGTCTCCAGCGAAAATAAGTTTATTTTTTGGCATATACATAAAGAAGTCTTCAGCAGAATGTCCATTACCAACAGCAACGTACTCAAGCTCAACACCATCTACTTTGAATTTTATACCTTCTTTATGCCACTCATCAACATGAATAATTTTTGTTCCTCTTATAGCGTTTTCCGAAAGAGTTTGAAACATTCTTGTATCAGTTTGACCAACTTTATAGTTTTTGTTTATTGACTCAGGTCCAATTAGTTTTGCATTATGAACTTCTTTGTAATAATTATTTCCTAACCAATGATCATCGTGTTCATGACTTAAAATTACAGTTGAAACTGGTAATTTTGCAATTTTACTCATTGCAGCGTAGGCTTGCTTAGCATATACATACGAAGGACCAGTATCCCACAAGATATATGAACTATCTGCTTTTATATAACAAGAATTTGACATATTACCAGCATTTTCTTTTGTTGGTGCCTCTAATGCCCCAAAGAAACACCATACATTATCACTAACTTTTTTTGGCACTAAATTATACTGGAACTCTTTAGTTGATTTTTTTGATTTTGATACTTTTGCTTTATTATCACTTGCTGAACTTACAGTTGTAATAGACAAAAGAGCAATTGCTGAAATCATCAGTGGACTTAATATCTTTTTAATCATAACATCTCCTTTTGTGATTTATTTTTTCAAAGAATAGACTTGTTTTTTAGTTTTAGATAATTCAAATCTACGCTTAATAGCTGATCTTACGCACTCAAATTAAATTTTAGTGCGTAAGATCAGCTAATAATATCCCCAAAATAGGGGATAAAATCTATTTAATTTTAGCAGTTCCTGTATCTTTTTTACCTTTATTGTCAACAGAGTCAACAACAATCTCATCACCAGCTTTCGCACCATTTATATCAAATTTGAAATAAGGATCTTTTGATAGGAATGGCCCAGTAGAAGCCTCCCACACAGTTTTTCCATTTAATTTCGCAGTAATATGAGTAATATATTCTTCAGCTGGCAATTTTTTTGCTGCTGCTTCTTCTTTACCTGCCATCAAACTCTCTGCCATAATCTTAACTTCTGCAGAATCGCCTTTTAAAGTTGCTTTTACTTTCATAATAATCCTTTTATTTTTATTTTTATTTTATTGACTTATACGATAATTATTGAGGGGTTTAAATCAACCTCCACAACCACCAATTGAAACTTCTACTTTTTGAGCAGTTTTATATAATTTACCATCTGCACCTTTTGCAACAATAGTTACTTCAGCAGTTTTTTTCATTTTGATTTTAGTCATAAGGTCTATTTTATTACCATATAATTCAAATACAACTACAGCACTTCTAGGGTTTGCATCTTGAAAAACAGCAACAGTTGTTAACTCTATATCTGACTTGATACCGATTGGCACAGCACCACCGTTTTCTGCTAATTTAGGAGCTTTAATCTCAATTTTGCCTTCAATCATAGCACCTTTTCCAAATAGTGCCTCAATAGCTTCCTTGCTTGATGGAGCTTCCCATGCGCTAGCATTAGTTGCTCTGAAATCCGTAGCACTTAAGCCAACTGGTAATACTGTTGCAGCAGCAGCTACTGCACCTAAAGTTAAAAATTTTCTTCTTTGCATTTTTTTTCCTTTTTTTAATGTGAGTAAATCTAGTAAGCTTTTACTTACTAGATTCTACCATATAATTAACAATCTCTGACATCTGTGCATCAGTTAAGTCCATTGCGCCGCCTTTTGGTGGCATACCACCAACACCATTGATTGCATTGTGATTTACCTTATCCATGCCTTTTGCTGTTACTTTAGCCCAAGCATTCTTGTCTCCAACAGGTGGTGCACCCATAGCATCTGTTTTATGACAAACAGCACATGAAGCATCATATAGTTTTTGACCCTCAGAAACTGCTCCGCCTTTAGATGCATCTTCTTTTGGTAAATCTCTTACTACAGAGTATGCAGGAACAACCGCAGTAATCTCATTTACAATTTTTGCAACAGATTCTTTTGGACAGTTTTTCATACAACGAGTACCAACTGCACCAAAGTTTTTAGGATTCTTGAAGAATGCTCTTACATTTTCAACACCTTTTGCTCCATCAATATTTGGATAGAAACCATTACGATTTGGCATAACAATTTTCATGATTGACTTTTTATCTAAAACAAAATCATCATCCATTTTTTTGCCATCTATCTTGATTTCACTTTGAGCCAATAAGTAAGCTGTTACAGCATACATTTGGTCAGGTGAGTAGCTTTTTGGATGTGCGTACGGCATAGCATCACGAATATACCAAATAAGAGTACTTACTTGTGGCCAATATGAGCCAATAGTTCTATTTGGAGCATCTTTGCCTGGGCAAGTTCTTTGGTTTTTAAGTGAAGCTACACTTCCACCTGTTAGTGTTGGATAACCTTTGCCGCCAGCACCAAACTCTCCGTGACAAACAGCACAGTCTTTATCGTAAAGCGCTTCTCCATCTGAAGGAGTTCCAGCACCCTCTGGTAATCCTGTACCATCTGGCATAATATCTGTATCCCAAGCTTTTAACTCAGCAGCAGTTGGTGTTCTACCAAAATTTACACCTTTAGTAGCTTGTGTATTGTAACGATATGCAGCATATGTGCCATTCGCTCTCTTGTAAGTAACACCACCGTCCAAAGCATTTTTAATTGGACTATACACACCTGCGGCAGCAGGATTTACCTTTGATTTATCGGCACTTGTTGTGGCAGCAAAACAGTTTGTAAACAAAACAGTGCTAGCAACTACAGAAGCTCCTAAAACA
Source organism: Sulfurimonas sp. (assembly GCA_021732045.1). The sequence continues at coordinate 4,669 of JAKFWK010000004.1, forward strand.
ATTAATTTATTATTTAATTTAATCATAATCTATGCTCCTTCCTTATTTACTTGCACAATTGTCTGTTCTAACTTGAACATTATGAACTGAACCATCTTGTCTAACTTCCCAAGTACAAATTGAGTTTCTGTGATAAACACCCTCAACACCAATAATATCTTTTTCTTGAGTAACTGAAGGCTGAACAAATCCAGCATCATCTATAGCGCGAGATTGTAACAGTAGTGGCTTACCTTCGTATTTGTACATATACGAGAATCTAGTCCAAGATTTAGGAAGAATCAGACCTTTTAGGTTTGCTTCAACATAGTTTTGTCCACCATCAAATGATATATCTACAGTTTTAATAGTTCCATGCCCACTCCAAGCAAGTCCTTCAATTTCCACCAAATCACCTTTTTTAAGGTCTGACCATGGTTTTTCAGGACATGGGCTAGTTATGATTGAATTTACTTCTAATGGATAAAAGTGTTGGATTGCTCTACCATCTTTTGTAAGAACAGTATATTTAGAAGTCTCTTCTTTACAGTACCAAGGCTCCGCACCGAATTCTAAACGCTTAAGATATTTAATACATAAGTTAGCTTCCCAACCTGGTAGCATCAAACGAACAGGATAGCCTTGCTCTGGACGAAGAGCTTCACCATTTTGAGCATAGACAATCATTGCGTCATCTAAAACTTTTTCAACTGGAATAGTTCTGCTCATTTCTGAACCGTCAGATCCCTCAGCTAGCATCCATTTTGCAGTTGGCTTAAGGCCTAATTCATCAAGAATTACTGACAAACGAACACCAGTCCATTCAGCATTACTCATCATACCTTTTACAAATTGTAAAGAGTTGAATTGAGGACCTTTCCACTCAGCAGCACCATTTGCAGGACACTCCATAAAAAGAATTCTACTCTCAGATGGATATTTTTTTAACTGCTCAAGAGTTAAAACGATTGGTTTTTCAACAAGACCATGAATCATAAGTCTGTATTTGTTAGGATCAACATGTGCAACACCATTGTGAGTTCTAGTAAAGTGCAAACCGTTTGGTGTGATAATACCACTTAACTCATGGATTGGTGACATTGAAACAGCAGCATGCATATCTCCAGCGGATGACATAAGACTTGAAGTTCTTCTTACAACATTATGCTCATAAGCAGATGGGATTCCATATGGATGCTTATTAAGCTCATCACCTAAAGTTGTTCCTCATTTTGTATGATGAACGATATTTTCATCATCAGCCAATAATTTAGCAGGCGCCAATATGCTTGCAGCAGCGATAGCGCTCACAGAATAAGCAGCAGTTCTTTTGAAGAATTCTCTTCTACTAGATTGCTCTGCGTTTGTAGTTGTTTCTAAACTATTTTCAGAAATTTTACTCATTTAATACCTACCTCCTTCTATTTTTATAGTATGCAAAGTACAAGATTTATATGCATAGTACAAAATGCAATGTGATGATTATATATCATCTTTTCTTAAACTATCAAGAAAAAATATTAGAATATAATTATTTTCTCACATTTTTGCTATTATTACACATTGATATGAATTATATTTCTTATTTGTGAAATTAATAATAATTTAAAATATGTTAAGATTTCTAATAAAAAAATAATAGGGTTAATTGATGGCAGATCACAAAGTTGACAAAGTTTTAAAGCTTTTTATTTCACAATCAGGAACCTCTGATAGATTCGAAAGAGAGGTTATTGCTTTAGATGGTGGTGGTGTTGTTGAAGATAAGTTTCATAACAAAAACTCTCAAAGATCAGTTCTTATTGCTTCAACTGCGAGCTATAATCTAGTCAGTATATATGGTATAGAGATGCCATTTGGCTATCTTGGTGAAAATATACTTCTAGATTTTAATCCATACAATTTAGAGATTGGAACAAAAATAAAAATTGGCGATGTCATTTTAGAAATATCCCAGCAGTGTACAATATGTAATCACTTGGGGGTTATAGATGTAAAGATACCGACGCTTCTAAAAAACGATAGAGGAATTTTTGCTAAAGTCATCTCAGGCGGAGAGATAAAAGTAGATGATGATGTTTATATACTACAAGAGCAGATAAAAACCACTTCAAACTCCAGATAACTTAGAGGATACTCATTTAAGAGCTTTTTACTCTCTTTATAGCTTAATATTCTCCTTGCTCCGCTAACTCCACTTCTCTTTATGTACCTAAACGCTTCTCTAGTGGATTTGAACTCTAACTTATAACTTTGAAGTTCAAAATTTGCACCAAAGTATTTTTTGTTAAGTGTTTCTATCTCGTCTGCACTTCTTAGCATGGAACTTATAGATGCTGTCTTATTTAGAGTTTTAAAGGTGTTTGCCGTAAAAATAGCCAAAGCAATCGGTGCATCTAACCTTTTGATATTTTTAAAAATAGCCTCTAAATCAGCTGCCCATTGCAAGGCGGATGCCGAGGTAATAAGGTCATATTTGGATGCAAGTAGAGTTTCAAAAAAAACTTCATTGCCAAAATCCCCATATACACACTCTATCTTTTGTGACTTTGGATGCAACTCTAACATTTTTGGCGCAAAATCAACTCCAACAAAGTGTTCATACTCCCAATCTATCGCCTTGCAGACACCACCATCTCCACAGCCTAAATCTAGGATTTGTTTTGGTTTTTTGACTATCTTGCCCAGCAGATGTTTTAGCACTTGATTTTGTATGGTGTTGTAACTCCCATACTCTGGTGCAAACTTAGAAAACTCTGAGCTTATTTTCATTTTCTGTTTATTAGCAGAGATACTATGAAAATTGTTAGTACACATAAAACTATGGTTGCACCTGATGGAAGAGAGAAGTAAAACGAGAGTGTCATACCAGAGCCAACGCTAAGAAGCGCTATAACCAAAGAGATGATTATCGTCTTTAAAAAACCTACTTTAAATTGAAGCGCTGAGATAGTTGGGATAACCATAAGTGCACCTATAAGTAAACTTCCAACTACTCTTATGGAGAGAGCTATGATTACTGCAACGACGCTAACCAACAGAAAGTTTAGAAGTCTCACTTTTATGCCACTAACTTTTGCAACCTCTTCATCGTATGCTATAAAATAAAGTTCTTTTGAAAAAAGTAGCAGTGAAGTAAGCGCAATGGTTCCAAAAATGGAAATTGTATAGACATCTTCTATGCTCACAGAGAGAATTGAACCAAAAAGGTAGGAGAAGAGAGAGTTGTTAAAAGCTCCTCCCAATGAGACAATTATAACTGCGATTGCAAGAGAGCCTGAGAGTAAAATTGCAAGGACCGCATCGCTATAGAGTGAAAATTCACTTCTAAGATACTCTATAAGCCAAGCGGAGATTATGGCAACTAATACCGCCATCCACAAAGGGTTGAATCCAGCAACCAAACCAACGGCAACACCAACTAATGCTGAGTGAGCAAGCGTTTCGCTTATCATGGAATAGCGACGAAGAACAACAAATGTACCGCTTATAGAAGCGAGCGTGGCAATGATCATCCCAGCGATAAAAGCTCTTTGCATAAAATCGTACTCAAACATCTCTAACATTTAGTGCTCATGCTTGTGATTATGAAGTAGATGTGCATCTATACCGTAAAGCGTGCTCATCTCCTCACAACTCAGTGTCTGTTTTGGGTTGTTGCAGATTATAGCTTTTTGATTTATGGTGAAAAGTCTCGCTATGTCATCCGCTATTACGCCTACATCGTGAGTTATAAACACAATAGTAATTTTTTCTTCTTGATTTAGCGTTCTAAGAAGTGCGTAAAATCTTTTTTGCGACGCCATATCTACGCCAGTGTTTGGCTCATCCAAAATCAAAATCTCTGGCTTTGATGCGAGCGCTCTTGCAATCATAACCCTCTGTCTTTGCCCACCTGAAAGCGTTCCAATCATCTTATCTTTCAGATCTAGCACATCCATTTTTACCATCGCATCATGAACTAAAGCTCTGTCTTGCTCACCAAATGATGAAAAAATAGTTTTTTGTGAACTTCTCCCCATCTTAACAATATCTAAAACAGTCGCAGGAAAAGAGGAGTCCACATGTGATGCTCGCTGTGGAACGAAGCCTATTTTATACCACTCTTTGAAATCATTTAACTTTTTGCCAAAGATTTTTATCTCGCCACTTGTTGGCTTTTCTAATCCCAAAAGCATTCGGATAAGTGTTGTTTTTCCGCCACCGTTTGGGCCTATGATGGCTATATACTCAGAGCTAAAAATTTCCAAAGAGATATTCGATAAAACCTTTTGACCTTTGACACTAAAGTTTAAGTTTTTTATATCAAAAATTGGGATTTTAAACTTCATCTACACTCTAATGATTTTGAAATTTTAGTTAAGTTGTCTCTCATAATATCTTCAAAACTCAGTTTTTTTACAACTTCATCCGCAGTAATATTTTCTAGTGGCTGAAGAACCCAAACTCCGACTTTAGCCTCTTTTGCAATACTTTTCATAACTTTATCACTTGTAAAATTTTCAAAAAAAATAGTTTTTTGTTTATATTTTTTTATAAATTCTATCAAAGCAGCCATATCTTTGGCGCTTGGCTGGGCTTCTGTGGAAAAACCACTTAGAGCTTTAACGCTAAAACCGTAGTTGTTTGAGAGGTATGAAAAAGCATTATGATTGACTATGATTGTGTCAAGCCTACATGATTTGAGTCTGCTTTTATAATCACTATCCAGTTTTTTAAGCATCGTCACATAAGCGTCTCTGTTTTTTGCATAAAACTCTCTGTTTTGTGGGGATAATGCGGCAAGTTCTTTTGTGATTTGCTCTGTCACTTTTATCATATTTTGCAAATCTTGCCAGTAGTGTGGGTCTATTTCAGAGTCATGATGATGGTGTCCATGCCCTTCATTGTCCTCTTTTAGTTTTATGAGTTTCACATACAAACTCATGTTTATAACTCTTTTTTTAAACTCAAAATTTTTAATCCAAGGCTCCAACCCTGCCCCGCTATAAATAACTAAATCACTTTTGTATAGTTTAATCATCTCTCTTGGGGTTGGTTCATAACTATGGATATCCACGCCAACTGGCAAAATCATATAAGTATCAACCCTGTCCATTGCGATATGCTTTGTGATGTCATAAAGTGAAAATGTACTAGTTGCAACAAGCGGTTTTTGGCTTGATGCGTATAAAATTTGATTTGTAATAAATAGTTGAAAAATTGTAAGTGCAATAACTATATTTTTAAAACTCAATGATTTCTCCGATTTTTTGAAATTATACCTTATCTCTCTATCAAATCTTTCAAGCTCTGTCTAGGGGGTTTTCCCTCCAAAATTGCATACACTTCTGCCGCGATAGGAAGATAGATGCCTTTTTGCCTTGCAATCTCATGAAGAGCGTAAGCCGTTCCTATGCCTTCGCTTACCTCTCCTATTTCAGTGCATGCGGCATCTTTACTCATTCCTCGTGCTAAACCAAGTCCCACGCGATAGTTTCGTGACATCGAAGAGCTTGCCGTTAAAAATAGATCGCCTGCTCCACTAAGTCCTAAAAAAGTCTCGCTTGTTGCCCCATAGCTGCGACCAAATCGCTCCATCTCAACTAATCCTCGCGATATCAAGCTCGCCGCCGCATTATGCCCAAGCGCTAAACCCTCACAAATCCCTGCCGCAATTGCGATAACATTTTTATACGCACCAGCAATCTCTGCTCCGATCACATCTCTACTTAGATATGTTCGGATAAAACTAGGAAACAGTGCGGCAAACTCCTCTGCTGTGGACAATGAAACAGAATTTATGACAAGCGCAGTTGGGAGCGAGCTAATCACTTCCGATGCAAATGATGGACCTGAGAGAAAAGCTAGATTTTCATTTGGCAAATAAGCTGCATAAATCTCATTTAAGAACTTTCCGCTTGATGCTTCAATCCCTTTTGATGCTACCAAAACTTTTTGTCCAGAAAAAATAAAATTACTTTGTAACCACTCTCCGATTTCTTGCGCAGGAACAGTTATAATGAGATATTCGCACTCCAAAACTTCACTTAGTGTTTTAAAGTTACTCCAATCTCTTGGGGTGCGAGAAGTAATAACTACTTCATTTTTCTCACTCATCGCAAAAGCTAGTGCTTCTCCCCACTTACCGGCGCCTATCACTCCAACTCTAACCATTATTCTCTCCTCTTACAACTCTAATCAACTCATCTAATTTTTCTTGATAACCCATAACAACTAAAATATCTCCTGCATCTATGTGGTGGTTAAGCCCCTTAGATGCAAAGTTAAAACTTGTTCCTAGCTCTTGATCTACGATGCCCAGTAAAATAACATCATAATCTCGTCTAAAATAGATATCGTTTAGATATTTTCCACATAAAAATGAGTCTTCTCCTAGCTTAACCTCTATCACATTCAACAGATTATCTTCATATATTACACTATGCAACACCCTTGTGACAATTGGTTTCTCAAGCATATCAAAGATAATATTTGCGGCAATCTCAACGCTTGGTAGCACCTTATTTGCACCAGCGCTTTTCATCTTAAGAACGCTTTCGGCGTTTTGAGCCAACGCTATAATATGCAGATGCTCAAAGGTTGCTCTCAAAGAGATAGTCAAAAAAACATTTTCGGCGTCATCGGCTAAAGCACAAAAAACAACAAGTCTCTGCATACTAAAGCGCTCTTGAATCTCATCCCAATCGTCACTTAAGTCAATCAACTCTGCGCTATATCCAGCTTGAAGAGCCGCTATTTTCTCCTCTTCACTAATTACAAATATAGCAATATTTTTATACTGCAATCCCGCGTGTTTTATAATCTGATGAGCATACTCATTAAAACCAAATATAGCAGCACTATACAAACTCATAAAACCCTCTTTTTGTGTAAAAGATTGCGAAATTCACTAATTAAAGAGTGATTTGCAACCACTATTGCCACATCCCCTGAAATTATCTTAAAACTTGAATCGGGGTTAAAAACAAAATTCTCTAACCTAGTCTGATAAATCCCAAGCATGCTTAAACGCCTATAAAACAGCGGATGAAGAAGCAACTCATAAAAACGCTCCGACATATCATTATCTAACACAATCTCATCAACAATCGTTCCGCCATGCCCAGACTGCAAGGCATGTATAACATCTACTACGACCGGTTGAGTTCCTACTCTTCTGCTGATTATCCCAACTAGCTCATGTGGATTTACAACTTGGTCAATCCCCGCAAGAGAGAGTTTTTTACGATTTTTTGGTGAGTGAAGAACTGAACACAGCGGCACATGCTTGCTTAATCCGCGGATTGTTAGCGCCGTATAGATATTTGCCACATCGCTTTCTTGTAGCAGTATCACGGCAATAACTTGCTTATCAAGATGAATCTGCATCGAGTGATAAGCGTGAAGTGATGCTGAGTCAAAATTTAAAACAACCATTCCCTCATTTTGCGCCTGCTTGATTTTAACTGGGTCCGTCTCAACGATTATTATCTGTTTGTTTGTTTTTTTAAAGCGCTCCACAACGGCGTAAGTCAGGTTGGAATAGCCACATATTAGGTAAAATCTCTCCATCCCTCGCACATCATCAATGAGTCTATCCTCTTTAATCTCATCTAGTTTTTCAGTAAAAGCTGACACTACGATTGATGTTGCAAATGAGATAACCGCGATACCAGAGACAATTACAAGCATCGCAACCACTCTTCCTTCTGGAGTAATCGGAACTATATCTCCATATCCAACGGTAAAAATTGTTACCACCGACCAGTAAACCGCTTCAAAAAGAGTGTTAATCGGTGATTTGGGATTTGTTGCTTCCATGACATAGATTAAAACCGATGAAACAACAATAACAATCATAGTAATCATGCCTAGTATAAGCAGTTCAAACCTTTTGGAGGAGAGTATTGAGATTAGTCGTTGCACCCCTTTTGCGTAACGAAAGATTTTTAGAACCCGAAAAAGGATAAATACACGAAAAACTCTAAATTCGTGAAAAAATGGCATGATGGCGAGCAAGTCGATAATTGCCGCAGGAGAGACTATAAAAGCCATCTTCTGCTTGGTGATTGTCTTTATAGCGGCTGATAGGTTAAATTTTCGGTGCAAAAAGAGATCGCTTTCGTACTGCTCAATAATAATTTTAGAATTATTACTATATGCCCATAGTCGTAAAATATATTCGCACAAGAAAAACAGAGAGATGATATAGTTGTTAAAAAAAACCCAAGAGGAAGAGACTTCATGCTTTACATGGCGGATAAGGATATAGATACTAAGGATAACCATAAGCATCATCAAGTAATCAAAATATTTTTTATATGGATATTTGTTGTTTTCTAAAATGTTATAGATAAATTTTTTTGTTTTACAATAAGGAGCGTAAGAATCTAGAAAATAGGCAAAATTTACTATCCATTGATTCAAAAACGGCTCCTTTTTATTTGTAAAATACAGATGTTCAAATTTTATCGACTATTTCTTTTAAATTCTCTAAAGCTCTAAAATAGCTAACACTATTTTGTAATAGACTATTTTTTGGGTACAATTCGCAACTTTTAAAACTTTAGGATATACAATGACAGCTAGTTTTTTACTTATAGTTCAAATAATTCTAGTCGTAATGTTAGTAATAGCAGTACTTCTTCAAAAAAGCTCAAGCATCGGTCTTGGTGCATATAGTGGCTCAAATGATTCTGTTTTTGGGGCAAAAGGTCCAGCTAGCTTTTTATCAAAAACAACTTTTTTTATTGGGTTTTTATTTGTTGCTAACACAATCGCTCTTGGGTATGTTTACTCAAAAGCTTCTTCATCATCGGTTGTTGATAATATGGTCCAATCAACAAACATAACAGCTCCAGTCGCTCCAAAAAACAACCCTACAACACCACTGAAATAGTTGCATTTTGCAGCTATTTCTTCTTTTTTTTAAATATTTCTCGCTACAATTACGCCACTATTTTCATCAAACAAGGACAAACAAATGCTAACAGAGATACATAACGAGTGTGAAGTAAATATGAAATCAAGCATTGATCATATGCTTAGAGATTTTAAAACACTCAGAACTGGAAAAGTTACAACATCTGTTTTAGATAATGTAAAAATTGACTATTATGGAACTATGACGGCTCTTGATCAAGTTGGCTCAATCATAGCAACAGATGCTACTACAATAGTTATAAACCCTTGGGAGAAAAATCTTTTATCTGTTATTGATTCTGCGATACTAAAAGCAAATATTGGAGCAAATCCAAATAACGATGGCAATCAAATCAAACTATTTTTTCCAGCCATGACTGTTGAACAGAGACAAGAGTCTGCAAAACAGATGAGAGGAATGGGGGAGTTTGCAAAAGTTTCAGTAAGAAATGATAGAAAAAATGCAAACGACAAGATAAAAAAACTTGAAAAAGATAAGATTATAACAACCGATGAATCTAAATCTGCTCAAGAAAACATACAAAAAACCACAGATAAATATATTGCACAAATTGATACTATTTTAAAAACAAAAGAAGCAGAAATACTAAAGGTTTAAAGATGGATGTTAAAAAAATTTATATGGACGCTAACGCACTTTTAGAGGGGCATTTTAAACTTAGCAGTGGAAATCATTCACAATTTTATCTTCAATCTGCAAAAGTTTTAGAAGATCCAAAAACTGCAAAACTTTTAGCTGATGCTTTAGCTGTGCAAATAAAAGAGAGCGGACTTAAGATTGATACAGTTTGTGCACCTGCTCTTGGTGGGCTTATAGCTGGCTTTGCGCTTGCTCAAGCACTTGATTGTCGTTATATATTTGCTGAGAGAGTCGGTGGTGAAATGTCTATCCGCCGTGGCTTTGAGGTGAGTAAGGGCGAGAGAGTTTTGATGTGTGAAGATATCATCACAACCGGCGGTTCTGCTATGGAAGCAGCGGCAGTTGTAGAGAGTTTTGGCGGAGTGATAGTTGGTGTTGCGGCATTAGCAAATCGTGGTTTTTGTAAACGCGAAAATAGCAGTGTTACAACAAAGCCAAACTGCAAACTTCCACAAAATATACCATTTTTTGCACTTGATGACTTTGAATTCGAAATGTATGCACCAGAAGATTGTCCTCTTTGCAAAAGCGGTAGCGAAGCTATAAAACCAGGCTCTAGAGGTAATTAACAAAACCAAGCAAGGCATCTTTTTGAAACAAATTACACTTTTTTTAACTCTCTTTTTTTACGCCCAAATCTTAGGAGCAGCCAATCTTCCAGATGATGGAGAGCTCAAAAAAATGATTGGCAGGATGCTTGTTGTCGGATTTGAGGGTGAGAGCTTAAACGATAACAACAAAATCATAAAAGATATAAAAAATTACGAACTCGGCGGTGTTATACTTTTTGACCGCTTTTACAATGACAAGACAAAAATAAAAAACATAAGCTCCCCAGAACAGCTAAAATCACTAACCTCAACACTTAACTCATCTGCAATCAAACCTCTTCTTATTGCTGTGGATCAAGAGGGAGGAAAAGTCACAAGACTAAAACCAGCTTATGGATTTGGGGCAACTCCCTCAGCCAAAGTAGTATCAGAACTCTCGGATTATGAGACAAAAAATATCTATACAGCTCTAGCAAACACACTTCATGAAGCAGGAATAAACTGCAATTTTGCTCCGGTTGTTGATTTGGCACTAAACCCAGAAAACAAGGTAATCTATGGGTTAAATCGCTCTTATGGAAGTGATGGTAAAACGGTTACTAGATACGCAAAGATATTTATGGATGCGCAAAAAAATAAGCAGATTATCTCTGTTTTAAAACATTTTCCAGGGCATGGCTCTTCGCTTGATGATTCACACAAAGGCTCCGTTGATATCTCTAAAACATGGAGCACGGTTGAACTTGAACCATATATAACGCTCATAAACAGCGGTGATGCCGACATGATAATGACAGCTCATGTCTTTAACTCAAATCTTGATGCAAAATACCCCGCGACACTTTCATACAACACAAACACAAAACTGCTGAGAGAAAAACTTGGCTTTAACGGCGTTATCATCAGTGATGATATGCAAATGGGTGCAATTTCTAGCTCTTTTTCACTGCAAGAGAGTGTGGCACTTGCCATAAATTCTGGTGTTGATATGCTACTTTTTGGCAATCAGTTGGGTTTTGTGGATACCGATAAACTAGTAGAGGTTATTTTAGGTGAAATCAAAAGCGGAGCGATACCATTTGAGAGAATTCAAGATTCAAACAAAAGAGTAGAACTTCTTCTTAAAAAATTAAAAAAACCATGATACACAGCGCTTTTTCAGCTCTTGATTGGTTAGTCTTTGGTACCTATTTTTTTATCTTAATCGCCTCATCCATATATCTAAGCCGTACTAAAATAAAGACTTCAAGAGACTATTTTCTAGGCTCAACCTCTCTGTCTATGTTTGCCGTTGCTATCTCAGTTCTTGCAACCTCCCAATCAGCCGCCACATTTTTAGGCGCTCCGGAGTACTCTTACACCAAAGATTTTACATTTATAGGATTTTACTTCTCGGCTTTAATTGCTGTCATTTTTATAGCAGTTGTGTTTATCCCAAAATTTTACGAGATGAGAGCAATTACAGTTTATGAGTTGCTAGAAAAAAGATATGGAGCGAGGGCAAAAAGAGGCGCTGGGATAATGTTTCTCATCGGGCGAGTACTTGCTAGTGGAGCCAGACTCTACATTGGCGCAATCGCTATCTCTATGATTTTGTTCAGCGATATATCATTCTCTCATGTAGCTATCTCCATAACTGTTCTAATGCTGGGCTCCCTTGCTTACGCCTATTTTGGTGGTATTCGCTCCATAGTTTTGAGTGATATTTTTCAAGCAACTGTCTATATAGGGGCAGGTGTTGCGGTTTTAGTTTTTCTCTACTACTCACTAGGAAATATCCAAATCATAGAGACACTCCAAACAAACAATAAACTAAACTTTATAGATAATTCACTTGATGGTAATTTTAGCCTTATCGGACTCTTTAGTGGTTGGCTTCTACTTAACATCGCTGCATTTGGCTTAGATCAGGATATGGCTCAGAGAATTTTGTGTTGTGAAAACAAAAAAGAGGCAACAAAATCACTTATTCTCTCAATCCTTATAACAATTCCAGTCGTACTTCTTTTTCTAACTATTGGTGTATTTTTATATCTTTTTTACCTAAAAAGTGGTGTTGTTCAAAGTTTCAATGGTGAGAAAATTACCGTTTTTATGTACTACATCTTAAATGAGATGCCAGATGGTCTGCGTGGTTTGGTTACTGTTGGAGCCGTTGCAGCAGCACTTGCCAGTACAAGTTCAGTGCTTGCAGCCATGGCATCTGTCGCGGTTGAAGATATTTACAAGCCGTGGAAGCTAAAACAGGGAGAAATAGATGATATGCATTTTGTTAAAGTCTCACGATTTTCTGTGCTATTTTTTGCCCTGATTTTATCGCTTATGGCTATGGTTAGCTATTTTTGGCAGCGATATAGCGACCTTCCTCTTATCTCGTTTGCTCTTGGTGTTATGGCGTTTGCTTACACTGGACTTTTAGGAGTTTACTTCTCTGCCATTTTTACAAAACGCGGCAACGAAACAACTGTCTTACTTGGTCTAGCTGGTGGTTTTTTTACCGTTTTAGCACTTCAGCCATACACTCTTGGATTTAATATCAGCTTCTCATGGCAAATGGTTATCGCAACTGCTGTGGCATTTTCTATAGTACAACTAGGAGGCAAAAATGAGTGAGCTATACATTGGTGTAATGTCTGGAACGAGTTTAGACGGCTTAGATATAGTACTTTGCAATGTTACCTCAAACTCGTGCGAGTTGATATTTTCAGCTGAATATCCTTTTGATGCTAAACTAAAAGAGGATATTTTAAATGCCATCAATGGCCAAACAACGCTAAGAGTCATAGGTCAAATAGATGCTCGTTTAGGCAAATTATATGCTAACGCAACAACAGCTTTTATGACTCACAATAACATAAAAAAAGAGAGTGTTAGAGCTATCGGTTTGCATGGTCAAACCCTCTGGCATGAGCCTTTTGGCGAGTATCCATTTTCTATGCAACTGGGTAACGCTAACATACTAACAGCACAAACAGGTGTTAGTGTTGTTAGCGATTTTAGACAAAAAGATGTAGCCCTTGGCGGTCAAGGTGCTCCTTTTGCTCCAGCTTTTCATCAAGAGATGTTCTCAAAATTAGCTCGTAAGGTAGCTGTTATAAATATTGGTGGATTTTCAAACATCACCATTTTAGGAGAAAATCTTATCGGCTACGATAGCGGTACTGGAAATGTTTTAATGGATTTGTGGATCTTCAAGAGAAAAAACAAAACTTACGACAAAAACGGAGAGTGGGCATCAAGTGGACATGTGGATGCTAATTTGCTAAACAAAATGTTAAGTGATCCATACTTTCAAAAAGAGCCTCCAAAAAGCACTGGTCGTGAGTATTTCAATGAAAAATGGTTAGAAAAAAAGTTAGAAGGGTTTGGGCATCTGATAGATGAAGATATTCAAGCCACACTTTTGGAATTCACTGCAGAAACTATAGTCAGTGAGGTGAAAAAAAGCTCGGCTGATTTGGCAATCATTTGTGGTGGTGGAGTTAAAAACATAGCTCTTATGCAAAAACTCCGCGCTTATCTGAGAGATATTGAAGTCTCGCCTAGTAATAAATATGGTGTAAATAGTGATTTTATGGAAGCTATGGCATTTGCGTGGCTTGCGTATAAACGAATCCACAAAGAGAGCGTAAATCTCAAATCCGTTACAGGGGCTAGAGAAAATTCCATTTTAGGGTGTATTTATGAATAAGATAAAAGAGTGGTTATCTCAAACAGAGTATAAAAACCATAGCGTAGAGATTGCATCTGCCGATGCTAGTTTTAGAAAATATTATAGATTAAAAAATGGTAGCGATAGTGTACTTTTAATGGATTCATCACTAGAGAAATACTCGCTAAAACCATTTTTGGACATAACAACAAGACTTTTAAACGCAAATATTAATGCACCAAAAATCTTACTAGAAAACCTAGAAGATGGATTTTTAATAATTGAGGATTTTGGCAATATACACTACTTAAATATACTAACTCAAGCCAACTATAAAACTCTCTATTCAAATGCGATTAACTCCATCATGAATATGCAAAATACAGATACAACTGATTTACCGCTGTATGATGAAAAATTCTTACATGTAGAGATGAATTTGATGAGAGAGTGGTATTTAGAAAAACTTTTAGGTGTAAAACTAACTGCTTCTCAAGCCGAACTAATCGCAACAACACTCAAAGCAATCTCCAAAGTTGTGCTTGAGCAACCTCAGGGCATTTTTGTGCATCGCGATTTTCACTCAAGAAATATTATGCTTTATGATGAGAGTAAAATCGGTGTGATTGACTATCAAGATGCCATGAGTGGGGCGATTACATACGATTTAGTTTCACTTTTAAAAGATTGTTATATCTCTTTTGATGAACAAGAGATAAAAAAACTCGCGTTAGAGTTTCGAGATAAAAAAGGGTTAAGCTTTAATGATGAGACATTTATAAAATGGTTTGATTTCATGGGACTTCAAAGACACATAAAGGTTCTCGGTGTATTTTCTCGCCTATCCATCCGGGACACCAAAGATGGCTACCTAAAAGATATACCGCTAACACTAAAATATGTGCTTGATGCTGCAAATAAATATAGTGAAACAAAAGAGTTGGCTATGCTACTAAGAGAACTAGCAGATCATAACTAATACCATGTCTTGTTAGTTAAAACGATACTTTAACTGAACTCCTATCTCTTTTGTCTCATTCCTTGGCTCCATAACGCTCCATACACCATAGTAATTTATCTCTGAATCATCTATTTTCCAGTAGTTAAAAAAGAGTCCCGCCGACCAATATTTCTCTTCGTATGCAGTGCTTGCACGAATTCCATAGCCACTCTTCTGCTTATTTACGGGATCACCAAAAAGCGCTGCATCGGCAGGACTTATATCAGAAAGATAGCTCTTTTGTTCAGCCTTTAACAAGTAATCATACTCGATTGTAGTGGAGATGCGTGATGAATTGTCAATCATAAAACGATGTGTAACACCGATAGGCAGATAGAGATATTGGCTAGTTCTTCTATATCCGCCACTCCCCAAATCTCTTAAATCATTGTCCAAACGACGATATCCAAGACCAGCAAAAGTTGAAAGAAGATAACCATCAACAACCACTTCTTTTCCTGCAGCTAATCGAACTTCGTACATATTATCACTTACATCTCCTGTTCCTGAAGCACTCTTATACTCGACATTTCCAGTTGCATAACGGACATCTCCAATAATAAAATAGTCGCTTCCTAAACTCTTGGTCCCAGTAAGCGAGGCTCCATATTTACTACCCTTGTTTGACATAAAAAAGGCCCCATTAACTTTCTCTTCATACTCATACCAATAACTCTGAACTCCTATCTCTAGCGCATCTGTTGTCTTTAGAGAAATTTTACTTTTATCTGCAAAATACTCCTCCTGTGCAAAAAGAGTTAGGGCAAAAACAGATGAAGCAAGAAGATAACAAATAAATATACTCTTTTTCATGGTAAACCTTTTTTAAAAAAATCGCTTATATTATAACAGTTAAATTTACTATTACATGTTATTTTCAATAAAGCAATATATGCTATCCTTTCAAAAAAGTGGAGTAATATGAAAATCTTTTTAAGAGTTATTTTTGTTATTTTTATCGTTATGCTTTTGGATATTCTTCGCTACTTTGTATATCCATCAGTAGATTCTCTTAAGACAAACAACCCAATTCCTACAGCATTTATGGAATACCGCACTGCTGAGTGGGCAAATGAAAATAGAGATATAAAGATTAACCAAAAATGGGTTAGTATAAAAAATATCTCTCCAAATCTTATAAAAGCTGTACTTATTGCCGAGGATGATGGTTTTTACAAACATGATGGTTTTGATATTAAAGGCATGGAAAATGCAATAGAGCGGAGTATAAAAAAAGGGGTGCTTGCAGGTGGTAGCACCATCTCTCAACAACTCTCAAAAAATCTATATCTCTCTCCTAGTAAAAACCCTATTCGTAAGGTTAAAGAGGCAATTATCACATACAGAATTGAAAAAAGCCTCTCAAAGCGCCGTATTTTAGAGATATATCTAAATATCGCAGAGTGGGGAGATGGGATTTTTGGCATAGAGGCAGCATCTCGCCACTACTACGGCAAAAGTGCGAAAAATCTTAACGCAAAAGAGGCAGCACGACTAGCCACAATCCTTCCAAATCCAATCAAATACAATCCTCTTGGAAACCAAAAATATGTTATTAATCGTTCCGCAATTATCTACAAAGTTATGATGCGTCGCGGTATTGTGATATCTGCCTTTAAAGAGGTAATGGCTCTGCCAAAAATTGATGAGATAGTAAAAGATGAAAACCAAAGTGCTCAAGCCGTGGATGAGACAAATATACAAAACGACGAGCAAAAAATAGATAAAGATATAGCTCAGGATGAACCTAAGGCAGATGTGGAAATACCAGCTGCAAATGGACAGTAGAGATTAAAATAATATTTTAGTCATAGGCACTCTACCTATGTTTCAAATCAACAATTAAAAATTAAAATCTTATCCTCTTCAATCAGATAAAAAAGTCGATAATCTCCTATTCGATAGCGATAATATTGCTCAAATTCACCTTTTAATTTTTTAATATTTGTCCCAAAATATGGATTTTGTCGCAGTTGTGGATAGATAATATTCTTTATTTTTGTGTAGAGTTTTTTATATATACCACTTTTTACTTTTTCAAATGTTTTGGTTTCGGCTATCTTAAAATCAAACAATCGTAAACTTTCCGCTTTTCGCATCTTCTAGTCCGCTTCGCAGATTTGATATCAGCTCCTTATCCATAAGAATATCCGCCATTTCACTGCCATCAACATACTGTGACGAGGTTAAGTATTGCATTGTTGCAAACTCAATAAAGTTAGAAATATTACGTTTTTGCCCTTGCGCCACCATTGCAAACAGCTGATAGACTGAGTCATCTACCCTCATAGTGAGTGTTTTCATAATGAATCCTTTTAAATATATTTTATTCAAATTTATTCACAATGTCAAAATACCGCTATTGTCCTACAACTCCATCAAAAAAATCACACATTTTTACATCTAAAGCATTGGAAATTTTGTAGAGATGTTCTATATTGAAGTGTTTTTTGTTGTGATAAAGTTCAGCAACAGAGATTAGACCCACTGATTTTAGTCCAATAGACAAGGCAAGTTCGAGTTGCGTCACCCCTTTTTCTTTACGAATACGCATCACATTAAATCCGACAGTACGATGAAGTGCGTCAATATCTTGTGGCATTGTATCTTGCAAAAAAACTACCTATAGTTAAACTAAGTGTAAGTTTAATAGTTATACACTGCAACATCAACTAACTATAGTTAGTTAGACTACTTTAAAGGTTTAAATAATGAAGAAAATTGTACTAGCAGCATTGCTGGCAAGTGGATTAATGGCAGCGGATAGTGGGGTTTATGTTGGTGTAGATTTGGGAAATACAGCTTATGATGCAAAAGCATCGGCTATGGGTATTAGTGCAACAGAAAAAGATGATGGTGGATCACAAACTCTAAAAGTTGGTTATTATTTTGACAAAAACAATAGAGCATCAGCTTTTTTTCAAAATGTTAATACAAGTGGAGGCAAAACAAATATTTATGGAGTCGGGTATGATTATCTAATTGGAGACAATGCGCTCAAACCTTTTATTGGAGCAATACTAGGACACGGAAGCAGCAAAGCGGATGACAATAGTGTAGATTTAACTGGTGCCGTTTATGGGGCACAAGCCGGTGTTAATTATTCAATCAATGAAAATTTTTCAGTTGAAGCAGGCTTTCGCTATATGAACTCAAAAATGCAAGATACCATTGTGGTTTCAGGTGTAGATGTAAAGATCGAAGCTGACCCAATCACAAACTGGTTCATCGGTGCTAACTACAAATTCTAAATCTGTTTTCTCCTATTTTTTCTCAAACATTGCAAGAGCCACATCTCAGGCTCTTGCTCTAAAAATTTATTTCTTGCATCCACCAAAAAATATATTACACCATTTTCTCAGCTATTTATTGATACTCTTACAGTATTAAAAAGTTTGGGGCAAGAAATGTCAGATGAGAAAAATTTAGAGTTTGAAAATGCCGTAAAGAGTATGATGTTTTATGTCGGGGAGGATCCAACTAGGGAGGGCCTGTTAAAAACTCCAGAGAGAGTAAGAAAGGCGCATAAGTTTATATTTGGTGGCTACAAAGAAAATGCACAGGAAATTCTAGAATCCGCCATGTTTACGAGCTCAAATGATGAGATGGTACTCTTAAAAGATATAGAATTTTACTCCACATGTGAGCATCATCTTTTGCCAATTATCGGAAGAGTTCATGTTGCCTACATACCTGATGGCAAAGTTGTTGGGCTCTCAAAAATTCCAAGAGTAGTAGATGTTTTTGCTAGGAGAATGCAGATTCAAGAGCAGCTTACAGAGCAGATTGCGGACGCTATTATGGATTCTATCAAGCCAAAAGGTGTGGCGGTTGTAGTTCAAGCTCGTCATATGTGCATGGAGATGAGGGGGGTTGAGAAGATAAACTCAACAACGACATCATCAGCTCTTCGTGGACTTTTCAAAAAAGATGAAAAGACAAGAAGTGAGTTTTTCTCGCTTATAAACTCTCCAACTGGGACAAGATACTAAGCAGATGCCACTCTCTTCCCTAAAAAAAAGAATCTCATCAACAAATCATTCAGAGATGTTTGGCGAAGTTGTAAAGATTAACGCAACCGTCATCACGGGAACTGGGCTGAAAGTCAGCATCAGCGATATGGTAAGGATAGTCTCAAACGACACAGCTCAAGAGATTACAGGAATGATTACAGAGATAGACGGTGCTACTTTTTTTATAACACCATTTAGTTTTGTAGAGGGATTTTGTTCAGGCGATAGAGTTTTTCTAGATCAGGCTGGTATGAATATCCCAGTCGGCGAAGGTCTGCTTGGAAGAGTTGTAGATCCATTTATGCGGCCAATTGACGGCAAAGGTCCCATCATCTCAACAAAATTATCTCCAATCATAAAAGCACCAATTGCTGCGATGAAACGAGGAATGATTGATGAAGTTTTTAGTGTTGGAGTAAAGAGCATTGATGGACTCTTAACTTGCGGAAAAGGGCAGAAGCTCGGTATTTTTGCAGGAAGTGGTGTTGGAAAATCTACTCTAATGGGAATGATTGTAAGAGGAGCCGATGCACCCATAAAGGTAGTTGCGCTTATCGGCGAGAGAGGAAGAGAAGTTCCTGAGTTTATAGAGAAAAATCTAGGCGGGAATCTAGAAAATACCGTGATAATAGTTGCGACTTCGGATGATTCTCCACTCATGAGAAAGTATGGTGCGTTTGCTGCGATGAGTGTTGCTGAGTATTTTAAAGATAAAAATTTAGATGTTCTTTTTATTATGGACTCTGTCACAAGGTTTGCTATGGCTCAGAGGGAAATTGGACTAGCTCTAGGTGAACCACCAACCTCAAAAGGTTATCCACCATCATCCCTAACTCTTCTTCCCCAACTTATGGAGCGAGCAGGGAAAGAGGAGGGAAAAGGCTCTATTACCGCCTTTTTCACAGTCTTAATTGAGGGAGATGATATGAGTGACCCAATCGCCGATCAGTCTCGTTCTATCTTAGATGGACATATTGTCTTGTCTCGTGAAATGACAGATTTTGGAATTTATCCACCTATCCATATACTAAACTCCGCATCAAGGGTTATGAGCGACATTGTAACTCCTGAACACCTAAGGGCTATTTTAAAATTTAGAAGACTCTACACGCTCTTGAAAGAGAACGAGGTGCTTATCCGCATTGGAGCGTATCAGAAAGGGAGTGATCCTGAATTAGATGAAGCGATAAATAAAAAAAAGGAAATGGAAGAGTTTATGACACAAAGCTCAACACTTCAAAATCCATTTCAAGATAGTGTTAATTCGCTTTTGAGTATAGCTGATAGCTAATTTTGAGTTATTGCGAGCTTTCGAGCTGAGCAACTCTCATAGCTTCTCATTATTTGAGCTATCTCCAAATCATATCCGTAGGTGTCTATATATGTATAAATTATCACCTCTGCACCATCAAAATTTTGTTTCTCTAAAAGCTGCGAAACTCTTGCATAAAAACCAACTTTTATAAGCTCCTCAACCTTAACTCGTCTCTCTTTTATTTCTGCAAGTTCACCTAATCTACTTTTAATATCTTTTATATTTCCACTCAAAGCAAACTCTTCGCACTCGCCCATGATAAAAAACCAGTGTTTTTCAAGAAGTACTCCCAACACACTGCCTTTAAGCGAGCTATTTTCATCCAAAATCTCATAGCATAACCTAAAGTTGTTATTTTGATATGCTTCTTGAAGTTTTTGCGCATTTATATACTCTAGCTTCAATTTTTGCACTCTATTTTCAATCCCAAATGCTGATTCTAGTGCTTCAATCCTACTATCCAATAAACTTAGCTCACCACTTTTTATGAAACTCTCAATGCGCTCCAGCTCTATTTCAATCTCAGAACTTAATGTTTTAAAATTTGGAATCTCTCTTAATTCTGGATTTGAAGCTATAAGCTGATCTATTTTTTTATAATCTTTATCATTTACTGCTCTTAAAAACTCAATAAAATCCGCGTTGTGAGCTAAGATTAACTTAACAATATTCCTCTTTGAAGGAACTGCTTTATAGCTACTAAGCAGAGCTTTTGCTTCACTTTTTTCTCCCCTTATAAGTAATTTTTGTGCACTTAAAAGTGTATCTTTAAAAATCTGTTCTGTTTTTTTATACTCTGTTGTTTCTCTTAATTGTATAAATTTATCAGAAATAAGATAGATAAGTGCGTATTTTTCCTCTCTATAAAGCTCTTTAAATCTTGGGTAGTTTTTAAACGCCAAAAACAGCTCTTTAACCTGATTTTTTTTACTCTCCACATCATCATATATTTCTAACATCTGTTTTGCTTTTGCAGTGTCATTTTTCTCTAATGCCTTAGTTGCCTCTATATATCTCTTTCTGTAGCGTTCTTCTAGAGTCTTAAATGTTTGGGAATTCCGAAGCATAGGCTCTTTTGTAACAAGCTCATACGCCTCTTTTATGCAGTTATGAAGAGCTAATGATTTTAGTTTCTCTTCAGTTGGAAGCTTTATGGTTGAAATTTTGTTATTTTGCAGAAGAGCCACCAAAAAACCATTATCGGCGATATCTATCTTAATTGGTTTTGAGCTAAACTCAATATACTTTTTTATGACCACTTTTAAATTTTTTATATCAATAATAGAGACAAATTTTGCATCTGTGATTATCATTGCGAAATCTCTGTTTTGCATCATAATAATCTCTTTTATAGATGAAAATGTTGTTTTGATAACTCTTTTTGAGTTTGGATTTTCTAGTGAAATTATCTCTATTCCACCATTTTTATCTCCACAAATTAAGTTATTCTCATCTATAAAAGAGAGTGCAGTTATACGATTGTAAACTATTTTTAGCCTAGCCACTCTGCTACTCATATCAATCACTTCTAGCGTGCCGTCAGAAAAACTAAGTGCGATATAATTTTTATAAAATGTAAAAAGATTTATATATTTATTGTTACTAAAACTGTGGATAACATTTCGTAGCGGATATAATCTGGATATCAAAAATTGCTGTTCATATCTATATTTTAAAACTTGTAAATTATTAATTACAACTATTACATATTTTGAAGATGCGTCAAAGCTTAATTTTGAAATTGGGTTACTTGCAACAGAGATTGTTTGAATAAGTTCTCTCTTTTTTATGTTGATTATATAAATATATTGATTATCAACAAAAGCAAACAGTTTATGATTTGGACTAAAGCAAAAAAATTTTGTATCTTGATTTAAAAATTGACTTTTTATCTCTTTTTTTTCTTGGAATGTGAGAAAGTTATAGAAGTTTATACCATCATTTTTTGTGCTGTAAACTATATTTTCATCATCCAGGATTGCAAAATCCGTTATATCGGACTTTGCAACTAGATACTCATCTATACCAAACACGAAATAAAATTATTTATCTTTTTCTTCTACTTCTGAGTAAGCTTTCATAAGGTGTTTACCCATTTGACGCTCAAATTCATCCCAGTTGTGGTAATCTTTCAACTCCGCAGATGCATCCGGCTTAACTTCATAACTCTCTTTACCATCAGCATAACCTTTTTGTGCCCACTTTAAAACAACTTTAAAATAGTTTAAAAATGGATCAATAGTTTTATGCATTTCACCTGATGGGCCATGTCCTGGAACATAAAGGTCATATTTTTTGTAACCTTTTTTTTGAGCAAGGATATCTTCAAGAAGCTCAATATTTCCATATATACTAGAGCTTTCATCCATACCTCCAAGACGACAATCCATTAGGTTATCACCTAACCATAATGTATTAGACTCAACATGCTCTATTAGGATGTCTGTATCAGTGTGTGCTCGTTCAGGATGAAAAACTCTAAAAGTTTGCCCATCAACTTTAAGAACATCTCCATCTTTTAAGACTTTTGTCGGGAAAGGAAACGGTCCATCTGTGCCTTTTAAATTTTTTGAAAGACCCTCTAGAATGTTATACCATACTCTAGCTTCCCCATCTTTTGCAGCCTTAATCATATTTGGATGAGCATAGCTCTGCGCGTTAGGAAATGCTTCTTGAAATGCCTTGCCAGCAAACCAATGATCCCCATGTTTATGTGTATTTAAAATAGCAAGTACTGGTTTTTTTGTAACTTTTTTATATTCAGCGACAATTTTTTTACCAACATTATAGTTCCCACCTGGGTCAATTACAATAGTACCGTTTTTACCCTCTACAAATGAGGGATTATTCATGAAACCTTCATTCTCAACACTTGGATTCTCTGGCGGGCCATGCATAATCCATACATTTTTAGTAACTTTTTTAAACTTGAACTCTCCAAGCTTTCCAAGCGTAAAAGCATTTAGTGATAGCGAAAGTGCAATTACTGCTGTGATTATAAAACTAATTTTTTTCATCTTTTTCCTATTTGTGTTAATTTTATGAGCCTAATTTTAATACCAAATTTAACTAACTGAATATATAAAATATGCTCCAAGGATTCTACATTTTTAAGCCTTAAGGGCGTTTTAAATAAAAATTCATCCTACTGTTTTTATACAACTAAATTTTTATGTTATGATTTGCTTATCTAAAAATGGAGATTAAATATGAGCAGTAGTATCAAAAAAACTGGATTATTTTTTGGATCGATTGTGGCAATTTCGCTTTTAACATTTAGTGGATGCGCAAGAATAGGAAATGATTTTAATTCACACCGTGTAGAGCAAATTAAAGTTGATGAAACATCTCAGAGTGATATTGTTTTAATGTTTGGGCAACCTTGGCGCAAGGGAATGGAAAATGGTATCACAATGTGGACTTATGGTCGCTACACTTATCGTCTTATAGGCGAAACAGACACTAAAGATCTTGTTATTAAGTTCAATAAAGATGGAAAAGTAAGTTCATACACTTTTAATTCAACTGTGAATGAAAAATAGTTTGTCTGTAAAAATTAAATAAGAAGCCCTATAAATATAAGGCTTCCTAAAAAGATTTACAAACTACTAACGCAGATATCTCACGAAACAAAAAAGTTGCTCTATCTCTTTGCAGAGAATAGAGTCTTAAGTTATGCTCTACCTGAGAGCATTCCATACATAGTCATTGGTTTAAGTATATAAACTTTTAGTAACCACATTATCCATCTCTCTTTAGTTGGATCAAGAGGGAACGATGGAGTTGGTTTTTTAGTCCAATTGAACTCAGCCATCATAACTGTTCCAATGCCTGTAATTAATGGGCAAACAGTATATCCATCATACTTAGATGTAGGCTCTTTGCCACCCATCGCAGAGATAACATTGTTGACCAATACCTTATATTGCTTACGAACTGAACCACCTGTCTTGCCCATCGGAACACCGACAACATCACCTAAAGACCAAACATTTGGGAAGAAAGAAGATTTTAAAGTCTCTTTGTCAACAGTAACAAAACCAGGTCCCTGCGAACCAAGCTCCGATTGACCTACGACATCTGGAGCTTTCATGGGCGGAGAAACATGCATAAAGTCATATTTAACCTGTACTGGCTCACTAACTTTTACCTCTTTTACGATTTTATCGCCCATCTCGTCTTCAACTTCTGTCTTCTCCATTCTCCATTTATCGAATGTTGCCGTTTTAGTTGCTGTATCTACTGCTACTAAATTGTGTTTATAGTTCCATTTAAAGCCTCTTGCCTCAAACTGCTTAACAATTGCATCATGATATTCAGGAACACCAAACATTTTTCCACCATCTGGATAGAGAGTTAACTCAACCTTATCACGAACACCAGCTTCTACAAGACGAGCATGAGTTAAATACATAATTTTCTTAGGTGCACCACCACATTTAATAGGCGTATTAGGCTCAGTAAATAGTGCTTGTAGTTTCTCAGGGCCTTTGTGAGCTTTTGCCTTAGCGACTAACTCCTGAATACCAGCCCATGTTGCTACTGCACCATCTTGGAAGTAGATTGAGTGCAATCCATCTTTAGTGATTGTGTTTTTAGTTGCGGCATTATCCTTGCCATTTGAAGTAATCACGCCATCAAGACCTTTAATTGCCGCATAATTAAGCATAACACCAGTCGCAATAATAAGCTGATCGTAAACTATTACCTGTGTTCCATCAACAGTTACTTTGTTGTTTTTTGGATCAAAAGCAGTAACACTACCCTTAATTAGTTTTACGCCCTTAGGTACGAATTCATCTCTATTATATTGAATATCATCAATCTTCCAAATTCCACCAGCTACAAGAGTTTGCCCAGGCTGATAAGATACGGATAGCGGATCAGGTTCAATTACAGTAATATCTGCATTGTTAATTGAGTTGTTAAGGCGAGCTGCTGTACTCATTCCGCCTAAACCACCACCAACTATAACTATCTTCCCTTTAACATCGGAAGAAGCGCTAACTTCAGATGTTCCAATTGTAGTACCCGCTATTACAGATGCAGCCAATGGAGAGAGCGTTAAATATTTTAAAGCTTCACGACGAGACATAATCTCAGGATGTTTATCAACTTCTTTTAAAATCTCTTCTAAAATTTGATTTTTGCTCATTATGATTTCCTTTTTTTACTGGAGTTATTGCGCAACTTCTTTTTACCAAATCCATCTAAAAACTTTCATACTGTAAATGAATGGTAAATGAAATATTCGATAGATTCTACATTTGAAAAACTTAAAATTTTCTAAAATACTAAGTTTTTTGATAATTTTATCTCTTTTTCAGTGCTTTTGTATCAATAAAACCTAGTTAATTATTTACTTAATAATTATAGATTTTATTTATAATAAGCTGTGGTGATACAGCCCCGTTATACTCATTTTTTGTAACTCTGTAGCTACAAGTAAGTTTTCTATTTTCGGGCATCTCTAGGAGTTGATAAAAGAGTATGAGCTCCAAAGTTTTTCTCTCATGCGAGAATTGTCTGATTGTTATTTTTGAGTGAGATCTATCTCTTCCCATACTATTTATGCTTATGATTTCGGCCTCTTTTACTAAAAAAAGTGGGCGCAGGTTTGCCTCACCGTAGGGCTCAAAACTCTCCAATAACTCTAAAAATTCTATATCTATCTCATCGCTAGACACTATTCCGATAAACTTCTCTTTGGGTATAAAATCTTTCTTATCTAAAGACAATGCGCTTTTGTTTATGGCAACTCTAAACTCATCTATATTTTTTACCTCAAGCCCAAGTCCTGCTGCCATTTTATGACCGCCAAACTTTGTTAGATAGCTCTCATTTGCTTTGATAAGCTTGTAAATATCGACTTCGCCTACGCTTCTTGCACTTCCTTTTGCGACACCATCTTTACAGCTTAGCACGATTGCTGGTTTTTCAAACTGGTTTACAACTCTTGATGCAACAATTCCTACAACGCCCTCGTGCCAATTATCTCCGGCGACAACAATGACACTATCATTCTCGTTTACGCACAAGAGTGCCTCTTTCGTCGTCGCTGATTCGTTCTCTTTTCTAAGCTCATTTAGAGAATTTAGTATCTCAAACTGCACAAACGCCTTCTCGACAGTTTTGGCAGTCAAGAACTCTAAGGCAATGCTCGCATCTTCAAGTCTTCCTGCTGAGTTTATCCGAGGTGCAATCTGAAAACCAATATCTTCGGAACTAATGACGGATTTATTTAAAAAATCTCTTATAATGATAGAAGATGGCCTGTTTGAGTGCATCAAAAGCTTTAATCCCTCTTTTACAAGAATTCTGTTTATATCAACAAGAGGCATAATATCTGCGATAATAGCAACACATAAAATATCCAAAAATAATCTCATATCTATATTTAGATTTAGCTCTTTTTTCAGAAGTCCAAGAAGTAGCCAAGCGACTTGCGCTCCGCAAATCTCTTTAAATGGATAGTCGCAATTTGGGAGTTTTGGGTCAATGATGGCGTAAGCATCTGGCAAGAGATCTGATGGTGTATGATGATCAGTAATGATAAGCTCAATGCCTCTTTGTTTGCAGATATTTGCTGCTTCAACTGCAGTTATACCGTTATCGACCGTTATGATTAAATTAGCATCGATTCTCTCTAGCAAGTTTGGACTAACTCCATAGCCATCTCTAAATCTGTTTGGTATTATAACTTCAAGAGGATAAGGAATCTGTCTAAAAAAATCAACCATTATTGCACTTGAGCTTACGCCATCGACATCATAATCGCCAACAAGAACTATTTTTTTTCTCTCTTTTATAGCTTCTGCAATTTTTTTTGCTGATTTTGTTGCATCTTGAAGTAGATTTGGATCTGGGATTTGTGATAGTTTTTTATCACCATCACCAAACCTCTTTGAAAGCAGTTCAAAGAGAGTCTGTTTTGTTAGTAGTGGAGCATTTTCCATATAGAAAAATTACTCAGCGTCTAGTGTTGCTTGAACAAATGCCAATATTGAAGGGTTTGGAGTTTGCAGTCTTGAAGTAAACTCTGGATGAAATTGAACTCCTAAAAACCAAGGATGCCCTTTTATCTCAACAGTTTCAATAAGTCCATCAGACTCACCAGTTACAATCATACCAGCGCCCTCAAGAGCTTCTCTGTAAATTGGATTTGCTTCGTAACGGTGACGATGTCTCTCAAATATAGTTTTTGCCCCACCGTAAGCCTTTCTAAGCAGTGAACCATCTTTTGTATCACAAGGATATTCACCAAGTCTTAGAGTTCCACCCATTGGTGATTTGTGAGTACGAAGTTGTGTGTTCCCACTTTGATCTAAAAAGTTGTCTATTAGATAAATCATAGGATATGGTGTATTTTCATCAAACTCTACAGAGTTCGCACCCTCAAATCCAAGAACATTTCTTGCATACTCAACAAGTGTTAGCTGCATTCCAAGACAGATACCGAGATATGGGATTTTATTTTCTCTTGCGTACTTAATAGCCTCTATTTTACCCTCAACTCCACGATTGCCAAATCCGCCTGCAACTAAAACACTATCACAATCCTTCAAGAGCTCCTGTGCCCCTCGTGCTTCTATAGCTTCGGAGTCTACCCAGCATATTTCAACACGAGTATCCAAATGAGCGCCGGAATGTATAAGTGACTCTGTTAATGATTTGTAAGACTCTTTTAGTTGAAGATACTTTCCAACAAATCCAACTACAACTCTTTTTTTAGGCTGAACTATCTTTTTAACCAGAGCATCCCACTCTTCCATATTTGGATTCAACTCATCAAAACCAAGCTCTTTTGCTATAGGACCCAAAATATTTTGTCTTAAAAATGACATCGGTACATCATATATGCTAGCTGCGTCAAGTGCTTCTATGACGCTATTGCTTGAGACATCACAACTCATGGCAAGTTTTTTTCTAAATGTTTTTGGAAGAGGAAGTTCACTTCTAGCAATTATCATCTGAGGAGTTATACCGATGCGACGAAGCTCTTGAACAGAGTGTTGTGTTGGTTTACTCTTTAACTCGCCAGCAGCTTTTATGAAAGGAATAAGCGTTACATGAATAAAAAATGTTCCCTCAACCTCATCATCATGCTTCATTTGACGAATCGCCTCCATAAACGGAAGTCCCTCTATGTCGCCAACTGTTCCGCCAAGCTCCACGATAAGAACTTCATGCCCTTCGCCAGCCTCTTTTATGCGTTTTACAATCTCTCCAACAATATGCGGAATTACTTGAATAGTCTGCCCAAGATAACCACCTGAACGCTCTCTCTCGATTACGCTTGAGTAAACTTGTCCTGTTGTAAAGTTGCTTGTTTTTAAAAATGAAGTATCTAAAAACCTCTCATAATTTCCAATGTCTAGGTCGGTCTCAGCGCCATCTTTCGTAACAAAAACCTCGCCATGCTCCAAGGGGCTCATGGTTCCAGGATCAACATTTATGTATGGATCTATTTTTAACATACCAACATCTTTGCCGGAGTGTTTAAGCAAAGTACCAACACTAGCTGCCGTTATCCCTTTTCCAAGAGAACTTAAAACTCCACCGGTAACGAAGATATATTTAGTCATAAATGGCTCCAAGATGTTAAATTAAAGTAGGAATTATAGTGGAAACCACCTTAAAATGTAGAGTATCTGCTAGGCTAAAAGAATGTTTTGCTACAATGATAAAATAATATAATCTGAAAGAATTCTATGGATTTTGTACTTTTTTATATCGTTGCTGCGTTGGGCATCTCAACTGTTTTAAATCTTATTTTAAAGCGTTTTGGTGTTTCTCAAATCATAGGCTATATTTTTACGGGCACTATCATAGTCTATGCTTTTGATTTGAAAGAGATGAATGACTCTGCCCTTTTAGAACATATTGCTGAGTTTGGTATAGTATTTTTGATGTTTACTATCGGACTTGAAATATCTTTGGCAAAAATGAATAGCATGAAAAAGGAGATATTTTTAAATGGATTTTTACAAGTCAGCCTAACGGCTTTTGTCGTTTATATAATTAGTCATTATTTTTTCAATCTCGGATCAACTCCGGCCATAATCATATCACTTGCATTCGCACTCTCATCCACTGCCGTTGTTTTGAGCTATCTAAAGAGTTCAAAAGAGATACATAATCCATATGGACAAAAAGCAACCGGAATACTTATTTTTCAAGATATTGCCGTTATTCCGATTCTGATTCTACTTAGTTTTTTATCAAATGAGGGGCATCAATCAATAGGCATTATCTTAAGAGACACGGCAATAAGCGCAATAGTAGTTATTGGACTTTTGTTTGTTGTCGGAAAAAGAGTGATGACTTGGCTTTTGCATTTCTCGGCCTCAAGCGAAGTTGATGAGCTATTTATGGGCTCTGTTCTTTTTATAGTCGTAAGCGCTTCCCTGCTTGCTTCATATATGGGCTTTACCTACTCTCTTGGGGCTTTTGTAGCAGGAATGATTATAGCTGAAACAAAGTATCATCATAAAGTAGAATCTGATATAGCGCCATTTAAAGATATTCTTCTGGGTACATTTTTCATAGTTGTAGGCATGAAGATAGACCTTGTTTTTTTCATAGACAATCTCTCAGTGATTGTGGGTATTTTTGCTCTTATTTTAATTTTAAAAACAGCTGTTATTTTTGCCATTCTTCGCGTCAGCTCATCAACCACTCTATCTATAAAAACAGCTCTTGCACTTTCACAAGTTGGAGAGTTTTCTTTTGTAATTTTTGCGGTTGCAAACAGTGGAGGAATACTCTCTAAGGAGTTTGAATCACTCTTTATTCTTGTTGTAATTTTGTCTATGATTATTACCCCATTTTTTATCACCAGAATCAATAATTTTGTAAACAGCATAAGCAAGCGACCATACCTTGGGCTTAACACATCTGTTTTTGGTTCAAGACAAGACCATGTAATCCTGTGCGGATACAGTACAGTAGGAAAATTTGTAGCTAAAAATCTTGACGTTATAGGTGCTCCTTATGTTATCATAGACAACAATCCAAAGCATGTTCAAGAAGCGCTACGAAAAGGAAAAGAAGCATATCTTGGAGATATGTCAAAACTCTCTTTGCTAGAGGCACTAAATGCAAAAAATTCAGCAGCAGTGATTGTTACGCTTGACAATATTGACAAAAAAAGAGCAGTTTGTGAGGCAATTTTAAAACATACAAAAGATATAAATCTAGTTGTAAAGATATCTACACTAGATGACAAGAGAAATTTAAGAGATCTAAAAATCACATCAGTCGTTGATGAAAAAATTGAATTAGGGCGAATTCTTGTTGAGAGAATGCTCACATGCCAAATAGGAGCACATAGGTGAAAAATATATATATTACAGATTTAGACCACACATTTTTAAGGACAGATCTCTCACTAAGTAATTTTTCTAAAACTATTTGGAATGCCAAAGCAAAACACTCTATTATGAGTATAGCAACTGCCAGAACCTATAAGAAAACAGTCCAGTTTTTAAAAGGTCTAGAGATAAATGCACCAATGATTCTTCTTGATGGTGCCCTGATAGCCACAGTTGACAAAAAGATAATTGATACAAAATTTATAGGCAAAAATATTGCAGACACCATTATTGATGAGGGGGCTAAATTTGGGATTTATCCTTTTGTTCTTACTCTTGCTGATAAGAATCTAAATGAAGCGTTTTTGTACTCTAACATACTCAATACAAGTCAAAAAGAGGTGCTCACTCGATATACAAACGATGACAATCTTATAGAGTGTAAAAATATTCGCGCAATGGATAACAATTTTAAGATTGTCTACATGGGAGAAGAGACCATCTTAAGAGAATTAACTTTGCATATAGAAAAAATATTTGGCAATAATTTAAAATATATTTTGGCTCCAGAAGCCTATATTGGATGTTATTTTTTAACAATTTTACATAAAGATGCGGATAAATCACATGGGATAAGAAGTGTGAGTGAATACATGGGTTTTGACCTGGAGAAACTTACTGTTTTTGGCGATAACTTTAATGATGTTGGAATGTTTGAGCTAGCAAAATATGCGGTAGCCGTAGCAAATGCTCAAGATGGTGTAAAAAAACTTGCAAATATTGTTCTTCCACATACAAATGATGAGGATGCTGTTGCAAAATATTTAGAAGGGTTGAATGATGTCAAGTAAGTCAAATCTAGCTGCAATGAGCATTATTGGGGTTTTATTTTTTATATTTGGATTTGTCACATGGCTAAATGGTTCACTCATTCCATTTTTAAAAGCTATCTGTGAACTAAATGAGTTTGAAGCACTTTTTGTAACCTTTGCTTTTTATATAGCCTACACCGTTATGGCTCTACCGATGTCATTTATCTTGCAAAGAGTAGGTTATAAAAACGGTATGGCTGTTGGCTTAACCATTATGGCTGTTGGTAGTTTGATTTTTATACCGGCTGCCATAAGTGCAAATTTCATAGTATTTTTGATTGCTCTGTTTCTTCTAGGAACAGGACTAACAATTTTACAAACAGCATCAAATCCGTTTGTGATTTACATAGGACCGACAGAGAGTGCTGCCATGAGAATCTCTATTATGGGAGTCATAAACAAAAGTGCGGGGGTTCTTGCTCCACTTCTTTTTACGGCTTATGTGCTCTCTGGCGTTGGTAGCTTAGATAGCTTATCCTCAATAGACAAAGGAGCAGTCGCATCAAAACTTATAATTCCATATATAATTATGGCACTAGCGCTGAGTGGGCTTGCAATTTTAGTTAAATTCTCATCACTTCCAGAACTTGATTTTGAGAAAGATAAGTTGCTTGGTGAAGAAAGTATATTTGAATTTCCACGAGCAGTCCTTGGCGCTTTAGCTCTCTTTTTTTATGTTGGCATAGAAGTAGTAGCAGGTGATACCATAGGACTTTATGGGCAGTATCTTGGCATGGATAACTACACAGTACTGACCTCTTACACAATGTCATTTATGGTTCTTGGCTACCTTGTAGGAATATTTTGCATCCCAAAATTTATCTCTCAAGAAAAAGCACTTATATCTTCCGCTGTTTTAGGATCACTTTTTTTAGTCGGGGTTGTCACATCATCTGCAGATAGTTACATAATTTCAAAGACACTTTGGGGATGGAGTGGTATAGGGGCTATTCCAAATACTGTTGCATTTGTGGCATTTCTTGGTTTTGCAAATGCTCTAATCTGGCCAACTATCTGGCCTTTAGCACTAGAGGGTCTAGGAAAGTATACAGCTCAGGGAAGCGCACTCCTCATTATGGCAATAGCTGGTGGAGCGATTATCCCTCTGCTCGTAGGTAAAATAGCCTCAGCAAGTGGCGATATGCAGTCAACATACCTAGTTGGTTTAGTCTGTTATGCGTTTATATTTTTCTATGCGACAAAGTGGCATAAAATAACAAAATGGAAGTCATTGTGGTGACTATCGAGAAATTATCCAATGGTTTTGAGTATATTTTAGTACAAAACAGCTCAGCGGTTGCAAAGATTGCCCTTCAAGGTGCACATCTTTTTCACTACTGTAAAACTAACGAGGAACCTCTCTTGTGGCTTAGTGATATTAGCTACTATGAACAAGGCAAAGCAATCAGGGGTGGCATACCTATCTGCTGGCCGTGGTTTGGTTTTCATAAAGATAAAACTCTTCCTCAACACGGCTTTGCAAGAACTAGCATTTGGAAATTTGTTAGTAGTGATGAGCCAGACGCAAAAACATCATCAGTTATATTTAGACTAACTCATAGTGATGAGACGCTGAAAATGTGGAATCATAAGTTTGATTTGGAGTTAAAAATCACAATAAACGACTCACTAAAACTAGAACTAAAAACAACAAACTTAGATGAGGGCGAGTTCACGATAACCCAGGCGCTTCACACTTATTTTGCAGTTTCTGATATATCGGAAGTAAGCATAAGCGGACTAAATAAAAAACCATATCTCGATGCTCTCACGCTAAAACAAGAGATTCAAGATGGCGATATTTTCTTTAACTCAGAAGTTGACAGAGTTTACCAAAAAGTGGATGGCGAAGTGATTTTAAGAGATAAAAACAGAGAAATTACTATTATGAACAGTTGTTCATCTTCAGTTGTAGTCTGGAATCCATGGATAGAAAAAACAAAAAGAATGAGCGCCATGAGAGAAGACGCATACAGAAATATGCTCTGTATAGAGTCTTCAAATGCCTATGATGATGCGGTTGTAGTAAAGCCAAATAGTTCTCATACTTTAGAAGCCGTTATTTTATCTCTGCGCAAATCTAGCTAAATCTACTTTAATAAACTGCCTTTTTATTTAAACAAAACTTTGTTGTTAAAAACAGGCACAGACTGAGTATTTATATACAAATATGCGTTTTTAGCCGAGAAAATCTGATATCCCAATCCATCATCTAACAGACGGCACTCAGGAGCTTTATGGCTCTCTGCTCTATTATTGGTTACTTTTGTTTTTTGAGAAGTTAAATCAAGCACTATCTGACTTGAGCCACCAAATCCTCGCCCTTCTCTATCCTCTAAAAATATCTTAGGAACTTTCCCCTCAACAATTGCAATAGCTTTCTCAATATCAATTTTCTTCTCAATCTCTTGATCATTTTTAGCATCAAATATCTCTTGCGTAACCTGCATAACTTCAATTTGCGCTGGTCCAGTTATGAGTTTTAAATTCCCTTGACTAATACCACCAAAATATCGCTCCAACTTGCACTCTTTGGGAATAAGATATATATCTTCCCCATCGATCAAGAGTGGCTGTTGATATTTACTGCTTAGCATTTGAAGAGTTTCTGGCGTGGTATTACTAGATACAAAAATCAACTCACTAGCATAAGAAGTGATACATAATAGACAAAAAATAACTATTTTCATCTGAAAATATCCTCATCACTCACCCATAAAATCCAAGAACGCTCTTTTATTTTACTAACATCCATCAAACCATCGCTGTTTAACTTATAATACTCATAAACAACTGAAATTTTTCCGCCCTTAACGGCATCAATATAGGGCTGAGGAATAACTATTTTATACGAATCAGTTCCAGGACCAATCCCATCTTTATCTGCTTTGTCAAGAGCTAAAACACCATATAGTTCTTTTTCTATGTTTGGCACTTTTACACGAACATGCTTTGCGTCTCTCTCTAACGCAACTCTATATGCACCACAAAGCCTACTATCGTGCATCAGTAAAGTGTTATATCCAACAGAACTTTGAAATGGTGAGGTAAACTCGCCCTTAAGGGTAAAACTTTTATCTACAGCCGTAATAATAATATCAGGATTATCTATTTTGCCTTTTAAAATCGGCCTGTTATAGGTGGTTAGCGAACAACCGGCAAATGCAAAAATCAAAAGGGCAGAGAGTAGTAAAAAACGCATTGGATTCCTTTTTATATGTGGGGCTCTGTTTAATAGCTAAAAGTGTAACCAAAATAGTGTACAAATTTCTTTTTTTTGGAGTATTCATTTATACTTTTAGCTATTATTAGAAAAAAAGAAGAATTATGCAAGATATAAAACTAACACAATATAGTCACGGAGCAGGCTGTGGCTGTAAAATCTCCCCAAAACTCCTAGATACCATACTTACAAGCTCAAGAGAGAAGATTCACTATCCCTCCCTTCTTGTTGGAAACGAAAGCAGAGACGATGCTGCCTGTTTTGACCTTGGAAATGGCACCTCTCTTTTGAGTACAACCGACTTTTTTATGCCAATTGTCGATGATCCTTTTACTTTTGGACGCATCGCCGCAACAAATGCGATTAGCGATATTTACGCCATGGGAGGAAAACCTTTGATGGCAATTGCTATCTTTGGTTGGCCCATAGAAAAACTTAGTGCAGAAGTTGCTCAAAGAGTCATTGATGGTGGTCGTTCTGTTTGTGAAGAGGCAGGGATTCCTCTTGCTGGCGGACATAGCATAGACTCGCCTGAACCTATTTTTGGACTTGCTGTTAGCGGTTTGGTTGAGAACAAAAATCTAAAACAAAACAACACTGCAACCGTTGGTTGTGAGCTGTTTTTGACAAAACCTCTTGGGATTGGGATTTTAACGACCGCACAAAAACAGGGTAAAATCAACGATGATGATATAAATGTTGCTATTGAAGCCATGTGTACTCTCAATAAAATAGGAGCCGATATTTCAAAGTTTAAGGGTGTAACGGCGCTGACGGATGTAACAGGATTTGGTCTTTTGGGGCATCTGAGTGAGATTTGCGATGGAAGTGGCATCTCGGCACGAGTTCGTTTTAATGATGTTCCTCTTTTGGCAAATGTTAAAAAATATCTAGCAATGGGATGCGTCCCTGGTGGAACTAGAAGAAACTTTGAGAGTTACGGTCATCACATCAGCCCAATGAGAGAAGATGTTGAAAATATTCTTTGTGATGCACAAACTTCGGGCGGACTGCTTTGTGTTGTGAAAAAAGAGAGCGTAAAAGAGTTCCTTGAATTATGCTCCAAATCAGGCTTAGAACTTAGCTCAATAGGCGAGACTATTGAGAGTTCAAAACATCTTATAGAGGTTGTATGAGCCTAGTTTTAGTGGATGATTTTTTATCTGTCGTTTTAGAAAACAGAGCTTTACTAGATGTGCGAGCGCCCATTGAGTTTGAGGGTGGCGCATTTCCTACCTCAACAAATATAGCTATTTTAGATGATGAACAGAGGCGTCTTGTTGGTACCTGCTATAAGCAAGATGGCAATGCAGCAGCCGTTAAACTTGGTCAAAAACTCGTAGATAAACAACAGAGAGTTTTGGCGTGGAAGGCTTACATAAAAGAAAATCCAGATGCGTATCTTTACTGTTTTCGAGGAGGACAAAGATCTCGCATCTCTCAAGCTTGGCTAGATGAAGCAGGCGTAGTGATTCCTAGGCTAAAAGGCGGATACAAGGCGTTTCGTAGATTTTTAGCGGAGCAATCTTTAGAGATTAGTGCTAACACAAAAACAGTAATTATCGGCGGACGAACTGGTTCTGGAAAAACTATTTTGCTTCAAAAACTAAGCAATGCCATCGACCTTGAGGCAATCGCCAAGCATAGAGGTTCATCATTTGGAAAGTTTATCTCACCTCAACCATCGCAAATTGATTTTGAAAATGCTCTTTATTATAAACTCATTAAGCACAACGCAGGGCAACATAAGCAGTTAATTATTGAGCACGAAAGCCACAATATAGGACGAGTTTATATCCCAAAACCTATTTTCGATAACTTCAACAAAGGCTCTCTCGTGATTTTGCACACACCTTTGGCAGAGCGCATAGAAATTACACATGAAGAGTATATAACTAATGCAATCAAAGAGTATGAGGCTATTTTTAAAGAGGATGGAAAACTCCTTTGGTATGAAAATATTGTTGCAGGCTTAGATAGGATACAAAAACGATTAGGAAGCGAGCGGCATCTAAATATAAAATCTATTCTAACTCAAAGTTATACAAACGACAATAACGAGGGACATAAAGAGTGGATTAAAATTTTACTCAGTGAATATTACGACCCAATGTATGATTATCAATTGGCAAAAAGTTCTCTACCTGTTTTGTTTGAGGGAAACGCGAAAGAGATAATTGACTTTTTACATAACACAACTATTTAACTAAAATTAATTAATTTAAGAATGATAGTACTAATAGTTTAGACATCTCAACTAGGACATTACTCGAAAATATTCTTAAGAAACAAACCTTAGCATGCTAAATGATACCAATTCTTAATATTAATATAATTTTAAGCTTACTTATTTTATACTTCTAAAAATTAATACCTAAAATAAAGGCTTAGCATGAGTAAATCTCTCCTCCTAAGTGCTGTTGCTACTATGGTTATTGCATCCACATCAGTGAATGCCGATGAAATAAGTAGCCTAAAAGCACAACTTCAAGAACTTAACAAACGCACTGAAACACTAGAAAACAATACTAAAACAAACACTGAACAAACACAGGCTCTTGCCGATGAATTAATCAATACACAAAATGCAACTTCTTTTGGTACAGTTGATATAAGCAAAACAGAAGCTGGACTTGGTGTTGCTGCTTCAAAAGTTTATTATTCGAAAAATCCTCTTTCTATTGGTGGGTATGGTGAAATTCATTTTTCACGCTATGCCAATAATGCCACTAATGAAACCGAGACTACTCGCTTTGTTCCTTATATCGGTTACAAATTTAGTGATAATATTATTCTAAACTCCGAAATAGAATTTGAACATGGTGGACAAGAAGTATCTGTAGAACAGCTTTATCTTGATTTTTTAATCGATCCAGCATTTAGTGTCAGAATCGGTCATCAAGTTGTTCCAATGGGATTAATCAATCTCAATCATGAACCAATCCTATTTAACACAGTCAATCGTCCAGATGTTGAAACATACATCATTCCCTCAACATGGCATGAAAATGGAATAACCATTCATGGCAAAACAGATATATTAAACTATTATATTGGCGCTATTGTTGCCTTAGATATGGGATTGGCTGAACACGATGGATCTCTTGATAAAGATACATACGGTATCAACTGGATCAGAAATGGACGCAGAGGAGGATATGAAAGAAATTCGCGGACTTCCAACCTAGGGTTTGTAGCGCGCATCGACTATACTGGCATCAACGGACTCCTTGTAGGCACTAGTCTCTATACCGGAGATGCTGGTCCATCTACAAATGGCAAAGAACCGGGACGATTAACTATTGGTGAGCTCCATGCTCAGTATCAAACAGATGGTTTTAAAATCAAAGGGCTCTATACTCAGGCGCATCTAAGTCATGCGGACGCTTATCTTGGAGTCCATACTGTTGGCGATACCTCTCTTGTTTTTCCGACCCATCCAAAATTAGCAGATGGAGGATATATCAATCTAGAATACAATATTCTCTCGCATCTAACACAAACAACTACGCAGTTACCTATTTTCTTTCAATACGAAAATTATAATTTAGCCAATTCAGTGGTTGGAGAAGCCGCCTTTGGAACAACCGAAAGTTTCACATATGGTATGAACTATTTTCCTCATCCTCAAGTGGTGCTAAAAGGAGAATATACTATGCGTCACAATAAAAACGATAGTAATTCAGCTAATTATGCAAATGAAGGAATATACTCGTTTGCTTTAGGATTTATTTTCTAATGAAAACTCTTATATATTTACTCATCATTTTTAACAGTGGCTTTGCCCAGATTCTGGGTGATCCCGTTGCATTAACACAGCACGCATTTAATGCTAAATCA
This sequence comes from Sulfurimonas sp., assembly GCA_021732045.1. Next base: position 42,992 of record JAKFWK010000004.1, read on the forward strand.
ATCGAACAGAAAACCATTATACTTAATGAAAAACAGGTGCAGCAGCTTTCGAAGAGTTCGCAACAAACTATTGATACAAAATTATATAGGGTTTATATAGCAAAAAATGGGTCGTCAACAATTGGCTATGGGGTTCTACTTAATAAGAAAGTGCGAACAAAGACAGCTATAGCTCTCTACTTAATCGATATGAAATCTAGTATAAAATCAATTGAAATTGTAGCTTTCAATGAACCAATTGAGTACCTCCCTACAAAAACTTGGCTAGACGGATTTGCTAACAAGAATGGTACAAATGCGTTACATTTAAATCAAGATGTTCCTACAGTAAGTGGTGCTACTCTATCCGCACACGCCATCACAGATGGAAGTCGTCTTGCACTATCCATCCTTAATATTATAAAACTTCAACTGGAATAACCTCAATTTTTACAGATGTACATCTATTCAATTAACCTACTTATTCATTAATATTCTACACTATTTAACTAAAACCCTTTAGTTTCAAATGGCGAAATATCTTGTGATTTTAGCATTTTATGCGCATCATAAGCCAGACGGATTACGCCAACAGCGTAGTTTGAAGAGTTATTGTAACGCATAATTTTTTTACTACACTCCCTAACAGAGTTCAATTCTGATTTATCGCAGGCATAACAATCCATTGGTTCATTTGATCTTGGATTTTTATCGTAACAAAAAGAGGCGTTGTCGTTGTTCTCCTGAAACTCATACCATTTTGATTCAAGCTCCGCAATATTTGGCATATTGTCCCAATCTATAAGTTGTGTAAAACTCCCTTTTTTATATAGATATTTACTTGTTGAGACGATAGCATCTGACATATTTGTCAAATCACCAATCTCTTTTTTATAGCCCTCAGCATACGCGAAATTATTTGGCATAAATTGTGGAATCCCGATTGCTCCGGCGTATGAGCTAGGAAGCGTGCACTCTTCTACCCCAATGCCTCTATCAAAACAGTGCTTTATTATTGAGACCATATTTGATTTTCCCATGTTTATGAGCCATTTGTCTCTATCTGTCTCTGGCTTTGACTTTACAACCATCGTATTAAACACAGTAAAAGCGTCATGAGTAAGTTTAATCTTACCTAGTTTCGTCTCTTTCATGAGGATAGAAGCCACTATCTCACGATTTACTCCATACCTGCTCTCAGCATAATCATAAACCTCAGCATACTCTTTTAGATGAGCAACTATTTCAGGAAGATACTTCTCAACAAGCGTATTATTTGCCTTTTTTTCATTCTTCTTGTGTAGTGGAATCAATGCTGGTTGCATCGCATTTAGGCTAGCTTCATCAAACTTATCTATTTTTGATGGTGAAGTTAGAAACTCATTTACATATTCACCTGAAACACCGCTTTTTATAGCTCTTTGGCAAATTTCTAAATAATTTTTATTTTCAAATTCACAACCATAATCTGCAAAAAGCATAATACTAACAACTAATAATAAAAATATTTTAATCATATAAGTTCCACCTCTTCCCCTTAGTATAACAATTTTAGCGTCAAAATCTCATTAACCAAATAGTTGAGACTAGGCAAATCTATAAAATTTATCTATTAAATTTGTTATAATTCAAAAAAAATATAATAGATAGGATTTAACATGGTAGATAAAGCATGCGACAACAAAATATGTTTACAAAGTAAAGATTGCGCGAGATTTCAATCATTTTTAGATGGAAACAAAGATTACAAAACATTCAAGGGTACCGAAGTAAAGGGGTGTGGACAGTTTATAGAGAAGTGATGTTTGCTTCTTCTAGCCTTTGAACTGTTCCTATATCATGCCATCTTCCAGCATAAAATGAACCGCCTACTCTTTTATCTTGCATAACTAGCCGGAGCAGTGGTGCCAATGGTGCTTTTACACACTCTAAATCATTAAATAGTTTTTTTGAGTAGTATCCAATACCGCTAAATGTAAATTTCTCTTTTGCATCATTTAAAATTCTATTTTCGAGCAGAGCAAAATCCCCATTTTGGTTATGTTCTGGATTTTTTACCAAAATAAGATGCGCCAAATCTTCGCCCAAATCAAAACTATTTTTAAACTCATAATCAGACCAAATATCGCCATTTACAACCAAAAATGTCTCACTTTTTATCAGCGGAAGCGCCTTTACAATTCCGCCAGCACTCTCTAGCCCTCCACAAATCTGCTCGTCGGAGTAGATGAGGCTAACTCCCCATCTTGAGCCATCTCCTAGTGCTTCTGGGATTTTGTATCCTAGATGTGCAATGTTTATGACAATGTCACTAAAGCCCAAAAAAGCGAGTTTTTCTATATGCCAAACTATCAGGGGTTTATTATGAACTTTAAGCAGGGGCTTTGGAAGAACATCCGTTAATGGACGCATCCTCTCCCCTCGTCCAGCCGCTAAAATCATTGCAGTCATCTAAATCCCCTGTTGTTAATTCAAATATAGTACTAAATCCGCTCTTAATTTTGGTTTTAGTGAGAAATTTTAATACAATAGCAAAAATATCAAATTACTCTCAACAACCACCAAAACAAGGAAAAGTATGGATCTGCTATCAAAAAGTGCCCCACTTGAAGAGTCTATTTCAAAGATGAAGAGTGTTTTAGAAGCCGTTGGATGTGAGGTAATATTTTCTCATCAAAAGCATCCACTTCAAAACTGCTTCTCTGTAAATCTTGCCTCCGCTGAAGCTCCAAAACATATCTACTCAAACGGCAAAGGAGTTGTTGAGCAGGCTTCGGTTGCTAGTGCGCTTGGCGAATATATAGAGAGACTTCAGACAAATAATTTTTTTACGGATTTTTATCTTGGTGGAGAAAAACACTATCCAGATGAGATCGCGTTTGAGTTTGGTGGGAATTATCTCAGCAATGAACTAACTCATATTTATGATCCACTTGAGCAGTTAACTTATGAAGATTTAGTGGATTTCAACAGTGATTTTACGGATAAAATTGTCGCACTTCCATTTGTAAAACACTCAACCAAAGAGAGCATCTATTTTCCAGTAAATATCTTAAATAATCTATATGTAAGCAATGGACTAGCAACAGGAAATACACCAAAAGAGGCGCAGGTTCAGGCTTTAAGTGAGATTTTTGAGAGATACGCGAAAATAGAGATTATCAAAAACGGCTACACTCTGCCAAAGTTTCCACAAGAGATACTTGAGCAATTTGAAAAAGTTAGCAACGATATTCTAGCTCTTAGAAACCTCGGCTATATAGTGGAAGTTCTTGACGCATCTCTTGGTGGGAAGTTTCCAGTTACAGCCATTTCTCTCATTAATCAGAAAAATTCCACCATCTTTGTCTCATTCGGCTCTCATCCCATACTTGAAGTTTCACTAGAGAGAACTATGAGCGAACTTATGCAAGGTCGAAATTTAGACAATCTTGACACTTTTGAAACGCCAACATTTGACATGAGCGTAGTCTCAGACAGCTTTAACATTGAGTCTCATTTTGTTGACTCAAACGGAAAGCTTGGATTTGGATTTTTAAGTTCTAAAAAAAGTTTTGAGTACGCATCATGGGCGTATGCTGGAAGCTCCACCGAAGATGAACATAACTTTCTTTTTGATATCTTAGATAAAATAGGCAAAGAGCTGTATCTGCGAGAGTATGATTACCTTGGGTTTTACTCATGTCAAATGATAGTTCCCTCGCTTTCAGAGGTTTATCCTATTGAAGATTTGATATACAACAATAAAAACAGTGGAAAATTTCTCCGTGATTTTGTCTTAAACTACTCAAATTATGACCCAGAAGATATACTCTTTGAAATTGAACAACTAGATGATTCTTTGGATGTTGGAAAGTATATTGGTGTGATATTTGAAGAGAGTTTTAGTATGCGCGAACTAAAAGCCCAAACTCATCTCTTGCTTGGCAATAAAGAAGAAGCACTGGAACTGTTACAATTTGAAACAAATAAGCTTGGATATATTGTCGCTGAACTTCTTAGAGCAGATGAGCAAAATCTATCTCTAGAGGATTATGAAGAGGGTATGATAGAGATTTTTACAAGCAAGAAGTACCAAAAAGCCCTAAAAGCAGTAACAAACGAAGGATTACTCTTTTGCACAAAATTTCATCTGGATTATTTAAATATTTTAGAGATGTATAAAAAATTGCAAAATCGTAAAGTTGCATATAGTAAAAAATAGTGCTATTATAGAAGCAGACACCATTGGTATGCGGTTTGCTTCATACAACTACAAAAATAAAAGGTAGCTCATGAAAAAGAAAATATTACTACTCTCTCTACTTTGTTCTATTAGCCTATTTGCTGATATAAACAAGGAAGAGTGCAATAAATTTGAAGTAAAAGCACTGCTCATTAAAGATATGAACACTCATAAATTACTATACTCAAAAGAAGCCACAAAGAGAGTAGCTCCTGCTAGCCTTACTAAAATCATAACAGCTCTTTTAGCCATCGAGAAAAAAAGCCTTGGCAGAGAGGTGAAAATCACAAGAGAAATGACAAGAGTTGAGCCAACAAGAGCCGGATACAGAGTCGGTGATGTTATTTTGATGGAAGATTTGTTAAAAGCCGCAATGATAGAGTCTGATAATGACGCAGCAAAATCAATTGCTATTGCCATTGGTGGAACTGAGGCTAAGTTTGTAGAGATGATGAATAAAAAAGTTAAAAAAATAGGCATGAAAAACACACACTTTACAAACGCTTGCGGATTTGACAACAAAGAACACTACTCCACTCCACAAGATTTATTAAAAATGGCAGAGTATGCTATAAAAAATGAGAAATTTAACAGCGTTAGCTCACTAAATAGTCATAAATACGCTTCACTTGACAGCAAACATAGACCATTTCATGCAAACACTCACAACCATCTCTTAAGCAGTTATGAGTATGCGGTAGGAATCAAAACAGGCTACACTTCAAAGGCTGGACCTTGTTTGATAGCACGAGCGAAAAAAGGTAAAAAAGATTGTGTTATTGTAATGATGAATGCAAAAGAGAACCGCTGGAAAACAGCAAAAAATATATTTGAACAGGTTTTAGAGAGTTAATATTCGTTCATATTTATTGTTTTTATGGTTCTGTTACAAAGAACAAGCAACTAATAATTTGAGCTATAATATAGTGTAATTTATTTTAAGGAAATTAGATGATAAAGATTGTTACTTTGGTAATGTCGTTGTATATTTTGGTTGGTGCTTCTGATTATAGTCGCGCGAATGCTGCTTCAAAAGAGGCTCTCAAAGGGCTAGATTGTGAATATGGAGATTGCCCAAAAGTTGAGGAGAAGATAGTCGAGAAACCGGTTATTATATTTGTTGAAAAGCCTGTAGTAGTAGAAAAAGTTATAGTTAAAGAAAAGATAGTTGATAGGCCAGTATACATTGAGCAAGAAGAAAAGCCAGTATCAAAAAAGAAATTCAGTCGTGATACGGCTGTCGTAAAAAGTGGCTATAGCTCTTGTGCGGAGATCAAAGAGTCCTTTCCTGAGTCAAAAAGTGGGTACTTTGATATTATCATTGACAACACAGACAATAAAGTATATTGTGAAATGTCAATCGCTGGTGGCGGATGGACTAGAGTTTGGCAAGCAACTGATAAAAATTACAATCAACCTCAATATGATTATGATGTCTCGTACAGTTTCACTGAACAATCATCTCAAACTATGATCTCTTTTGACAATAACGGCAGACAGATAAGCCCATACTATTTCAGCACGCCAGCAGAGTGGAAAGTTCAACACCCAATGGCATATAACAGAGGCGAGAGTACAGTTGAGGCGATAGATGCTTACACGAACAAAAGCTACAGAAACAGAAAAGTGTATTATGGTTTTGAGCAATTCTCAAGCAGATGTACGGATAATTTTTATAACGGAAAGTATGGAAAAGTTTGTATAGCTTCTACTGAGGCACCATTTTATTCAGGATTTAATACATCTTACGAGGATTACTGCAGTACATCTAACAAAAACTACAGTGAAGTTTCGTGTGGAAATATGAGATTTTCAATATTTATGAGATAAGTGGAGTGCATAGCCATCACATTATTGTGTATGGCTGAACCTCACCCCTTGAAGCAAATGGCGAGCTCTTAAACTCGCTACTATCACAAGATAGCGTATAAACAACATCCTCTTTTGCTTTACAGTAAGTAAGCACTATCTTCATCGCTAACTCTTTATCTGCACTGCTTGCATTTTTACTAAGTATTGCATGTGGAGCCGGAATCCCAATAGTTTTGATATGAACATATTTTTCACTCTTTATATTTTGAAGATGAACATTCTCATCTTGATTTCGACCAACCACAAGTTTTGCACCATCAGAGAGTCTTAGATGGCGACCGAATTTCATAAGTGGAATGTCTGAGACTTCAAACTTATCATATTTTATAAAGTCGTACATTTTTTTGGCAAAATTTGCATCAGTTAAAAGACAACCACCGCCAGGGCTCTCAAAATTGTCAAGTCCTATCTCTTTTACAAGCTCAAGCTGTCTATCTCTGCTTCTTCCGACAATCTCTTCCAATTTTTCTCTATCTACCCATCCATTTAACTCCGCAATTGTTGGAGCCAATGCTTTAGCTGAGAGTGGACGAAGAAGCAGACCATCACAGTTACTCTCGTTTAGTACAAGTTGAAGAGAGTCTTTGTTTTGACTCATCGGTCTCTGCCCTAAAACTTCACCACTTATAAGAAACGATGCTCCCTCCGCCTCCATAACTCTTTTTGCAACTGAAAACATCTTTGCATGACAATCTATACAAGGGTTAAAGTTTTTACCATATCCATGCTTTGGGTCAAAGAGAACATCTTGCAAAAACTCACTCTCTATATCTATGATTTTTAGCTCTGCACCCACTTGCTTACACATATTTTGCATATGCTCTAGCCTATCTTTTGTACTTCCAAAACCAGTGTTTATGTTTACTGCTAGAACTTCTATACCCTGATCTATGATAAGTTTTATTGCCAAAGTCGAGTCTAATCCACCGCTAAAAAGTGCGATTGCTTTCATGTTTTTTCCTCTATCTAGTTTGCAAATTATATAAAAAAGTTGTTTTATCTTCGTTTAGAACTATCTTTTGATGAGCTTTGTGGTGAAGAGTTTCTAGGTCTTGAGCTTCTATTTCCACCTCTATTGCCTCCCCTATTTCCACCTTGATTTATCGGCTCTGCTTTTATGGCTGGGTCTGGCTTAAACGCTTTTAACCATACTTTTGGTATATCTTTTTTTATCAATTTTTCAATATTTGCAAGGTACTCATGTTCATCCACACAAACAAGCGAAATTGCCTCGCCTTCATTACCAGCTCGCCCAGTTCGCCCTATTCTATGAACATAATCCTCTGGAACATTTGGCAGTTCAAAATTTACAACATGAGGAAGCTGGTCTATATCTATCCCCCTTGCTGCGATGTCTGTAGCAACTAAGACTCTAACTTCCCCGGCTTTAAAGTCTGCCAATGCCTTCGTTCTAGCATTTTGACTCTTGTTTCCATGGATTGCAACAGATGTTATACCATCTTTTTCAAGCTGTGCACTTAAACGATTTGCTCCATGTTTTGTTCTTGTAAAAACAAGAACTTGCTTCCACTTTCCATCCACAATAAGATGCAATAACAACTCTTTTTTACGAGTGCAGTCAACTGGATAAACGGCTTGCTTAACACTCTCTGATGCAGTATTGCGACGAGCGACCTCTATGAGAACTGGGGAGTTTAAAAGAGTTTCCGAGAGCCTTTTAATCTCATCAGAGTATGTTGCTGAAAAGAGTAGATTTTGTCTATCTTTTGGCAGAAGTACAAGCACTTTTTTGATGTCATTTATAAAACCCATATCGAGCATTCTGTCCGCTTCATCAAGAACAAGAAATTTAACTTCCTTCAAATCAATACAATCTTGAGATATAAGATCCAAAAGTCGCCCAGGAGTAGCAATAACTATGTCCACACCTTTGCGAAGTTGCGCTATTTGTGGGTTTATCTTTACTCCACCAAAAATAACCGCTGATTTATACGGAAGATATTTTCCGTATGTATCAACACTCTCGCCAACCTGTGCAGCTAGCTCTCTTGTAGGTGTGAGAATAAGAGCTTTTACTGCGTACTTATTTCTAGTTGGCTTAACTTTTGTGAGCAACTCTAACAGTGGTAGAGTAAAACCTGCTGTTTTTCCAGTTCCTGTTTGAGCACCTGCTAAAATATCTCTTTTGCTTAATATAACTGGTATAGCTTGTTGCTGTATAGGCGTTGGTTCTGTGTAACCTTGGTCTTTAATAGCTTTTAGTAGTGGTTCCGATAGTCCTAATGTGGTAAATGACAATGTTTATCCTAATTTTTTGCCTATGGTAGCATAATTTATTAGATATAAGATACAATTCCTAGACTTCTTTTTTTGAGAGATCGACCATATCACTTCACTAGGATTTTCACATGTCAACTACTCAAATCAACATAAAACACAACAATCATCGTGTTCATCCTTGCCCAAACGAAAAAAAACTAGAACTACTTAACCTGCTTATTGCAAAAAATAGTAAAACAAAGATCACAATTGTTACAGCAAATAGTCTTGAGCTGTTAAAGGGTGCCATTTATGAAGAGAATATCACTGTTGTAGATGACAATGAACTTATAAAATCAAACGATTTAATCAGCGAACTTCTTATCAGTTATGACTTACCAGATAGAGCAATTATCTATATGGCGAGATTGGCAAAGGCAACTCAGACGGCACTTGTCTTGCTAGATTCAAGTGAGCAAAAAGAGCTGTACCCAATAGAGACGCTTCTTGGAAGAGCCATCAAACAAGAGATTATTACTGGTTTTGAGTATCAGAATATAGAGAAATTTAAAGTTATCCAAGAGAGCAAAAAGCCGAAAAAAGAGTATGCATTTAACGCTTCATCTGGTGAAAAACCAAAATATGATAAGCCAAAAAGAGATGGTTTTAAATCTGAGAAAAAACCTTACGATAGGGCAAAGAGGGATGATTCAACATCAGAAAAAAAGCCTTACGACAAAGCAAAAAAGGCTGACTTTAATTCTGAAAAGAAGCCTTATGGCAAAACAAAAAGAGATGATTTCAAATCCGATAAAAAACCTTATGACAAGGCAAAGCAAGGTACTTTTTCAGATAATAAACCAAAAAAATGGGATGATAAAAATAGACCACAAAATAAATTTTTAGGTAAAGATGAAAATGGTAAAGCTATATTTTCAGGAAAGAGTAAAGATAGAAATCATCGCTATGATGGAAGCGCCAAAGAAGCACCAGAGACCGTGCAAAAAGTTGGAAGAAAAATAAATATCAAAGCGCTAAAACCAAAAGAAGATAAATCTAGCTCTTAAAAGCTACCAGTTCACCCTGTTTTAGTCTTAAAATCTTCCCACGATACTTACGAATATGAAAAGCTTTCTCTTCAAATGAGATTGCTGAGTGACTATTTATCTTTTTTAACTCTCTTTCGTAGTACTTCACCAAAAAAGTAATTAACTCATTCTTTAGTGCCTCTTCGTCTTCTAATGCCCTTATCTGCTCATCTACCAAAATAGCCATAAGACTTGGTTCATTATATTCACCTTGAAGTGCAAGTAAAAATTCAGATGAGTGAAATTGTAAAAGTGATGGATCCAAAACATCCAAAATCCAATCAATAAACTGCGGTTTTTCTAAAACAGTTTTAATTAGTGTTAGCTCCCACATATCTCTATAACGGCTATTTTGTGTTATTGGTTTGTTTTGGTTAGTGTTTGTTTGAACGCCCACTCGAATGAACGATTGGCTAACGCCTAGCCTTGATGCGAGATATGATTTATACTCCTCTGCTAAAAGTGGCGAGAGAGTTTTAAGATAACCAACTGCTTCGTGCATAGCACCCTCTTTTGCCTTTGGATCTCTTAAATCATAAAGCGAGAGAGTCTCATCTATAACAAACTCTATAAACGGAAGAGGAGTCCTAAACATAGATGCTAGCTCCTCAACAGCGTTAGCATTTACCATATCCGCTGGGTCTTTACCACCTTTAAAAATCACAACTCCGCCACTAAACCCACTAACACTTAGAAGCCTTGATGCCTTTAGGGCTGCCGCTCGTCCCGCATTGTCACCATCATAAGCCATGATAATTTTTGGCTCTCCTTTTCTAAGAAGTGGCAGATGCTCTAGCGTTAAAGCCGTTCCTAGGGTTGCAACAGCATTAGTAAAACCTGCTTGATGAAGCATGACAACATCCAGATAACCCTCTGTTATGATTATCTCTTTTGTTTTATGGATACTCTGCTTGGCATGATGGTAGGCGTAAAGAAGGCGAGATTTGTTAAAAAATGGAGTCTCTGGAGAGTTTACATACTTTGCTTGATGCCCAGTTATGGTTCTTCCGCCAAAACCGACAATCACTCCATTTGCAGAGTGGATCGGAAAAGTTATTCGCTCTATAAATCTTGCAAAATATCTTCCATTATCATATCCAATAACACCCATTTCTATGGCTTCGTTCATATTAAAAAGACCATTTTTTATGAAATCTATTGTCGCGTTTGTATCTGGTGCATAACCTATACCAAATTTCTCCAATGCGCTCTCATAAACTCCTCGCTCTTTTAAATATGCTAGTGCTGTTTGTTTTGTTGTTAGTTGGTTTTTGTACCAATCGTTGAGCTTTTGCATAAGTTTGGAAGCTGGTTTATTTTGTTTGTTCTCGGTATAACCGAGCGAAAAGTTGTTTGTTAGTGCTAGTTTTTCAAGTGCTTCAGGGTAGTTTAGCTTTTCATACTCCATCACAAATTTTACGCTATCACCACCGGCACCACAACTAAAACAGTGGTATATTTGCTTGGATGGACTAACTACAAATGAGGGAGTTTTTTCACTATGAAATGGACAGTTTGCCTTATAATTTACTCCAGCTTTTCTAAGCTCAATATAGGAACCAACAACATCAACAATATCAAGGCGTGCTCTTAGGGCTTCTATGGAGTCTTGGGTAATCATAGTGGATTATACTAAATTGTTAGTTAAGGGGAGTTTTAGTTATAGCACAACGGGCAAAAGCCCGCTATAAAGTTTTAGAAGGAGAAAGAAAACTTTATGATTAATATAAATCTGTGCTTGGGTGGTTAGGTTTACTAATTGGACTCTGAGCATCTCTTACATCGTAGTGAACAGTATTATCAGCTTGAAGAGCACCTATTGTTAACATAGCCATTAAAATGATCTTTTTCATTTTGTTTCCTTTGGTAAGAACGCATTACGCTCTATATTTTTAAATCAGAGGAATTTTATCCGATTTAGAATAATAATTATTGATATAAGTCAATTTTACACAATTTTTTTATGTTTATTATAAAAAAGAGCATAAATTAGTCAACTTAAGCTAGTTATGATATGATTTCGGCTTATTTATAAAAGAAAGTGGGTGATTTATTATGCCTGGTATTATACTACGCAGTGATGACAATTTTGAAGCATCATACCGTCGTTTCAAAAAGCAGACTGACCGTAACCTAACAGTTACTGAAGCTCGTGCTCGTCGTTATCACGAAACTGAAACAGACAAACGCAAAAAATTCAAAATTGCTTCTCGCAAAAAAATGCTTAAGCGTCTTTATATGATGAGACGCTATGAGTCTCGCCTCTAGTAACAAATGATATAGCCTTTTGGTTATATCATCTTTTCCTTGCTTCTAATTATTTATCTACCGTACATTTCATTATGAAAACTAAATGCATATCTATCACTCATAGAAGCTATATAATCAGCTATTATCCTATGTTTTTCTCTACTACCCAACTGTTCATAGTAAAACTTCGGAAGCATCTTCTCTTCCTCTATTAGCCCTTTATATATCCCCTTAATAGACTGTTTACCAGCATACATCTTTATAACAATCTTTTTATGCTGATAAAGTTTTATATATAGTATTTTCTTCAACTTTTTTATTTTTGTCTCTAACACATCATCAAAACCTATAGGGAGTTCACTTTTGCTGTCAATGCAAGCACTAAAAATCCTGCTGTTGTCAACTTTATCACTTGAATGCTCCAAAAGAGAGTAGATTAGATGATTTATGAGATGCGAGCTAAAGCGATAACGAAACATCTCATCTTCATTTTCAGATATTTCCTCGTTTTTTACCTTCTCTAAAATCTCTTGAATCAACTCACTCTCTCGTAGATCATCAAAACTAATAAGCCCAGAATTTATGCCATCATCAATATCATGGCTCATGTAAGCAATCTCATCAGCACGGTCAACAACCATCGCCTCAATGGAGGGATGAGTCCCAAAATTAAACTGCTCATCAATGATAGGCGGTAAAAAGCTTTTTTTGTATGGATATGAGTGTTTTAAAATCCCCTCAAGCGTTGCAAATGTAAGGTTTAATCCACTAAAGTTTTTGTATCTCTTCTCGATGGATGAGACAACTCTAAAACTCTGGAAATTATGCTCAAAGCCATTTGTATGCCCATCATGTTTTAGACACTCATCAAGCGCATCTCCGCCAATATGACCAAAAGGTGTATGTCCTAGATCATGAGCCAGTGCGATAGCCTCCGCTAAAGATTCATTAAGTCCTAGATGCGAGGTAATGGAGCGTGCGATTTGAGAGACCTCTATAGAGTGAGTAAGACGAGTGCGGAAAAAATCACCCTCTTGATTTAAAAAAACCTGCGTCTTATACTCAAGTTTTCTAAAACTTCCAGAGTGAATAATCCTGTCTCTATCTCTTGCATAAGGATTTCTAAAATCTGCATCTATTTTATGAAATCTATCAGATGGATTCATATTTTGCCTATGCTTTTTTAAGAAATTCTGTTTTTAAGTAGATTTTTGTTCCATTTACGCGACCCTCTATATGACCATCAACATCTGATGGTATAGAGATATTTTTAACGATTGTGCCTCTTTTTGCAGTAAAACCAGCGCCTTTTACTTCTAGGTCTTTGATAATAACAACGCTATCGCCAGCACTAAGTAAAACACCATTGGAATCTCTTACTGTTGCGCTAGATGAACTACTGTTCACCAAGGCGTCTGCCCAGATTTTCTCGCTATCTTCAAGGTAAATCATCTCTGATAAATCTTGGCGACCTAAAATGTTTAAAAGTCTATATGAAAGAACCTTAACAGCAGGGATTTCACTCCACATACTATCGTTTAGACAATTAAAATGGTTTTCATCCATACTGTCTAAATTTTCAATTTGGCCTTTACATACACAGCAGACAAGAACGCCTTCTTCTGACGGTTCAACCTCAAAAACACTAAGTCCTTCACTAGAGCCACAAAGCTCACAAATCCCACCACTTCTTGCCATTAACTCTTTTTCTGTATTCATTTAAATCTCCTATTCATTCTCTTTTTTTACTTTTAAAAGCTCTTGATCACTAACTTTAGTTTTGTCTTTAACTTTATCAAACGCTTTTTGCGCCTCTGCTTCTTTATAGTTTCTGCACTCTTGAGGAATTGACTGCTGGTCTGTGAAATCTCTATCACACATTCCAACATTAAACTCAAACTGCGAACATCCACTAAATAAAAAAATAGCTACCAAGAGATACTTTGACATATTTGCCTACCTTTGTTTTATAATCAAATCTAAATATTTTTTTGGAGTAACTCTCATCATCTCTTCGGCTAACCATCTGATTTGAAAAAATGCAGCCCCATTGTATCTTAGTGTGAAGTAGTTCTTTAAGCTTCTAAGATTAAATGTTACGACCATATCAACTTTCCAATTATCGGTTACTATGTGCTTAAAGGCATCGCCGACATTCCGCTTTTTCTTACCAGACTCAAGCGCTAAAAATAGCCCCTCTTCGTCGTTAATATACTCATCTAAAAATATCAAAGAACTTTTTGCAACTGCAATCTCATAGAAATCATCAATAATTTTTGATTGATAGGCAAGCTTATCGTAAATCGCACCTAGCTCTATCTTGTTATACTCCTCATCAGTGGTCACCAGCATATCAAACCCTAAGACTTTATTTACAAAAAACTCTTTGTTACCAGTTGCTCCAGAAGCAACAAAAGCATTTATAAGTGAGCTCATAGTATAACGAGTACTTCGCACAGAGATGGCCTGTATGCGGTGTCTGGCGTGCTCTTGTAACACACCTCTTGAAGTTCCACGAATTAAAAAGCTAAGAGTTGCATGCTCCAAAATAGAGTGATGAAAATGTGTCCAAGCCAAATCCTCTAAAAGTGAGGATTCATCTATATTATTTATCTCATGGCACGCAGAATTATCTGGCATACTCTTTTGAATACACTTAATAGCCTCATTTTCGCTATTAGCAAACGAGTCGTAGCAGGTTCTAGCCGCGACCTCAGCCACACCAATACCACTTTGTTGCATTAAAATTACTTCGGGCTTAGAGTACTCGATACCATACATAATGGACTCCTAAAAATTCCAAGATTAGTCAATGTTATTTTACAATAGAAATCTTTTAAGCTACCTGCGGACTTCAAAACAAATTCATAAACTTTAATCAAAAAGTAAAAGGTGTACTCTTGCTTCTAAATGTAAATAAAAGAACCAAACCTTACTGATTTTTATAAAGGCAGAAGATAAATATTGCTATCCTAACAATATAACAGTAAATGAAGGATGTGTGTTGCCCAATAAACTACAAATAATTAAACGCCAGAATAGTGCACTTCATGAACTTAACGAAATTGCAGCAATATCAGATATAAACCCCAAAGAGACTCTTAGAAAAGCTTTGGAAATTGGGAAGAAATATTTTGGCTTAGAGTTTGGAATTGTCAGTCATATCGTAGGGGAAGATTATACGGTAGATGTCCAATCATCACCCACAGAAACACTATTTGATGGACAGCTGTTTGTACTTGGTTCAACATATTGTAAAACCACCATAGAAATAGATGATGTTTTAGCAATTACCGATGTTACAAAATCAAAATATGTTGGTCATCCATGCCATAGAGATTTTAATCTTGTATCTTATATCGGTGCACCCATTAGAGTAAATTCTAAGGTATACGGTACTATAAATTTTTCTTCAGCGCAAGCAAGGCACTTGGAATATGACAAAATAGATGACGAATTTATGAAACTTCTCTCTAGGTGGGCGGGATCATTTTTAGAAAGACAATTTGTTGTCAATGAGTTCTCCCTAGAAAAACAAAAATTTGAAATGATTTTTGAAAATAACGGATCGGGAACACTGCTTATAGATAACAGTTGTCAAATTTTAATGGTCAATAAACGATTCTGTGAAATAATAGGTTTTTCAAAATCTGAACTTGTAGGACAAAATGCAATAATCTACTACCTAGACGAGCTCTCCTACCAAACGGCAAGAGATAAAATTTCAAAGACTGACAAAAGTTCTTATATAAATATGGAACATCAGCTAAAAAGAAAAGATGGCAAACTAATTTGGTGTAAATTTATTGGTTCTCAAATAGAGTTGGCAAAAGATTCAACCACTATGATTTGGAGCATATTAGATATTACAATTCAGAAAGAGATGCAAGAAAAACTTGAAAAACAGGCAACAACGGACTTTCTGACAGAGCTTTACAATAGAAGATATTTTACAAGTCGTCTAGAAGAAGAGGTGTCTAAAATGAAACGGGATAAAACAACTAGGACTTCTTTGCTCATATTTGACTTAGATAAGTTCAAACATGTAAATGATACACTTGGGCATTTAACAGGTGATGTTGTACTAAAAGAGTTTGCTAACATTTTAAAAAAAGACCTGCGCAAAACAGATATTGTAGGAAGAATAGGCGGGGAAGAATTCGCCATGATTTTGCCAAATACAGATGCAAAACATGCGACAATTTTAGCAAATAGAATCAGAGAAGAAGTTTGCAACAAAACAATAAATATTGACAACAAAAATATAAATTTTACCGTCAGCATAGGTCTTACAACCATAATGCACGATGATATTAACTCTGATACTGCTTTTGCACGAGCCGATACTGCACTCTATAAGGCAAAAGAAAATGGACGCAATAGGGTTGAAGAGTATGACAAATCTTATAGCAGTCTACCCTTATAATTTACTTCTGAACACCATCCAAAATAGGAACGAAGTCACACTCCTCTAGCTCCTCCCTTTGCAAAACGCCTCCAACTTTTTTAAAGCGGGTAATAACTTGTTTTAAACCTTTTTGCATCGGAGCCAGCAAAATGCCATTTTCACTTAGTTGGTCAAAGAGTTTTTGTGGTATTTTTTGCGCTGTTGCAGAGAAAATGATTCTATCATAGGGAGCGTACTGAACCCACCCATTTTGCCCATCGTCTGTTCTTGTATGGATATTATTTATGCCAAGCTGTCTAAACCTTGCTTTTGCCTCAAGCATCAAAGACTCAATCCTCTCAATAGTAAAGACACCACGAAACAGATGTGAGAGTACAGCGGCTTGATAACCACTTCCACAACCAATCTCCAAAACTCTATCCGCACCTTTTGATTCCAAATATTGTGTCATTTTGGCAACCGTCAAAGGAGAGCTTATCCACTGCGCCGAGCCCATTGGTAGGGCATCTAGTTTGTATGCATTGTGTCTAAAACCAGCAGGCACAAAAACCTCTCTATTTGTATTGGCAATCGCATCTTTTACTTCACTCTGCAGTTTAAATATTTTGCCGCACTCTTCTGCCAATTTTGCGGTTTTTGTGGCCGTTATCCTATCCAATGCCAACATCCATATATCGTCTCATGGCAATTATCTCTTTTTTATCATACGCTATTTCTAAAAATTCCATATCCTCGTTTCTCACACTCTCACCGCTTGGTTTTACGATGCCACTCATCTTTGTACACTCTTCATTTAATGAATCACTTGCAATTACAAAACACTGATTCATAATGGCAAGAGCCGTTGTTAAGATTACATAATTTTGCGTTCTTAAAACTCCCCACCATGAGGGAACCGCTATCACATCACACCCTTCTAATTTTTGCCATAAATCTTTAAAGCGAAGCTCAAAACAGATAAGAACGCCTATCTTTATCCCATCAACTTCTATGATTTCAACACTCTCATGACTATCCTCGGACATATATTTATGCTCATTGCCAAAGCGAAATAGTTTTGCTTTTCCTCTCTCATAAACTATCTCACCATTGAAAAATATCTTAGCAAAGTTAAAAACCTCACCATCTTTTTTCTCAATTATAGTGAGGATGATTATTTTGTTGTATGAAGCTTTTTTTATCTCTTTATTTGCAATATGTGCGAACTCCAAAACCTCTTCAAAATTATCATAATCATACCCAGTAAGACACACCTCGGGTGCTACAATTATCGAGTTCTCTTGAGACTCGTTTATCAGACCTAAGAGAGTTTGTAGATTGGCATTATAATCTGAGGTTGTTTTAAAGAGGAGTGAGCATAACTTATGCTCACTATTTTTAGAAGTCATCATCAAATGTAAGACTACCTTTTGAGTAGTTAGCAACTGTTCCCTCAAAGAAGTTAGTTTTTTGATCATTAAATTTAGAGAAATCATCCACCCACTTTATAGGGTTTGTGACATTATAAAGTTTTTCAAATCCAACGGATGAGAGCCTATCATCCGCCAAATAATGAATATATTGCTCTATGATGGTGTCTGTTAGACCCAGAATCTGTCCTGCAGTTATATATTTACCCCAAGCAACCTCAAGCTCAACTGCCTCTTTAAACATCTCTATAACTTCTACAATTAGTCTATCAGTAAAGAGATCGGCTCTCTCTTTTCTTAGAGTGTTGATAAGGTTTTGAAATAGCACCAAGTGAGTTACTTCATCTCTTTGGATAAATCTAATCATCTGAGCAGAACCAAGCATCTTTCCACTTCTGGCAAGCGTGTAGATATATGCAAATCCACTATAAAAGTAAATTCCCTCTAGTATCTGATTTGCAAAACACGCTTTTACGAAATTGTGTTCTGTCGGGTTTTCTGAGAGCTCTTCATAAACTTTTGCGATTGAATCATTTTTTGTCTTTAACATCATGTCACGACGCCAAAGATCATAAATCTCTGCTGAATTTGTTGAGATGCTATCTACCATAACGGCATAACTTTGGGAGTGAAGCGCCTCTTCAAATGATTGACGAACTAAAATAAGGTTTATCTCTGGAGATGTAACATAAGGATTAATATTGTCAATTAGATTATTTGTTTGGAGCGAATCCATAAAGATAAGCTGTGAGAGAGCCTTGTCATAGGCAGTTTTTTCGGCTTCTGTAAGATTTTTATAGTCATTTACATCGCGAGTCATATCAACCTCTTTTGGGAACCAAGTGTTATTTAGCATCATTTCCCAAAGATTGTAAGCCCACTGATATTTGATATTATTTAACTCAAAAATACCAGTTGGATCCCCACCAAATATTTTTCTATCATTAACACTCTCTTTAGAGTCGGGGTTGTATATTTTTTTTCTTTTCATGCAAATACCTCAAACATTTTAATCCGTAATTATACCGAGCTTTTTGAGCTCCTTTATAGTAACTTTATAAAAATGTCTAGGCTAAAAAATCTATCATCTAAATAAAAAAATATTTTATAATTAAACAAAAAATAGGGGCAAAATATGGATTTAGTAAAATGGAACGCCAATATAGAAAAACTTACTCAAGATGAAAAGCATGTTCTTATAAACAAAGGCACTCAAAGAGCCTTTGTTGGCGAGTATACAGAAGAGAGCAGAGATGGAGTTTATAGATGCAAGCTCTGTAAAGCACCACTTTATACTTCAAAAGATAAATTTAGCTCACACTGTGGATGGCCTAGTTTTGATGACGCCATAAAAGGAGCAATTAAATCGATTCCTGATGTAGATGGCAGACGGACAGAGATAGTTTGTGCAAATTGTGGTGCTCATATGGGTCATATTTTTAGTGGGGAAGGTTACACACCAAAAAACGAGAGGCACTGCGTAAACTCTATTTCTCTGGAGTTTATAGTGAAAGCAAAACTCTCAAAAGCCTATTTTGCCGGAGGTTGTTTTTGGGGAGTTGAGTATTACCTAGAGAAACTCCCAGGCGTAAAAGAGGTAACAAGTGGTTTTATGGGTGGAGAGCTAAAAAATCCATCTTATGAAGATGTTATTTATAAAAAAACAGGGCACCTTGAAGCTGTCGAAGTTATTTATGACAATACTAAAATCTCATATAAAGAGTTAGCAAAAGCATTCTTTGAGATTCATGACCCAACCCAAGCAAATGGACAAGGTCCAGATATTGGAGAGCAGTATCTAAGTGCTGTTTTTGTGTCATCGAAAGAAGAAAGAGAAATTATCTTGGAACTCATATCACTTCTTAAGGCAAAAAAATATGCCGTAGTTACAAAGATACTGGATAAAAAAGAGTTTTTTGCGGCTGAAGATTATCATCAAAACTATTACAACAAAAAAGGTTCTAAGCCCTACTGTCATAGTTATACAAAAAGATTTTAAAATAAGCTGGGAGATAGACAGTCAAAAGGAAATCCCTTTTGACTAGAGGATATTAAAGAAATTATTTACGATCGTTTCTTTTTCTTTCGCTCTCTGTTAGGTATTTTTTACGAATACGAATACTAATAGGAGTAATTTCTAAAAGTTCATCATCTTCAATCCACTCTAAAGCACGCTCTAGTGACATATCACGAGGTGGGATAAGCTTGATAGCTTCATCTGCGCCGCTTGAACGAACATTCGATTGAGCCTTACCTTTTATAGGATTTACAACTAAGTCATTTGAGCGAGAGTGTTCACCAACAATCATACCCTCATAAACTTTAGTTTGCGGTCCTACAAAAAGAACGCCGCGATCTTGAATATTAAATAGTGAATAAGCAAGTGTTTCACCATTCTCCATTGAAATAAGCGCGCCATAACTTCTTGACTCAACTGTTCCACTGTACGGGCGGAATTCCAAGAATGAGTGATTCATGATTCCCTCACCTTTAGTATCTGTTAGGAACTGTCCACGGAATCCAATTAGTGCACGAGCAGGAATCTCAAACTCGATTCTCTGGAAACCTTGACCCATTGGAAGCATAGATTTCATCTCAGCTTTTCTTTTTCCAAGGCGCTCAATAACACTACCGCTCAACTCTTCAGGGACATCGATAACAAGATGTTCAAATGGTTCACATTTAACACCTTCGATAACT
This sequence comes from Sulfurimonas sp., assembly GCA_021732045.1. Next base: position 63,143 of record JAKFWK010000004.1, read on the forward strand.
TTAACAATAACCTCTGGACGGCTTACACCAAATTCAAAATTCTCACGACGCATATTTTCAGCAAGAATAGTGATTTGTAACTCCCCACGACCTGAAACTTTAAATTTACCCTCACCAACAACTTCTAACTTCATTGCAACATTCGTTTGCATCTCAGATTCAAGTCTATCTTTTAGTTTATTTGAAGTAACATGTTTACCCTCTTGACCGGCAAGTGGAGAGTCATTTACGGAAAATACAACCGTTAAAGTTGGCTCTTCGATGTGAAGTGGATCAAGTGGCATAGGTCTAGCTGGATCACAAACAGTATCTCCAACATCAACGGTCTCTAACCCAGCAAAAGCAACAATATCGCCAGCTTCAGCTTCATTGATTTCCATACGGTTAAGTCCGTGGAAACCGATTAATTTAGAGATTTTACCTTTAACAAGTTCGCCATCAGCTTTTGCAAGCATAATGTTATCGCCTTTTTTAATTACACCATTAAAGATACGAGAGATACCGATTTTACCAACATAGTTATCATAATCAAGTGTAAATACTTGAGCTTGAGTTGGGTTTTCTCTATCGCCTTCTGGCTCAGGAATATGATTTATAATAGTTTCAAAAATACATTGAAAGTCACCACCCTCTTCACTCATATCAAGCTTAGCTATACCATCTCTTGCTGCAGCGTATATAACTGGGAAATCTTGCTGGTCATCAGTTGCGCCCATCGCTGCAAAAAGGTCAAACATCTCATCTACAACACGATCTGGCTCAGCTGAAGGTTTATCGATTTTGTTAATAACAACAATTGGTTTTTTACCAAGTGCTAACATTTTTTTAACAACAAACTTAGTTTGAGGCATAACACCTTCATAAGCATCAACAAGAACTAAAACACCATCTACCATCTTTAAAACGCGCTCAACTTCTCCACCGAAATCCGCGTGACCTGGAGTGTCGATAATGTTGATTTTAAAATCTTTATAACGAATAGCTGTATTTTTAGAAAGAATCGTGATTCCTCTTTCTTTCTCTAGTGCATTGCTGTCCATAGCTCTTTCTGCGTGCTGCTCATGAGCACCAAATGTTCCTGACTGTGTTAACAGACCATCTACTAGTGTTGTTTTACCGTGGTCAACGTGAGCGATAACGGCAATGTTTCTAATCTTTTGCATTAGGTTTCCTTAAGGTGGGAAAATTTTTCGCGATTATACCCAAGTAATTGTTATATATGAGTTAAAGCAGTGTTATACTTATGAAATGATTACATACCCTAAAAAATTAGAGCCTATTTTCTCTAAACTTATTTCTTATGGCATAAAGCCTATAATTGTTGGCGGGTTTATAAGAGACTCTATTTTGAATATTACTGTAAATGATATAGATATTGAGCTATATGGGATTTCGTCTCTGGCGGAGCTAGAAAATATTCTAAAAGAGTTTGGCTCGGTTAATAGTGTTGGAAAGAGTTTTGGAGTCTGCAAGCTAAGCTATATGGGCTATGAACTTGACTTTACACTTCCAAGAATAGATAACAAAACAACCTCTGGGCATCGAGGATTCAGCATAAAAATAGACTCAAATCTTGATTTTAAAACCGCTGCTTCAAGAAGAGATTTTACAATAAACACGATTGGATATAATGTAGTTGAGAGAAAAATAGTTGATCCTTTTAATGGAACTCAAGATTTAAGCGACAAAATTTTAAGAGCTGTTAATCCAGAAACTTTTATAGAGGACCCACTTAGAGTTTTAAGAGCTGTTAGGTTTAGTGTTGTTTATGACTTTAAAATTGATAATGAACTCTACTTGCTATGTAGGCAAATGGTTAAAAATAGAGTGCTTGAAGAGTTGCCAAAAGAGAGAATTTTTGAAGAAATAAAAAAGATTTTGCTCATCTGCCAAAAACCATCCATTGCATTTGAGCTTTTAAAAAGTTTTGGAAGTGATATATTTACTGACAATCTTTTAGTAGTTGATGAGATATCCAAACAACTAACAAATCAAGATCAAACAAAATTGGTTTTGATGCTAGCTGGCTTGTGTTATGATTTTACAAAAGAGCGAGCAGAACATTTTTTGTGGAAATTTACAAATGAAAAAGAGTTACTAAAAAGAGTTTTTGTACTTATAGAGTTACATGGCAAGATAGAAAAAATTTACGCCAAGGAGTTTAGTGACTATGCACTCTATAAACTTGCCACAAAAGTAAATATAAGTGAACTCTTGATTTTAAGCAGAGCCGTATATTTTTCTAAAAATTACTCTTTTGATTATGATATAGCGGACGCTATAGAAAAAAGAGCAAGGGAGTTAAACATACTAACTAAAAAACTCCCACCGCTCTTAAGCGGTAAAGATATCTTGACATTTGGCATAATTCCATCACCAGAATTTACAATCATACTTAGTAGTGCTTATGAGGCTCAGATAAGTGGTAAAATAATGGACCGTGTGCAAGCCATCTCTTGGTTAGAAGGTTTTATAAAATTTTATAAAAAACTATAGCTTTACAAAGGAGCTAAAGCTTTGAGCTGTCAATCTCTATAACTGTATGAACATTGCCTCTTGGGTTATAATCTGCTATAACTTTCATATACTTTGGCTTTAATTTTTTGTCTAAAATTTCATAAATCTCATTTGCACTATTCTCATGGGAAACATGCCTATCTCTAAAAGAGTTTATATAAAGTTTGATAGCTTTTAACTCAACAACCCACTCATTTGGTGTGTATTCAAGATATATCGTTGCATAATCAGGATAACCACTTCTAGGGCAAAGACAAGAGAATTCTGGAAGTGTCATTTTTATAAGATAATCTCTTTTATGCAGATTTGGCCAAATTTCCAAATCTTTTTCCACATCAAACTCATTAACAATTTTTTCACCATATTTCATTTTTATTCCTGTTCTTAAATTTTTTCCAGTGGTGCCAAATATTTACCTTGAAAATAATCAATATTTTGCTCTTTTAAGGTTTCATAACTACTCTCATTTTCAACCATTTTGACCCAACTTTTAACACCTTTATTGTGTGCCATTATATTAAAACCATCTATTATATTTTTATATTTAGCCCGATTTGCCTCTTTTGTATAAAAGCTATCAAATCTAACTATATCAATATGTAAATCACGCAGATATAAAAAACTGCTATTTAGTGAACCCAACCTATCTATGGTTATAATAATTCCAAAAGCTCTTAATGTTTGCAAAATATTATTATAATTTTCTATAAATGGATAATATTCGTTTTCGCTAAGTATAAATATTACTCTATTTTTAAGAGAATCATTTTTATAAAAAAGCTCTTTTATTTTTGCTATAAAAAGTGAATTTCTAATTGAGGTTGGTGATATAGACAGAGCAAAAACTACATCGGTTTGTTGTGTGCACAAACTTATAACTTTTTCTAAAATCATCAAATCATACTCAATCATAATTCTTAATTTATCTAAGATTTTCATATATGTTTTTGGATAAACCAACTTGCCATCAACTGTTTTTAACTTAATGAAACACTCTTTTATTGTTTGGGCATTCCCACTAAAAACATCTTGCAGCATAACTTCTATATTTTTTTTATTTATAGCATCAATCACTAAAAATTCTAACTCATTAGGATCTGTCTCATCCTCCACATTTGTTATATTTTTATCTATTTTTTGTAGATAAAAAAGATTCTCTATAAGATAATCAACATCTTTTGAAAGGGTAATGTCATTAATAACTCCGGATATTTGTACTTCAATACTATCAATTTTTAGTTCTTCGCTCTTTAAACAAAACAACTCAAGTACTGCTTTATAAACACTTTTTTTTCCTTTTAAACCTAATACAAAATCACCAGCCTTGATGTGACCTATTGGAAAATTATCTATATTTTTTTCTTTAAAATATTTTTCTATCCATATAACAACTTCAAAAAGTATTTTATCACCACTACTCATACCATATCGACTATTAATCTCACTTATATTATCTATACTAATAAGTAAAAGTGAGTATTCATTAACACTTTTAATCTCTTTTTTCAAATAATTATACAAATATTCTTTGGAAAATACTTTTGATACATTATCAGTTATTTTTGTATCAAAACCGTTATAAATTAAATAAAATATAAAATAAATACTAAAAAAAAGAATTAGTGTTAATTCAATATAAAATAGATATGTTAATTGTTCATCTTCTGAAATTGAGAAATTAATGATAAAAGCAATAATAAGAGTAAAGATTGGAAGTACCATTCTAAGTGCTAGTTTAAAACGATACTCTCTCTCTTTTACTTGTGGAAGGGTCATACTAATGGTTAAACATCTAAATGTTTAACATCCTTTGCATGTTTTTCGATGTAATCACGGCGAGGTTCAACATCATCACCCATAAATAGTGTAAATGTGTCTGATGCAGATTCAGCATCTTCTATTTGTACTTGAAGTAAAACTCGATTTTCTGGTGTCATTGTTGTTTCCCAAAGTTGATCAGGATTCATTTCCCCAAGACCTTTATATCTTTGTATATAGGCACCTTTTTTAGCATATTCATTAATATTTTCTAATACCTTAATAATATCATCACCAAAATCTAAATTCCACTCTTGAATTTTTCTATATACAAAATTTGCTTCGTTAAAGTGTGGTGCGCTAAATAAATCATCATTAATAAGTAGCTCCTCCATTCCATCTTTTGTTTGAACAAAGAGATGAATAGAGTCACTATTTATACTTTTTGTTAAAATATTATTACTATTTTTTAACAAAAATTCTTCAATTTTTTCATACATACTATTCATATCTAAACCAACTAAATCAGGGTTTTCTATAAAATAGCGAATTAAATCAACAAGAGCATATCTTCTCTCAAGTGCTTGAAGAGAAGTTCTATAATGATCTACCATTTTAAAATAAGATATAAGATCATTTTCTCCAACTCCATCTATTTCTAAAGACTCTATTCCATTTTCAATTAGATAATCATTCATTGCTCTATCATCTTTAAAATAGATCTCTTTTTTACCTTTTTTATATCTATAAAGAGGTGGTTGTGCTAAATAAAGGTAACCATTTTCAACAACTTTTCTAAAATGACGAAAGAAAAATGTTAAAAGCAATGTCTGAATATGCGAACCATCAACATCAGCATCGGTCATAATAATAATTTTATGATAACGAAGTTTTTCTTCATTATAATCCTCACTAATACCACAACCCATAGCAGTAATCATATTCGTAATTTCTTCTGATTTTAATATTTTGTCAAGTCTAGCTTTTTCAACATTTAAAATCTTACCTTTAAGTGGCAAAATTGCTTGAAATACACGATCCCGACCCATTTTAGCAGAACCACCAGCAGAATCACCTTCTACCAGATAAAGTTCACAAATAGAGGCATCTTTGCTCTGACAATCAGCTAATTTTCCAGGAAGTGTTCCAACACTCATAGAATCTTTTCTACGAGTAAGTTCTCTTGCCTTTTTAGCTGCTTCGCGTCCACGAGCTGCCATTAATGCTTTTGAGACAATAGCTTTTGCTTCTATTGGATTTTCTTCAAAATATTTAGATAAAAGTTCATAAGTTGCTTTTTGAATTAGTGGTCTTACATAAGTATTTCCAAGTTTACCTTTTGTTTGTCCTTCAAATTGAGGTTCAGGAACACGAGCTGAAACAATAGCAATAAGACCTTCACTAGTATCTTCACCAGAGAATTTTACATCTTTTTCTTTTGCTGCACCATTTTGGGCATTATAATTTGAAATAACACGAGTAAGTCCTGCTCTAAAACCAGCTTCATGTGTTCCTCCATTTGGAGTACGAATATTATTTACAAATGATGCAAGTTTTTCATCATATGAATCATTATACATTAGTGCAATATCAAACTCTATATCTTCTATTTTTGAGGAAAATGAATAAACGGCTGCAACTTGAACTTTTTTATTCATATCTGCAACATATTGAGCTATACCACCTTCAAAATGGTATGTTTCAGAAACATTTGTTCTCTCATCTTTAAAAATAATTGTAATAAATGGATTTAAATATGCTAATTCTTTAAATCTTTTTGAAAGATATTCATACTCAAAAGTTATTGTTTCTGTAAAAATACTAGGATCTGGTGCAAATTCAATAGTCGTACCAGTTTTTTTAGTAGTTCCTATAACTTTTATGATTTCTTGAGGGATACCTTTTTTAAAGTCTTGCTCAAAAATCTCTCCATTTCTATGAATAGTCATTTTAAGATTATTTGAGAGTGCATTTACAACAGAAACACCAACTCCATGAAGACCACCAGAGACTTTATAAGTATCTTTATCAAATTTTCCACCAGCATGGAGAACTGTTAAAACAACAGTTGCAGCACTCATACCTTCAGTTGGATGCATATCTGTTGGGATACCACGACCATTATCTGTAACTTTACAAGTTCCATTTTTTGTTAATAAAACAGTTATTGTATTACAATGACCAGCCATAGCTTCATCAATAGAATTATCAACAACTTCATAAACTAAATGATGAAGACCTCTGTGACCTGTATCACCAATATACATACCAGGGCGTTTACGAACTGCTTCTAACCCTTTTAGAACTTTAATATTACTAGCACCGTAACCTTGTTCCATTTATCACTCCAAATATAACATTAATCGGGCATTTTATCTAACATTTACTAAAAGAAAGTTTTGTGATTTAATTTGAAGTTAAAAATAAAAGTGAATTAACCCCATAAATAGGAGTTAAAATATTACTAAATTACTATTGGCATTACTACTGTTTTAAAATTATCATCACTTAAAATAAATGGTAAGTTACTCTCATTCAGTCCAATTGTAAAATCAACGCTATTTATAGAATTTAAAAAATCTAAAAGATATTTACTATTAATAGCAATTATAAATGGTGATGAAAATCCAGTTGAAAAACTCATTTCTGTTTTTGCTTCAATATTGTCATCACTAAGAGATTCAAAAGTTATTAGATCATTTAAAAAAGTCATTTTTACATCAGATGAGATAGTTGTTATTTGCTTTATTGATTCTATCATTTTGGCTTTTGGTAATATTAAATTTTTTAATATATTTTTTGGAATTATTCTAGAGTATTCAGGAAATTTACCATTTATAAGTTTTGTAAAAAATGTGTACTGCTTTGAGATAATAATTAAACTAGTTTCATCATAAAAAAGTTTTAAATTATCATAAAAAAGTTTTTGTATTTCTACTATTGCTTTTTTTGGAATAATTATTGATAACTCTTTATTACTTCTATTTTCAAGAGTAACAATAGCTAATCTTCTTGTATCAGTTGAAGCAAAATTTATATTGTTTTCTTTTATATCAATTAAAGCACCATTTAACTCAAATTTTGGATTATTTGTATCAATTGATGGAGTTACTTTTTTAAGAGAGTCAATTAAAGATTGAGAATCTATTGAAATTTGTTCTTTTCCAATAGGTTCAGGAAATTCAGGAAATTCATTGTGAGAAAATGTTGGTAATTTAAAATTAGAGTTAGATTGTGAAATATATAAAATATCATTTTTTGTTTCTAAATTTATTTTGTCATCTTTTAATATTTTAATAATATCTAACAGTTTTTTACCATTAGCAGTAATACTACCATCACTTACTATTTCTACACTCTCTGTTGATACTAAAAAACCTATTTCATAATCTGTAGCTTTTATAGTTAATTTAGAGTTTAATGCTTCAATAAAAATATGAGAAGTTATTTGAGATGTATCTCTTTTTTCTAAAAATGGTTGAGCATGGATTAAAATATTTTCAATAATTGATTTTTGTATTGTTATTTTCATTTGAAATCCTATTTATTTAATAAAATTTTAGTAATAGTAGTAGGGTAATGTGAATATGTGATTATCACCATTTGAACCCTAAATTAAGAGTTTTTATATGTAACAAACCACTACAACTTTTTTCACATCTATTCACTTTAGCAATTATATCTTTTTTTCTAATTTTTATGAAGATGAAGTAATTTTATTGGTAAGCTCTTCTATTTTGACTTTAAAATCTTCATCATTTTGTATTAATTCATTTATTTTTTTAAGAGTATGACTTATTGCAGTATGATCTTTCATTCCAAAGTATTGAGCTAGCTGAGGCATTGTATTTTGTGTTAATTCACGACATAAATATATAGAAATTCTTCTTGCATAAACTAGATTTTTACTTCTACTTTTTGAACGGATTTCACTTGGTTTAATATTTAAATCTTTTGCAACACTTTTAGTTATAGTATCTAGAGTTAAATTTGCAAGATTTTCTTGAACTTGATCTCTTAATACATTTTTTGTAAAATCAAGTGTTATATCAACATGCATAAGTTTTGAATAAGCGTGGAGTTTAGATAAAATACCCTCTATTTCACGAACATTGCTCTCTATAACCGTTGCAATATAGTTGATAATATCTTTAGTTAAAATAACTCTATTTATTTCACATTTTTTTTCAATAATAGCGATTTTTGTCTCAAGTTCTGGTGGTTGAATATCTGCAATAAGTCCATGCTCAAACCTACTTTGAAGCCTTTTTTCAAGCCCTGCTATCTTTTTTGGATGTTTATCAGCAGTTAAAATAATTTGTTTTCCTTCACCTTTAAGTGCTTCAAAAGTGTGAAAAAATTCTTCTTGGATTGTCTCTTTATTACTTAAAAATTGAATATCATCAATAAGTAAAACATCACAATTTCGATATTTTTCTTGAAATCTTTCCATAGTTTTGTTTTTTATATGTCTAATAAAATCATTTAAAAACTGCTCAACCGTGGTATAAATAACAACCTTTCCTTGATTTTGAAAAATATTTCCAGCGGCTTGCATAAGATGAGTTTTACCAAGCCCAACACCACCATGAATAAAAAGAGGATTATATAAAATTCCAGCTTTTTCACTTACACTTTTTACAGCAGCATAAGCAAATTGATTTGAACCACCGACCATAAAATTGTCAAATGTAAATGATGGATTTAAAAGAGAGTGAATTGGTTGTTTTTGTATATTTTTTTCTTTTATTATAAATTTTTCTTTAGAATTTATAAGTGTTATTTCGATATTTACTTTTGAATCACTATTTATTTCAAAAAGATGTTGAATTTTGTTTTTATATTTACTTTTTATCCAATTTAAAACTAAAGCATTTGGAGCATAAAATATTGCTAAATTAGTACTAGATTTTTTTAAATCATAAATTAAATGTTTAACATACCTATCATATTCAATCTCAGATATCTCATCTTTAAGTAAATTTAAAACTTTTTGACCAATATTCATATATAATCCTTATATGTTAATAATATCAATTTTCTTATAAAAAATGGTTAAAATTTATGTGAATAACTAGATTGTGAATAGTGTGAATAGTTAAAATTTGATATATAATATAATGGGAGAGGTATGATAATTTTAGGAATAGACCCAGGTACGAGAAATATGGGTTATGCCATTATAAATTTAGAAAATTCAAAGATTTCGCTTATTGAAGCCGGTCTTATAAAAATAAAAGCAGAAGAGTTACAATTTCAAATCCCGCAGATGGTTGAGGCATTTGAGGGAATATTTAAAAATCATAAGATAGATGAAGTTGCAATAGAAGACATTTTTTATGCACATAATCCAAAAACAACTATAAAATTGGCTCAATTTCGTGGAGCTATCTCACTACTTATTCTTCAATATTTTGGGCAATTTAGTGAATACACAGCACTACAAGTTAAAAAATCATTAACAGGAAATGGCAAAGCCGCTAAAGAACAGGTCTCATTTATGGTAAAAATGTTACTAAATATAAAAAAAGAGATTAAACCTCTTGATATCACAGATGCTATGGCAGTTGCAATTACACACTCACAAAGAGTTAACTTGCTTCAAATCAAAAAGTAAAATTTTATAAACAGTATAATTTTGTCAATTAATCACTAAGGCACAAAATGAATCCATTTACAAATTTACCTGAGGGTCACCCAGCAAGAGTATATCTTGAAGAAAATCAGTTAATTAGAGGACTGATAGCGAGTATTAACAGCATCGATATTGAGAATAATTATGAAGAGTTTAAAGAGAAGTTTACAAGACTCTGCTTGATAGAAAAACATTTTGCTAGAAAAGAGAACCAATTGTTTCCATATCTGGAAAAATATGGCTGGACAAGTCCATCTCAAGGTATGTGGGCATTTCATGATGATATTCGTGCAATAGTAAAAAATGCCAGAAATTTAGTTCAAGCAAATGAGCTATTGTCTTTGAATATAGTATTACAAAATCTTTTTCATAATCTTGAACATATAATGCAAGTTGAAGAGGGAAGGCTTCTTCCAAGAGCATTAGAGATGCTTCAAGAAGATGATTGGAAAGAGATGAGAAGTGGAGATGAAGAGATAGGTTGGATGTTTGATGAAGTACCTGCTCCATATCCTGCACATGAAGAGGGTGAGTATATTCACCCATCACAAGATACAAAAAAAAGAAAATTACCATTTTCACTTGAGGGCAGAATTAATCTTCAAGAGGGATTTATGTTGCCAGAGCAGATTAACTGGTTACTGAAATTTATGCCTGTTGATATCACTTATGTTGATGAAAACGATATAGTAATTTTTTATAATCGTGGTGAAGATAGAGTATTTCCAAGAAGTGCTGGAATTATAGGTCGTGAAGTAAAGTTTTGTCATCCTCCAAAGAGTGTTGATCAAGTTCTTACGATTCTTCGTGAGTTTAAAGCTGGTAGAAGAGATGAAGCTGAATTTTGGATAACATTTAAAGGCAAATTTATTCATATCCGTTATTTTGCTATAAGAGATAATAATGGCTCATACAAGGGCGTTATAGAGGTTTCTCAAGATGTTACTCACATCAGAGGTTTAGAAGGTCAACAAAGACTACTAGATTGGGAATAGGATATAATTCTAAAAAAAAGGTAAAAAAATGTTAAGTTTTAAAAATGTAAATATAGTAAAAAAAGCGAATATCTATTATGATGGAAAAGTTACAAGCAGAAGAGTTGATTTTGAAGATGGTTCTATGAAAACTCTTGGAATTATGATGCCTGGTGATTACACTTTTGGGACGGATGCGGCTGAAATTATGGAAATTATGAGTGGAGATTTAGATATAAAGCTTCCAGGAGAAGAGTGGAAAACTTTAAACACTCCAGAGACTTTCAATGTACCTGCTAACTCTTCTTTTGATTTGAAGATAAAAACTGTAACTGATTATTGTTGCTCGTATATTAAATAATCCAAATTTTTACTTTTGAAAAAATAGACTTACTGTTTTTTCAATTGCTAAAATTGTAAAGCCTACTATTAATCCAATAAAAAGTTCAGCACCAATAATTGGTATAAAACTCACTACATTGTGAAGTGACTCTATATTGTGAACAAATATTCCACCACCAACTAACAACATAGCAATTACACCTACAATTGATAATAACTTGATAATTTTAGGTAGAGAGATTACTAAACTATTGCCGATTTTTTTATATACTTTCTTTCTGAAACCACCAACTTTTTCCGAAATTTTTATTAGAGCGATTCCTATATCATCTATTCGCACTAAGAAAGCAACAATTCCATAAACCCCAATAGTTGCAAGCACTGAAATAGCAGAAGCAATGGTAATTTGCATAGTCAATGGTTGCGATGCTACGGTTCCAAGCGCTATGATAATAACCTCGATAGAGAGAATAAAGTCTGTTAATATTGCTGACTTAATCTTCTCTTTCTCAAGGGCTAAAAGATCTTTTTCACTCATAATCATTTCTGCTAATGGTTTTTTGTGATGCTTATTTGGGGTAAAGTATTCGTATATCTTTTGTGCCCCTTCAAAGCTAAGATAAGTGCCACCAAGAATAAGAATGGGGATGATTAATTGTGGAGTAAAAGCACTAAGCAAAAAAGATAGGGGGAGCAAAATTAGTTTATTTCTAAATGAGCCTTTTGTTATTGCCCAAAGAACAGGAAGTTCTCTTGATGCACTAAAACCGGCTGCTTTTTCAGCGCCTACGGCTAAATCATCGCCTAAAACACCAGCTGTTTTTTTAATAGCAATCTTACTTATGGCAACAGTATCATCAAATAAAACAGCGATGTCGTCTAAAATTGCAAAAAAACCACCGGTCATTTAGGCTTCTTTAAATTAATTTTTAAACTCTTTTACCATCTATTGTATAAATACATGTGGAACAATAAGAGGATATCTTTTCATTTTTCTATAGATATGCTTTCTTACAACTTGACGAAGGTCATTTTCTAGGGCTCTTGGGTTTTCTATCAATCCCTCTTTGATGTTGATTAGGAAGTGTTCAAGAACTTCTTCCATCTCTTTTGCAAAAAACTTATCTTGCTTGTCGGCTACTAGACCAAATGTTGTAACTACAGGTTTAGATATCATTTTAGAGTGTTGCCCATCAATCTGAGCAATTATCATAACTATTCCATCAGAAGCTAGTTTTTGTCTATCTAAGACTATATCATCATCAATTTTATGGTTGTTTTGGTTGTCAATGTATGTCTTACCAGTTCTAACTGATTTAACTTTTCTCATATATTTTGGAGCAACTTCGATAGTGTCTCCATCGTTCATAATACCAATATTTCTCTCGGGGATACCACACATTATAGCAGTTTCTTGATGCTTCATTACATGGTTGTATTCGCCGTGAATTGGTAAGAAGAACTTAGGGTTAACAAGGCGGAGCATAAGTTTTTGCTCTTCTATCGAAGCGTGCCCTGAGACATGGATATCTTTTTCTGATGTTACTTTAGCACCAGCGCGTTGTAGATGGTTTAGCATCGCAGAGATAGAGCCCTCATTGCCGGGAATTGCTCTTGATGATAAAACAACTAAATCATTTGGCTTAATTTTAACATGTCTATGCTCACCTATAGACATTCTAAAGAGAGCAGAGCTTGTTTCACCTTGAGAGCCAGTTGTAACTATCAGAACCTCTTTATCATTCATATCAGCTAACTGTTCTGGTTCTATAAAGATATTTTTTGGTAATTTAATGTAGTCATACTGCATACAAATCTCTAGATTTCTCTCCATTGAGCGACCTATTACACAAACTTTTCTTCCATATTTTACGCCATATTGGATAGCTTGATAGACACGATGAATGTTTGAGCTAAATGTAGATAGTAAAACTCTACCCTCAGCCTTTGCAAAAACTCTATCCATAGCTGGAGCAACACTAAGTTCAGATGGTGTTGGCACTGTGTTGTATGAGTTTGTTGAGTCACTTAAAAGACAAAGTACACCTTTTTCTCCATAATAAGCAAGTCTGTGAAGGTCCGCAGTATAGCCATCTACAGGAGTGTAATCGATCTTGAAGTCTCCCGTGTGAATAACAGTTCCAGCTGCAGTTGTAATAGCCAAAGATGATGAGTCAATAATTGAGTGAGTCATGTGCATCCATTCAATCTTAAAGTCTTTACCTATATCATAAACTTTTCTTTTTTCGATTGGGTTTAGATATTTTTTAAAATCTTTTATGTGATGCTCATCAAACTTGCCAGCAATCATAGCAAGTGGTAGAGGTGAACCATATATAGGAAACTGCATCTCTTTAAAAAGGTATGGCATTGCGCCAATATGATCTTCGTGAGCGTGAGTTATGATAATCGCCTTTATTTTATCCTTTATCTCTCTTACATAGCTAAAATCAGGTATTAGTATATCGACACCATGCATATCTTCATCTGGAAAGCTCATTCCAACATCCACCAAAATAGCTTCTGTTTGTGTCTCAAATATAGTTATATTTCCACCAATTTCGCCAAGTCCACCAAGTGGAGTGATGCGAATCTTATCTTTAGAGTTCAGATCAAGTTTGTAATGAGGGTTTAATCTCTGTTTGTGTGACTCTTGATTTGCAAAAACCATAGATTTTAAGCTTTCATCAATAGGTAAAGTTTGACGACGACGACTTTTTCCACCACCTTGTTTGTTGTTTGAAGCATTAGGATTGCTATTGTTTGGACCATTTGGTCTTCGGTTGTTATTGTTGTTGTGTGGCTTACGATCTTCTTGAGTATTTTGTGAATTAGTTACGATAACTTCACTCGTCTGTTGAGTCTCTTCTGACATTAAAATTCCTTTGTATTATATTGTGTAATTGGTGATAGTCAGCTGTAGAGACTTGATGAGGACGAATCGTTTGTGCGAGGTTTAGCTTTAAAAAAGCATCTTGAAGATTATTTTTTTCATAAATTTCGGATAGGTTTTTCATGAGAGTTTTTCTAGGTTGCTTAAATGCAACTCTAAGCATACCCTCAAAAATCTCATCATTTCTATCACTACTTTTTTCTATTAAAAAAATTGCAGAATCTATTTTTGGCTGTGGTTCAAATGCTGTTGGTGGGACTCTCACGACTATTCGTGAGCTCCCTGCACTTTGAGTTATAACACTCAAAGAACCGAATACTTTATCATTTTCATTCGCACAAAATTTTTCTGCAACTTCAAGCTGTACCATTACAAGTATGTTTTTACATTTTGGATCTGCGAGGGCCTTTAGAATTATGTTGGTCGCGATATAGTATGGCAAATTTGCCACCAAATCATACGATTCTTCTATAAGTTCACTCTTCCAAGCTTCTAATACATCTCCACAGTTTATGTGGAGTTGCTCGGTTGCGATCTCTTTCTCAAACTTTTTTTGTAATAGCTTACACAAATCGGTATCAACCTCAAAAGCTTCTACGCTTTTGACATCTACTAAATATTTAGTTAAATCACCTAAGCCAGGCCCAATTTCAACAATTTTATTGTTGTTATGGGGCATCGCTTCGATTATTTTTTGTAAAACTACCTCATCTTTTAAGAAGTTCTGTCCATACTTCTTTTTTGCTATCACTTTATTCATTGTGTGAAGTCTACTATAATATTACTTATATTAATATTATAGTAGATTGTGCAGCAGAATTGTTCCATGTGAAACATTTTGAAATCAATTGATTGGGCTTTGTATAAGTCATTAATAGTATAATTTCGTATTGTAAAAAGAGGTTTAAACCATTATGAATTATTTTGCTAAAAGAATTATTCCATGCCTAGATGTCAAAGATGGTCGTGTTGTAAAGGGTGTGAATTTTGTTGGACTTAGAGATGCTGGTGATCCTGTTGAAGTTGCAAAGCGCTATAACGAAGAGGGCGCGGATGAGATCACATTTTTGGACATTACGGCTTCATCTGATAACCGCGACACAATCGTGGATATTGTAAAACAGGTAGCAAGAGAGGTTTTTATACCATTAACTGTTGGTGGCGGCATACGAAAACTCGAAGATATATACAAACTTTTAAATGTCGGATGTGATAAAGTTAGCGTGAACTCAGCGGCAATTAAACGCCCAGAACTTATAGATGAGGGGGCAAAGAGATTTGGCTCGCAGTGCATTGTAACGGCAATAGATGTAAAAAGAGTTGGCGACAGATATCATGTTTTTTTAAATGGTGGAAGAGAAGATACTGGGCTAGATGCAGTTCTTTGGGCTAAAGAAGTTGTTAGCCGTGGGAGCGGGGAGATACTTTTGACATCAATGGATGCTGATGGCACAAAAGCAGGTTTTGAGTTAAACATAACCCAGCTGATTAGCCAAGCTGTAAATGTCCCGGTGATTGCAAGTGGCGGTGCTGGGACGATGGAGCATATAAAAGATGCGTTTCTTCATGGAGCGGATGCCGCACTTGCTGCTACTATATTTCACTATAAAGAGATAGATATAATGGAACTAAAGCATTATTTACACGACAACAATATACCGGTTCGCCTATGATAATCTGTGCTGGAAATAGTGAATCATTTGATTTTGCTCAACCTATCGGGGTTGGTCTGATTGAGAGCGCTATGAATTTAACTAGGCTTTGCTTGTTTGATAAACCAGAGTTTTTGTTTTTTATTGGGAGCGCTGGAAGTTATGGAGAGCTTAAAATATTTGATATAGTAGAGTCAAAAACTGCTTCAAATATAGAACTTGCATTTTTAAATAGTGATGCTTATACACCTTTAGATAATGTAATTTCTACTAATACAACTAATCAAAAAGATATAATTGTAAACTCTTCAAACTATATTTCAACTAATAAAGAACTAACAAACAAGTTTTTAAACCTAGGAATAGGCATAGAAAATATGGAATTTTTTTCTGTTTTGAGTGTGGCAAAAGAGTTTGATATTCCAGCTGGTGGCGTTTTTTGTATAACAAATTATACTAACAAAACAGCTCATGAGGATTTTTTAGCTAACCATAAAAAAGCAAAAGAGTTGTTATCTATGCATGTAAAAAAAAGAATTAAAGAGCTACCGCAAAAATGAGCAACATAAAACCATCACTATTAGAGTTTACACTAAAAGAGTTGCAAGAGCAGATTAAACCATCATTTAGAGCAAAACAAGTTTTTGGCTGGCTGTATCATCAGTATGCGGAAAATTATGAAGATATGAAAAATATTCCAAAAACATTAAAAGATGAGTTAGAAGAAAAATTTTTAGTTAATCCGATGAAGATTGCTAAGAAAGAGGTTTCTAGTGATGGAACAATAAAATATCTATTTGAGCTTCAAGATGGCAAAACAATAGAAGCGGTTTGGCTCAAGATGAAAGATGCAGAACTCGATGAAAATGGAGTTATTTTACATGAAGCAAAATATACCATCTGCGTTTCTACGCAGGTAGGGTGCAAGATGGGATGTACTTTTTGTTTAACTGCCAAAGGTGGGTTTACAAGAGATTTAACAGCGGGGGAGATTGTAGCTCAGGTTGTGAGTTTAAAGAGAGATAATGACCACAAACACAACAGAATGATAAATATAGTCTATATGGGTATGGGAGAACCACTTGATAACCTCACAAGCTTAGCAAAAGCGATAGAGATATTTAAAGAAGATGATGGACTTTGTATATCAGCGAAGCGACAAACTGTTTCTACAAGTGGATTGAGTAATAAGATTGACCAACTTGGTAAGTTGGATTTGGGTGTTCATATAGCAATCTCTTTGCACGCAGTAGATGATGAGCTAAGATCAGAGCTTATACCAATGAACAAAGCGCACAATATTAGCTCTATTATAGAAGCAGTTAAAAGATTTCCGATAGACACAAGAAAAAGAGTTATGTTCGAGTACCTTGTGATAAAAAACAAGAATGATGATATCGCTTCTGCAAAAAAGCTCATAAAACTGCTCTCGGGTATAAAAGCTAAAGTAAATTTAATATACTTTAACCCATATCCAGGAACTCCGTATGATAGACCATCAAAAGCCGATATGGTTGCTTTTCAGGAGTATCTAGTCAATCATGGTCTTCTGTGCACTATTCGTGACTCTAAGGGCATAGATATAAGTGCTGCGTGTGGACAACTAAAAGAGCAGGATGAATTTAACAGGGTCAAGGCTGTAACTAGTTCGAAAATAAGCAGAGATTAATCTATGGTGTTTAATAGATTGGTTTTCAGAATTTAGTTTTGATTTGATTAAGAAGATTGTATAGCGGAGAAATAACTAAACGACCAACACACCAGGGAAGTCGTTTATAGGCAAAATAATACCTTACTTTCCTTATAGAGAAATAAGAGCATCACTCGAGCTTTTATATAAAATCTTTTTTATAAGCTTGCTTTTTTAGTCTTGAGCTCCCGATCAGAAACTTACTTATCTTTTGTAGCTATTCGTGCATAATCCTGATTAATTTAAATAAAATATTTAAAATTTATGAATAATTAAAGCTATGTCTTGAATTAACTTTATTTAAAAATCACTCAAGTGCCTGTTATTCACACATTGTTGTAATCTGTGAATAACCTGAATTTTTACCCAGCGTAAATTATAAAATTTATGTGTCATTTAAGAATAAATTTATATAAAAATAAGCTGAAATTTATATACTTTTATATAGCTTAAATGCCTATTTTATGGTGTTTTAAAGGATTATTATTTTTTTTTATCTTAATTATAAATAATATAAAAAATAGTAAATATTTTATTATTCACATTCACAAAATATTTTCTTAAATATGAATCAAAATCAATTTATTTAACAATGTTTCACATGAAACATTGAGGTCTTTTAAATTTTAAAGAGTTTAATGGTTTAAAGTAAAATGTAGCTTTATCTCATATTTTCAAAACAAACTTTCTCAAAATCAACATCACTTTTAACGCAATAGCTTTTACCATATAGTTCAAATTTCAACTCATTCGCATGAAGCAGTAATCTCCTAGCACCACTATTTTCAACTCTCATATCTCTCGTCATCTCTCTATCTAAATATTTTACAACATTCTCTTCTGGTTGACCATAAATCGGATCACCTACGATTGGGTAATTAACATGAAGCAGATGCACTCTGATCTGATGCTGTCTTCCGGTATGAGGAGAACACTCAACAAGAGTTGTATTTGATTCTTTAAAGTATTTTAGAGGCTTTACGAATGTCAGCGACTCTTTACCACTCTCGTGAACTTTTACAACCATTCTAACCAATGCGCTTTTTTCATCATCAAATCTTAAAAGAGGTGCATCTATCTTAAGTTCATCTTTTAACTCTCCATGAACCATGGCTAGATATTTTTTTTTCATATCTCTCTCTTGAAACATTACTTTTAATGCAATCTCACTCTTTTTATTTTTTGCACATAGAACCAAACCGCTTGTCTCTTGATCTATTCTGTGGGCAATATTTGCATCCATCCCATATTGAGCTTTTAGTTCATCTATGAGAGAGTATGGAGTGAGTCTATTCTGTGGATGGATTAATAAGCCGCTAGGTTTATCAAAAACTACAAACTCCTCATACTCAATATGGGCTTTTAGACCTTTCGTGATTGGTTCAAAATACATAAGCTCTATGTCGCCAAATATTTCATCTGTTGGTTTTTCAACTAACTTACCATTAAAAAACAGGCGAGCTTTGGCAATCACTTTTTGCGCTTCACTTTGGGTAAAGTTTAACTCTCTTATCAAAAAAAGGCTGGCTCTTTGCTTCCCTTGTAAAAATATTTTCTTCGTAATAAACGGCAAATTAGTATCCTTTTTTAATCAACTATTTACATAAATTTCTGTAAACTTAATACCTAAATTTTAACATAAAATAATAATTATAAGGGCTAGATATGGTTGAGAGATACTCTAGAGAAGAGATGAGTTCCAAATGGACTATGCAGGCAAAATATCAGGCTTGGATGGATGTAGAAAAAGCGGTTGTTAAAGCTTGGAATAGACTAGGACTTATCCCAGATGAGGATGCAAAAAAGATTGTTGATAATGCTAGCTTTGATATAACTAGAATAGATGAGATAGAAGCTGTTACTCGTCACGATTTGATTGCATTTACAACAAGTGTATCTGAGACGCTTGGAAAAGAGAGTAGATGGTTTCACTATGGAATGACAAGTTCTGATACAGTTGACACTGCCGTAGCGCTTCAGATGAAAAGCTCTTTGGAGTTAGTCATCAAAGATGTGAAGATGCTTATGGAATCCATCAAAACAAGAGCGATGGAACATAAAATGACTTTGATGGTTGGACGCAGTCATGGTATCCATGGAGAACCTATAACATTTGGTCTTGTGTTAGCTGTTTGGTATGATGAGATGGCAAGACATTTAGAGAATTTAGAACAAACGCTTGTTGTTATAAGTGTTGGTCAAGTTAGTGGTGCGATGGGCAACTTTGCTCATGCACCACTAGAGCTTGAAGAGTACACCTGCGAAGAGTTAGGACTAAAACCAGCACCTGCATCTAATCAAGTAATCCAAAGAGATAGATATGCAAGGCTTGCAACTGCGTTAGCGCTTATGGCGAGTTCTATTGAAAAGTTTGCAGTTCAGATTCGTCACTGGCAAAGAACTGAAGTTTATGAGTGTGAAGAGTATTTTGCCGCAGGACAAAAGGGCTCATCTGCAATGCCACACAAACGAAATCCTATACTAACAGAAAATATAACAGGTTTGGCAAGGATGATAAGAGCTTACGCAATCCCAGCGATGGAAAATGTAGCGCTCTGGCATGAGAGAGACATAAGTCACTCATCAACCGAGAGATTTTGGTTACCTGATAGCTTTATAACAACTGACTTTATGCTACACCGTATGAACAGTGTTATAGCAAAACTAACAGTTTATCCCCAGAATATGATGAAAAATCTAAACCTAACTGGTGGCTTGGTTTTCTCGCAAAGAGTTCTTTTAGAGCTTCCACTAAAAGGTGTTAGTCGTGAGGATGCTTATCGCATAGTTCAAAGAAATGCGATGAAAGTTTGGGAAGAGATACAGCAAGGAAAACCTACTACAAATGAAAAAGGTGAGAGTCTTTATCTGAATCATCTTTTAGCAGATGAAGAACTTAGAAGTTCACTAAACGAAGAAGCGATTCGCGAGTGCTTCAACTACGACTATTACACCAAAAATGTAGATAAAATTTTTGCAAGAGTTTTTAAATAATAGGATGAAAATGATAACAATAATAAAAAGAAATGGCCGTACTGAACTGTTGGATATCTCAAAGATACAAAAATATACTTCTGCTGCAGTAGAGGGACTTGACAATGTATCCCAGAGTGAGTTGGAAGTTGATGCGCAAATCCATTTTCGTGATGGTATAACATCTAAAGAGATACAAGAAACTCTTATAAAAACCGCGGTAGACAAGATAGATATAGATGCTCCGAATTGGACATTCGTTGCATCTCGTCTTTTTCTTTTTAATCTGTACCATCAAGTAAATGGTTTTACCGGCTATGATTCATTGGAGAAATATTTTATAAAAGGCGAAAAAGAGGGAAGGCTTCTTGTTGGTATAAGAGAGCTTTACGACCTTAATATTTTAGAGAAACATATTAAGCCAGAGAGAGATATGCTCTTCAATTATCTAGGAGTAAAAACACTTTATGACAGATATCTTATAAAAGATAGAAATTCTGATCCAATAGAACTTCCTCAGCATATGTTTATGGCAATTGCTATGTTTTTGGCACAAAGAGAAGAGAAAAAAGAGGAGTGGGCTATCAAGTTTTATGACATGATTTCTAAGTTTGAGGTTATGCTTGCAACTCCAACTCTCTCAAATGCTAGAACAATCAGACATCAACTTAGTTCATGTTACATCGGCTCAACACCAGACAATATAGAGGGTATTTTTGACTCTTATCAAGAGATGGCGATGCTTTCTAAGTTTGGCGGAGGAATCGGTTGGGATTGGACAAATGTTCGCTCAATGGGTTCTTATATTGATGGACATAAAAATGCAGCCGGTGGAACCGTGCCATTTCTGAAAATAACAAATGATATTGCCATCGCCGTAGATCAGCTCGGAACAAGAAAAGGTGCTATTGCTGTTTATTTGGAACCTTGGCATATAGATATAAATGACTTTTTAGATTTGAAGAAAAACTCTGGGGAAGAGCGTCGTCGTGCTCATGATCTTTTCCCCTCAATGTGGCTAAATGATCTCTTTATGCAAAGAGTAGAAGATGATGACATCTGGACACTTTTTGATCCTTACGATGTGAAAGAGCTAACAATGCTTTACGGTGAAGAGTTCAGCAAAAGATACAAGGAGCTTGAAGAAGACGACAGGATTGTTAAGGAAAAAATCAAAGCTAAAAATTTATGGAAAAAAATACTAACTTCTTATTTTGAAACTGGAAGTCCGTTTTTGTGTTTTAAAGATAATGCTAACAGAGCTAATCCAAACAGTCATGTTGGTGTTATTAGAAGTTCAAACCTTTGTACTGAAATATTTCAAAACACAAGTCCAAATCGTTACAAGATAAAGTTTATTTTTGAAAATGGCGAGAGTGTTAGTTATGAGGAAGATGAGATAGTAAAACTAGATAGCGGTTTAGAAAAATTCGCGAAAAAAGTAACAGCTCTTGACTCGCTTGGTGGAGTGCCAATCTATGTTGTTGAAAAAGAGAAGGTAAACGGTGATACCGCTGTTTGTAATTTAGCTTCTGTGAATCTTGCTCGCATAAATACAAGAGAGGATATAGATAGAATAGTACCAATTGCAATTCGTGCACTGGATAATGTGATTGACCTCAATTTTTATCCGATAGAAAAAGTGAAGCGAACTAACATGAAAAGCCGTGCAATTGGTTTGGGTGTTATGGGTGAAGCTCAGATGTTAGCGGAAAAAGCCATAACATGGGGAAGCCAGGAGCATTTTGATAAAGTAGATGAGGTTATGGAGGCTGTTAGTTATAATGCTATTAATTCATCATCAGATATTGCGTTAGAGAAGGGTTCTTATCCAGATTTTAATGGTTCAAAGTGGAGTCAAGGCATTATGCCTATGGACCATGCTAATGCTGAAGTTAAAAAGCTTGTTGATCGTGGCGGACTTTTCGCATCATCATACGAGTGGGATGAATTAAGAGCAAAAGTTAAAAAGCAGGGCATTAGAAATGGTTACTTGATGGCTATTGCACCGACGAGTTCTATCTCTATACTCACTGGAACAACTCAAGCGATTGAGCCGGTGTTTAAGAGAAAATGGTATGAAGAGAATCTATCGGGACTTATTCCTGTCGTGGCGCCAAATCTTTCACCTGAGACTTGGGTTTATTATACTCCTGCATATGATTTGAACCAAACATTACTTATAAAAGCCGCTGCGATTCGTCAAAAATGGCTAGATCAAGGTCAGAGTTTAAATATATTTATAACTCTTGATAAAGCGAGTGGAAAATATCTGAATGAGATTTATATGTTGGCGTGGAAGTTAGGTTTAAAATCAACCTACTATCTTCGTTCTCAATCACCAGAGGTTTCAAAAGATATAGAAGACAGAAGTTTGGAGTGTGCAGGTTGTCAATAATCTGCATTATCAACCAATTCGCTAAGAGTTGTGTATGAAACCACTCTTAGCAAAAGATATAAAACCTCTTCTAGCTCGTTTTAGCAACTTTACAGATGGAGAACTTCGCTCCATAGAAATAATTTCTCCTACAACTATTAAAATTACTCTAACAGGACAAGATAGTGCCAGAGGTTTTGACTGGCTAACAGTCTGTTTTGAGTTTAGCGGTGTACATAAGGCAAAGTTGTTAGAAAACTCAAAACTCTCGCTTGTAGATATGAGTGATGGCATAAATATAATTTTTGAAGATAATAGTTTTGCTTTTGGAGTTGGAGATTACAAAAACCTGTTAAATATAAAAAATTCTATATGTTTTTTAATCTCTTGCGCTTTAAAGTATGAAGAGGGAGCTTTTTAATTTTAAAGGTGCCAACACCGAAATAAGAAATTTTAAAAGCAAAACTTCTATTGATGTCGCTTAAGGGTTTGTTTGGATAGATATACTAATAAAAGGAAAGAAAATGTTAACAAAGTACACAGATGCGGTTGTTGTTTATGCTAGTGAATATGGGTTGAAAATTGTAGCTGCCGTTGCGATATTTTATATTGGTAAAATAGTAGTTAAGAGAGTGACAAATGTATTTAAAAGATTAATGAATAAGGCACATGTAGACGATACGCTTGTTAAATTTTTGGGCAATCTTATCTATTTTTCTCTTTTAATTGTTGTGATTTTAGCATCTCTTAATGCACTTGGTGTAAACACGACATCATTTTTAGCTGTCTTTGGGGCGGCTTCACTGGCTGTTGGCCTAGCGCTTAAAGATTCGCTCTCAAATATTGGAGCAGCAGTAATTGTCATTATCTTTCGACCTTTTGATGTTGGCGACGCCGTTGATGTTGCTGGAGTTCATGGCATGGTAGAGGAGATAAACCTTTTTTCTACAACCATTATAACGCCGGATAACAAAATTGTAATGATTCCAAACTCCGCAGTAATTGCTTCAAATATTGTCAACTACTCAAAAAAACCAACTCGTCGTATTGAACATAAGCTACTTATTGATTATGGAGATAACCTTAAAGTTGCGAAAGATGTTTTGATGAAACTTATGCAAGATGAAGAAAAAGTTCTGGCGGAGCCTGCTCCATTTGTGGCAGTGAGTGAGCTTGGCGATAATGGTGTGGAGTTGGTTCTCCGTGTTTGGGTAAATAATGCAGATTATTGGGATGTTTATTTTGCTATATTGGAAGAAGCAAAGTTGGCGTTTGATGAAAATAAAATTTCTGTGCCTTTCCCCCAGATGGATGTAACTATTAAAAACAAAAATTGAGTTGCTATAGTGTCTGTTTTAATTTTTGCTTGCCCCAAAGATATAAAAATAGACTTGCCCCCAGAGCAATAAGTGCTGAACCTAAAAATAGCTGTTTTGGATAAAGCTCATAAATAAATCCAGCAATTAATGCTCCTACAAATGCGCCAAATCCATAAGTTATGCCCGAGAAAAACTGTTGCGCTAGAGATTTGTGTCTATAAAGATGAAATAAGTAGCTAATCGCGGCAGAGTGAAATAGTGCAAAACTAAGTGCATGAAGAGATTGTGAGAAAAACAGAAGTGTTATGTTTTGAGGAAACAAAAAGAGCATTAACCATCTTATAGCGGTTGTAAAAGTGGTAAATTGAAGAATCAAAAGCAAATTTTTACGAAGAAATGCGCCTTGAAAAAAGAGCATAAAAATCTCAGCTATTACACCAAAACTCCATAAATATATCGCCATATCTAAACTTGCTCCATTATCGGTTACATAAATAGTAAAGAAGTTGTAAAACGAGCCAAAACTAACTTGCATAAGCGTTAATCCAACCCATAATTTCCAATCTTGCAATAGGTTAATGTCATTGGCGGTTTCTTCATGCTTTTCCAAAAGAGTATCCACTTTTTTTGCTATAGTAAAAGCTACTGCTGTGGTTATAAATGTCAAAATAAGAAGATACAAAAGTGCTGTATTTGGAGCATTTAAAAACTTCACTAAAACAAGCGCTACAAGTATAAAACCAACCGAGCCAAAAAGTCTGATTTTTCCATATTGCTCTTTACCAAGATACCTTAGAGATATAAGCTCAATATATGGGAGTACAAGGCTAAGCCCTACGCCAAAGCTTATATTTGAAAAAAGAAGTCTATAAAAATTACTAAGTGAGAAATAAAATGATATCGCGCTTAAGCACATAATCAAAAGTGCCACAGTAAAGGTTGTAATATCTATTTTGAGCCCCCTGATAAAAGCAAAAGGAACTAAAAATCTCACTAGCGGAGCCGCTGCAAATATGATACCAATATCACTCGCCGAGTAGCCAGTCATGGAGAGGACTTTTGGCAAAAATATTATATATACGCCGATGATTGAGAAATAAAAAAAATAAAATGCAGCTAGTAATATTGACATGCGAAATTATAGCAAACTCAACCAACTATACAGACAAAAACGCATAGAGAATCAGTTGCTGAGTTTGCTATAAAAAATAAATTATAATGGTATAATTTTCACCACTTAAATTCAGATTAAAAATTTTAAAAGGTCACACATGTTAAAAGTAATGCAAGATGAAGATTTTATTGTATCTAAAACAGACCTGCAGGGTCGTATAATCTACTGCAATAAAATCTTTATGGATATGGCGGAATATAGCGAGGCAGAGCTTCTTGGAAAAGCGCACAGCATCATAAGGCACCCAGATATGCCAAAAGCAGTTTTTAGACTTTTATGGGAGACTATTCCCAAAAAACAAGAAGTTTTTGCCTATGTTGTTAACAAAACAAAAAATGGAAATGATTACTGGGTGTATGCGAATATAACTGCATCGCTCGACGAAAATGGCAAGATGATTGACTACTACTCAGTTAGAAGAAAGCCAAACCAAAAAGCCCTTGATACTATTATTCCTCTTTATAAAAAGATGGTAGATATTGAAAAAAGTGGTGGAGTTGACGCTTCATTTAAAGTTTTAACAGATATTTTAAAAGAAAAAGGAGTTAGTTACGATGAACTTATTGTCTCTCTTCAGAACCAATAGTAAAAATAAAGGCAGGCAGTCGCAAATACACGATGAAGTTATTAAACTACTAAGAGATGCGGCAAACGGAAAAATAGATGGCAGGATAACTAATATACCAGATGATAACTCAAAAGAATCAGCTTTTGCATGGAGTGTAAATGATGTGCTTGATCAGCTTGAGGCATTTATGAGAGATATGGAAACTTCTATAGAGTATGCATCCGTCGGCAAGACATATAGAACAACAAATCCTTCCGGACTGCATGGAATGTTTCACACTACCTCTCAAAAAGTAAAAAATGCTATATCTTCTATTTCGCTAGGATATGAAGCCGGCATAAAAAGTGCTCTTTCAGAAAGACTAGGCAATCTTGGTGGAGGAGTTGGAACTGGACTTGCGGTTATTCAACAAGACATTATCACCTCTCAAAATGATTCCAATGATATTTTAGAAGTGTCTCATAAGACTGCCGATTTATCATCAAAAAGTCTTCATAGCGTTGTGAGCATAAGTGATAAATTGGGTACTCTACTTGACTCTATAACTGCTTCACATGAGACTATTATCAATCTTGAAAACAGATCTCGTGATATATCTAATGTTGTTGGACTTATTAAAGATATTGCAGATCAGACAAACTTGCTAGCTTTAAATGCAGCAATCGAAGCGGCTCGTGCAGGTGAGCATGGAAGAGGCTTTGCTGTTGTTGCAGATGAAGTGCGCAAACTCGCAGAGAGAACACAAAAAGCAACTCATGAGATAGAGATAAATATATCAACACTTCAACAAGAGACAAACGATATGAGAGGTAGTTCTGATCATATTTCTGATGTTGCCGAAGAGTCAAATGAAGTAATCCAAGAGTTCAAAAAAACTTTTGAGGAGCTAAACTCATTTGCAAATAAATCATCACAAGTTGCTGAGAAAATTAACACAAAACTATTTACAACTCTAGTAAAGGTAGATCATATTATATTTAAATCATTTGCATATCATGTAGTATTGACTGCTGATACTAGCAAAGCGTTTGTAGATCACAAAAATTGTCGCATGGGTAAATGGTATCTAGGCGCTGGAAGCAAGAAATTTGGACATATGCGAACCTTCCAAGAAATGGATAGTTCGCATGCAAAAGTACATGATTCAGTGCGTAAAAATCATCTATTTATACAAGATCGCAGTGTGCTAAAAAATGATAATCCTACAGCTATTTACAACAACTTTAGTGAGATGGAAGCTGCTTCTGCTACACTGTTTAAACAATTAGACCAGATTGTTGATGAGTATTCAAAACATGGTAACCATTAACTATTTCTTTTATTTCGTTTAACTGCGATTAACTTATAGCTCATATAATTTGAGTCTCAGTTATGTTTAACCCCTTTCATAATTTGAGAGAGATGCTCCTATAAATTATTTTAATTACCTGGCTTTCCCTTTTTTTGGCTAGGTAATTACTCTTTATGCTAAACTTCCAAATGCAAAAAATCATATTAACTACACTGAATTCAAAATTCACTCACACTTCAATTGCTCTAAGATATCTTTATGCAAACATGGCAGAGTTACAAGAAGATACAACAATAGTAGAGTTTAGTATCAATGACGCCATCCAGACTACAGTAGAGAAGATTTTAGTCCATAACCCAACCATTATAGGTATTGGTGTTTATATATGGAATGTATCGGAGGTTCGTGAACTTCTCCACCTCTTAAAGAAAATATCTCCAAATACAAAGATAATACTAGGTGGTCCAGAGGTATCGCATGAGCCGTTTCGTGTGAATCTTGATGGAGCTGATTATATCATCCAAGGTGAAGGAGATAGAGCTTTTTATGAGCTTTGCCATAGTATAGTAGATGGCAATCCACCAGAAGATAGAATCATAAAAATGAGTATGCCTTCTCTTAAAAATATAGAACTTCCATACAAATTTTACACAGACTACGACATAAAACATCGCTACATCTATGTTGAAGCATCAAGAGGATGTCCGTTTGAGTGTGAGTTTTGTCTCTCTTCGATGGATGAAAAGGTTAGAGCGTTTGATATAGAGGTGCTTCTAGAAGAGTTTGAATTGCTTTGGCAGAGAGGTGCTAGAAATTTCAAGTTTATTGACAGAACTTTCAACCTAAACATAAAAACTGCAAATAGATTGCTAGACTTTTTTTTAGCAAAAGAGGAGCCATATTTTGCTCATTTTGAAGTTGTGCCTGATCATTTTCCAGAATCATTAAAGGAGAAAATAGCAAAATTTCCTCATGGTGCTCTGCAACTTGAAATAGGCATACAGACGCTAAATCCAGAGATTGCAAACAATATATCAAGACCTCTAAAGCTAGATAAGATACAAGAAAATATTGGGTGGCTAGAACAAACAAATGTTCACATGCACCTCGACTTAATTGTTGGGCTTCCTGGAGAGAGCTTGGAGAGTTTCGGAGCAAATCTAGATAAGCTAATGAGCCTAAGTAGCTGTGAAATCCAGATAGGGATACTAAAAAAACTCTCAGGAACCTACATAAATCGTCATGATATAGAATGTGGTATGATATACAGTGATATACCGCCGTACGATGTTTTGCAGACCTCAACTCTCTCGTTTAGTGATATCCAAATCATGAAGAGATTCTCGCGATTTTGGGATCTTATGTACAACAACGGGAATTTCAAGCGAAGCGTGGAACTAATCTGGCAAGATGGAAGTGTTTTTCGTGAGTTTTATGTCTTTAGTGCGTGGATTTATGCCCAAACTGATGCAACATACAAAATCTCGCTTCAAAGATTAGGAGAACTTCTCTTTAGGTATCTTTGTGATGTTAAAAATATGGAAGTTGAGTTTGTTTCAAAAACAATGCTTGATGATATGATGAAATACCAAGGTAGAACAATCCCGCTCTATCTAAAGCCATACTCAGCCGAGTTTATCTCAAATCAAAAAAGTAAAGTATCTGGTTTTAACAAGAGACAGCAATAGCAACTAACTACTAACAAGAAAATCTGTTAATAATTTGGGGTCCTATCCACTGGACCATTGTAAAGTTGACGCGGACGAGCAATTTTTACATTTTTTTGTTGGTTTAGTTCACTCCATTGAGCAATCCAGCCAGGAGTTCTTCCGATGACAAATATTACAGCAAACATCTCTTTTGGAATTTTTAATGCCTGAAGGATAAGTCCTGAGTAAAAGTCTATATTTGGATATAGGCTCCTACTTATAAAGTATTCATCAGTAAGCGCAATCTCCTCTATTTTGTTTGCAACTTCTATAAGCTGACTGCTTATGCCTAGCTCATTCATAAGCTTATTTCTGATATCTTTTAGTATTGTCGCACGAGGGTCAAAGTTTTTGTAAACCCTATGACCAAATCCCATCAATCTAAACGGGTCTTCTTTATCTTTAGCTTTTGCTATAAACTCATTTACTCTATCAACTGTTCCAATCATCTCAAGTTGACGGATAACAGACTCATTTGCCCCACCATGGCTTTTACCCCACAGTGCACCAATCCCAGCACTTATGGCAGCATATGGATGAGCATTTGTTGATGCTAAATTTCTAACGGCAGTAGTTGAAGCATTTTGTTCATGGTCAGCATGAAGAGTAAAAATAGTATCTAATGCTTTTATCTCGATAGGCTTTATTTCAACATGATTATGAGGATAAGATCTCATCATATATAAAAAATTTTCTGTAAAACCTCTGTTAATATCTGGATAGATTATAGGAAGACCTTGTGAGTATCTATATGAAAATGCAGCAAGTGTAGGGATTTTTGCAACTATTCTGTTTGACATCTCTTTGTACTCTTTTTTAGTTTTTATATCTAGATGTTTAAAGTAAAATGTAGAAAGAGCAGAGACTCCAGCAGAGAGTATCGCCATAGGGTGGGCATTGTCAGGAAAAGCATCAAATAGTTTTTTGATTCCCTCATTAACAAAAGAGCGTTTTTGCATCTCCAGCGCAAAGCTCTCTAGCTCCTCTTCTGTTGGGAGTTCACCATTTAGCAGAAGATAGGCGGTGTCTAAGAAGCTCTTTTTTTTAGAGAGATATGAGATGTCATACCCTCTATACATAAGCTTACCTTCATCACCATCTATGAAAGTTATCTCAGAGTGGCATGACGCTGTTGAAGTGTAGCCCTCGTCATAAGTAAACATTCCGCTCTCTTTATAGAGCGTTGAGATGTCAAAAACTGAAGGTCCAACAGTGGCATCAAATATGGGAAACTCATAACTTTTGCCAGTTCTGTTGTTTGTTAGTGTTACCGTATCTTTGCTCATAAAATATCCTTTTTTGTTATTAAAAATTATTATATCATAGAAAATGATTCACTATAAACTTTAAGCAAAAAAGAGGTTTCACTAACCATTAAGTTTTAAATCATTATAATAATTTAAAATAGAGTATGTGAGGATAGCTTGTGAAAATAGTAAAAAGTATGTTAGTTGTAGCGTTGTTAGCTGGCTATGCTGGAGCAGAATCAATACAAAAAGAGAGCGGATGGAGTGGCTCGATTCTTCTTGGTGGTGGTTATGGAGAGTATAAAAACTCTGAAATCTTAGGGACTAGGACAATGGATTTTGAAGTCAAAAAGATTAGTGATCTCGGCTCTCCACCAAGCGAATCAGCTATTTTTCCAATACTCTTAGGGGTGATTAGATACACGCTAGATGATAAAAAAACAGAAATTTTTGTAGATAATGTTACAGATGATTTTTCTGCAATGCAAACAAGCGCTGGGTTAGGTGTTCGCCATGATTTAGGGGATGTGGGCATAGTCGGACTACGACTATTTAAAAGTTCTACTCCCACCAAAGTATGGGAAGATCCACTTCTTCGCAACCAGAACCGTGCATCAACGGAGCAAACATTTAGTGGTATAGGCATAAAATGGGAGAGAGTTATGGGAAGTAGCTTTGAGATAGAGATTCAGTCGCGAAAAGTTGAACTTGATACAGATAGCAACGCCCAGAGCTTAGTTAGCGCTGGCCTAGCTGGTACACTAACTGGTGATAATGGCTCTTACTACATAACTCAGTCTGAACAACAGCTATTGAGACGAAGTGCAAATATGAACTCAGCAAAACTACTCTTTATATATCCACTAAATGCTAATAACTTTCTAATCCCAACACTCAAATTAACCACCAATGACAGCGATGGCAACGCGCGAGACTATATAAACTCAGAGATAGGAATTACCCACTTTTACGGTAGTCAAAGATGGAGCATTGGCACTAGCATCCAAGCCAGCTCATCAACATACAGTAAAGAAAATCCAGTTTTTCAAAAGAAACAAGATACAACCTACTTATCAGCTGGAGTTGATGCTACATACAAAAACATATTTGGACTAGACCATTGGTCACTAAACGCAGCTGCTTACGCATTTTCTGGAAACTCTAACATTGATTTCTATGACAGCAGTTTGTGGGCAACATCATTGGGTGTGGTATACACTTTTTAACTCTACCTAAACAAACTCTTAAGCAGCATCTTACTTCCCTCTTGTAGAAGTATTTCAGTTGCTTTGTCTTGGAGTTGCGAGTTATTGTTTTGGTTATTGGTTTGTACTATAGTTTGTGGTTGAGCTTTTTGCTCCATTAATCTTTTGTTTTCTGTTTGATAGAACTCTTGTTCTTTTCGTCTTCTCTCATCTTTTAATAGCTCTGTTGTTACATCTATCATGGCAGAGATGGTCTTTTCTGTCAACTCCATCTTTGTTAGTGTTTCTATTTCTTCAAGCGTAAACTCTTTGTATGGAACCTGAACCCTTTTTATAAGAGAGACTATAATCATCTCACTCTTACCTTTTGTAAGAAGTTTACGAATATCTCCAACTTTCATCCCCTTAGGACCTGTTAGCATAAGTCTTAACTCTTCATCTTGTATATAGTTTACAAGATTTGGATCTTTCTCTGTTAGTTGTTTTAATCCCTCAAA
>JAKFWK010000004.1:95063-145557 GCA_021732045.1 Sulfurimonas sp.
TAAGAAGTTTACGAATATCTCCAACTTTCATCCCCTTAGGACCTGTTAGCATAAGTCTTAACTCTTCATCTTGTATATAGTTTACAAGATTTGGATCTTTCTCTGTTAGTTGTTTTAATCCCTCAAAATCTTTTTTTATAATTAGATTATTGATTTGAGTTGTTATTTCTTGGTCTTGTTCTTTTGTTTGAATCTCTCTTTGTTTGTCTGTTTCTGGTGTAGCAACAACTTGCACTGCCTGCTTTTTAACTGGAGACTGGGCGGGCTTGTCGAGCTCAGCAATAATCTCTTTGGTACGATATTGTGTATTGCTAGCACACCCAAAGATAAAGAATATTGAAAATAAAAGATAAATATATTTAGTTAACATTTTTAATTATCTCCTGAGAAAAATCGTATAGCAGCCAAGCGTAAGGGCCAACGACTGCGTTATTTATCCAGCCAATACCTGCGCCTGTGCCCGCAAACATATCAATAAGTGCTTGATCTGAGGGATTCGCAACGGTTGTAAAATTTAAATTTTTAATTATCTCTCCAGCTTGCATGGATAAGCTTTTTTTACTCCGTATTTCACCAGATGGCGAATATAGTTTATAGTCAATAATCATCTCGTTTGAAAAAATTGGAACAACAACCGTTCTCATATCCATTACTTCTGCTGTTTTTTGGGCATATAAAAGATAGTTTTCTGGTAAAATTGAAACATCCACGACTCTAGAGCCCTCGGCATGCGTGCTGATAGTTAAAAGGTAGTTTTTACCAAGTGAAATTTGGTGTCCGGATTGTTTTCTCTGGAGACCTTTTGCATATTTCAGTGGATGCTCAAATAAAGAACCGCCCACTTCAACATCCATAACATAATTTGTGGTGTAGTTGTAATCGTACCTACTATCGAGACTAATAAGATTAAAATCTTTTGTCTCACTCTTTTGATCAATTGATAAAATTTGAGAAGTAAGCTTTTTAAATTTCAGATCAATTGATGGAGTATTAGGCTGATCCGAAAATTTGGTATCACATGCAGTAGCAAGATTGCGTTTTATAGTGTTTGTTACATCATCCTGCCATGAGCCGTTGTAAGCAAAGCTGATAGGCTCCATTGAGCCATCAGCTTTTAAAGAGAGTGCTTCCATAGCCATTGGTTGCAAACATTCATCAAATCTACTTTGCAATCTAACTGTTTTTCCTTGTAAGCTTGAGGGGCATTTTAATGAGCCATCAGTTAGAAACAGCGCATCATTATGAGCATTAATAATAGCACTATTTAGGGTATTTTCAGCAATAGGGGCACAACCCTGCAGGAGCATTACAAAAGATATGCCATAAAATAGTTTAGTTATCCAAAATGCTCTTTTGACATTTGAAGCAGTTACTACTTTGTCTTGATTCGCTATATCTTTGCTCATTTAAACCCTATTTTTTTATTTAATATCATAGAAATTTATTTATTAGAGAGTTTATACTATTTTCATCAAGAGCGCCAGATACTCTATGAACCTCTTTCGAGTTTTTAAAAACTATAATTGTTGGGATGCTTCTTATTCCAAACCTTGCACCGAGATTTTGTTCATTTTCTGTATTTACTTTAGCAAAAAGTGCCTTAAGCGGGAAGTTTTTGGCACTCTTTTCAAAATTTGGCGCCATCATCCTGCATGGGCCGCACCATGGCGCCCAAAAGTCAACTATGACTGGTATTTCACTATTTACTATAATCTCATCAAAACTATTGTTAGTTAACTCAACCGGCTTTGTATCCAGAAGTGAATGCTTACACTTTCCACAATTTGCTTTCGCATAAGACTCTTTTTGCGGAACATTGTTGATGCTTCTACAATTAGGACAAACTATTTTCATCTCTTCTCCTTCAGCTACCTAAACAAACTCTTAAGCAGCATCTTACTTCCCTCTTGTAGAAGTATTTCAGTTGCTTTGTCTTGGAGTTGCGAGTTGTTGTTTTGGTTGTTAGTTTGTACTTCTCTGATAATAGTCTGTGGTTGAGCTTTTTGATCCATAAGTTTTTTGTTTTCAGCTTGATAAAACTCTTGCTCTTTTCGTCTTCTCTCATCTTTTAGTAACTCTGTTGTTACATCTATCATGGCAGAGATAGTTTTATCTGTTAGTTCCATTTTTGTTAGTGTTTCTATTTCTTCAAGTGTAAACTCTTTGTATGGAACTTGAACTCGCTTTATAAGAGAAACAACGATTATCTCACTCTTTCCATTTTTAAGAAGTTTACGAATATCTCCAACTTTCATCCCCTTAGGACCTGTTAGCATAAGTCTTAACTCTTCATCTTGTATATAGTTTACAAGATTTGGATCTTTCTCTGTTAGTTGTTTTAATCCCTCAAAATCTTTTTGAATGATTAAATCGTTGATTTTAGTTGCTATTTCTTGTTCTTGCTTTGCTTTTGTTTCTTGGGCTTCTTTTTTTACAAGAACAGCTTGCGCTTCTATTTTTTCTTTTTTTCGCTCAGCTACAAAATTTTGTAAATTCTGTTTTATACTTACAGCTGCGATATCAATAGGAGTTTTGTTTTGATAATTTCTTACTTCAGTATCAGCACCTTTTTCTATTAGAAATTTGGCTATATCGATGTGTCCAAAAGCGGCTGCCCAGTGGAGAGCGGTCTCATTGTGTCCTGTTTTCAAATCAACATCAGCACCTTTTTCTATCAGGTATTTGACAGTCTCTAATCGTCCATTTCTAGTAGCCCAAATTAGTGGTGTTAAATTAAACTGATCTTTCTCATTAACATTACCACCATTTCTTATTGCAATATCCAAGTTTTTAATATCGCCAGATGCAGATGATTGAATTACTGGAGATATAGCAACACATCCACTAAAAAGAAATAGAGCGATAGCAATCAACGGCAACAGTTTAAAGAAATTTTTCATAAATATCCTTTTTTTTATATTCTATCTTTTTGTTTTTTAAATCATTTATAATTTTTGAAATATAGATATATTTTTCTTTATGAGTTGAGTACACCTCATCAAGTAGAGGCAAGTATTTAAGATAATTTTGCCAAACTTTTTCTGCTTGCGTTTCTTTACCTTTTTTCTTTAGCTCAAAGCTAACGGAGGCGTTGATAAAGCCTTTAATTAGTTTTATCTCATCACTATCTTCAAACCTTCGAGCAAACCAGATCGCCTCCAAATCCTCATGTGCTTCATAAAAATTTCCATCCAAGAGGTTTTGGATGAAGTTACTTAGAGTCTTTTCATCAACTGCTTTCACAGCTCATCCTTCTCTAAAAGCATCATATTTCTTCGCCAATATCCTCGCCCACCTTTGAGCGAGATGCAATGATGTTTATAAAACTTCTTTTTATACTCACTAAGTCTGTTTAGCGTAGCTTTTCCACTATCACAATAAAAAACAAAGACGCTTCCCTCTGGTTCTTTTGCTAGCTCATGAGGGTTGTAGAGAACTGTATCCATGTTTTCAATCCCAGAGAGAATAGTGTCGATGAGAAGAACTTTTATGCCTA
Organism: Sulfurimonas sp.; assembly: GCA_021732045.1. The sequence continues at coordinate 98,560 of JAKFWK010000004.1, forward strand.
GTTTTTCAAGTCTTATTTTGTTCTGTAAAAACTCTTTTTGTGTCCATTCGTCAGCAAAGTTCATTTTGTACCCATTTTTTTAAAGATATGATACCAAATAATAAAACTCTTTTGCACAATTGAGTCCTTTTGGTTACAATCATATATGGCAAAAAAAAGCAAAATTAACCAAAAAATTAAAAAATATTTTAACGAAGATCCGTTTGATGTAGGCATAGTCAGAGTAAGTACAGCTACCTTGAGTGAACTTTTTGCAACCCTTGGTATTCATGATGTTGATCAAAGCAGAGAGATGCTTGTAAAGATAGCAAGAATGATTTGGAGTGATGTAGATAGCGGTTATCGTCCAGCAATACTGGACTTTTTTACTAAAAATGGCAAAATCTACAAAGCAGTTTCAGAGGAGGAGCAGAGCGTAGATAGAGAGGGTAAGATAGAGTTAGTTATGGATAGTCTTGGTGTTTCGCGTCATGAGAGAGCGCTTTTGCACAAGGCATTTGTTGATGTTAGAAGCAAAAAAATAACTATAGAGAAGATGGAATCAAAGCTTCGTCACATAAGATACACCGAAAAAAAGGAGAGACTTGAGAAAGCGCTTGACGGTGTTTTTGACCTAGATGACTCACTTGAGTTTAACGCATCACTCAAATACACTCTTTATGGAGAGAGTTTTCATAAAATCATCACACTAAAGAGTAAAAACTATACCTATGAGTATATCGAGCAGAGTGATGAAAATCTCATAATTGACGAGATCTCACAAGATAAAGAGAGAGTTGTAAAACTTAAACAAGATGAGATAGATAACTTTATAAAAAATCTTCAAAATCCGCACAGATATCTAGATCATAAAGAGATTATAACCGCTCTTCGTTCTTCACCCCCAAAAACCAAACTCTCTTACCCAAGTATAAAAGAGAGTAAATTAGCAAAAATTATCCATGATGCAGTTGGTCCATCTGATATAAAAGTTCACAATGAAGAACTTTTGATTCAACTAGAAGAAGCTCTCTTGCTTCCATACTCGAACAAAATTAAACATTACTCTCTGGAGCTTCATATCGAGCTTAATTCACTTTTAGAGGATATCTGGAAGGGCAATGAACTTGATTTTAGTGAAGCCGTAAAAGAGGCCAAAAAAGAGCATGAGGAGCATTTTTTAGAAGATTTACAAGCAGTTGTAGATGAGTGCGGCTCTTACGCAACTCTACTTCATCTAAGCAGTGAGCAGCTCCACGAGAGAGTTTATGAGATTTTGCTTGAGTTGTTGCCATCCTCTCTTGTTTTATCATCAAAAGTCATCCGCAAATGTGTTAGAAGATTTGTTCACAACATTGGCGATGAGATTGTAAAAAAACAGAGATACACACTTCTAGCTAGAACTATAAGAGATTTTAAAAATCTGTTTCCTCAAGCAAGAAGTATGAAAAGAAAACTAGTACTTCATATAGGACCAACAAATAGCGGGAAAACATATGAGGCTATGCAGAGGCTCCAAAGAGCAGATACTGGCTACTATCTGGCTCCGCTTAGGCTTCTGGCATTAGAGGGTTATGAGGAGTTGGGAGCAAATGGAGTTGCTGTCTCTCTTATAACTGGCGAAGAGCAGATTTTGGATGCGGATGCAACCCATATAAGCTCGACCATTGAAATGCTTAATTTTGAAGTTGATGTAGATGTTTGTGTAATTGATGAAGTACAAATGATAGATGATAGAGATAGAGGCTGGGCGTGGGCAAATGCCATCATCGGTGCTCCTGCTAGCGAGGTTATAATGACTGGCTCGCCAAATGTCAAAGAGGCAATTATTGCTATTGCTGAGTATCTTGGCGAAGAGCTTGAGATAGTTGAGTTCGAGAGAAAAAACCCGCTAACTCTTCTTGAAGAGCCAACGATGATGAAAGATGTAAAAGAGAGCACGGCGATTATCGCTTTTAGCAGAAAAGATGTACTAAAGCTAAAGCAAAATTTCTCAAAACATTATAAAATCAGTGTAGTTTATGGCAATCTCTCCCCTGAAGTTAGACGGGAGGAGGCTAGAAGATTTAGAGCCGGAGAGACGCAGATACTTATCGCTACCGATGCCATCGCTATGGGAATGAATCTTCCTATAAAAACTATACTTTTCTCAAGTGCCCAAAAATTTGACGGAGTAACTGTTAGAGATTTAGATGCCAGTGAAGTGCATCAAATTTCGGGTCGTGCCGGGAGATTTGGTCTTCACGAGAAAGGCTTTGTTGGAGCATTAAGTTCAAGTATCTTAAAAATTGTCAAAAAATGTTTCCAAAAAGAGGCAAGAAAAATATCGGTGCCATTTAAAGTTATGGCAAATCTAGAGCATATTCAGCTAGTTGCAACCATACTTGAAGAGAACTCTTTGAGTGAAATTTTGAAATTTTTTGTGCAAAATATGGAGTTTAATGGTCCATTTGTTGCAACGAACTTAGAAGATATGGTTGAGGTGGCTCTAATAGTTGATAGTTATGATTTGGATATAGCGACAAAATACCATCTCGCTTGCGCGCCGCTAACTTTAAAATCTCCATATATAGTTGGTGTGTTTGAGAGTTATTTGGGTGCTTTTGAGAAAAAAATCCCAATCGATTATCACGCGCCACGACTCCACGGTGCTTTTGCAAGTACGAGCGATGATTTGCTTCGTGCAGAGGATATGGTAAAAGAGATTTCGCTATATCTTTGGCTTAGTTATAGATTTGATGACCTCTTCCCAGATGCTCCAAAAGCGAGAGCCGCAAGAGCTGTTTTGAACAAATACATAGAAGAGTCTCTACAACAAAGCCAACTCGCTCAAAGATGCAAAATATGCAATATCCCACTGCCTCTAAATTCACCATACAGCATTTGTCAATCATGCTTTAAGAAAAACTATACGGTAAAAGGAATTCGGAAAAACACCAAGAAGCACCATTGAGTTTAGTAGAGCTAGTGAGTGTTTTTCTCCTCTTTCCCATTCACCATATTTTCAAAAGCCTTGATATCGTGCTTGCTAACCACCATATAGCGACCTTGCGCCATCATGTTATCGCTTGAAGAGGCATGTTTTCTGTCTATGGTAAATGCCATTTTATACCCCGCTTTTTTTGCCTTATCCAAGAGTTCATCATCGTAGATACCAAAAACCCACGCCAGATATTTAACTTCATGCCCCATTTTTTCTTCTAGCTTTTCTTTGGCACCGCGGAGCTGTTTATCAACAAATTTTGCATACTCTTCGTGTGAGAGTTTTTTCTTCTCTCGTTTGAAATTTGGATGCCAATAAGTATGTGACTCAACATGAAAGAGTTTTGTCGCTTCAAGCTCTTTTAGTTCCTCCCAACTCATGGCGTAAGAGGCATTTGAGATTGCACTTGGATATATAAAGAGCGTTACCGGAATAGCGTATTTTTTTACAAGCGGTGCCATCTGAGTATAGACGCTTTTGTGTCCATCATCGACAGTTATGACAACAGGTTTTGTAGGGAGAGATTTTAGTTCGCCGTGCAGATAGGCATAAGCGTTTTCAAGTGAGATTACAGTATAGCCATTTAGTTTAAGCCACTCAAGCTGTGATGCAAATGAGGCTGTTTTTATGGTCATTGAGTCGCTTACTTCAACTCCAAAGCGATGATAAGTTAAGATTGGTATTTTTTTGGACTCAGATGAAAAAAGAAGTGTTGAGACAAGAAGCAAGAAGATGCTAAGGAAATGAAACATAAAAATCCTATTTTTTATTTTTGCTATTATACATAAAATCCATCTCTATAAATTCTGAGATTCTTCATTAAATTATTTGTTTTAATGATAACATTAAGTAAGTTTGTTGTATGGTTTTTATAGTTTTATTTTAAGGTTTATTTTGTTTTTTAGAAGATTTTTTATTATATTTTTATATCACTCTGTAGTTTTATCCGCAATCTCTTTTGGTGATGATATAACCGAGTTGCTTGGTCAGTATCAAAAAGAGATTGAAGGAGCATCAAAGACAAAAAAAGAGTCGCTTGGACATACTATAGTTTACAGCGGAGAAGATTTAAAAAAAATGCAGGCCTTTAAGCTTGGCGATGTATTGAAAACTCTTCCACTTCTATCATTTGAGAAAAATGTTTTTGGTGCAAACTCCCCAGTATTTGCCGGTGGTTCTCAGGGTGTTGGTACATCAATGAGACTCTATATAAATAATCATGAAGTAAGTTCTATAAACTCTCTCTCGCCCTGGATAATGTACGAGCAGTATCCGCTTGACCATATTAGTCATATTGAGGTATATTGGGGTGATGGCTCGTTATCGATGGCTGGCGAGCCATCAAATATAACCATAAAGCTTTATACAAAAAGTGCAAAACATTTAAATGGTGGCACGCTTAGAACAAGTGTTGATTCAAGAGACTCCCTAGATATCGCTGTCGTTTATGGGCTAGAGGATAAAGAAATTACCCTTTTGACTATGGTGGATGGCTCAAACACAAACAATCCTACGACTCATTATAATGGAGAGGATATCAAGAATGACAACAACAGAATTTTTGCTTACGCATCCCTTGGCATAAATGATTTTGTGCTTGATTTAGGGTACACAAAACTCTCAAAAGATAGGTTTATTGGGTTTGCAAAAGATACAGCTCCTGATGATGGAAGCATAAAAGCTGAGGACCTGTTTGTCTCTGCTACAAAATATTTTGATAATCGTAGCGGGAATATAAATTTTTCTATAGATAAAAATATAAGAGATCTGAAAGAGTCAAATAGCGAAGGTATAATGGTTTTGCCTGTTATAGATCTTCTAAATCCAACTACAACTATCCCTAAAATATATAATGAACAGTTAACTCTTACAAAATATGAACTCTCTGTTTCGAAAGAGTTTTCTCTAGGTGACAATAACCTCTTTTTGTCGTCAGTAGCTAAAACAAAAGATTATAGAGTGGATAAAAGAGAGATGGTATCTCTGGCTGATACTCCTATAAATACGCCATTTTCAAATATTAAAAAAGAGTCAGTTATCTCTGTTATGCTAGAGGATAATTACTATCTTAATGACAATAATATGCTTGTGTTAGACTTGAAGTATGATAAATATTACAGAAATGGTGATTTTTATGATTTTGATGAATTTTCCACCAGAGCAGGGGTTATAGCTACTTTAAACAAAAATTTTGGTGTAAAAGCATTTGCTTCAAGCTCTTTTACGCCACCCTCATTTTTTGAAATAGACTATGCAAATAAAGATAATAAAAATTTAAAACCATTCTCAAAGCAAATTTACTCTCTAGAGGGAGTTTATGATGATGTCGACAATAGAGCTTCACTTTATCTGAATCATTATGAGATAGACGATGCAATAGTGCCTGGAAATATGTCAACTCAAATGGGGTTTATAAACTCAGATGAAAAGATGAGAGGAGAGAGCATAACTTTTGACTATAAGAGAAAATTTAGTAAAGACAATGAGCTAAACTTTACTCTCTATAAGATAAAAAATAGTACCTCCCAATATGCAAGCCCAACAGAAGGAGCGACAATCAGGGCTTCTCAAAAATATGGTAAATTTGACTTTTATGAAGAGCTGATATTTAAAAATAGTTATGTATACAACAAAACAATAGATATGGGCACAAGTTATAACCTCTCTCTTGGAGTGCAGTATCAGTGTAGAAAAAACCTACTTTTTTCACTAAAGGGAGAAAATCTTCTTGATGATGATGTAAATGTTTTATATCCTGATTTCTCCAATATGAACAATATTGTATATAAGGGTATTCAAAATAGTGACAGAAAAGGTACTATCTCTATGCAGTGGATATTTTAATGAAAATAATCACTCTTTGCATACTGCTTGTCTCGCTTCTAACAGCACAAGATGGTCCATTTACGCTTAGAAAAAAAGATACAATAGGAGAGCTTGAAGCAAAGATAGTTGCTCAAATAGCAGCCGATATTTTGAATAAAGATGTAAATATTTATGTGGTTGGAGAACAAAAAGATTTTATGACATTGGGAATGAATGGATTTAGAATCGCTAAAAATTGTAAAGAAGCTAATTTTATATTTGTTTCCAAGCAGAGTGTTGATGACATGGAGCTGTGTGAAAACAGCAGAGCAATACATTTTACCAACAGCAGAGAATTATTTAATAAAAATAGAGATTTTGTTGGACTTTTTTACTGGTTTAAAAGTAGACCGAATATCACTTTTTCGTCTAAAAGATTGGAATCGAAATTGACAATGCTTCCAAAATCTTATGAGCAGTTTATAGAGGAGTTTTGATGATTCAAACAAAACTGCTCACAAAAAAAAGTATTATAATCGGGACAACGATTCTTTTTTTAGTATTTTTACTTGCTAGTCTATATGTCTCAACGATAAAGCTTCAGCAAAATTTAGAGAAAAAGATTTTTGAAACTTCCACAAATGATACCACCTCTATAGCTCGCAACATCTCAAAAGAGATATATAGACTTACTGCACAATACGGCGCTAGGGAAGTTATACAAAATATAAAAAGTAATACCGCCCTACAAAAGGAAATAGAAGAGAAACTTTCTCTATTTTTAACAAAAGATATTAAATATGCTTATCTACTTTATAGAGATAGAAAAGGAATTTTTAGATTTTTGGCGGATGCATCAAAGCAGAGCGAGAAAGCATTTATTGACCAAAAGTTTGATATAGATTCTGTTTTATGGAATAAGCCATTTAATACAAAAGAGCCAATTTTTTTAGAAAACAGAGTATCAAAAGAGCTCTCCGTTACATATCTTGTGCCTATTGTTCATAAAAATATAGTTTCGATGATTTTGGTAGTTGATTTTTCCATTAAAAGAGTTGATGATATTGAAGATATTATGAAGAAAATAAGATATGGAATTCTTCTTCTTGCTCTTGCAATTTTGGGTTTTGCTATTTTTGCTCTGTTTCAGGCCTTAAGATATCAAAGAAGTAAAAAAGATGTTTATATTGATAGGCTAACAAAGATTTATAATAAGAACTATTTACTAGATTATGAACCATATATGAATCTGCACGATTACATAATATGTGCAATTGATATTGACCATTTTAAAAAAATAAATGATACTTATGGACATGCTGCTGGAGATAGGGTTCTGGAGCGATTGGCTAGTGTTATGTTTATAGAGACTCGCAAAAACAGAGATATACTCATTAGGTATGGTGGGGAGGAGTTTTGTCTTCTAATAAAAAAAGAGCGAGAAAGTGATGCTGTAGGACTTAATTTATTAGACAGAATCTTTACAAAAGTAGCTCAAGAGGTATTTGAAATATCTGAATATGAGAGAATAGGTGTAACTATATCAATTGGTGTAAATTTAAATCCAGAGAACCAAAGAGATTTTACAACTGCATTTAAACTGGCGGATATCGCGCTCTACAATGCTAAAAATGGTGGCAGAAACAGAATAGAGATATACGCAGAAAGTATTGAGGATAGCTCTTTTCTAACTATAAATGAGATTAAAGATGCCATATATGATGGCAGGCTCATGTGCCTTTTTCAGCCTATTGTAGATACTAAAACACAAAAGGTGGTACATCATGAAGCACTTGTTAGAATCAGGGCAAAAGATGGAACAATTATTACGCCAGATAAATTTTTATCTGTTACAAAAGGAACTTTTATTGCGAGAAATCTTACGAAAGAAGTTTTAGATATCTGTTACAAAAAGCTTTTTTTAGACAAATCACTAAGCCTGAGTGTAAATCTAAATCCACAAGATTTGACGAGCGAAACAATTCTTGAGATACTAAAAATGTATGCAAAAATTGATACCTTCTCACAGAGATTAGGGCTTGAAATACTTGAGTCAGAAGAGATTGTAAATTATGAAGAAGCTCAACAAAATATTTTAATGTTAAAATCACTAGGTTATCAGATATATATTGATGATTTTGGAAGTGGCTACTCTAACTTTATATATCTTGCCCAGATAAATGCAGATGTGATAAAGATAGATGGAAGTATTATTAAAAACATTTTAACCGATAAACTCTCATATTTAGTTGCTAAAAATATTATTAGCTTCGCCAAAGAGGCAAATATAAAGACAATTGCAGAGTTTGTGAGTAGCAAAGAGATTTACGAGGCACTTAGGGGGCTGGGGGTGGATAAATGTCAGGGATATTACTTTTCATCACCTAAAGAGTTGTGATAAGCTAAGAGTAAAATTGTAATAATCTTGTAAACAATACGAAATGATGCCACTTTTACAGAATAAATATGAGAAATAATAGTATTGGTTAAGTAGCTTCAAAATCTTTTTTAACTAGTAATTTGAGCTATAATAGTAAAAAAAGGAAACAATATGGCTGGTGTTCACTTTACATTTGATAATTTCAAACAACTTCTTGATTTGACTGTGGGTTTGGCGCAGAGGCTGGATGAGAATCGCTCTGAGAGTTTTACGCTTTTGTACTGTGATTTTTCAACAATATCAAAAGAGGTAATAGATGGCTCTCTCGATAGTGTTTTAAGAAATTCAGACTCCGTTGTTAACTGTGAATCTAACTATTTTTTTATTCTTCCATATACCGATAAATATGGCGCAGAGGTTGTCAAAAAGATGTTTGAAGAGTTTTCAGCAAGAGAAGTGAATGGTTTTTCTATGAGCTACCCAGCAGATGGCGAAGATTCACGAGCAGTTGTAGAAAAACTAAGACAGAGTGTTAAGTCAAACTATAAGATTGACCTGAAATGCCTAGAGATTCCATTTAGATAGCCGACGCAATATGATGAGTTCTTTCTGCCTAGGATGGACTTATTCGTTTTAGCGTGTAGTATTGATAAACTACTTAAATCCTCTCTCTCTTTTATAAAACTCAACTGCGTCCACTATTTTTTGCTCTTTATAGACTTTCTTGTCACACACATATCTGCAAATGATCTGGCTGTTTTTTGATGCTTTCGTATTTTCATCTCTATCTTTTGTGTCATAAACTCCCGTATCAATTTTCTCAAATTTTTTAGTGTTAAAAAGAGAAGTGTCTGTAACTCCTCTTATTGGTGTATTAAATATTGAGGTATCTTTATATTTGAACTTTGGTGTCTCAAATGGGCTGAGTGCGAACAGTAAAAATGGTAATAATAAAATAAATAATAATCCCATAACATCATTATACCAAACTCAATTAACTATGGAATAAATAATGCTTTGGTTTAGGATATATAACTAAGGAGCAAGCTATGATTGCGTTGGATTTCAATAGTAAAACCGCGTCAAAAGCGTTACCTCTAGACCTATCAGCTTCAAAAGATAAGCCAAAAGTCTCTTTTTCTGATCTTTTAAAAAGTCTAAATACAAAGGGGAAGAGTGCTAGCACGGACCCTTTAGTTCTTGCTATAAATTCAGAAGAAAAAAGCATGAAAAGTGCAAATAGTACAAATAGTGCAAAAAATATTTCAAAAAGTGAAGTGCTTGCAACTCTTCTTAAGGGTACTGAAAAAATAGTTGCAGAACTAAAAGATGAACCACTGTTACTAAATCCAAAATTAGTTACAGCTATGAGCAAGGATGAGGTTAAATCACTTATCTTCGATGCAAAAAAATATCTAAAAACAAAGATAGAAGATAGTGACGGCTATAAAAAATCAGAGATTAAAGAGATGCCAACAACTCTAAAAGGTCTTGTTGAGGTTGCTCAAAAATTTGGTATAGATGTTTCAAAAGTAAGTGTTGAAGATGTTAAGCTCTCTCCTAAAATAAAAATTGATTCTTCAGAGAGCTTGCTTGATGGCAACATAACTCAAGAGAGTTCTAAACCGCAAGAGAGCACTAAAATGCACACGCAACAAGACAAAGAGAGACAAAATATATTTGATAAAATAATCTCAAAATCTCAAGAAGAACCGCTCAAAGAGATAAAAACAACACCACTTTTTAAAACAGAAGCACTTTTTGAGAGAGCAACTACTGAGCAGTTTGTTAATTCAAAGAAAAATATTGCACCACAATCTGATCAAAAAACAACAAAAGATAGATCCGATGAGACCTTAAAATTGTTATTAAGAGCAGAGAAGCCAGCACAAAGTGATGTGGTACTTACTTCTGATTTCTCTGTTGCCACCGCTAAGGTTATAGCTCCAAAGGCAAAAGAGGATGCAGTTGTCTCTTTAGAACAGCTACTTCAGGTTGGGGCTAAGACAAGTAGTGAATCTACAACAAAAAAAGAGTCAGATGAGAATTTGAGCATAAATGGAGTGGCTTCTGTAAAAAGTGATTCTCTGGAACTAAAGCTAAACGAAGCAAAACAGATGATTAAGTATCTCTCGAATGATATTAAAACAGCAGTAGATGACTATAGATCTCCTTTTACAAGAGTGAAAGTGCAGTTAAATCCACAAAATCTAGGTGAAATTGATTTGACAATTGTTCAAAGAGGAAAAAATCTACATGTAAATCTTAGCTCAAACAACTCAGCTATAAATACGCTGGCCCTGAATATTAATGAGTTAAAAACGCAGTTAAACAATAGTGGAATAAATAGTGCTACGATAAACTTCAGTAACGGTGCCGATTCTGGTGCCAACAGCTTTGGTGGTGGACAACAGCAGCAACGCCAAAATGAACAAAAAGCCAAAGAAGAGTATGGTTATTTTGCAAATGAGAGTGTGAACGAAGAGATATTAAGCTCTTTAGAGATAGTTGTTCCTAGGTATATTTAAAGCAAATTTATACCTCAAAAGAGGTTAGATAATCAACAACAAGGAGAATATTATGTCAATTACATCAACAGGCTTAAATGCCGCAACAAATACAGACTATACAGCTAGCACAGCGGTAAAAGATAAAACCTCGCTAGGTAAAGATGACTTCTTGAAGCTTCTCTTGGTCGAGTTGCAGTATCAAGACCCAACCGCACCTATGGATACGGATAAGATTTTAAGCCAAACTTCTCAGTTAGCAGCACTAGAGTCATCAACTAACACAAACACAGCTTTAGAAAACTTAACAGCTTCTCTTGGGAGCTCACAGCAATTTTCTACAATTTCGGCTATTGGCAAAACTGCTGATATCGGAAGTAACGCTATAACTTATGATGAGGGTACAAACTCAGAGTTTGAAGTCTATTTTCCAAATAGCGTGCAAGAGGGAACTGTAAATATTACTGATTTACAAGATAATAAAATAGCAACCATTAATGTTGGTACAAATCCATCTGGTGTATATAAGTTTGAGTGGGATGGAAAAGACTCATCCGGTGGTAAATCTAAGAGCGGAATATATAAAGTTACTGCAAATTACACAGATCAAAGCGGAACCACACAAACGACTAGACTTGGAGCTTATCCAATAGAATCTGTTAAATTTGATAGTGGTACAACTTATCTAAAACTTGGATCCAGTTATGTTCCATTGGCGCAGGTTAAAGAAGTTTACTAAAGGAGTTTGTGATGATTCAAGCCTTTTACACTGGTGTTTCAGGACTTATGTCGCAACAAAGTGCCATAGATGTAACATCAAATAACATAGCAAATGTCAGCACTGTTGGGTTTCGTGGTTATAACACAGAATTCGCATCACTTTTTGAAACTGCAGTAAATACAGACAGCGGTTTTAGTAGTGTAAATAGCGGTATTGGAATTGGTTCAAGAGTGCAAACTAGTAGTATGAATCAGACTGATGGTTCTTTGATGTTGTCTGAAAGAAATACAGATTTGGCTATATACGGAGATGGTTGGTTTGGTATTAGTGGTAACAGTCAAACCGCTTATACAAGAGCTGGTAATTTTACTTTTGACAAAAATAATGATCTGGTTACGCCAGATGGTTATTTTGTTTTGGGAACTATGGGAAAAAATATCAGCAATGATGTTTTAGTTAGCTCATCAGCAGAGACTCTACTAAATAGTGCTAGTTCACAAACACCTCTTCGTTTCCCAAATGTTTTAACCTATCCGCCAGAGGCAACAACACAGGCTAGTTTTCAAGCAAATTTGGGAGTGCTTGATGAGAGTAGAACTGTTAGCGCTGGGGTGATTGACTCTACTGGAGTCAAAAATAATCTCAAACTTACATTTAGTAAAAGTGCTACTCAGGTTCCACCTGGCGCACAGTGGGATGTTGTGGCAACAGTTGGTAGCTTGGATGGAGCGACTATATACTCCACTCAGAGTGGTGTTGTAAGCTTTGATGCAACTGGTGCTCAAATCTCCAATACACTAACTTCAATTGATAACAAAGGTACGGCCGTAGCAATAGATTTGGGGGAAAATTACAGTGGTATAGTTTCAACAAATGGCACTATATCTGGCGGCTCTAGTACCTCGAATGGAACCATAGGCGGTGATTTAGTTGGCTATGAGATAAATAGAAATGCTGATGTAATAGCAACATTTACAAATGGTAAGCAGAGTAGTGTTGGCAGAATTGGAGTGTTTCATTTTCAAAATGAGCAAGGTCTTGATCGTGTAGATGGTACAAAATTTGCAGAGAGTTCAAATAGTGGTAAACCGATATTTTATCAAGATACAAATGGTAAAAATATACTGGGTGCCGAGGTCATAAACTACAAGTTAGAAAATTCTAATGTATCGCTAGAATCGGCACTTACGGAGTTAATTATATTTCAAAGAACATTTGATGCAAGTGGAAAAATAGTAACAGCAGCCGATGAGATGTTGCAAAAAGCTTTAGGAATGCATAAATAAATCTGGAACAATAAATGCTATTGTTTTCTACTATTTAAGTATGTAAAGAGTTTGTTATCTATCACGCTAAGGAGCAACACTACTCTCTTTGGCATAAAATAAAAAAGGATTTAAAATGTTAAAATCACTTTATTCTGGCGTATCTGGGCTACAATCACACCAAGTTGCGATGGATGTTGAATCAAATAATATTGCCAATGTAAACACGATAGGATTTAAGTACTCTCGTGCAAATTTCTCTGACCTTTTAGCGCAAACAAGGGCTATTGCTACTGCTCCTCAAGGCGCTTTAGGTGGTAAAAATGCTGTTCAAGTTGGTCTTGGCTCAACCGTTAGTTCAATGACTCGTATTTTCTCGCAAGGTTCTGTTCAAAATACCGATAAAAATACAGATATGGCGATTCAGGGTGATGGGTTTTTTATAATTTCTCCAGATGGTGGAAATACATATAAATATACTCGTTCCGGAGATTTTAAATTTGACGCGGGTGGAAATTTTGTTGATAACAACGGTTTCATTGCTCAGGGTTGGTTGAGAGATAAGGTTACGGGAAAGGTAGATGCAACAGCGCCCATCACTAACATAAATATACCACCAGGATTAACAACTCCAGCAAATCCAACAGCCGAAGTTGTGCTAAAAGCAAACCTAAGTTCAGGTCCACTTGTAACTAGTTTTTCACCAACTTATGAAGTCCCAGCAGGACCATCACCGGCGATTCCAACGCCACCAGCAATAGATAAAAATGGGAATCCAATAGCTTCTAGCAATATGGGAGTTATGTTTAATGAGGCGGGTGAAGCGTTTAGTTTACAAGCAAATCAGGGTATCTGGGCTGCGTTTGAAAACTCTACCGTAACATCAACTGGTCCTGTGGCAACATCTGTAACTGCAGTTGGCTCAGTGTCTTCAAACTTAGTTGCACAAAATGATGCTTTGGACATTACAATTGATGGAGTGAATATAACTCTAGCAGACTCTGGTGTTGCAAATACGGCTGATACGAATGGTGTTAGATATGCTGCAGCAATTAACGCTCAGCTAATAGCAGCAGGTAGAACAGGAATAGCTGCTGCGTATGACTCAGGCAGCAATCAAATCACAATCTCAAATACAAACACTGCTTCAGTTGCTATGACAATCGGCGGCGGTGATGGTGGCTTTAGTGGTTTGGTTGCCACACCAGTTATTGGTGGGAATCAACTAGATGTTTCATTTACTCTTGACAACGGAGATGTAAAAAGAATCACAACAACGGGTGGTACGGGTATAGAAAATGCTGCCCAAAATGCCGCTAGATATGTCTCGGCTATAAACGGGCAAACTTCCGTAACTGGAATCGCAGCATCGTATGATTCAGCAACAAATAGGATTGTTTTAGTAAATACAAACAGTATTGATTCGGCATCTCATAACATCAAGCTAACTGCTCTTGGAAACACAAACAGTGGCTTTAGCATAGCAAATGATATAACCGCATATAGATATCAGTATGATCCAAGTGGTTCTATAAAAACTGCTGATACGGATAAAAAATTTACAACAATCGCAGATCTTCGTGAAGCAATGGAGGTGCAAGCTCGTACGGTTACCGTTACTACACCAAGCGTAACATCTGCGGGTGTTATTGCTTCGGTGGCCAATAACTCAGCTAGTTTCAATTTGGGTGGTGTAGCTATTATTATTCCAAATACTGGAGCAAATACGGCAGATGCAAATGGTGCTTACTATGAGACTCAGATTAATGCTCAGTTAGCAACTGGTGGAGTATCTGGAATAGTAGCATCTTACAACGCTGCAACTGATACGATGGATATTATAAACTCAAATATGGGTCCGACAACTCTCGATACAATAGTTTTGGGTGAGGCTGGACTTCTTGGATTTGCTGATCCTACCGCGATTCCAGTAGCAACACAGACTCAAAACTTAAACAATGTAGAGTTAAAAATTAACTCTCAGGGAAAATTTGAACTAACAAATCCTGGTGGAAGTGGTTTTGACTATGACATAAACCTATCAATTACTGGAATGAATGCAAACAGCGTTGTTGGTGGCGGCATAACAGAAAACACAAGATTTACTAGGAATATGGAAGCGCTAAATTCAGTGCTACCTAATGGAACAACTGGAAAAGCATTTTCACAAAGTTTCAATGACGCAACACACTCAAGCGGTATAGATATATTTGACTCACTGGGCTCAAAGCATACTGTTAGAGTTGAGTTTAGAAAAACTTCAGTGGACTCAAGTACTGGTAGTACTTGGAGTATGCTTGTATCTGTCCCACCACCAGCAACAATCAACACAGTGTCTCCAACAAATGAGAAGATGGGTTCTGTAAGATTTAACAATGATGGTTCTTTAGCAACATATAACCCACCAAATGTCTCTTTTAGTGGAAACAACGGTTCAGCGCCACAACAGCAGGTAAATCTTAACCTCGGAACAGCAAATGCGTTTGATGGTATGACAAGTTTTGATGCCGCGTCAGCTACTTCCGGAATAAGCCAAGATGGTTTTACTGGTGGAGATTTGATCGGAATTAGAATTGATCAAAGTGGAACTTTAGTTGGCTCATTTAGCAATGGTCGCTCTTTTGGTTTGGCACAAATGGGAATGGCGAAATTTACAAACAATGAAGGTCTAGGAACAGAGGGTGGAAATATCTTTGTACAATCCGCCAACTCAGGGGATCCAATCATCGGAACTGCCGCTACTTCTGGGCGTGGATTTATACAGTCATCGGCTCTTGAAGCGTCAAATGTTGACTTATCATCCGCTCTAACACAGCTTATTATTATTCAAAGAGGATATCAGGCAAATGGTAAAACTATTACCACTTCTGACACGCTCTTAGAGACACTTCTAGGTATTAAACGCTAAATTTTTAACTTTTTAAGCGGGGCATTTTGTCTCGCTTGTGCTATTTAACTTCCTCATATAGTCAATTTTGATATAATTTTCCCAATTATTTCAAAGGACTCCCATGCACTTTCCTGCTCCATTAAAATCGAACTCAAAAAAAATTATGCTTCTAGGTTCTGGTGAACTTGGCAAAGAGGTAGCAATCGAAGCTCAAAGACTTGGTCTTGAAGTCATAGCGGTTGATAGATACCAAAACGCTCCAGCTCATCATGTGGCTCATCGCTCTTATGTTGTAAATATGCAAGATAAAGACGCACTTTTAGAGATTATCTACCGTGAAAAACCTCACTATATTTTGCCAGAGATTGAAGCCATAAGCATAGATGCTCTATTTGCGGCAGAAGATAAGGGCTACAATGTTATACCAAATGCCAATGCTGTTAGTAAAACAATGAATAGAAAAAATATCCGTACATTTGCAGCTGAGGTTTTGGAGCTAAAAACAGGGCCATATAGATTTGTAACAACACTTGAGGGCTTAAAAGAGGCTTCTGTGGAGATGGGCTTCCCATGTGTTATAAAGCCTGTTATGAGCAGTTCTGGACACGGGCAAAGCATAGCAAGAAGTGCCGAGGATATAGAAAAATCTTGGGAGATTGCAAAGGAAGCTCGTGGCGATGCAAGTGAACTTATAGTTGAGGCATTTGTGGATTTTGATTATGAGATAACTATGCTAACTGTTAGAAATGGCAAAGAGACTGTTTTTTGTGAACCAATCGGACATGAGCAGCGCGATGGTGATTATGTTTTTTCATGGCAACCGATGCAGATGAGCGAAGTTGCAAAAGAGAGAGCTCAGGATATGGCAAAAAGAATCACTGATGGCTTAGGTGGTCGTGGTCTTTTTGGAGTTGAGCTTTTCGTTAAAGGCGATGAAGTCTATTTCTCAGAAGTTTCGCCTCGTCCTCATGATACTGGAATGGTAACACTTATAACTCAAAGTCAGAGTGAATTTGCACTTCATCTTCGTGCAGTTTTAGGGCTTCCGCTAGGGTTTACATTTTATGGAGAGGGTGCATCTGCTGCGTTTAAATCAGAAGTCCACAACTATTCTCCTGTTGTTGAAGTTGATGAGTCTTTATTTAATGAAGATAGTTTTGTTAGAGTTTTTTCAAAACCAGAAGCTCATAAAGGTCGTCGTTTAGCTGTGGCGCTTGTGTTTGGGAAAGTGGATTTAGCACTAGCAAAAGCAAGAGAGCTGATTAAAAAAATAAAAGATATCTAATAAATGAGTAACAAAGTAATCATAATAGGAGCAGGTGGAGCGGGTTTAGTCTCTGCTATCCACGCAAAGAGTAGTGGTGCTGATGTTGTGGTTATAACAAAAGAGTACCCAACAAGAAGCCAAACTTCCATGGCGCAAGGCGGTATCAATGCTGTTTTGGGTGGTGAAAATGGTGACAGCATAGAGCTTCACATAGAAAATACTCTAAGTTCCGCCAAAAATTTAGCAAACCCTAAATCAGTAGAATTTTTATGTAAGAATGCTCCGGATGCACTCTTATGGCTCGATAGCATTGGAGTGCCTTTTAGCAGAACAAAAGATTCTAAAATTGCTCAAAGAAAACTCGGTGGAGCTTATGCAGCCAGAGCGTGTTATGCACAAGATTATACGGGATTAAAAATTCTTCACACACTTTATGATAGATGCTTGGCGTTAGGAATTGAGTTTTTAAATGAGAGATACCTTTTGGAGATTATCACTAACAAACAAGATTCTAACAAAAGTTTTGTTTGCGGTGTTAGTGTGCTTGACAAGAGAAGTGGTGAAGTTGAAATCCATAAAAGTAGTAGTGTCATAATTGCAACTGGAGGATATAGTAGAATCTTTCACAAAAACTCAACCAACTCAGTCTCAACAACAGGTGATGGTATAGCGTCAGTCATTAGAGCTGGCGGAGTTGTTAGCGATATGGAGTTTATACAGTTTCATCCAACAGCTCTTAAAAACTCCTCAATATTAATCTCAGAGAGTGCCAGAGGCGCTGGTGGCTATCTTTTAAACTCTAATGGAGAACGATTTACAAATGAGCTGGCACCCCGTGATGAAGTAGCTCGTGCGATTGATGATGAGATAGCAAAAGGCGGAGATGTCTTTTTAGATATTCGTCATTTAGGTTCAGAGTTCATAGAAAATGAGTTACCGCAAGAGGTAAAATTAGCAAAACTGTATGAAAACATTGATCCGATACATGAGCTAATACCAATCAAACCAGTTGCTCACTACACAATGGGTGGAATAGTAGTGGATGAGAAAGCCATGACAAATATAGATGGGCTATTTGCAGTTGGCGAGTGTGCAAACCATAGAGTTCATGGAGCAAACAGACTCGGTGGAAACTCACTTTTAGAGCTTGTTGTATTTGGTAAAGTTGCTGGAGAAAATGCGGCAAAGTATGCGAAAGAGTTTAAGGGTGAGGCAAATATTGATGAGCAAAAAAGTCTCTTTGAAGCGGAAATTGTAGAGATAATGAGCTATAAAAATGAGATAAATTTTTATACAAAGCAGGCAGAACTTGGAGAACTTTTTTATAGATTTGTTGGTATCAAAAGGGACAAAGAGGGTCTGCAAAATGTACTTGATGTGCTTAGGGATATGAAAAAAGATTTAAAAAATATGGGTGTTGGCGATAAAGCAAAAGTTTATAACACAAACCTCATAGAGTTTTTAGAATTTAAAAATATGTTGGAGTTAAGTGAGTTGGTTTTAATCTCTGCGCTTGCGAGAGAGGAGAGCAGAGGAGCACACTTTAGGGTTGATTATCCAACGGCTAATAATGAAATGTTTTGTGCTAACACTTTTATAACAAGAGATGGCTTGGTTAGTTATGAAAATTAATATACAAAGAGAGAGTGTTGTAGAGTATGAGATAGAGGCAAACAATAAAACCCTTTTAGAGATTCTGGGCGAGATAAAAACAACGCTTGATTCATCACTCACATACAGCAGTGGATGCAGAAGCAGTGTTTGCGGAAGTTGTGCTGTTAGAGTAAATGGCAAAGAGGTTTTGGCTTGTAGCTATCATGTACAAGATGGTGATTTTGTAGAACCTATGAGAAATAGCGAAGTCATAAGAGATTTAGTTGTAAATATGGATAGAGCTTATGAGTTCAACCAAAAAGTAAAAGCGTGGCAAAGCTCCGCATCTGAGCATATTTTACTCTCTCATGAAGATGAAAAACTAAATGAACTTCAAAGTGATTGCATCTTGTGTGGCTCATGTTATAGCGCTTGCCCAGTTTATAGCGTGAACGAAGAGTTCTTGGGACCATTCTCACTAACAAGAGTTTTGAGATATGTTAGCGACAAAAGAGAACTAAACAAAAATGAAAAAATTGACGATATACAAACAAACGGTGTTTGGGACTGCACACTCTGCAACGCCTGTACAATCGTCTGTCCACAAGGAATCTCAAGCAAAGCTGACATAGAAAAACTAAGAACAAGAAGCGTTATACAAGGCTATACGGATCCTAGCTTTAGCAGTTTTGGCAGTGGATTTAGCTTTGATGGAAGCCCTAGTTTTTAAGTTTGTTTGTTATAAAATAGACTTCTTGCAAAACTAAAAAACAGGCTTGCTAAGGCTTCGCTTTGCTGCAGAATCGTTCGCTTAGTTTTTTAGTTTTGCAAGAATTTCAATAAAACAAACATAACAAAGGGAGTGTTAGCAATGGCAAAAGAGTACTCATTTGACATAAGCGCAAAAATCGATATGCAGGATTTTAAAAACGCTATAAACCTCGTTGATAAAGAGGTTGCAAACCGCTATGACTTCAAAGGAACAACTTATGAAGTTAGCTATAAAGAAAAAGATAAGCTCTTGGTGTTAGTGGCATCAAGTGATAACAAACTAGATGCACTAAAAGATATTGTGATAGCAAAACTCCTTAAACAAAACCTTAGCTCAAAAGTTTTAGAAGAGATGAAAACCGAAAACGCCAGCGGAAACAGCAGAAAAGTTACTTTTAAAATTGTGGATTACATAGAGTCAAAAGAGGCAAAAAAGATAACAGCTGAGATAAAAAACCTGAAACTCAAGGTAAATGCCCAGATAGAGGGTGATTCTATCCGCGTAAAAGGGGCAAAAATAGATGATTTACAAAAAGTAATCTCAACCATTCGCGCTATGGAGTGGGAAGCACCACTTGTTTTTGAAAATATGAGATAAGGCAATGACAAAACTAAGCATATCCGAAGCTGCACTAAAACTAGGAGTCTCAAAAGAGGCAATTTTTAACCGTATAAGAAGAGGTTCTCTTGTGAGTAGTGTAGAAAATGGTGTGAAGCTTGTCATAATCGACGATGAACAAAAAGCAGAGCAAAAAGAGACACCAAAAAGAAAAACAGCATTTAAGTCTGATGATAAATACTATATTTTCTTGGAAGAGCAAAACAGTAAACTTCAAAAAAAAGTAGAGTCTCTTGAGGTCGAAACAAGAACACTGCGAGACCAAAAAGAGCAGATGCTGATTGAGGAAAAGAGAAAGATTGAGCAGATTTATAGAGATAAAGATGAGCAACTAAAAAATATTATAAATGCAATCTCTTCAAAGCTTATGATAGGCGAGTTTCAAGTTGAAAAAGAGATATTTGAAGCAGAGATAGATATTGATTCTAATCAAGAAAAAGCAACCCTAGTCTCTATAAAGAAATTCATTAAAAGTAAGAACTTATCAGAAAAACAGAGCGAAAAACAAAAAGAGAAACTAAAGGCCATAGCCCCCAAAGATAAAAGATTTGTAAAACTAGAAAAAAAGTACTATTTGGATTTACAAAAATATAATTATGATGATTTGCTAATCTAAAACAAAATATCTTCAAGCAAAAGAGGCAATCTTAAGAGTTTTAAAGATAAAATTCTGCCCTCATACTTAAAATGGACAAATGGGAGAGCGGTCGAATCTACTACCTTGGAAAGGTAGCGTACCGAAAGGTACCGAGGGTTCAAATCCCTCTTTGTCCACCATAAAGCCCCCAAAAAATCCCTTATAATCATTTTTAATACAACATATTTACTTGGCATAGATCGGTAATTATATGACTATACTCGGCAAAACCTTCTATTTTGTCAAATGCTATCCCTCTAGTTCTACAAATCTTTTTTCATAATCCTCCATAATCTTATCAATTTGACTTTGGACTTCTACGAGTTCTTCAAAGCTCTCTTCGACGCTACTCTCTTGTTCTGAGATAAGCTTCGACAACTCCACAAGTTTTTTTGTATCATTGATATTTGTGGCATCAAGAAGCAATTTGTGATTTAACTCTATCTGCTTCTCTGTGTCTATAATATGTTTTTCGATTTTTTCAGCTTTTTTCCTTAGAGGAGAGAGTATCTCGTTTCTTTTACGAGTTAGTTCTGCTTTTACTTTCTTGCTCTCTTTTTGGTTATTTTGCGGTGCTGTTTTCTCAACTTTAGCACTCTCTTCCTGTTCTTCCCAGCCAATTTTTTCCAGGAATAGATCATATCCGCCATCGAAATATTGGGCTGTATCTTTTGCAAAAACAATCAATCTATCACACACACTTCTAAGCAATTCTTCTGAGTGCGTGACGATTATCACAGAGCCTTCAAAGCGTTTTATTGCCATTGTTAGTGCCTCGATAGAGTCCATATCTAGGTGGTTTGTAGGCTCATCAAGAAGCAAAAGATTAACCTCTCTTGCTAAAATCTGCCCAAGCATTACACGGCTTTTTTCACCGCCAGATAAAAGGGAGACTTTTTTCTCGGCGCTGTCTCCGCTAAACATCATGGCTCCACTTATGCTTCTGATAACTTGAGTAGAGAGTTTTGTGTTTGCAGAGTGAATCTCATCCATAACACTGTTCCCTGCATGAAGACGAGCTATGTTTGTCTGCCCAAAGTGTGCACTTACAACGCTTGGATGAGAGTGAATTGTTCCATGAAGCTGTTTTAACTCACCCGCAATTACATTTAGCAGAGTTGATTTACCTTTTCCGTTTTTACCGATAATCCCTAAACACTCCCCTTTTTTAAGCACAAATGAGATGTTTTTAAATAGGATTTGCTCTGGTGTATAGCCAAAACTTAAGCCATGAACATCAAGAAGAACCTTTGCTGGAGTCTCTTTAAAGTTAAAATCAAATTTTAGAGATGAGTCAAATCCTAAATCATCCATAAGTTCCATCTTCTCTAGTTGCTTGACTTTTGACTGTGCGAGGGCGGCGGTTGAGGCACGAGCTTTGTTTCTGGCTATAAAATCTTCAAGTTCTTTTACTTTTCTGTCTTGTGAAATTTTTTGTTTCTCATAAAGCTCATCATTTGCTCTTAGCTGATCATAAAATTTGTGGGTATTGCCTTGAATAAAACTAAGTCCCTTTCGTACGATTCCCATCGTGTGAGTCATTGTTGCATCCATAAAATCTCTATCATGAGTTATGAGGATAACTTCTCCCTCGAATGAGCATAAAAACTGCTTTAGCCAACGAAGAGAGAGAATGTCAAGGTAGTTTGTCGGCTCATCCAGCAGAAGCAGATTTGGCTCTGTTACTAGAAGTTTTGCCAGATTTATCCGTATTTGGTATCCGCCTGAAAACGAGAGAGGATTTTTCCCCAAATCTTCCGCACTAAATCCCAAACCAAAAAGAATCTTCTCAACTCGATATAAATCATACTTCATATCGCCCTCTAAAGCCAAAGAAGCCTCTTCTCTTAGAGTGTGTTCGCTAAAACTTAGATGCTGTTTTAGCGTGCCGATTCTATACCCTTTTGGTATAATAATTTCGCCGCTATCAGCAGACTCTTCGCCCAGAATAAGCTTAAAAAGCGTAGATTTTCCACTTCCGTTTCTACCAACCAAACCGACTCTGTTACCGCTGTTTAGTTTGAAATTCAGGTTGCTAAAAAGTTCCTGTTTCCCATAGTTTTTGGAGATATTTATTAGTTGTATCATGAGGCTCTTTTGATTTTTTTAAAATTATAGCAATAAGCTGATAATCCTAGGTATTAAATAAATTGTTTTATTGAGATGGTACTTTAGATTTTTACAATTACATATAAATCAATCTATGTTATACTTAACTCAGATTAAAAAGTGAGATCACACAATGCCACAAAAGAGCGAGATTTTATCAACACTCAAAGAGCTAAAACCGATTTACGAGAAAGAGGGATTGATACTTTTGGGATTGTTTGGAAGTTATGCAAAAGATACACAAACTAAATTTAGTGATATTGATATTGCCTACAAATTAGATTATGATAAATTCTCTTTAAAATACAGAGACGGTTTCTCAAAACTTCTTAGAATAGATGGCATAAAGAACGAACTACAAGCACTTTTTAAAACTCCTATAGATTTAGTTCCAGATACAAATAAATCAATCTTAAATGGCTTAATCAATGTCTAAAGGTATAGATAGACTTAACAAAATTTATGAGTGTATCAAAAATATAGAATTTATTTTGCATGAGAGTGAATTAAAAGTTACCCATTCCATTGAAGATAAAATAATAAAACCCGCCATTAGAATGAATATTGTAAGAATAGCTGAGCAGTTTAGCAAACTCAAAGATGATAATGAGTTCAAAATCCTTGAAGCATTCACAAGTGAAGAGTTAAAGGGTATTAGTGCGGTAAGAAACTATATTGCACATGATTATGACAGTACCGACGACAATATCATAGAGGATGTTATTCGCTACAATTTACCAATTTTTAAAGAGACAATTGAAAAGCTTTTAGAATCTTAGTAACTTTGATTTTTAGGGGTGTAATTTTTTATAAAAGTGGGGATTTATTCATTGAGGGTGTATTTGCGCATAACATCTCTTTGTCATCGGAATGGTTAAAACAACATAGTGAAATAGCCCCTTGAGGGTAAACCAGCCAAATCTACTCGTAGTCTGCTTGGTATTTTTAGTCCCCACTTTTTGATGATTCATGGATAGAAAAGTATATCGTAAAAGTGGAGATTCGCTTACAGGGGCGTAGGCCTATGTTTTGTTATCTATTTAACTGCCTCAATATTTGCCGAAACTATGTAGTTTTCAATGTTCTCAGACCAATCTTTTAAAAACTTTTTACTTTCGGTTTTAGGTGTGATATTAATATCTTTAAAACCAGAGTTCTTGAGAAGTAACTCTAAATCATCTATAAAACTAGCACCGGCGATGCAAGCTCCAAAGCTGTCTAGTGTAATCATGTGGGAGGGAATTTGTTTTGTTAATACAATATCAGAAATTGCCAATCTACCACCAACTTTTAAAACTCTAAAAGCTTCGTTAAAAACCCTTTGTTTGTCCAAAGATAGATTGATAACGCAGTTTGATATAATGACATCTATACTGTTATCTCTAACAGGTAAGTTCTCAATTTCACCTAATCTAAAATCAACATTAACATAGCCATTTTTCTCTTTGTTGCTTCGGGCTTTTGCTATCATCTCTCTTGTCATATCTACACCAATGACTTGCCCTTTTTCTCCAACTTCTTGTGAAGCCAAAAAACAATCAAGCCCAGCACCACTTCCTAAGTCTAAAACCATTTCACCTTTTTTAAGCGAAGCTATAGTTGTAGGATTTCCACATCCCAAACCTTTATCTGCCCCCTTGGGTATGGAGTTAAGTTGTTTTTTTGAGTACCCTAAGTTTAAAGAGATTTCATCACTATTACAACAGCCACTAATATTACAACCGTAACTATTGTCATTTGATCCTATAGTTGCATAGTTATTAGCTATGGCATCTCTTTTTTGTTCTTGTGTGAAATTCATAATTTTCCTTTAAAAGTATTTCGAGAATCACTTCTCTATGTATATAGACGAAAATTTTCTAAAAAGGTTTCATCTTTGTTCATGTTTAGCAAAAATTGCAGTTTTCATCTTTAACATCATAGTTTATGATATTTCCAAATTTATTATACTCGTAATGGCAACATTGAAGTAGTTTATCTTTTATCTGTTTCTTGCCTCGAAAAATTATATTTTTTATATTGTTGGTGCTAATATCTAGTTTTTCGGCTATTTCCTTTTGTTTTAACTCTTTTATTTCAGATAAATGCAACACTTTGGCGTATTTTGGTGCAAGTGAATTTATTATTGGTGCTATACAGTGTGAGAGTTCGCTTATTGCTGATGATTGCTCTTTTTGTTCAAAAATATACTCCTCATCAAATTCTATATTATCTTGCTTATTGTTGTTTTTTCTGTAGAAATCAATAATGGTATTTTTAGTAATTGTAAACATCCATGATGTTAATTTTTCATCTGATTTAAGTTTATCTATATTGGTATATATCTTTATAAATACCTCAGAGAGTATATCTTTTGCATCTTCTTTATTGTGAACTTTTGAATTAATAAAAGAAAGTAGCCTTGTACTATATTGTTTATATATTTGATCCATTATATTTAAATCCCCACTTTTTGCCACCTTTGAGATTGATGATTTTAGCAATTTTATAAACTTATCTATTCAAAATACCATTTATTTTTGCTAGCTATTTTTTCATCTTCTTGTTCTCTTTTAATTTTTCTCATAGAAATAGGCGATGGACTACAAAATAGTTAAACACCACCCACCAAACTAAGTCCGACTTTTCCTTTTTCAAGCTCTATGGAGACAACTTCTATTTGTGGAAGATATTGATTTAAAGAGAGAACTTCAAGCGGATGCTTGATTCTTTTTTGACTCATTTTTGAGATATGTATAAAGCCGTCATTTTTTAGTCCGATGTCAACAAATGCTCCAAAGTCGGCGATATTTCTAACTACTCCAGAGACAAAACTCCCCTCTTTTAGCATTTTAATGTCAGTTATATCATTCTTAAACGGAATTGGCGGCAAATCTTCTCTGGGGTCAAATCCTGGTTTTAGAAGCTCTTTGATGATATCTTTTAAGGTCTCTTCGCCGACTTCAAGCTCTAGGGCTTTGCTTTTTATATCGATTTTTTCCAGCTCCAAGCCATCTAATTTTTTGGCAACTCCGTAGCTCTCAGGATGGATGCCGCTGTTGTCAAAACTGTTTTTGCCGTTTTTTATGCGAATAAAACCTGCCGCCTGCTCATACGCCTTTTTGCCTAAACCTTTTACTTTTAAAAGCTCATCTTTGGCTCTGAAATTTCCATTCTCATCCCTAAAAGCTATAATATTTTTAGCTATTTTTTCACCAATGCCAGCGACAAAAGCAAGCAGAGATGTGGATGCAGAGTTTATATCAACACCGATACGGTTTACAAGGTCGCCCGTTACATCGCCTAGTTTTTTCTCTAAAAGTTTTTGATCCACATCATGTTGATACTGTCCGATGCCTAAAGATTTTGGATCTATTTTTACAAGTGTTGCCATGGGGTCGCGAAGTCTTTGGGCTATTGAGATGGCGCCTCTTATGGTTACATCGAGGTTTGGATACTCATCTTGTGCTAGTTTTGAGGCGGAGTAAACAGATGCTCCAGCTTCTGAAACAACAGTATAGGCAAGATTTATATTCTCCTCTTTGTTGAGACGGGCAAAGAACTCTTGAGTCTCTCTTGAAGCGGTTCCATTGCCGATGGCAACGGCTGTAATATTATAGTTTTTTACTAACGATAACACTTTTGTTTTAGAGGTGTTATAGTCATTTTTTGGTGCAGTTGGGTAGATGACATCGTGTTTTAGGTAGTTTCCGTTCTCGTCAATAACAGCCAGCTTACATCCGCTAACAAACGCAGGGTCGACTCCCAACATAACTCTGTTAGCAACCGGAGGAGTCATGAGGAGTTGATTTAGATTCTTGCCAAAAACATTTATAGCTCCCATATCTGCTTTGATTTTCAGCTCTGCGTGCACCTCTCTCTCGATTGATGGCAGCAAAAGTCTCTTTAGCCCATCCTTATAAGCCTCAAACAACAACTCTTTAGAGCTTGAAGCATTTCGCGGGATTTTATACTCTCTTATGTTTTTTTCTATCGACTCCACATCAATTGTTATTTTTACAGATAGTTGCTTCTCTTTGACTCCGCGCATAACTCCAAGATAGCGATGAGATGGAATGTAAGCAACTTTTTCGCTCTTGTCTGCAAAGTTTGCAAAAACTCCTTTTTCATCAAACTCCTTCCCTTTTTTAATCTCCAAAGAGCCGAAGCGCATCATTGCGCCATAAATGAATTCTCTCTCACGGGGCATATCTGCATATCTCTCAGCCAAAATATCTTGAGCGCCCTTCACTGCCTCCTCAACGGATTTTATTTCGCCTTTTATAAAGTTTTTCGCAAGAATATAAAACTCCGCAAGAGAGAGTTTTGCATTGCCAAGTGCGTCCGCAAGAGGCGTTAAACCGCTATCAATAGCGCTTTGGGCTCTTGAGTTTTTTTTCTCTTTGTATGGCCTATAAATATCTTCTAAAACCCTAAGCGTATCGGCTTCTTCTATACTTTTTTTGATAGCCTCGCTCAGGGTAGCTCTTTGCTCAATCAGCCTTGATATCTCCTCTTTTCTTTCAAGAAGCTTTTTTGAACTCTCATAAATAAGCTCAAAATCTCGCAGCACCTCATCACTAGCACCGCCGCTCATCTCTTTGCGATAGCGAGCAATAAAAGGGATGGTTGCGCCTTCCCCTAAAAGTTTTAAGATGTTGGCTATATGCTCCTGTTTTAGTGCTGTTTTTTCTGTTAATAGTTTGATTAATTTTTGCATTTTTCTCCCTGTTGTTCAAAAAACTCTAAATACCAATCCACAAAATTATCTATACCTTCTTGCACGGATGTTTTTGGCTCATACCCTAAATCTTTTGCAATATCGCTAATGTCCGCATAAGTACTTGGAACATCTCCGGCTTGAATTGGCAACATATTTTTTTGAGCCTTACGGCCTAATTTTTTCTCCAATGCTTCTATAAAATCTGTAAGTTTCACAGGGTTGTTGTTGCCTATATTGTAGATTTTATATGGAGCTGGCGAGCTAGATGAGTCTGGGGACTTGCCATCCCACTCTTTGTTGCCAGACGGAGGGTTGTCGTTCACCCTTATGATTCCATCCACAATATCATCAATGTAGGTAAAGTCTCTCCACATCTCTCCATAATTAAAAACATCTATCGGAGTCCCCTCCAATATAGCTTTTGTAAAAAGAAAAAGCGCCATATCGGGTCTGCCCCATGGTCCATAAACAGTAAAAAACCTCAATCCCGTTGTTGGAATATTGTACAAGTGTGAATATGTATGGGCCATAAGTTCATTTGATTTTTTGCTTGCCGCATACAAACTCATTGGGTGATCCGCGCAAGAAGCAGTTGAAAATGGTTGCACTTCATTTAGCCCATAAACAGAACTGCTGCTCGCATAAACCAAACTTTTTATATTATTATGCCTGCAAGCTTCAAGAATATTTACAAATCCAACAATGTTACTATCAATATATGCCCTTGGGTTTGTTAAAGAGTATCTAACACCTGCTTGAGCTGCGAGGTTTATAACGCTGTCAAAGTTCTCGTTCTTAAATAGCTTTTCTATGTTTTCATTATCTTCAAGATTCAATTTTATAAATCTATAATTTGGATACTTACTGCTGGTTATAAATGAGTTATATGCAATATCTGCCCCATCCTCAAGATTTTCTATAATCCCGCTTCGCAGTAACCTGCCATATTTTACACTCTGGTCGTAGTAGTTGTTTATATTATCAATACCAACAACTTCATCGCCTCGCTCTAAAAATTTAAGTGCCAAATGACTTCCAATAAATCCAGCTGTTCCCGTTATAGCTATTTTCAAATACGCTCTCCTGCTCTATTTTTATGGATGAATTTTTATGAAATTCTCATATATTGTAAAAAATATCTCTATGGCTATAAGCCAAATAATAATCCACTCCAGATACTCGCTAGTTTTTTGATTTACCAGATTAATTGCCAGCTCTACGGACTCTTTTAGATAGTTTATTTTATATTCGATAATGTCAAATCTAGATTTTAACTCTAGTTGATTTGATAGCTGATTGTACAAAGATTCAAGCTCCGTATCGTCCCATATAATGTCTGGCTTATCTAGCAAATAGAGCTGACTGAGTATATCAAAGCGTTCTTTCGCAATACTTGATGAAAATTTCATTAGCCTTTTTCTGTCTTTCATCTTTAGATTTTCTACTATGTCATAAATCAATCTGCTCTCATACATCTTTTTTTCTAAAGACTCTTCTCGTTTTTCCAATCCCACACTTTGTGATATTGCGAGTGAAATAATAGACGCTACAGATTTATCAAATTTGTTATATCGAATAACATTAGAGTCAATTTGTGGTTTTTCACACTGTGTATCTAAAACCATTGGATAATCTTGATTTAGCAGAGCAGTAGAGTAGCTAAGAGCCTCTGGCACGCCCAATCTCTCAAGTATGGACCCTATTTCTTGATGAGTAAAATTACAAAATGTTAAAACACCAAAAGATGAAGCAAAAAGAAATCTATTGTTAGATACCTCTCCAACCAATGAGTTTTCAATCGTAGTTAGTATCAGCCCTGGAAACTCTCTCTCTAGCTCGGCTTTGGTTAGTGTGATAGGTACTTCAACGGATACAAACAAAATGTTACTAATACTCAAGATAGATCCTTTTTGTAAAATCAAAGAGCATGATGGTTTTTTTCATACAAAATAGATTTTATTTTATCTGCTTTTTATTAAAACAAAAAAATAGCTGTTATTGGATTGTTGATTCCACTATTTTTCTGGCTGTTAAAAACAGATAATCCTTGCCAGTTACCACAACTCTATACTTTTTTTGCTGTAGATATTTTTTACAAAAATGAATATCTTTTAAGACCAAACTCATCTCACTAAAGGCGTAATTTGGAGCTTTTGCACCATAAACCATCTCACCATCTATCCATCTGCAGTTTGGAAAACCTAGTATTATCGCTCCATCTTTTTCTAAGTAATTTTGATACAAAGACATAAACATTTCATTGAAGCTTATGTTTGAGCTTTGAAGCGTTCCTATGGATATAATTAGATCAAATTTTCCAAGATTAAGTTCGTCAAGGGAGTTTATATCGTGGCATATAAACTTCATATTACTCTTGGCGAACTCTTTAGAAGCGTACTCGATAGCACTAGATGAGTAGTCAATTCCCACAAACTCCTTTGCGTCAAATTCGCCGATGTCAATCATATTTTCTATGACTTTAAACTCATCACCTCTATTTATACCGAGGTTTAAGAGTCGTTTTTTTGACTTTATGTCTATGAATTCCAATGCTTTTTGGTAGTGATATAAAAAACTAAACTGAGTTGTCTTGTCGATGGTGAAAAACTCGCTAAGAGCGCCATATTTCTCACTACTTTTATCATCCACTTTATGAAAGGAGCTATTTTGATTTAGTTTTTGAAATTTTAAAATTACACTCTCTTTGTCTGTTTTTAATGGTGTAAGCATCTTCATAAAAAAGAGTTGTGCTAAATCTACAAATGCCTTATAACCGATAGTCTCTATGTCAGAATCTAAAACTTCTACCTGAGTAATCTCGCCATCTTTTAGGGAAAGATTTTTAAAATCCTCAAGTATCTCTGTAGAAGTTTTTCTAAACGAGTTTAATGGTTTAGTGATCACAATCAATTTTTATATTTAAGAGAGAATCTGTCTGAGTTGCATAGCAAACCATAATATTCCGAGGTTTAAAAAAAAGATCATCATAGAGCTTCCACGCGATATAATTTTTTGGAGTTTACTGCGCTCTTTGTTGTGTGTTTTTAGTGCGATTTGCATATGAATAACAGTTAAAAATGTTATTGCAGCCACATAAAAAAGCTTGTGAGACATCATATAACCTAATTTTGATTCGTTGATGTCAAGAGTAAGCACATCTATAAGATTAAAATAATAAAACATATAAGAGCCTGTGCTAAGAAGTATTATGAGCCAAAAAACCTCAAAATACCCATAAAATGGACCGAGATGTTCATATGTCTGCTTTTGAGCATTTTTATCTTTCATAAATACACCAAGAAGAAACAGTAGTAGAGCTCCTCCAATCCACGCAGTTGCCGCTAAAATATGAACATATAAGACTATCTCTATCACTTTGCACCTCTTAAACAAAAAATTATTATTGAATTATATTGTAAAATAGCGACAAATAAAGGAGTCTGTATGAAAGAAACAACTATTTGGCACAACCCAAAATGCTCAAAATCACGCGAAGCTATAGCTATACTAGAAGAAAACAATTGTGAAGCAGAGGTTATAAAATACCTAGAAACTACTCCAACTAAAGATGAGATTACAACTGCACTTACAATGCTCGGAATGAGTCCCAGAGAGCTTATGAGAACTAAAGAAGATATATACAAAGAGCTAAATCTAAAAGAAGAATATGATTATGACAAGCTTGTAGATGCTATGGTTGAGAATCCAAAACTTATTGAAAGACCTGTAATTTTCAAGGGCAACAGGGCTATCATAGGAAGACCTACTGAAAAAATCGCTCTATTTTTAAGTGAAAACTAACATGAAAAAAAGAACTAAAGAGGATAGAAATAGGTGCTCAATACATGTTCCAACACCGCCAGAGGCGACAAAAAGGCAAGAGAAACTTCCAAGTGAGCTTCCAAAATCATTAGAGGATGACCCAGATGCACAACAAAGGCTTTTGGATATAAAAAATAGTCCTAGTTATCGTCCTGCAGATGAGGATTATGATTTTTTACGAGAAGACTCGGTAAGGGGAGTTCGATTACAGATTGACTATTTAAAAACCGAATTACTTTTACAAGAGCATAAAATTGAGGAGACTATCTCTGTTTTTGGTGGTACACGCATACTTGAAGAGGCTCACGCAAAGCGCAAGCTTGAAAAAGTATTAGAGGCTTATGAGATGAACCCGCAAGATGAGATGCTTGCTAAAAAAGTGAAAATGGCTCAAAATGTGCTGAAAAAAAGTAATTTTTATAATATTGCGAGAGAGTTTGGACGACTTGTTGGAACCTCTAGAAAAACTGCAAATGACAACACACTAACAATCATGACAGGTGGTGGTCCTGGTGCTATGGAAGCTGCAAACCGCGGAGCATTTGATGTTGGCGCTAAATCAATTGGGTTAAACATAATCTTGCCGAGAGAGCAGTTTCCAAATCCATATATCACGCCAGAATTATGCTTCCAGTTTCACTACTTTAGTATGCGAAAACTCCATTTTCTAAAGCGAACAAAGGCTCTTGTTGCCTTTCCTGGTGGTTTTGGAACACTTGATGAGCTGGCTGAGACGCTCACTCTTATCCAAACGCGTAAAATTGCACCATTTCCAGTAGTTCTTGTTGGAGAAGAGTTTTGGAAGGGCGCTATAAATTTTGAGTATTTTTTAGATGAAGGTCTTATAGATTTTGAAGATATGAGACTTTTTTGGTACGCTGAGAGTGCAGCGGAGATATGGAGTAGCATTTTAGAGTGGCATGAAAAAAATGGTAAGCCACTGCTAAAATAAGTGAAATTAGTTTAATCTCTAAGTGTTACTTATCTACTTTTTGCACAAAGTGACACTCAGTTGTAGAGTATGGACAAGTTTTTACAATGCTCATCTCAAACTGCTCTTCAACAATACCACCATCTTTTCTATCATAGTGGCGCATCGCTGCACGAAAAGCCGTTAAAACCATATTTGCACTATCTTGATGCTCTGTAGAAATTCTTTCAACCTGCTCACCCTCTGGCTTCGTTAAGTCAATTTTTGGCGCTTTAATATTTGCGTACGACTCATTCAAATCCGCCTCAAGCGCACTTACTGCTTTCAAAACATTTACAATCTCATCACCTTTAATCATCTCTGTAAGCAGTGAACCAAGCGTTGTTGTGTCTTGATTTCCATTTGTTCCAAACTTAATATCCAAAATAGTTTTATCATCTCTTTTTATGTACATTATTACATAAGTTTTAGTCGCATGGTCAATCCCAACACCAACGCAATCAGCATCTTCGATTTTCCCATAATTTTCAGGCTGCATAAGATGTTTGCCTATCTCTGCCTCTAGCTCTTTTTGCTCGTTCATTTTCTGCTCCATATTGGTAGTGCTCTTTGTAATTCTTGAAAAACTTGTTTTTTCATAGCTTTAGTGGGTAACATCAAGCTGTTCTATGCTCACACGATTGTCTTTTATAAATTTTGATATAACCTCAGAATGAGTGTGTTCGTATGGCGTAAGATAAACTATTCGTTTAACCCCGCTTGCAATGATGTTTTTACTACATTCACTACAAGGCTCTAGCGTTACAAAGATGGTTGCACCTTCTATGCTTATCCCTTTTCTCGCCGCCCAGATTATGGCGTTCATCTCTGCATGTATCTCATAAGTTTTTGACCACTCGTGATGCTCTTTTGTGTAGTTGTCATCCCAATAATCACGACAGTTCATATAGCCTGCTGGCGTGCCGTTGTAGCCCGTACTTAGGATTCTTCCATCTTTAACTATTACGGCGCCAACTTGCTTAGAGACGCACTTTGAAGCAGTTGCTATCTCTTGTGCGATTTTTATAAAATTTTTATCACTTAGCATCTTGTTTTGATTCTCTTATGATTTTAATGTCTGCATTTCCTCTTAATCTTGCGAAGTAATCACTCAGAACCTGCTCTCTTTTGTCTTCCATGATAAGATTTATAACTTGATTTTTAACACCCTCGAAGTTATCTTCATTTATTGTTTTTATATCTTTTATAAAAAATAGCATAAACCCGTCTTTGCCATCCGGAACAATCTGGGTATAACTTTTTACTTGCGCCTTTGATAAAAACCTTACAAGCTCTGGTGAGATTTTTTTGGCGTCAAGAAGCTCTTTCGTCTCTAAAAGTGATTTTGATAAAAACATAGGATTTGCCATCTTTTTCTCAAGAATTTCTCTATCTTTAGAGTTATAGATGATAACATCAAAAAAACTAGGATGTGAAAACTCCTCTTTGTGAAGCGTAAAATACTCTTTTGCCTCTTGTTCGCTCGGTTGTGGTACTGAAGTATAAGCAATTGAGGAGTAGAGTTTTTGAGAGAGAAGTTTCTCTTTAATCTTCTGCTTAAACTCGGTGGAATTCAATCCGTTTGAGCCTCGAACCGCTTCATAAAACTCATCAACACTCATGTTGTTTTTAGTTGCCATATTTTTTATATCATCGTAAACTTCTGTGCTCGTAACACTTATTTTTCGCTCTTGCGTCTCTAGCTCTTCTAGCTTTTTTCTTATGAGGTTATCTGTCGCACCCTTTGCGCTTAGATCTGAAGTTGTCATCTCTTTTTCAAGATCACTAAGCGTAATAATGCTCCCTTTTACGATGACAGCAATACCATCAATCATCTCTGCACTCAGAAGCGTGGTTAAAATAAGAGCTAAAAATATTTTGTACATTAATTATCCTGTTTGTTAATAGAGCGCTTATTTTACCCATCTTTAACAAATATTTGCCTAAAATTCGGCTATTAAAAACATAAAGGCTCCCTATGGTTGTTACTCGTTTTGCCCCAAGTCCTACTGGCTATCTTCATATTGGCGGTTTAAGAACTGCTCTTTTTTCCTATCTTTGGGCGAAAAAAAATGGTGGAAAGTTTTTTCTTCGTATTGAAGATACCGACAAAGCTAGAAATTCTGTTGAAGCAGCAGAGGCTATTTTAAGAGCTTTTGAGTGGCTTGGACTAGAGCATGATGGCGAGATAATTTACCAATCAAGAAGAGATGATATATATGCTGCCTATATAAAGCAACTTCTAGATGAGGGCAAAGCTTACAGATGTTATATGTCAAAAGAGGAGCTTGATGCTCTTCGTGAGACTCAGATGGCAAACAAAGAGAGAGCAAAGTATGATGGCAGATATCGTGATTTCAACGGTATTCCGCCAGAGGGCAGAGATAGCGTTATCCGCATAAAATCACCTCTTAGTGGTGAGATTATCGTTAGAGATGGAGTCAAGGGTGATGTTGTCTTTAGAGCCGAAGATATTTTAGATGATTTTGTTATCGCTCGCTCTGATGGCTCGCCGACTTATAACTTCGTTGTAGCCGTTGATGATTCATTAATGGGTGTAACTGAGGTTATAAGAGGGGATGATCACCTCTCAAATACACCAAAGCAGATAGTGGTCTATGAGGCTCTCGGTTTTGCTCTTCCAAAATTTAACCATGTCCCGATGATTCACAACTCTGAAGGAAAGAAACTAAGCAAACGAGACGGCGCTACTGATGTTATGGCTTACAAAGATATGGGTTACACTCCAGAAGCGCTACTGAACTTTTTAGTTCGTTTAGGCTGGAGTCATGGGGATCAAGAGATATTTTCAATGGATGAGATGATAGAGCTGTTTAATCCAAAAGATATAAACAGATCCGCATCAATCTACAACACCGAAAAACTTGACTGGTTAAGTTCTCACTATATAAAAAATATGTCAAATGATAAACTAGCGAAACTATTGGAATTTTACGGTCTAGCTTTGACATCTCATGATAAAAAAGAGATTTTGTTAGATGCGTTAAAAGATAGAGCAAAAACTATAAAAGAGCTAGCGAATCTTATTGGCGAGATAGTTGTAGCACCAGAAAACTACGATGAAGCTACTATGACTAAAGCCTTTAAAGGCGAAGCGGTAGATGTTTTAAAAGCATTTATGATAAAAATCAACTCCTCAAATGAGCTACATCTTCCAAGTGATTATCATCATTTGATGGAAGAGGTTGTCAAAGAGATGGAGGTTGGTTTTGGAAAGATTGGTCAGCCTCTTAGAGTTGCGCTTTTAGGCAAACTCTCAGGTCCTGCACTTGATAGCGTAATGGCGATAATTGGCAAAGATGAGACTCTACAAAGAATTTCAAAGGCTCTCTCTGCACACTCTTCGATATAAAACCTACACTCCTTAAGAGGCCTCATGGCCTCAATCTAATTTTGAGAGATTCTCAAACAGCTGCACATATCTATCAATATTTTCTACAACTATATCCACCAACTTAGGGTCAAAATGTTTGCCTCTCTCCTCTTTAAGTAGCGCAACCGTGTCCTCTACACTCCACGCTCTCTTGTAAACGCGCTTAGAGAGCAGAGCATCAAAAACATCAACAATCGCAACTATTCTTGCATAAATGCTTATCTCCTCGCCTTTGAGCCCTCTTGGATAGCCAGTTCCATCATATTTTTCGTGATGCTCGTAAGCGATAATAGATGCAATTTTGAGTATCTGACGGTTTGAATTTTTTAAAATATCATAGCCCATAAGAGCATGTGATTTCATTCCAGCATACTCATTTTGTGTCAATTTTCCAGGCTTGTTTAAAATAGCATCAGCAATGCCTATCTTTCCGATATCGTGCAGAGGCGAAGTGATTTCTATAAGCTTTATCTGCTCATCGCTCATGCCGTAGTCTTTGGCTATTACCTTGCTCATCATTGCAACTCGTCTAGTGTGAAATTTTGTCTCATCCGACCTTATCTCTTCTATTTGTCCAATGGTTAGCATAGTCTCTTTTAGCGTTGATTCTATCTCTTCGTTTAAGAGCTCTAGTTGCCTGTTTTTATCTTGCAGTTGCTTCTCTTTTTCTGTAACGGTTCTGTTAAAATTGTTGATATTTCGCACAACCTCATCAAACTCTATGCTCTCATACTTTTGGCTATCTATATCTTTATGTGATATATAAGCAATTTCACCATCACTAATGATATTTATAAGTGGCTTGCGGATATACCGCTCTATTACATGAAACATATCAAGTATCGTAATTAAGGCAAACAAAAGTAATAACCCAACAATTATATAGGCATTTTTTAGTACAAAGTTTTGATATGCACTAATATCCATACTGATATCTATAGCACCCAAAACCTCACCGTCCTTAGCTTTATGACACTGCAGACAGTTAAAGCTGCCCTGTGAACTTGCAATGTAGGGGACAATGGCTTTGACTCTACTTTTTGTGTCCATCCACTCTATATACATCTCTTTTTGCACTAGTATATTTCTAGTGGTACTGTTCTCTTTTTTTTCAGATAGATTTGATTCTCCATACTGCTTTATAACACTATCTCCACGAATTATTTTAATAGATGCTATGTCATGGACGGAGGATATCTCATTTAAAAAATACTCCCGCTTATCCATAATTCCAGCCTTCATTTGAGCAGTAAGACCAGCTTTTATAATTTCTGAAACTGACTTTATTTCATTCTCAACAACAAACTGAAAAAAACTTCTGTAACTCAAACCTATTGCAAAAACTATAAGTAAAATAGAGACAATAAACACCTGTAGCAGGCGAGTTAGCGTTATTTTTTTGATACTCTTTTTTCTCATTATCACCCTCTAAACTATAATAATTGTTTATATAGTTAATTCAATATTGTAAACTTTTTTTTCTTATATAATACTACTAATGCGAAACTTAAAGAGCCTAATTGCCTCTTAATCAATATTTATATAAAATGGTATTGCCTATTAATAGTAAAAAGATTTATGAAAAGGGTGTTTCTGTATAAAAAAGGTTGATGGCAATTTATGAATAAAAAATACTTAATTCTACACGGTTGGGGCGGAAGCGATTTTCCACATTGGCAGAGTTGGCTCGCTGGTGAACTCGCTAAAAACTACTCAACTGTAAGTTTTTTAAAATTTAGTGATTTTGATTTTCCAGATAAGAACAGATGGATGAATGAGTTAAAAAAAGAGCTAGAAGAGTTTAAGCCAGATGTCGTTATTTGTCACTCCATAGCAAACATACTCTGGTTTCAAATGTGTCATGAGTTTGTATTGGTTGAGCTTGAAAAACTATATCTTGTGGCACCTCCATCACTTAAGTGTGATATTGCAGAGCTTAATAGCTTTTATCCATGCGCAACTCCTACAAACTTATATGCCAAAGAGTCACTACTTATAACCTCAACAAACGATCCATATCTCTCAGTGGATGAAGCAAAATCTCTTCAAAAATCTCTTGATATTCCTATGAAAATTTTAGAAAATGCAGGGCATATAAATAGTGATAGTGGATATGGAGAGTGGCCTTGGATACTAGAAAATATCATAGAATGATGTTATCCATTTTTAAAAAAAGCCTATAATGCTTTGTAATTTTTGAAAAACTTGTTTTTCATAGCTTTAGAGACTTGTTCGTTTTGGCGAGCAACATAAAATAAAAGGATGAAAGATGTCGCATGATGGACTATTTACTGGAAATGAACTCTTTAGAAAAAGCTACTGCAGAGCTCATGAGAAAGAGTTTTTAGAGTTAGCCAAAAAGGGTCAAAATCCAAAAGCTTTATATATTGGATGTTCAGACTCAAGAGTGATTCCAGATATGATGACAAATAGCGCTCCGGGAGATCTGTTTGTTGTCAGAAATGTCGGTAACTTTGTAGCACCTTACAGCCCCAGCGAAGATTTTCACTCAACAGCATCTGCTATAGAGTACGCTGTGAGCATTTTAGAAGTAAAACATATAATCGTTTGCGGACACACTCAATGTGGGGCAATCGAAGCTATTCACGATAAAAGCGAACTTAATTCCGAAGAGTTAATCCACACAAGAAAATGGCTAACTTTGGGCGAACAACCAAAAAAACAGGCTATTTTAGCACTTGGAAGAGATGCAGACAGAGAAACTCTTTTGCGTTTGACAGAGAAACTCTCGGTAATTTCTCAGATAGAAAATCTCTTGACTTACCCATCTGTAAAAAAGAGAGTAGATGCTGAAGAGATTCAACTCCACGGCTGGATTTATAACATTGCAACTGGCGAAGTAGATTACTACAATCCTGAGACACTATATTTTGAGCCACTAAGTTCTTTAAAAATAGAGGAGTAGTAAACAGTCTCATTGTGCTATGGACTATATTAGTCTCAAGGCTATAAAACCATCTCATGCAGTTTTTCCTAGATTAGTACCATCGTTAAGTTAGCAGTAGGCTAAAAGATCTTTTTTTTAACAATCTCAGGCGTCGCACCGCTACCAACACCTCCACCCAATGTTGAGATAATAAACAATGTAATAGCATATTTTTAATATATAATACAGTATATAAATATGTAATAGCATATATTGGAGAGAGTATGATAGAACTAGCTACACCTCAAGAGATTATAGTAAATCTTTCGAGTCTCATTGAAAATGAAAGAAGAATGCAAAATCTTCAGCAAAAAGAACTAGCATTAAAGGCGGATGTTCCACTTCCATCATATCGAGATTTTATCTATAAAAAGAGAATTTCACTCGAGAGTTTGATAAAAATATTGATTGCTCTTAGACTTTTTGATAACATTAGCGGACTTTTAAAACAACGAGAGTACAAAACTCTTGATGAGATTAAGAAGGAAGATTTACTACTAAAAAGGATTGTCAAGTGAATAGTTACGAAGTTGATGCATCTATCTATGACAAAAAAATTGGAACAATTCTTTTAAAAAATGGTGTTGTTTATTTTGAGTATGACAAAGAGTTTAAAAACTCTAAGTTAGAAATCTCTCCGCTAAAGCTTCCTTAGATGAATGATATGTTGATGGAAAAAATCGAAGAGCATACGAAGGGATAACTAGATTCGTTATATTCTCTATAATAAATACTTTTTTATCCAAACACTAAGTACATAAAGTCCCCAGATGTGCTGTTTGAAGGCACCTTTTGATGCTTCTTTTATGTGCTTATCCAAAATATCTTTTTTAAATATTCCCGTCTGCTCATTTACCTCTTTTATGAGGTTTACTCTTTCGCTCTCAACTAAGTACTCCATAAAGGGATTTGAAAACCCTTTTTTTCTCCTTGAGAGTATTTTTACATCAACGAGAGGAGCTAAAACAGATTTTAACAGCGATTTTGTGACACCGTCCTTGTAGCGGAGTTTGGGGTCTATTTCAAAAATCAAAGAGGCTAGTTTATGGTCTAAAAACGGTGTTCTTGACTCGATTGAGTGAGCCATACTCATGCGGTCAAGTTTTGTTAAGTAATGCTCTGCTTGAAAGAGATGCAGGTCTATGTTGCTATACCAGATGCTCTCATCTTTATGGAGTGAGTTATCAAATCTATCCCTATAGCTTTTGAGATATTTTAAAGAGTGATTGTCCCTGATATTTTTTCGCATTGCTATATTTTTTTGTAAATCCGTGAAATTTTCGCCGCTTGTTCTAAAGAGCAGAGTGCTGTCAAAAACTCTTTTGTATCGCTCCCACTCTCTGTTCATGGAGAAGTTCGAGTGAAAATATCCGCTTAGCCAATTTTTATTTTTGAGATTTTTTAGAGTTTCTATATCAAGAAATTCAAAATATTGTCTATACCCCAAAAAAAGTTCATCGCTTCCTTCCCCACTTAAAACAACTTTGTAGCCATCTTTTTTTATCTCTTCAAATAGCAGATACAAAGGGATAGAAGCTGGGTCATTTAGCGGTTCATCCAGTGTTTCTAACACCTTGTCAGTTGCGTTCAAAAATTGCTCTTTTGAGACTACGATTTCTCTGTTTTTCACTCCAAGAAGCTCCGCACTCTCTCTCGCATTTGCTCTCTCATCATATTTTTCAAACCCCTCATAACCGATTGTGTAAGTTTGAAGATTTACGCCATTTTTTAAAGCGTAAGCGTTTATCGCGGCGCTATCTATGCCTCCGGAGAGAAGCGAAGCCATCGGTGCATCGGACTCAAGTCTAAGTTTTATAGACTCCTCTAAAACATTGCCGAGTTTGTAAATCGCCTCATCTTTGTCGGTTATGAGATTTGGCGAAACATCCAGTAAGTCAAAATATCTCTTTACTTCCGTTTTGCTGTTTCTAAAGATTAGATACTCTCCGGCAGCTAACTTTTTTATGTTTTTAAAAAATGTAAAAGGCGGAGTCGGAGCCAAAAATGAGAGATAACTCAAAAGTGCATCTTCATCCATCAGGGTTTTATTTAAAAATGGAACTAAGGCCTTTATCTCCGAAGCAAACACAAACGCACTCTCATGTAGATAAAAGAGCGGTTTTTTGCCGAGTCTGTCACGGAAAAGGTAGAGTGTCCCATCATCCAGAAGCGCAATTGCAAACATACCTCTGAGATGATTTACAAAATCCAAACCCCATTTCAGATATGAGGCAATTATAACCTCGCCATCACTTTGTGTTTTAAAATCAAAGTCGCTCTTAAGTTCTTCTTTTAGCTCTTTAAAGTTATAGATCTCACCATTAAACGAAAGCAGAATTTTCTTATGTTTTAGTGGCTGATTTGAGCGGGAGTGTATGTCGGTGATGCTTAGTCTATGGTGTGCAAAAAACAGGTTCTCTCTCTGGATTACTCCACAAAAGTCTGGTCCCCTGTGGGTAAGTTTAGCGAGTGCAGATTTTGCTTTTTGCTCATCATACTCGCCGATAATTCCAAAAATAGCACACATTACAAATTAATTCTCTCTTTAAAAAATCCAACTGTTATATCGTCATCCATGTAGTCATCTCTCATGATAACGCTCTTTACACCCAAATCAGCCGCAATACAGCTAATCTGCTCGGTTGTCATATAGTTGTAGGTTTCACTCTCTTTATCGCCATGAAGTACATTAAAAATAAAGCCGATTTTTGATGATGTAAAGCAGTTTCGTATAAAAAGATGTGTCTCAAAACTCTCTAGAACATTCATAGCGCCACTGCAAATATAGTAATCAGCCAATGGTAGTGAATCTTTACAAATGTCAGCAATTATTATCTCGCATCCCGTTTTGCTTGATGCAATAGAGTACATATCTGGAAGCAAATCTATACCAGCGTAGTTTTTTGGCTCTCTTTTCTTCTTCTTTAGGTAGGTAAAAAAATCACCAAATCCACATCCTGCGTCAGCTATGGTGTAACCACTTATATCATTGGGTAACATCTCTAAAATAATTTTAAATCTTAATTTCTGAGATTCGCTGGAGTGCCAATTCACACCTTTTGCTGTGGTCCCAAATTTCTCTATAGCTGAGGAGTAAAATTTTTCGTTATCGATGCGCGGCATATTTTAGTATAGATAAATTATAGATATTTCAATATACAAGGTACGCCATCGTCCGTATCTCTCATGTTTTCAAAATCTCTTATATCACTACTTATAGCCTCTACAAAATTCTCTAAGCATCTGTTTAGTTGCTCTTTCGCCTCTTCTACTAACTTTTCTTGTTCCGCTTGGGTGGCTTGGAGCTGAGAGAGTATCTTTAAGAAGTACTCTTTATTATCAGTAAGTAG
Organism: Sulfurimonas sp.; assembly: GCA_021732045.1. Next base: position 140,271 of record JAKFWK010000004.1, read on the forward strand.
GATGATCTCCTCTTTTTTTACCCATTTTCTTTGGGGTTTGTCGTCTATTATAAACTCAAAAATTACATTGTCACTGTTTTTTGAGGCGATATATTTTGGTACTTTAAACCCTACAAAAGAGCGAAGAGGTTGGTCTAGTTGCTTCTTTATAACATAATACATCTCGCAACCCTAATATGAATTTTTTACACTATTACGGAATGTCAGCATTTTTTATACCATTATCTTTTTTTATAAATATAGTATATTAAAAAATTTAATATACTCATTATAATAATACCGGACAACATACCAGCAACAACAAAAGATAGATATTCACTCTGCGTGATTAGTTTAGCTTCGTAAGCGATTGTGGATATCGCAATAAGAAATGTTAGGGGCATAGAGTCACCAAGAGCCAATAAAAATGTCTCTTTAGGATTTAGATGTGAGCTGTACGCAATATATGAGCCAATAATTCTGACAGAGACAATAGCCAATAAGATAAGCAGAGCATGAGAGATAATATCACTGCCAAAAATAAGGTCTAGATTGAGTGTAGTTCCAACATAAATAAAGAAAACAGGAATCAAAAAGCCAAATCCTACTTTATGCAGAGTGTGTGGCAAATCTTTTTTATGCTCAAAAAAGTTAGCGATATAGATGCCAGCAAAGAACGCGCCCAAAACCATATCTATATGGAGTATATTCATGATGGCAATTAGAATAATAAACAGAGCAACGCTTATTCTGACACTTTGAACCTTAGAGTCATCTTCTGGCATTATAATTTTTTTTAGTTCTGGATACCACCAAAATATGATATTTAGAAGCTTAAATGAGTAATAAATTAGAAAGAGAACTATAAAAAATATAGATATATTTTTGTAAAAATCAAATCCTAGCCTAAAATGAATAAATGACTCATAGATGACAATAGCAGAAATACTAACTATTTCGCCGATAACACCAACAATCAAAACCATCTCAAGCCACTTAAACTCTTTGCCATGTTCGTTTATAAGAGCCATAATCATCCCTAGAGATACTATGGGAATAGCGACTATATAGACAGGATTCAGATCAAAAATAAGATATATTCCAAAAGAGAGGGCATAAAGAGTGCTAAAATAGACAATTGCATTTTTAAAAATTTTCTCTTTTTGAGACTTAAATCTCTTTAGGTCTATCTCTTGCCCTGCTAAAAACATTAGGTAGAAAAAACCTATTTTAGAGAGATCTTTAAACACCTCGTTGCCTGAATCAAGCACTCCAAGCCAGAGTGCGACAGAGCCTAAAAGAATCTCTACAACAGCTAAGGGAAGTTTAGTTCTGTTTGAGAAAATCGGCGAAAGGACTATTAAAAAAGCAATGCTTATAAACAGAGTTGAGTTGCTCATTTTAACCTAAACACTTTTAGCAATAGTAAGATTTAGAGACTTTAACATCTCCAAGTCTCTACTTTTTGCTCGTCCGCTTGTTGTGAGATAGTCACCTATAACAATGGAGTTTGCACCGTTTGCAAAGATTTCGCTTTGTCTATCTCCAAACATTAACTCTCTGCCACCTGCCACCATTATTCGCATAGCATTTGGAACCAATTTTCTTGTTAGTTTTATAAGTTCTAGTGCTTCATTAACGCTTAGGGAGTTAGGTTTTAGTTCTAGCGCTTCATTGTGATGGTAAAAGTTTATAGGAACTGATGTTGGATTTAGTAATTCAAGTGCTTTGAGCATAGAGATTCTCTCTTCATGGCTCTCGCCAAGACCAAAAATCCCACCGCTTATAAGAACTAGACCAGCTTCGTTTACATTTTGACAAGTCTCAAATCTCTCATCCCATGAGTGGGTTGTGCATATTTGCGGATAAAACTCTCTTGAGGTCTCTAGGTTGTGATTGTAGGCTTTTATGCCAGCTTTTTTCAAAGTTAACAACTGTTCTTTAGTTGCTGTTCCGTTGCAGGCAATGAGTCTAAGTTCTGGTGTCTCTTTTGTTAAAATTCTCGCAGTATTGCAAACAAATTCTAATGATTTTTCGTTTAATCCTTTGTCGGCAGTAACCAAGCAGAAGCCCAAAGCTCCGCTATCTCTTGCAGATTTTGCCTCTTTTATAATCTCTTCGATTGGCTTTTGTTTATATCGCGCAATGTCAGCTTTATATCTCACACTTTGAGAGCAAAATTTACAATCTTCGTTGCATGTTCCACTATTTATATTGCAGATTGAACATAAGAAAATATTGTTACCCATGATGTTCTCTCTCATATTTATAATGCTTCTCTTCTATCATGTCGCTCTTGTTTGCCCTTGTGTAGTGTGTTACAAAAAAGCTCTCTCTTGTGACTTCAAGCATCGCCCACTCTGAGATTGGTTTGTTTCTGGCGCAAACTTCTCCGGGGTTCAAGAAGAGAGTATTTCCTCTAAAGTCGGTATCAAATATATGCGTATGACCAAACACAACAACATCCGCATCTGGTGACATATAAAAAGGAAGGTGCATAAGCTTAAATTTTGTGTTTGCTAGTTTGAAGTGGTAAGGCTCTTGAACAAGGTTAAAATTGTTATGAAACTCTGTTAAATGTGCATCGTTGTTTCCATAAACGGCAACATATTTAACACCACTATCACGAAGAAGCTCGAGTGTTTCAAACTTGCAAACATCCCCTGCATGGATTATAAACTCTACACCATTTTTCACTAAAGCATCTATGGCTCTTTTGGCCTTTTTTACTTTAGAGTGAGTGTCTGAGATAATCCCTACTTTTATGCTCTTCATCTACTATTTTAGTTCCTCTTTAGGCGTTCTTGCTTTACATTTTACACACTCGTAAACCTCTTTGCCTCTGTAAACTCTCTCTGCCAAAACGCCACCGCATCCATCTTCTTTACATTTTATAGTTGAAGGTTCAAATTTTGATATAAATTTACATTTAGGATAACTTTCGCATCCCCAAAATGCACCTCTTCTTGAGAGTTTCCATACAAGTCTGCTACCACAATCAGGACATGGAACATCTGAGCTTTTGCTCTCTTGCTCCATGCTTTTTGTGCTTTTACACTCAGGATAACCGCTGCATGCTAAAAACTTGCCGTTTCTACCACTTTTAACAACCATCTCTTTTCCACATTTATCACAAATCTCATCGCTCTTTTGCTCACCTGAGTCAGCTTTTTCTTCGCCCTCAACCTGCTCTGTGTATTTACACTTAGGAAAACCGCTACAAGCTATAAACTCGCCAAATCGCCCAGAGCGAAGCAGTAACTCTTCCCCGCATTTTGGACAAGCTCTGCCTAATGGCTGTGAAGTTTTAAGTGAGATGATGTTTGTCTTTGCCTCTTCAACCTGCGTAATAAAAGGAGAGTAGAAATCTTTTAAAAGTACCTGCCAGTCAATGTTTCCCTCTGCAACTTCATCGAGTTTTTCTTCCATGTTGGCTGTAAAAGAGATATCTACAATGTTCGCAAAATTTTTCTCTAAAATATCTGTAACCGTGAACGCCATCTCAGTTGGAACTATCTGTTTGTTTTCTATATTTACATAAGTACGATTACTAAGTGTTGCAATTGTTGGCGCATAAGTAGATGGTCTTCCAACACCCTCGGATTCTAGTTTTTTGATAAGACTTGCTTCAGAGTAACGAGCTGGTGGTTCTGTGAAGTGTTGCTCTGGTTTTGTGCTTTGAAGCTCGATTTTATCGCCCTCTTTTAGAGTTGGAAGAAGCTTATCTTTATCTTCGGTTCCTGTGAGTGCGTAAAAACCGTCAAAGGTAAGTTTTCTGCCACTCGCTCTAAATTCGTTCTCTTTTCCACTAAAGATGATGCTTTGTTGCTCAAAAATAGCGTCGCTCATTTGACAAGATACAAATCTCTCATAAATCAAACGGTAAAGTTTAATCTCGTCAGCTTTAAGAAACTTTTCTGCAATTTGTGGAGTAAAACTTAGCATTGTTGGGCGGATTGCCTCGTGCGCTTCTTGTGCACCTTTTGCTTTTTTGTTATAAACTTTTGGCTCTTTTGGAAGATATTTTTCTCCAAATCTACTAAGTATCATCTCTCTAACTGCTTCAACCGCCTCGTTTGCAAGATTTAGTGAATCAGTTCTCATATATGTTATAACACCCGAGGTTCCATCAGGAGTTTTTACACCCTCATAAAGTGTTTGTGCTACCATCATAGTTTTTTGCGGAGTAAATCCGAGTTTACTAGATGCGGTCTGTTGAAGAGTTGATGTCATAAATGGCGGTGGAGTTGAGCTTTTTCTCTGCTTTGTCTCTATTGAGGTTATAACAAAAGAGTCACTTTTTACACTTTTAGCGATGTTATGTGCATCTTGTTTGTTGGTAATCGAGAGTTTTGAGAGCTTCTCGTCCTTATGCAGGATAAGCGCCGCTTCTATCTCTTTTTTAAACAGCGTATCAATAGTCCAGTATTCAACAGGAACAAACGCTTTAATCTCCCGTTCTCTATCCACAACAAGCTTTAGAGTCGAGGATTGAACGCGTCCGCCAGAGAGCCCTTTTTGAATTTTTGAACTTAAAAGTGGGGAGAGTTTATAGCCCACAACGCGGTCAAGCAGACGGCGAGCTTGTTGAGCATTTACCATGTCCATATCAATCTTGCGAGCAGATTCAAGTGCGTGCTGAATTGCCGTTTTTGTAATCTCATGAAAAACGATGCGAGGAAGCTCTGTCGGGTCTCTTTTTATTGCATGAGCTATATGCCAGCCAATAGCCTCACCCTCACGGTCCTCATCGGTCGCGATATATATGGTTTCACTCTTTTTAGCCAAAGCCGCTATCTCTTTTACAGTTGCGGCGTTCTCTTTTGCCACGCTATAAGCAGGCACAAGGTTCTCATTTTCATCTATCGTGATGCCAAAACGAGACTTTGGCAAATCTCTTATATGCCCCTTGGATGCGATAACTTCATACTCTTTACCCAAGAAGTTTTTTATGGTTTTAGCTTTTGCTGGTGATTCGACGATAATTAAATTCAAATAGTTTTCCTATATATAGTATAGTTTTTAGTGGCGAAAGTGTATCGAAAAAAATTTAAATAAAGAAAAGCACTAAATTTATTAAAGTTATTTTTTGTGTTACCGATTTAGTTAGAGTCAAGGCAAGGAAGCTGAGATAAAAATTAAACCAAAGGGCGTAAGGCTCTTACCCAAAAAGGATTTATTATGGGATTTAGAATTAACACAAACACTGCGGCACTTAACTCACACCAAGCTGCTACAACGAACAACAGAAACTTAGATAACTCTCTAAGCAAATTATCTTCAGGTCTTAGAATCAACAAAGCGGCGG
>JAKFWK010000004.1:145657-219513 GCA_021732045.1 Sulfurimonas sp.
ATGGGATTTAGAATTAACACAAACACTGCGGCACTTAACTCACACCAAGCTGCTACAACGAACAACAGAAACTTAGATAACTCTCTAAGCAAATTATCTTCAGGTCTTAGAATCAACAAAGCGGCGGATGACGCTTCTGGTCTTGCTATTGCAAACTCACTAAGAGCGCAAGCTAGTGCTTTGGGTCAAGCTGTAAGTAATGGTAATGATGCAATTGGTCTTATCCAAACTGCTGATGGTGCTCTTAGTGAGTACTCAAATATTCTTGATACTATCAAAACTAAAGCTACTCAAGCTGCGTCTGATGGTCAAAACACAACTTCTCGTCAAGCAATCCAAAAAGATATTAACCGTCTTCTTGAGAACTTAAACACGATTGCAAAAACTACATCTTTCAATGGTCAAAAGCTTCTATCAGGTACTTTTGTTAACAAAGAGTTCCAAATGGGTGCAAGCGCTAACGAAAGCATCAAGACATCAATCGCTTCTGCTGAGACAAGCCAAATTGGTCAAACAACTCACGCTGAGTTGAATGTTGCTCAAATGGGTGAAAACCAGCTAACACTAAAGAGTGCAGTTACTGGCAAAGAGCTTACTCTTGCATCTGTTAACATCCAAGCAAACAACAATCCTGCAAACGGTATGGGTGCTTTAGCTGATCAGATTAATAAATATAGTGGTGAAACTGGTATTACTGCAAAAGCTGTTGTAACAACTACAACTGCTTCTTCAATAGCTGCTGGAACAACTGGAGCTGATTTTGCAATCAATGGCGTAAATATAGGTTCAATCAATGTTTCAGCTAATGATACTGATGGAACACTTCTTACAGCTATCAATAACAAAACAACATCAACAGGCGTAAGTGCTACTAAAACAGAAGATGGTAAGATTACTCTTACTTCAAATGATGGTCGCGCAATAAGCGTTAGTGGTGATATGTCAGGCGTAATGGGTACAACTGCTGATGCAATGAGCACAATAGGTCATCTTGAAGTTGCACAAGTTGGTTCATCAACTTTCCAAATCACTGGCTCTAAAATGGGTACTGCTGTTGGCGAGGATATAGTAACAACTGGAACAATGACAACTATTCAAGATTCAATGCTTGAAGTTGGAAGTGTAATCGTTTCTGATGCTAGTATTGCTGCTGGTTCATCACTTGGATTTATAGTAAGTGGAACTGTTGCAATGGCTCTTGCTGTATCAACTAAAGATGATAAATTAGCAGTAGGCTCTATTATCGGTTCAGGATCTACACTTCAGTATGGAACAGAACTTGGAGCAAAAATCACTACTCGTGCAACAACAACACTAACTGCAGATATGTTCATTAAAGCAGGTTCAACTCTTGGTGTTGGTACAGTGTTTGATGCTGGTACTGTTTTACAACAAGATTTCTCGGTTTCAGGTGTTACATATAAAGCTGGTTCGACTCTTACTACAGATGTTACTTTAGCAACAGCTACAACGCTGACTAAAGATATGACACTAACTATTGACATCCAAAACCAAAATGCTGCAATCGGTGCTTCAAGTACACTTTTGGCTGGAACTATTTTAGGTGAAGACTTAGTAACTACTTCAACGGCTACTGTCTCTATTGCTATGACTGCTAAAGCTGGTTCTACATTCTTGACTGGTACTAACTTTGCAGCTGGTACAATCTTAGGTGATGCTCTTGTTATCTCTTCAAATGTAACAACAACAGAACAGACTCAACTGAAACTTGGTTCAACAATTGGAAGCGGTTCAACATTAAAAGAGAACTCAACTGTCGGTGGCGAGCTTCAACTTCGTGCTGCTGTAACTTTAAATCAAGATATGGTTATCAAAGCTGGCTCAACGCTAAATACAGGTACTGTACTTAAAGCAGGCACAGTAATCAATCAAGACTTAACAGATGCACAAGTTGGTGGTGGAACTGGTTCAGGACTTAAAGCCGGTACTATCTTAGGCACAGATGTTACGCTTACAGATCAAGTAAGTGTTCTTAAAGACTTTAGCATGATTAAAGGTACATCTGGAACAAACGCTTCTATTGCAGCTGGATCAAAAATAGCAGCAAATGGTGGCGGACAAAATAGTGTAAGCATGACAAACACTGAGTTTACAAACCTCTCTGGTATTGATGTTACAACGCTAAAAGGTGCTATGAAAGCTATAGATACTGTTAGTGCAGCTATTACGAACCTTGATGGAATCCGTTCAGATCTCGGTTCTGTTCAAAACCAAATCGTTTCTACTATTAACAATGTATCTGTAACTCAGGTAAATGTTAAAGCAGCTGAGTCTAATATCCGTGATGTTGACTTCGCTCAAGAGAGTGCGAACTTCTCTAAATTTAATATTCTTGCACAATCTGGAAGCTATGCTATGAGTCAAGCAAATGCTGTTCAACAGAATGTATTAAGATTATTACAATAGTTTTAACTAACTAAAGCAAGTATCTACTGCTTCTTTAGTCTATCTTCTTAGTCGGGTAAACTGCCCGACTAAACTCCTACATAGCTTTAAATTTAATCTCTCTGTTTTTTCTAAGTCAAACTATAATTATGGAATCATTTTTGCTTTAACCATTGTTGAATAATGTATTTATGCAAATAAAACAAAGGATTTATCATGGGATTTAGAATTAACACAAACACTGCGGCACTTAACTCACACCAAGCTGCTACAACGAACAACAGAAACTTAGATAACTCTCTAAGCAAATTATCTTCAGGTCTTAGAATCAACAAAGCGGCGGATGACGCTTCTGGTCTTGCTATTGCAAACTCACTAAGAGCGCAAGCTAGTGCTTTGGGTCAAGCTGTAAGTAATGGTAATGATGCAATTGGTCTTATCCAAACTGCTGATGGTGCTCTTAGTGAGTACTCAAATATTCTTGATACTATCAAAACTAAAGCTACTCAAGCTGCGTCTGATGGTCAAAACACAACTTCTCGTCAAGCAATCCAAAAAGATATTAACCGTCTTCTTGAGAACTTAAACACGATTGCAAAAACTACATCTTTCAATGGTCAAAAGCTTCTATCAGGTACTTTTGTTAACAAAGAGTTCCAAATGGGTGCAAGCGCTAACGAAAGCATCAAGACATCAATCGCTTCTGCTGAGACAAGCCAAATTGGTCAAACAACTCACGCTGAGTTGAATGTTGCTCAAATGGGTGAAAACCAGCTAACACTAAAGAGTGCAGTTACTGGCAAAGAGCTTACTCTTGCATCTGTTAACATCCAAGCAAACAACAATCCTGCAAACGGTATGGGTGCTTTAGCTGATCAGATTAATAAATATAGTGGTGAAACTGGTATTACTGCAAAAGCTGTTGTAACAACTACAACTGCTTCTTCAATAGCTGCTGGAACAACTGGAGCTGATTTTGCAATCAATGGCGTAAATATAGGTTCAATCAATGTTTCAGCTAATGATACTGATGGAACACTTCTTACAGCTATCAATAACAAAACAACATCAACAGGCGTAAGTGCTACTAAAACAGAAGATGGTAAGATTACTCTTACTTCAAATGATGGTCGCGCAATAAGCGTTAGTGGTGATATGTCAGGCGTAATGGGTACAACTGCTGATGCAATGAGCACAATAGGTCATCTTGAAGTTGCACAAGTTGGTTCATCAACTTTCCAAATCACTGGCTCTAAAATGGGTACTGCTGTTGGCGAGGATATAGTAACAACTGGAACAATGACAACTATTCAAGATTCAATGCTTGAAGTTGGAAGTGTAATCGTTTCTGATGCTAGTATTGCTGCTGGTTCATCACTTGGATTTATAGTAAGTGGAACTGTTGCAATGGCTCTTGCTGTATCAACTAAAGATGATAAATTAGCAGTAGGCTCTATTATCGGTTCAGGATCTACACTTCAGTATGGAACAGAACTTGGAGCAAAAATCACTACTCGTGCAACAACAACACTAACTGCAGATATGTTCATTAAAGCAGGTTCAACTCTTGGTGTTGGTACAGTGTTTGATGCTGGTACTGTTTTACAACAAGATTTCTCGGTTTCAGGTGTTACATATAAAGCTGGTTCGACTCTTACTACAGATGTTACTTTAGCAACAGCTACAACGCTGACTAAAGATATGACACTAACTATTGACATCCAAAACCAAAATGCTGCAATCGGTGCTTCAAGTACACTTTTGGCTGGAACTATTTTAGGTGAAGACTTAGTAACTACTTCAACGGCTACTGTCTCTATTGCTATGACTGCTAAAGCTGGTTCTACATTCTTGACTGGTACTAACTTTGCAGCTGGTACAATCTTAGGTGATGCTCTTGTTATCTCTTCAAATGTAACAACAACAGAACAGACTCAACTGAAACTTGGTTCAACAATTGGAAGCGGTTCAACATTAAAAGAGAACTCAACTGTCGGTGGCGAGCTTCAACTTCGTGCTGCTGTAACTTTAAATCAAGATATGGTTATCAAAGCTGGCTCAACGCTAAATACAGGTACTGTACTTAAAGCAGGCACAGTAATCAATCAAGACTTAACAGATGCACAAGTTGGTGGTGGAACTGGTTCAGGACTTAAAGCCGGTACTATCTTAGGCACAGATGTTACGCTTACAGATCAAGTAAGTGTTCTTAAAGACTTTAGCATGATTAAAGGTACATCTGGAACAAACGCTTCTATTGCAGCTGGATCAAAAATAGCAGCAAATGGTGGCGGACAAAATAGTGTAAGCATGACAAACACTGAGTTTACAAACCTCTCTGGTATTGATGTTACAACGCTAAAAGGTGCTATGAAAGCTATAGATACTGTTAGTGCAGCTATTACAAACCTTGATACAATTCGCTCAGACTTAGGTTCTGTACAAAACCAGATCACTTCAGTAATTAACAATATCTCTGTAACTCAGGTAAATGTTAAAGCAGCTGAGTCTAATATCCGTGATGTTGACTTCGCTCAAGAGAGTGCGAATTTCTCTAAATTTAATATCCTTGCACAATCTGGAAGCTATGCTATGAGTCAAGCAAATGCTGTTCAACAGAATGTATTAAAGCTTTTACAGTAGTTAAAAGTAATCAAAACAGCATCCTTTGGTGCTGTTTGATATTCTCTTTATAGCAGGAGCAAACTATCTTGCTTCTGCTATCTTACTTTAAATAATCCTCTAATTTTACAATATAGAGTTGCGACATCTTAAGAAGCTGTTTAACTAAAATCGCATTAATCTCTACGAGGCGTTTGTTTGGATTAATAAGTTCTTCTGTGTTAAAGAGGTCAAAAATATAGCTAAGAATAATAGAAAAATACTCATAATAGACCTGTGCCAAATCTGAATTTGTTTTATACTCCATATCTCCCAAATCCCATGAAAGTTGCGCTAGAGAGTTAAGATAGGCTTCTGCATTTGCAAACTTTTTCTTTTGGTGTTGTTTGATGATTTTTTCTAGTTTTTTTGCTTCTTTAATTTGATAAAGAATCTGTCCTCTATCTTCTTTGCTAAAATCATCCGAGCCAATCTCACTAAAGAATTTATTTACTTCTTCATGAATATATCTCTTATCAAGCACAGCAAGTGTATCCCAATCATAATCATCAAACTTCAATGGTTCAAGCCCATCAAGATATGCTCCACTACTTAAGTTATATAGATGATGATAATCTTTTTTAAACATATCAGTAAAAATGGCGGCCTGTTCAATTGAAATTTTATATGCTGAGAGTGTAGGAACGCTCTCTTGTAGATTTCCTTTTACATAAGTTATGGACTCACTTGGATTTAGTGAAGAGGTTTGGTTATTGTGTGTTCCTGTTGCCTGAAACGGATGAAAATCCCCATGCGTTTGAAAAGTTTTTGCATCAAGAGCTAAATCTACACCCAACATAAAGAGATTTGTCGTACCAAAAAGTAAAAACAGACCATAAGCATACTCTCCAACACTTGGAGCAGAAAATCTTCCAAAGCCTTTCTTATAAAGTGTTCCCTGCTCAATAAAATGAACTTTTGAGCGCTCAAATCTTTGAAGAGTTGCCTCGTCAACATTAGAAGCAAGAAGAATTGCAATATCATTAAAATAATCACTTTTTAAATTATCAAAAAGCAGAGCTGAATTCTCACCTGGATCTATGTGGATAATGATATCTGGTCTGATATCGTGTCTCTGCAACAATCTGCATGTCGAGAGAGCAGAGACAACAATAAATCGATCACGATTAGCAACAACCCACTCAATATTTTTTGAAGTTGAAGGACCAGAAAAGAGAAGCAAAACTGGCTTTTGAGCAAAAAAGCTATCTTTATAGATTTTATTTACATTTAAAAATGAGTACCCTTGTGCTAAATAACGAGGGGAGCTTATAAAACGAAAAAGCATAGCGCTGTAACCATAGTTTATATAACTCTGCGACACGACATGCGTCTGTAGCCGTTGCAGTTCAAGTTGATAATCAAGCGTAAAAGGGATGTGCTTTAGATTGAGGTTATAGTTATTTCCTCTGTTTAGAAACTCTAAGAAGTTTTCTCTCTCTTGATTTTCATCATCTGTAAGTGAAAAAGAGAATATACATCCCTTTGATAGCTCTTCATAGTCAGTGACAAAAAGTGATAGACGAAATGTTTCTAGATTTTTCTCCTTGATAAAAATAACCTGAGGGTTTAGTTTTTTGATAACTCCTGCAATATGAAGTCCCAGCCCCACCCCCAAAAAGATAATCTTATGAACACGCCCCATCATGGTAGTTGGAGATGCGTATTTTGTCACATAGTTGATTATTTTTATGGTTGCCCAAAGAGAGTTATGAAAAGAGAGTTCACTTTTATCTATGGCTTCAGCTTGCTCGTCACCAGCATAAGCATATTTTTGAGCTTTAAAAACTGCACCTGTTCGCTTTAAGTCAATAGCATCAACCATCCTAGAAGAGGCATCAATACTGCTACTTTTATACAAAAACTCACCACTTGAGAGCTCCTGTATGTCAAAATATCCCTCATCTTTATACTCAAGTGCATACTGTTCTATATATACTCCATCATCTATAAGCTGAGTTAAAAGAGAGATTGTATCAAATACGGATTTATGCTCTTTCTCAAAGTAGATAAGGTTTTTATTGTATGTATCTAGTGCTTTTAGTGTGATATCGTCCATGTCTGTTCCTTATGATAATCTAACTGGGTAGTGATTTAGAGAGAGTTCCTCTTTAATCATTTGTGGTGTGAACTGCGTAAAGTGAAATATATATGCCGCAGCAAGGGCATCCGCACCATTTTGTAGTGCCTCAATGGCGTGTTTCGGCTCTCCCATACCACCATTTATGATGATGGGGATTTTGAGGGCATTTTTAAAGAGTTTTAAGAGTTCTATATCATAACCTTTTGTTGTGCCATCGCGATCAACTGAAGTTAGTAAAATCTCTCCTGCTCCCTGTTTTTCATACTCAAGTGCGAGTTCTAATGGGTCAATGTCAAGCAAACCATCTTTTTTACTAAAAACCCTATAAGCTTCATCAACTTTTTTAACATCAATAGAGCAGACAACACACTGCGAGCCAAATATAGTAGCTATCTCTTTGATAAAGAGCGGATTTTTAATAGCTTCTGAGTTAATGGCAACCTTATCTGCACCAGCACCCAAAACCGTGTAAACATCATCTATTGTCCTGATGCCTCCGCCTATGGTCAGCGGCATAAAACACTCATTTGCCATATCAGTAATAATTTCACTATTTATTGGCTCATTATTAAGACTTGCATCAATATCTAAAACAATAAGCTCATCCACATTTCGAGAGTTATAGACTCGCACCGTTGCAGTTGGATGCCCAATAGTGCGGTAAGAATCAAACTCTATACTCTTTACTAACTGCCAGTTTTTTAGTAAAACGCATGGTATAAGACGATGTTTTAACATAGCGACTCTTTTGTCAAAGAAGCAAAATTTTTAATTATTTGAAGTCCATGTTTCTGGCTTTTTTCAGGGTGAAATTGAGTGGCAAAGATATTATCTTTTTGCAAGGCACAAATAAAGTTCCTTCCGTAAGATGAGTGCCCGATTACATAACTGTTTAAGGCGTTAAAGTAGTAGGAGTGCACGAAGTAAAAGTCACTACCATTGGGCACATTTTCAAAAAGTATAGATGGACTTGCATAATCCACGCTGTTCCAGCCGACATGAGGAATTTTTAAATCCCCCTCATCAAACTTTATAACTTCAGCCTCTATCCAGCCCAAACCCTCACATTCACCAAACTCATAACTCTTTTGCGCAATGAGTTGCATACCTAAACAGATACCCAAAAAAAGTTTTTTATTTTTAAGTACCTCCTCGTTTAAAACTTCTACTAACCCTAGGGAGTTTAAGTTTTTCATAGCATCCCTAAAGGCTCCAACACCAGGTAAAACTATATGTGTGGCACTTTTTATAAGTTCATGTTCACGAGTTATAATGGCTCTAAAACCAACTTTTTCAAACGCTTTTTGTACCGAGCGAAGATTTCCCATCCCATAGTCGACGATAACGATACTAGCGGACAATATATTCCTCTTTTCGCACTAACGAACCATCAATATCACGGATAAATTTTCCATCCGAATCTCTTGTAAAGATTTTTTTATTTGTAAAAGAGTCACAGATATTATCAAATTCTGCGCGTGAAAAATCGCTATATTTTAAAAACTCTTCGATTGCTCTCATTGGCGGAATTCCATCATATTTATTAACTAAACGCACCGCTTCATCTCTGCTGATGTAACCTAGTCGAACATCCAAACAAGCATTATCGCTAGCTCTTCCAAAGCCATATTTAACATACTTTAAATAGTCGTGAACATGGTTGCTATAGCAGTCAAGATTCTCAAAATTCTCATAAGTTGTCTCAACTCTGCTACTTGATGTACTGAAGCCATGAGCTTTGGAGACTTCCAATATCTTTCTTAAATCCCATTTGATGTAGTAACCCAAAAATAGCCCAGTGACTCCGACTCTGTGAATATCTTCTTCTTCTGGGTAGAAGTAGAGTGCCAAATCCTTTTCGCTAATTCCATCAACGCCTATCATATCGGTAGCTCTATTTCCAAGCAGTCCGCCAAACTCCTCAAGCCACTTACGATCAAGGTACGCATTATCTTTACTTGATGCTGGTCCGCCGTATTCAAGTTCGGAGTTCTCACCCCAGATAATTAGTGGTATATTGAAATTTACAGCAATATGCGCAGGGGTTGTAAATATGCCTAGATGATTTGGCCATTCACAATCTCCAACTCTCTTCATCGCCTCTTTTATCATCGACTTGTAAACTTTTGGATTTCGTTTTATATGGATTAAATCTACTCCAAGACTATTTATATTTGCAAGATTTTGGCGTCCAACTTCTGTTGGAATAGTTGGCTCGAAACATACGCAAAGAGGATTTAACCCCATTTCAAGGACACTTACTACTTGAAAAGTAGAATCTTTACCGCCACTTACGCCGATAATGCAGTCATAGTGCTTGTTTTTTTTATGTTTTTTTACAACTTCTAAAAACTCTTTTTTTCTCTCATCCCAATCGATATGAAAATTCTTGCTCTCTTGTGAACGACAAGCATCACACACACCGTTTTCATCAAAATGCAGGTCTGGTTTTGTATCAGGCATAACACATTTTGTACAGAATCTCATTAGCTTCTCCTGAGTGCAAGTTGCATCTTGTATCCCATTTTCTTCTTGTGAAGCCACTCTTCATCTAGTGAATTGAATAGTGTTTTTGTGTTGCTAGTTTCTCCAAAATATGGGTCTTCGTAGTTTAAGTAATTATTTATAACTCCAATTTCTGAGATAACAGTCTCATAACCCTCAACCACAAATCCACACTTCTTTGCCAGCTTCTCCACCGCTTTAAACGAGTAGAGATTGACATGCTCGATTCCATCGAACATATTGCATTTCTCTTGAAGTATTTTAGCTGCCAAAGAGTCCGCGCTTGGTATCTGGATAAAGATAACCCCATTTTTGGACAGCAGAGGCTTCATCTCGTTTAAATACGCCTCTCCATCTTTTAGGTGCTCAAAAACATCCCATAAGCATATCGCATCCATCTTTACATCAAAGGCAACCTCTGAGAGAAACTTATTGTAAACACTATGCCCCTTTGCGGTTGCGTATGAAGCCTCCTGCTCGTTTAGCTCAACACCAAATGTACTCCAGTTGGCTTTTTTTGCAAGATCTAAAAATGTACCGGCCGAACAACCAATATCCAAAATGTTGCCAACCGTCGTTGCTTTTTGTATGGAATCTAGCCCTTTTTGGTAAAGATTTGTATAAAACTCACTATCACTTGCAACAATCTCACTCTGTAAATCATGGTTGTTACGATAATGTTTTTCAAGATTTTCATCCTTAAAAACAGGGTTAAGATATATCATCTCGCACTCCAGGCACTTAACATGTCGCCCACCATCTTTAAAAAACAAAAACTGCTCTTTATCTTCTTTACACACAGGACAAGCTCTCTTTTCTAGAAGCTTTTCATAAAAAAAGCCAGTTTGAGTATCAAAGTACTGAACTCTGTTTGCAACATTTGCATTGTGCATCTTTAGGCGCTCTTGATGAATATCTTTTGGTGCTCTTTGGTTCATAATTTGCCTTTTATTTATATCTGTTTGACGCTAGATTGTTGTTAAATTCATCTTTTAAAATACTGTAACGAATAGTATCGTGGTATTTCCCCTCTTTATAAACTTCATCTCTAAATACTCCCTCTTCTATCATTCCCAAATAGCTCGCTAGTGCTCTCATAGAGCTATTTAGAACCATAGTTCCGCAACAGATTCTATGTAAGTTCATTGTATTAAAGCCATGATTTAACATAAGCAGGGATGCTTCTTTTGAGGCTCCTTTGCCCAAAAACTCTCTATTTCCAATCATTATGGAAAATTCAGCACTACGGTGAAGAGATGAGATGGCAAGAAGAGTTATGTTTCCAATATGAGTGTCGCTCTTTTTATCAACTACAGCAAGCATAATCTTATCTTTTTGGAGTGGTAATTTTGTTAAATAGTCAACCGCCAAATCGGCAGAGTATGGAAAAACATGATGCTCACTGTATTTGCAACTACTCTCATCATTTAGCCAGCTAGGATAATCGCCTCTGGCATCTTCAACATCTAATCCACGAAGATATATTGTCTCACCAACAAGAAAAGGATTATTCACATACTACCTCACAAAGTTAGAATTAATTTACAACCAAAGCAAATAGGGTGCCAAAAAAATATTAGTTAAACATTGCTATTTCTACTAAACAAGATAATAATCCACTGTTTAAAGTAGATTTCAGCTCCATCGCCCTACAATTCGTTATATCTTACTAAACATAACGAGATATTTTTTAAGGAAAATTATGAAATTACTAAAATTAGCTCTTGTCTCTGCTCTCTTTACTTCGATACTAACTGCTAAAGCTATCACAGTTGCTGCTGCTGCTAACCTAAAATATGCCGTTACAGACATAGCAAAAGAGTTTACTAAAGAGTCGGGGATTGATGTAAAAATCATCACTGGTGCTTCTGGAAAACTGACTCAACAGATTATGAGCGGTGCTCCGTATGATCTGTTTTTATCTGCGGATGTTGAGTTTCCATCTAAGTTGGTCAAAGGCGGCTACACAACAACTCCGGCGACAGTTTATGCTTATGGTTCTTTGGTTTTGTGGAGTGATACTGGCGCAGATCTCTCTAAGGGAGTTGCCGTAGTAACTGATGTAGCCGTAAACAAAGTCGCAGTTGCTAACCCTAAAACAGCTCCATATGGCACAGAAGCGATGAATTCAATGCGCTTTTACAAAGTAGCGGACGCTGCTGCTCATAAAATCATAACCGCAGAATCAATCTCTCAAGTTGGAGCTTATGTAACTACCAAAGCTGTTGAAGTTGGATTTATGGCAAAGTCAATTGTGCTATCTCCTGAGATGAAAAATGTTGGTAAATGGGTCGAAGTTGATCCAAAATCATATAACGCAATAGATCAAGCGATGGTAGGACTAAAAAATGCTTCACTACAGAACCAGATAGCTGCAGAAAAATTTCTCAAGTTTATGGGCTCAAACCAAGCACAAACAATTTTAAAAGCAAGCGGGTACAGCCTACCTGCTAATAAATAAGGATTTAGTATGATAAAACTTAGTATTGCAACTGCACTAATGCTTGCAACTGCGATTTTCACATATGCAGCAGATGATTTAGAGAGTGCATTTAAAGATGGAAAATTTGATGGGCGCTTGCGTGCCCAATACTTCAATACCAACTGGATTGATAACGATGGATGGGCAGTCCCGAATAAACCAAACTTAGATAGTCAAGGAATGGCGATAGGTGGTAGTTTAATTTATAAAACAGCGCCGCTACATGGGCTTAGTGCCGGTGTGGGGTTTTATATAACACATGGAGTAAATTTTTTCACTGATGATACCAATGGAGATACAAAAGGTTATGCTAAAAATACAACTGCCTCTGATCTTTTTGCTCGCGGTCCTGGAGCTGCAACAAATTTTGGAGCCGGATACAGTGTTCTAGCACAATCGTATCTTCAATATGATATTGCAAAAACATCGATTAAAGGGGGTCGATTTTTAATGTCCAATCCGTGGATTACCCCAAATGATACAAAAATGATTCCTATTGCCATTCAGGGAGCTCAGGTAATTTCAAATGATTTAGCAAACACTACCATTCAACTTGATTATGCCGATAGGATCAAAGAACGAGGAATGACCTATTTTGGCTCTATGGCCGACACAGGTGATACTCCTGATGCTATCAAAAACTATTATAAAACTCACTATACCGCTTATACTACTCCTGTTGATGGAATAAATTATGGTGTAGATGAGACTCCTGGAGTAACAATCATAGGTATTAAAAACAAATCAATTGATCCACTAGAAATACAAGCATGGGGGATGCATTGGCAAAATATTATTGACCAAGGGATGCTAGAAGCCAATTACGCAATAAAAGCTGGGGATACCGTCATCACTTTGGGAGTTAGATATATGCAACAGTTTGATACAGGTGCAGGAGATATCATAACTCCAAAAGATGGCTCCTCTATATATGCATCAGGTGCAGTTACTGCCACTAATACAACCGGTGGCACTTCAAAAGTTCAGCTCAAAGGAGATAATGATAACTCTGTTAACACCTATATGTATGCTACGCGTGCAGTCGTCAACTACAAAGCGGCTCGCTTCCTTGTTGCATATTCCCATACAGATGGTGGTGGCGACTTAATTGCTCCATGGCGAGGATTTCCAACAGATGGATATACTCGCTCCATGACAATTACCGACTGGAATGCAAATACAAAAGCCTATAAAGCAGAATTGAATTATGATTTTAACAGCATGGTAAGCGGTCTAAGCGCATTGATTAGCTACAGTTATTATAATCGTGATCCCTCCAAAGTAGGTTATCAAGGATCAACTGATCGTTATTATAATAATGGAGATACCCATCAATGGAACATCGATGCCAAGTATAAAGTCCCAACAATCAAAAAGCTTGAACTTAAAGTTCGCTACATGATTCAAGACAATCAAATCATATTGGCAAGTCAATCACCAAACGCAGGAGCAACTGCCTCTGAAGACTACGGCAACGATACTTCAAATCGTGAGCTCCGCCTAGAAGCAAATTACTATTTTTAATGTCAATTGTTTGCGCTGAAAGATTAGTATAATTCTGTGAACAACAAACAAAGTAGAAGCAAATTCTCATTTAAATTTGACTAAAATTTTTGATAGCAATAGAGTATTTCACAAAAAATATTGAAAGTGAAATCTTTATAAAAGGAGCTTTTATGTCATCAGTAGCATGGCTTTCAAAAAAACTTGATGATGGTAGAATTATGTGCGAAGCCTGCAATCAACACTGCAAGCTTAACGATGGAGAATATGGCATTTGCGGTGTTCGAAAAGTTGAAAATGGAGAGTTGCAACTTTTAACCTATGGTATTGCCGCAGCAGTAAATGTTGATCCCGTTGAAAAAAAACCAATGTTTCATTTTTTACCAGACTCCAAAGTACTCTCTTTTGGAACTGTCGGATGCAATTTTTCCTGTAAGTTTTGCCAAAATGCTGATATTTCACAGTATCCACAAGAGCATCATCACGAAATTATAGGTCGCTCTCTTTCCCCACAAGCAGTAGTTGAGTTGGCGTTGGAGTATAAATGTAAGAGCATTGCTTATACATACAATGAACCAGCTATTTTTTTTGAGTACGCATACGACACTGCCAAACTTGCTCATGAAGCAGGACTTAAAAATATTTATGTCACTAATGGATATGAAACACATAAAGCGATAGATACAATCGCTCCATATTTAGATGCAATGAATATTGACATCAAGGGTTTTAGTAAAGAGTTTTATGAGGATATATGTGGAGGAGCGCTAAAGCCGGTGCTTGATACGATTGAATATGCCCGCAAAAAGGGGATATGGATTGAGACAACAACGCTTCTTATCCCTGGATATAATGATTCAGATGAAGAAATTCGTGCAATTGCTACATTTCAAGCTACTTTAGATTCGTCTATGCCATGGCACATTAGTGCTTTTCATCCGATGTATAAAATGCTAGATGTTCCTAAAACACCAGCCAAAACTCTAAGGCGTGCTTATGAGATTGGTAAAAAAGCAGGATTGAAATATGTTTATGTTGGCAATATTGACGATGGGCTTCGCGAGTCAACATACTGCCCTAATTGCAATAAAATAGTCATTGAGAGGCATGGTAATATTGGGCAATACATAACAAACCATCTGCTCGAGATGGATAGTTGCCCGTTTTGTGCCACTAAAATTGATGGTGTCTGGAGCTAGTGTTAATATTGCAAATTGTCATATAAATTATCTCTATCTTGCTGGTGCTATATAATTCTAATTAAAAAAAGAGTTCTATTATGATTTTAGGAAAATGCCCATTTTGCAGTGACGGAGATATTGAGGTTAGAG
The DNA here is from genome assembly GCA_021732045.1 of Sulfurimonas sp. Next base: position 160,629 of record JAKFWK010000004.1, read on the forward strand.
ACAAAGAAGCAAGAGGTAAAAAAGTAAAACTTTATGCCTGTTCAAACGCCCAGTGGGTAACCGAAGATGGAGAGTTTTTTGAACTCTCGCAAGAGTCCAAATGCGGTTTTAGGATTTGGCAAAATTCGCTTGCTAAATATGGAAAATGGCTCTCATATAAAGAGATTAGAGAGCTTTTAGAAAAAGAGAGTGTTGAGGTTGAGCTATTTAGTAAAAAAGGAAATAAAAAAATAGAGTATAAAAAATATATAGTGTTGGATAGAGAATATGGTGTTTCTGTTTTATGGGAGTGAATTAAACCACCAAGTTTTCTATAAAACAGACTTTTTGTACACACCATATGAGAGATTGCGGCATAAATGATGCGCTCTTAATAAATCTTTTACATTTGTTTGTGTACAATTCTGGTCCGCTTTGCTGTCTCGACATTATGACAAGAGTATTTTTACCTATATATGTATTGTATAGACAAAAGTATTGGCAAGCTGATTGTTGCCTTGCCTAGATGCAGTAAAGTTTAGTTATTTTTGCTACTACAAGCTAGTGGTAGCTTTAATTATTTATATTTTCAAAGAGCTATCTCTCTGAAAAGAAAACAAAATAGGAGCTTTCTATGAAAGTACGCGCTTCAGTTAAGAAGATGTGTGATGACTGTAAGGTTGTCAAAAGAAAAGGCATTGTAAGAGTAATCTGCAAAGTTAAAAAACATAAACAAAGACAAGGATAATCATGGCTCGTATTTCTGGTGTTGATTTACCTAAGAAAAAAAGAGTAGAGTATGGTTTAACATACATCTATGGTATTGGTTTACATGCATCTCGTCGAATTCTTGACGCGACAAACATAGACTATAATAAAAGAGTTTACGAACTAACTCAAGAAGATGTTGCGGCTATCACAAATGAAATCCGTGAAAAACATATGGTTGAGGGTGATTTACGTAAAAAAGTTGCAATGGATATCAAAGCACTTATGGATCTTGGTTCATACCGTGGTCTTCGTCATCGTCGTGGTCTTCCATGTCGTGGCCAAAAAACTAAGACAAATGCGCGTACTCGTAAGGGCAAACGCAAAACTGTCGGCGCAGCGTAAGGGATAGTAGATGGCAAAAAGAAAAGCTGTTAGAAAAAAAGTAATTAAGAAAAATATTGCTCGTGGCATTATTCATATATCTTCATCATTCAATAACACTTTAGTGACTATTACTGATGATATGGGAAATATGATAGCTTGGAGTTCTGCTGGTAGCCTTGGGTTTAAAGGCTCTAAAAAATCTACTCCATTTGCTGCTCAAGCGGCTGTTGAAGATGCAGTAGCAAAAGCTCAAGTGCATGGTATAAAAGAACTTGGTATTAAAGTTCAAGGTCCTGGTTCAGGTCGTGAAACAGCAACTAAAGCTGTAGGTGCTATCGAAGGTATCCGTGTTACATATATGAAAGATGTTACACCATTACCACACAACGGTTGTCGCGCACCTAAGCGTCGTAGAGTTTAAGGAGATTACTGATGGCAAGATATAGAGGTCCAGTAGAAAAAATCGAAAGAAGATTTGGCGTAAGTCTTAATCTTAAAGGTGAGCGTCGTTTAGCAGGTAAATCTGCGTTAGAGAAGCGCCCATATGCTCCAGGACAACACGGTCAACGCCGTAAAAAAGTTTCTGAATATGGTTTGCAGTTAAACGAAAAACAAAAAGCAAAATTTATGTATGGTGTTTCTGAAAAGCAATTCCGTGCTATATTTGTTGAAGCTAAAAGAAGAGATGGAAATACAGGTACAAACCTTGTTACACTAATTGAGCAAAGACTTGATAATGTTGTTTACCGTATGGGATTCGCAACAACTCGTCGTTTTGCTCGTCAATTAGTTACTCATGGTCACTTGTTGGTAGATGGTCAAAAACTTGATATCCCTTCATATCGTGTTAGAGCTGGTCAGAAAGTTGAAATTCGTGAAAGCAGTAAGAATAATCCTCAGATTGTTCGTGCTATAGAACTTACAAATCAAACTGGTATAGCTCCGTGGGTTGATGTTGACTCACAAAAAGTTTTTGGAATTTTTACTCGTTTACCAGAGCGCGAAGAGGTAGTTATTCCTGTTGAAGAGCGTTTAATCGTTGAACTTTACTCTAAATAATAGTTAATAAAAGGCGTTAGAGAATGAAGAAAATTAAAACAACCCCACTTGCTCCTCATGAATTTGAGGTAGAGCAAATAAGTGAGAATGAAGCAAATATAATTGCATACCCTTTTGAAACAGGCTATGCGATATCTTTAGCTCATCCACTTAGACGCTTTTTGCTAAGTAGTTCAGTTGGCTATGCTCCAGTGGCTATTAAAATTGAGGGTGCTAAGCATGAGTTTGACTCTGTGCGTGGTATGCTTGAAGATATTTCTGATTTTATATTAAATCTTAAAGAGATTCGCTTTAAATTACTAAATGGAACTTTAGAGTCTGAAATAAAATATAGTTTTACAGGTCCTTGTACAATCAAGGGCAGTAATCTTTCAAATGATGAAGTTACAATTGTGACTCCAGAAGCACATCTTGCTACATTAAATGAAGACTCTGTATTAAATTTCTCTCTTAAGATTGTACAGGGTATCGGTTATGTCGCTAGTGAAGACACTATGAGTGAAATGGAAGGTGGATATATTGCACTTGATGCTTATTTTACTCCAGTTCGTAGCGCAACATATAAGATAGACAATATATTAGTTGAAGACAATCCTAACTTTGAAAAAGTTATTTTAAACATTAAGACAGATGGTCAAATATCTCCACTTGATGCATTTAAGAACTCACTAGAAGTTATGTATGCTCAACTAGCAGTATTTAATAGCGAAATTAGTGTTAAAGCTCCAACTTCAATCGAAAGAGTAGAAGAGAGTTCTGATATTAAAAGATTAACAACAAATATAGACACTTTAGGTTTGAGCGCAAGAAGTTTTAACTGCCTTGATCGTTCAAACATTAAATTGGTAGGCGAAATAGCATTAATGAGCATCAATGATCTTAAAAATGTTAAAAACCTTGGTAAGAAATCGTATGATGAGATTTTAGAAAAACTTTCAGAGTTTGGCTTTGAAGTTGGTACTCTCTCAGATGAAATCGCTAGTGCATTAAAAAAGAAAATAGAAGCTTTATAAGCTTGTAAGAAGAGGAATTAGAGATGAGACATCGTCATGGATACCGTAAGCTAGGTCGTACAAGTTCACATCGTGCAGCTTTACTTAAGAACCTTAGCATTTCGTTAATAGAACATGGTAAAATTGAAACTACTGTTGAAAAAGCAAAAGAACTTCGTTCTTACATTGAAAAACTGATTACAGTTGCAGGTAAAAATGATTCTAATGCTCACAAAGCAGTATTCGCTGCGCTTCAAAGCAAAGAAGCAACAAAAGCTTTACTAAATGATATAGCGCCTAAATATGTTGACCGTCCAGGTGGATATACTAGAATAATTAGAACTAGAATTCGTCGTGGTGATGCTACTACTATGGCGTTTATATCATTAGTGTAAATTAACTTTAATAAGCAGGAATCTTTCCTGTTTGTTATTCCATCTAAAAACCTCCACATACCAAAATACTTAAAAATAAAAAGTGAGATATTATGAGTAATTTCGCATTTGGAACATATAGAGTAAGCGATATTAATCCCCAGCATATAGAAGCATTAAAAGAAGCAATAGAATCCGGTATAACCATGATAGATACATCATCAAACTACATGGACGGTGGAGCAGAGAGAGCTATCGCACTTGCATTTAGAGAGTTTGATAAAAGCAAGAGAGATGAAGTTGAGATAGTTAGTAAGTTTGGTTATATTCAAGGAACTGCACTTGCTGAATTTAAAGAAAATTCTCACACTTTTAAAGAGGATATAGAAATTGTCAGATTTGCAGATGACTGCTACCACTCAATTTCAGAAAATTTTCTTAGATCAGAACTTAGTAAATCTCTAAAAAGATTAGAGATGCAAAAAATAGATTGTTACTTGATACATAATCCAGAATATTATATTTTGGATGCAATCAAGCAGGGCATCAGCAGAGATGACAGACTTGATGAAATGTACAAAAGAATCGAGAGAGCCTTTGTCGGGCTTGAAAAAGAGGTAAAAAATGGCAGGATTAACTCTTACGGCATAAGCTCAAACAGTTTTTCGGCTCTGCAAAATAGTGATGAGTTTTTACCATACAAAGATTTGATTGTTTTGGCTCAAAACGCAGCAGATGAAGTTGGAAATGAAAAAAATAGTTTCTCCACAATAGAGCTGCCAATAAATCTTCTTGAAACAGAAGGCTTAAGATGCGCAATGTGGGCACATGAAAATGAGATTAGAGTTTTAGCAAATAGACCACTAAATGCAAAGATTCAAAATAAGATGTTTCGCTTAGCTGACTATGAAGAAAATGGAGCCTACTATAGCTCTTTCAATGAGCTGATGGAAATTTGTGAAACTGAGGCATTGGAGCCAATTTATAATCTTTTAGAGCAACTTGACGATTATAAACATAAGTTTAGCTGGATTGGTGATTTAGATATATTTTTATATCAACAGGTTATCCCACATATTGAAAAAAGTATGAGAAACATTGATGATGCTCTAAAAGAGGAACTATTTACTCTTATAGATAAATACTTATGGGAATATAAAAAAATAGTAGCTTATGAGTGCTCAAGAAAGACAAGAATTGAGCTAAATGAGTTCTTTAGTGGATGCTCTTCTTCTATGCAAGAGTGTTCCATAGACTTTTTAATGCAAAAAAAGAGTATTAACTATATAATTGTAGGAATGAGAAAACCAATTTATGTCCATCAGATTCTTTCTTTAAATAGATAACTGATATTATTTATCGCTAACTAAGTGTTTTTGTCATATTTTACGGATTAAAATTAACTAATAAGAGGCAATTGAGATGATCCCATTTACAGACGAAGAGCTTATGGTTCCAGTAAAAAACACTATTGATAAAGTTCGTCCATCTTTAGCCCTTGATGGCGGTGATATAGCTTTTATTACCGTTAAAAACTCAAAAGTTTATATACAGCTAAAGGGGGCTTGTATCGGTTGCGCAAGTAGTGGAACAACCCTGAAATATGGCGTTGAGAGGCAACTAAAAATTGATATACACCCAGAGTTAACAGTTATAAATGTACCCGTTGGTATGGAACATGATATAGATAATTTATAAAAGAAGTAGAGACGAATGAGTATTAGCAAATACAAAATATTATCACAAGCAAAAGACTATTTTTCAAAGTCAGATTTTCAAAATGCACTAAAGAATTTCGCGATAGTTTTGCAAAACTATCCAAACTCAAAAGAGGCGTATAATGGCGTTATCTTATCAGAAATGGCTATGAGCGGAGAGGGCGGAGCTGAGGCACTTTTTGACTATTATGAAGTTTTAAAAGCGGAAGATGAAGAGCAAGCAGATATGATTATGAGCGATATTTTACAAAATATGGATGGCACGCTAGATAGGCTTAGCAGTATGTTTGCAGAACCACTTCGCAACAGGTTAGAGTTTGAAGACGGTATACTTTATCAGGACTTCAAGGTACTACTCGATAGTGGAGAGGGCTTTAAAGAGACATTTGAAAATATAATGTTCTCAACAAAGGTAATAATTACTCAAAAGGATGACTTTATTGACTTTCTTGATAAGCTTATAGAGAATGATTTTGCTGAAATGGCTCTAAGTTATTTGGAAAATGCGCTCAGCATCTATCCTGGAGACAGACTTCTTAAAAAATTATTTGTAAAATTAGCAAAAGGCAAACGAATTGAAAATTGAACTACCAAACGAAGAGTTTAGATTTGTTACAGAAGATTCTAAACTATGTGATGCCCAGACAGCTTTTGTTCTAACACCACAAAATGAGAAATATTTACAAAACGCAAAAGATAATGGAGCTCATTCAGTTATAGACATAAAGAGCGTTTCAAAACTTTTTGGAGTGGATAGAATAAAAATAGTTGGTATAACAGGGACAAATGGTAAAACAACAACCGCTAGTGCAATCTACTCATTTTTACTAGATTTGGGCTACAAAGCCGCAATGCAAGGAACTAGAGGATTTTTTATGAATGATGAGATGGTTGAGGGCAAAACTCTGACTACACCATCAGTTTTAAATACTTATAAACATATTTATCAAGCTGTAGAGGCTGGTTGTGAATTTTTTATAATGGAAGTTAGCTCTCATGCAATCGCTCAAAAAAGAGTTGAGGGATTGAATTTTGAGCTGAAAATACTTACAAATATTACTCAAGACCATTTGGATTATCACAAAACAATCGGCGAGTACATAGCTACAAAAAATAGTTTTTTTCAGGATGAGAGTAAAAAACTAATAAATAAAGATGAGCCAAGAGCATCGTTTAACTTTAAAAATACTTTTACTTACGGCATAGAAAATCCTGCTACATATAGACTTATAGCATACTCTTTAAACAATGCCACAAGTGGAATTATCCAGCATTTTAAAGATGTTGTTCCATTTACGGCAGCACTCCATGGATTTTTTAATCTCTATAATCTTATGGCAGCAATTAGTGCTGTGCACCTTATAACTGGTAAAAAACTTGAAGAAGTTGCAGAAGTTGTGGATAATTTTGCTGGAGTTAGTGGTAGAATGGAGCAAGTGAGTGAAACTCCAAATGTGATTGTCGACTTTGCTCATACGCCAGATGGGATGCAACAAGCACTAAATGCTCTAAAAGAGAAAGAGTTGTTGATAGTTTTTGGAGCCGGTGGTGATCGTGACAAATCAAAAAGAGCTTTAATGGGCAGAGTTGCTGCTAGTTTGGCAAAGAGAGTCTATATAACAAGTGACAATCCACGACATGAAGACCCAGAGATGATTATTGCGGATATTTTGAGTGGCATTGAAGATAAAACTAATGTTCAAGTTGAGCCAAACAGAAGAGAAGCCATTAAAATGGCTTTAATTGATCAAAAAGATGATGAAGTTGTGGTAATTCTGGGAAAAGGTGATGAAGCTTACCAGATAATCTATGACGAAGAGCTACCTTTTGATGATAGAGAAGTTGTGCGAGAACTGCTTAAAAATATAACTAAATAAGTAACGCAATTATTTATGAACTTATTTTTGTTATAATTGCGAAAAATATTAAGGATAATTTATGGGAATTCCTCAACCGGCATTTTATATATTTAAGTGTGAACAAACATCTCCTCCGGGTATGCCAAAGCCATCATGTGTAACACCGCAGACTCAGGACTTGTTTCAGCATTTAGCACAATCGCTTATGAAAAATGGCATAATGGGGACAGTTCAACCTATCCGTACATCTTGCTTAAGTCGCTGCAGCTCAGGTCCTGTTATGTTAGTTGAACCGGGACACTTTATGTATGCAGGACTTACAAAAGAGAAGATTGACAGAATTGTAGAAGAGCATCTTCTTGGCGGAAAAGTTGTTGAAGAGTTTCTTATAAGCGCTGATGTTTGGGATGAACCAATCTCTCCATGTGAGATGAAAAAACAGATGGGAATGTAATCATGACAATCGAGATGTTATACAGCAAAATTCATCGTGCAACTGTAACTGATGCTAACTTGAATTATGTTGGTTCTATTACAATTGATGAAGAGCTTTTAGAAGCTTCAAAGATGAGAATTGGACAAAAAGTAGAGATTTTAAACATCAATAATGGCGAGAGATTCTCGACTTATGTAATCCTTGGTGAGAGAGGCAAAAGAGATGTTTGCCTAAATGGTGCTGCTGCTAGAAAAGTTCATAAAGGCGATAAAATTATTATTGTTGCATACGCTACTTATGATGAAAAAGAGTTAGAAAACTATAAGCCAAGAGTTGTTTTGGTTGATGAAAACAATGATATTGAAGAGATATTAGAGAAGATATAGCAATGTGCAACAACTGCTTCTTTACAATTTTGATGTTTAAAGAAGCAATGAGTTGCTTGAAGTTGTGTAGATGCTAAAGCTACTTTTTCTTTTGGTAGCTCTTTTTTTAAACCTTTTTGCCTTATGTGGCAACAGTGCCAACTTTGACTCTTGCAAACAAAAAGTTATCGACTCAAAAACAGTCGTGAATGAGTCGCTTCAAATACCAATAGAAAAAAATCAAAGACTAATCTTCTCCCAAACTCCCCCAACACAAAAAATTATCAAATATGATCCATTTCTGTCTCTTTATCTTGTAGAGGAGAGTTATGGATTCAAATATCCTTTTAGATTTAACAGTAAATTTTCCGGCAATAGAGCAGTAATTAATGACAAAGTAGCCCTAAAAGGTGAGATAGTAAAGCACCAAATAGGGGTTGATAGTTTTGCACAATATAGTCAAAATTTACTCAATCTTGGAGTTGTCATAAACGGTTGTTGCTATCTGGAAGCAATCGTTACTCCAAGAGGAGCTATAGAAAAAGAGTATATTCAACGGTTTATTGATACAAAAAAAGTTTCATACGGTGATTTTGGGATTAAGATAAAAGATACTGAAAAATCTGTTATTGTAGATGAAAGCAACCCTTTTTTAGATGGCAACCTGTTTAAAAAAGGCGATTTAATAGTTGAGTTTGATGGCAAAAAAGTGACTAATAGCGCGGCTCTGATGAGAGATATTTTGTTTAGCGAGGTTGGTTCTGCTCATAGTGCAAAAGTGCGCAGAGATGGCTCGGAGCTTATGCTTAACATGACAACTAAAAACAGAGAGAGTGGTGGTTTTGTGAGCGAGAAACCACTGGAGTTTTTTGGAATTAGTTATGATGAAAATCTGTTAGTTATAAAAACAGATAAAGAAGCTGAAGCTCATGGCGTTATAGTTGGAGATAGACTACTCCAGATTGAAGCGCAAAGCGTAAAGACAAAAGAGGATATTTATAAAATCTTCTCTGGCGGCAAGAAAACAGCTATTTTACTTTTTCAAAGAGATGATTTTCAGTTTTTTGTGAATATTAATTAGCTAAAATTCCAAATGCAAAATTTTGAGTCATTTTTACTAAATCATCTTCCAGTATCAAAAAGCATACATCCAACATACGAACAGGCTCTACAAAAAATGCTTGTTGCTGGCGGAAAAAGATTTCGCCCAGAACTTTTACTAGGCGTCGTAAAAGCTTATAATCCGCTTCTCATAGAAGGAGCAATGCATGCTGCTTACGCTGTTGAGCTTCTTCATACCTACTCACTTATTCACGATGATCTTCCGGCTATGGACAACTCGCCTCTTCGCAGAGGAGAACCGACTCTTCATGTTGCTTTTGATGAAGTAACTGCGATTTTGGTTGGCGATGCACTTAACACTTACTCGTTTGAAGTTTTAAGCAACGCGCCATTTTCAGACTACACAAAAATTTATCTTATTAGAGAACTAGCTAGCAGTGGCGGATTAAACGGTATGGTTTTGGGTCAAGCAATTGATTGTTATTTTGAAAATAGACCTCTTGGCATAGAGGATGTAAGGATTTTACACACAAACAAAACTGCAAAACTGATCGCATGCTCACTAAAAATGGGTGCGATTATAGTTGGTAAAGAGAAGTTAGCAGAAGAGCTTTATGAGTTTGGCATAAAGCTAGGACTTCTGTTTCAGATTCAAGATGATATTTTGGATGTAACTCAAAGTTCTCATGAAGCGGGGAAACTTACAAATAATGATGAAGCGAAAAATAGTTTTGTGACGCTACTTGGGCTTAGCGCGACATTAAAAGAGGCGGATTCTTTGGCAGATGAGCTAATTTTAGAGTTAAATAGTTTTGATGATAAACTTAAAAATGAGCTCTCATCGCTCCTTCTTCAATATATAAATAGACATAGATAAATCAAAAAGGTAATTAGTATGAGCAATGAAATTCGTCAAAAGATGGCAAACAGTATAAGATTTTTAGCAGCAGATATGGTTCAACGAGCAAACTCAGGTCATCCTGGTGCACCGATGGGTTTAGCAGATATCGCAGTTGTTTTAAGCGAACATCTGAATCATAATCCAAAAAATCCATCTTGGTTAAATCGCGATAGGTTAGTATTTTCTGGTGGACACGCAACTGGTTTAATATACTCACTTTACTATCTTTGGGGATATGGTTTAACTATCGATGATTTGAAAAATTTTCGCCAGCTAGACTCTAAAACTCCTGGACATCCAGAGTTTGGACATACAGCTGGAATTGAGATAACAACTGGACCACTAGGACAAGGCATCGCAAATGCTGTTGGTTTTGCTATGGCTTCAAAGTTTGTAGGCGCACAGACAAATTCAGAGACTGCAAATGTGATTGACCATAAAGTTTACTGCTTATGCGGAGATGGGGATTTAGAAGAGGGGATTAGCTATGAAGCTTGTTCTATTGCTGGACACAACAAACTAGACAATCTTATACTCATTTATGATTCAAACCGTATTACAATTGAGGGTTCAACAAGTTTAAGCATAAGTGAAAATATCCGCGGCAGATTTGAGTCTCAGGATTGGGCAGTGTTAGAGTGTGATGGACACAATTTTGATGAGATAGATAGTGTGATTACTACTGCAAAATCAAACTCTAAGCCGACTATAATCATAGCAAACACAACAATAGCGAAATGTGCCGGCAAATTAGAGGGCTCACATCACTCTCATGGCGCTCCGCTTGGTGCTGATGTTATTGCAGAGGCAAAAAGAGCTGTTGGTTTTAATCCTGAAAAATCATTCCATGTTGATGAGGATGTTTTAATTCGTTTTAGATGTGCGATTGAAAAGGGCGATTTGGCGGAGAGAGAGTGGATTCATAGCTTAAAAACTCTTCCGCTTATGGAGCAAAATGAAGCGCTTGTTGCTCTGCAAAATCCTGATTTCTCAAAAATCCAATGGCCTCTTTTTGAAAAGGCAGATGCTACAAGAAACACAAACGGAAAGATTATGAACGCAATAGCTAGGGCTCTTCCTTGCTTTTTAGGCGGCAGTGCAGATTTAAGTCCATCAAATAAAACAGAACTTATAGATATGGGAGTCTATCCAAAAGGGCGAAATATTTACTTTGGAATTCGCGAACATGCAATGGCTTCAATTGTAAATGCAATGGCTCTTTATGGACCGCTTATGCCGTTCTCGGCTACATTTTTTGTGTTTTCGGACTATTTAAAACCAGCAGCTAGAATAGCGGCACTTACAGGAATTCAGCAATTTTTTATCTGGACACATGACAGCATCGGAGTTGGAGAAGATGGACCTACACATCAGCCGATTGAGCATTTAAGCCAGTTCCGCGCACTTCCAAACTTCTATGTATGGCGTCCTGCAGATGGCGCTGAAAATATTGAAGCGTGGAGAGTTGCTCTTAGTATGAAAAAATCTCCATCGGCATTTGTCTGCTCTCGTCAAAATCTAAGTGTGCTTCCAAAAGCCGTAGTTGGTGAAATTTCTAAAGGTGGATATTTGGTTGCAAAAGATGAAAATGCAACTATAACTTTGATGGCATCTGGCTCGGAAGTTGAGCTATGTCTTAAAGTAAAAGAGGCGTTAAATGCAAAAGGCATTAAAGTCAATGTTGCTTCAATTCCGTGTTACGACCTTTTTATAGAGCAAGATAAGACATATATAGATTTAGTTATAAAAGTAGACAGTAAAAAAGTAGCAGTTGAAGCAGCAAGAGGGTTAGAGTGGTACAGATTGGCTGATGAGGTAATTGGTATGGACACATTCGGTGCTTCTGCTCCGGCTGAAAAGCTATTTGAGAAATTTGGATTTAGCGTAGAGGGAATTTTAGCTAGAGTATAATTTTCTTAAGCATTATTGGCTTTTTTTATCTTATAATGGTATGCAAATAGATAAAAAGGAGTAGTATATGTGCGGCGAAGCTATAGTTTTTTCTAATAAACCAAAAGGTGTTACGCTAGAAGGTGGCGTTGAGTACTATTTATGTGCTTGTGGCAGAAGTAAAGATGGTGTTTTTTGTGATGGAAGTCACAAAGTAACAAGTTGTCTTCCAAAAAAAGTTGTTGTTGAAGATACAAGACAATATCATATCTGTATGTGCAAGTCTAGTAAAAATTTCCCATTTTGTGATGGAACTCATAGCCAATATAGCGATAAAGATGTGGGTGGAACTGTTTTTGGTGATTAATTCGCCAAAAAACATCCAACGCCATAAGGCTTTTTAGAGTAGTATTTTTTACCATGTTCTACTATTAGAGCATGAAACTCTTGATACACTCTGAGGAGATTTTCTTTATCATTAATAACCTCTTTTAAAGAATTCTGCATAAGTTGTTTTATGTTGCCGTACTTTGCTCTCTCATCTACAAGTTCCAAATGAGTTAATAATCTTTTTGTATAAGCATCAACTTTAAACTCCAGCTCTTTATAACCATAAAGCAACATAGAATCCGCCGTCTCTTCACCTATTCCTTTTATGTTAAGTAGGGCTTCTCTGGTTGGGGTTTTGCCATCAAGTGATTTGTAAAACTTTATAAACTCTAAAATATAAAGAGCCTTTTGGTTGTAGTATCCGGATGGTCTTATTGCCTCTTTTAGCTCTTTAATATCCATATTTTCAATTTTATAAGGGTTTATCGCCCCTTTTGCATATAAATTTTCTAGCGATTTTACAACCGAGGTAAATGTTGTGTTTTGAGTTAAGATACTACCCAAACAGACTTCAAATATTTCATCACTATTTCTTGGAAAAGTGTAATCATCCTTATGGTACCCATATCCCAAAATTGGCCACCATCCTTGAGACCCATAGTTGGCGTGCAGTTGTTTGTATATCTCATATATTTTATTCATCTTTTATAAGTAAGCCAAAACTTTAACTCCTACAAAAATAACTCCTAAAAATAGAATTGAAGAGACAAATACAAGGGCGGTTACAACTCTTGGACTACAATCATAAAGCGATGCGATGTTAACATTTGCAACTGCTAGTGGCATTAGAAGCTCTATAAAAATTATCCCTTTTATGGTTAAATCTAGTTCAATATTGTAGAGAATTAAAAAAGATACAGCCGGAATTATGATAAATTTCATGCTTATGACCCATATAGCCAGCTTTTTGCTTATCTCTTTTATTTTTGTTCCGTAGAGGTAGATTCCAAATAAAAATAGCTGCATTGTCATTGAGGCATAAGCGCCCATCATGAGTGTTTTCATAATAGCTTCGTTTGGTTTGTAGTTGAAGAAACTAAGAGCGATGGCAAACATTGCAGCCCAGAGTATAGGAAGTTTTACTATGTTTTTTAGCGATGTTTTTGTATCATAAGCGCCTCTTGAGTAGTAAAAAACTCCAAAAGTATAGACCACAAAAACATTTACAAGATTTATGACTGTTACATACGGGATGGACTCTTCGCCGAAAATGGCTATGCAAAGCGGTATCCCTAGATTTCCTGTGTTTCCTATAGCGGCCGAAACTGTTGCAATTGAACGCTCTTTTTGTGTAGAAAATATTTTTTTTGCAATAAAAGCAGATAACGCTAAAACAATTATAGTAACTAGAAAATATATGGATGGTGCAAAAAGTAGAGTTATGTCTATGGGGCGAATCAGAAGTCCCCAAAATGTCAGAAAAACTTGTAAGAAGTAAATATTTATGATTGTTATTGTTTTCTCATCAACATCATCTTTAAAGCTCATCTTCGCAAGATAGCCCAAGAATATAAAAAAGTAAATACCTAAGATGGAGTATATAATAGAACTCATAAGTGCGATTATAGTATAATTTCGTACAAAAACAGAGGTTTTAAGATATGCAGAGAGTTGAAGATATTAAAAAAATTATAGAAGAAAATAGGGCGGTAATGCTTTACTTTTCAGCACCGTCGTGCAATGTCTGCCATGCCTTAAAGCCAAAATTAGTAAGCGCTATAGAGAGTAACTTTAGTGAGTTTAAAATCATAAACATTGATGTTTCAATAGAGCAAGAGCTAGCCGCAAGTTTTAGCGTTTTTGCCATTCCTACTGTTTTAATTTTTCTAGAAGGAAGTGAATTTTTGAGAAAGTCTCGTCATATGAGTGTTGATGAGCTTATAAAAGAGATAAGACGACCTTATGATATTATGTGTTCGTAGTATATTTTTTTTAAATAGTTTAAGTCATATTTTTGATAGAAAAGATATACTTTCTGGCAGTTAATTATATTGCAAAAAAGGTTGGGTAATGAATAATTTAGACGAACAAAAAGATAAGACGGATAGCAACACCCCATATTATAAATTATTTAAATCGACCATAGATAGACAAAAAGATCTTATTGTTCTGCTGCACAACAATACTCCAATACTCTTTAACAAGGCTTTTATTGATTTTACAAATATTGATACCCCTAAGGAGTTTATACGGGAATATAGCTCTATATTTAGCCGTTTTGTCCCTTATGATAGCTATTTTCATGCTGGAAATATAGAAAATTTAGAACATTGGGTTGATGAATTTATAAAACTGCCAGAAGAAGAAAAAATTGTTAGCATGCTAGATTATAAAATTGATGCTTACGCTTTTTCTTTAGATGTTCAAACGCCTGCTTTAGATTATGCGCTATTGACATTTACTGATATTTCTCAAGACTTAATTAAGCGAATTATGATTGAAAATGATACAAGTATTGATAAAGAGAGCCTTGCGTATGATAAAAAATATTTTATGCATACATTGCAAAGTTTTTATAATGCAGCAATTTTTAATAAAAAAACCATTGGAATTACTATCATAGATCTAGTAACTCAAAATGTTATTAATGAAAAAACTTTAAAAGATTTTGTCACACATATTAAGGGCATTATTCGCAAAAATGATATGCTTGTGCGATGGGGAGAGAAACAATTTTTGCTTGCATATTTTGTTGATACAGCTGAAAATAGTGAAAAAATAAGTGAAAAATTACGCCAAGAGTCTCATTATAGAATACGCCTCGGCACCGCCATACAAAAAGAGGGAGAAGAGATAGACCATATTGTTAAAAACGCAGAATCAATGCTTTTATAGCCACTTAAAAAATATAAACAGAGCGCAATAAGAGGAGGTATTCCATGTCAGATGGCACCCAGAGAAAAAATATAAAAAGTAATCAAAGCGTAGCCATAGTTTTAAAGCAAGACCAGTGTAGCGGAGTTTTAACAGATGGCGTAGTTAGGGATATTTTAACAAGTTCACCAAATCATCCACATGGGATAAAAGTTCGCTTAATGAGCGGCGAAGTTGGGCGCGTAAAAAAGATATATAGTTAACAAAAAAAGATACAATAAAATAAAAAAAGGAATTTATATGCCACTACTCGATAGTTTCTGTGTAGATCACACAATTATGCCAGCTCCTGCCGTTCGTCGTGCAAAAGGGATGAAAACTCCAAGTGGAGACGATATTACAGTTTTTGATTTGAGATTTGTTAGACCAAATGAGGAGATTTTATCTCAAGAGGGTATCCATACACTCGAGCATCTTTTTGCTGGATTTATGAGAGAGCATCTAAATCGTGATGGCGTTGAGATTATAGATATTTCGCCAATGGGTTGTAGAACAGGCTTTTATATGAGTCTTATTGGTACACCTGATGAGCGAGTTGTTGCGGATGCTTGGAGAGCAAGTATGTCGGATATTTTAGAGGTAAAAGAGCAAAAGGATATTCCAGAGCTAAATGTTTACCAATGTGGAACATACAAAATGCACTCGCTTGAGGATGCCAAAGATATAGCCAAAGCGGTTTTAAGTAAGGATATAGGCGTTATGGATAACGATGAGCTAGCGCTTGACCTTAAAAAGGTTGATGAGTAATGTTTATCTTGATTCCAATGGATTGTGATGATGCCGAAGAAGCGTCACTCACAAAGATAGAGAATGTAAAAATTTGGGTGCAACTCCTTTTAGAAGAGGGCAGAGTTACTCAAACTAATTTTAACGCAGATAAAGATGCGTTTGAAGACTTAAGTGAAGTTCTTGTGGTTGGCAACGACAACGAGTATGTATGGCCATTTATAGAGCAAAATATGATGGTTTTGGTTGCTCACACACAAAGAAGTATTGACGACATCATAGAGGCTTATCTCTTTAGAGAGTTAAACGAACTGGCGTATTAGTTAAGATGAGAAATCTGGAGCAGTTTAAAAAGATATTTAACCCACTTCCTGGTAACTGCTACCTGCAAGTAACAACAGAAATAGATGATACAACTCTCTTGTTTGATGAAATAATCAAAAAAGTTAACGGAAGATTTAATCTTGCCATTTACAACAATAACACCCCAAAAGATGAACTCTTTGCAAAATATGAAAACCTTCAACATATAAAAGAGTTCTCCCTACCGTTTCGCGCACTCCCAAGAGATTATGATATGGTTATATTCAACCATCTTTTCTCCCTTCATGAAAACAGAGAAATGATTCTAAAACTAGCATATAGAGCGCTGGCAAACACCGCAAATGTGGTTATTGTAGAGAAAAAAGGTTTAGTGGATATCGCTTTGGTAAAAGAGATGCTTGAAAAGTGCGAATTTAGAGTCGCAAACGAGATAGCTGTTTTGGATGATTGTGATTTGATAATTGCGAAGAAGATGCATATGTGGGGTAATGGGTTATAGGCATTTTTTGTTTTTCAAATAATCTATTAAAATCCCTTATTTAAGGGGTTTTCTAAATGTTTTAAAATTTCTTTTGAATCATTTTGAGACAATAAAATTGATTTTAAGGTACATAAAAAAGTACATAAGTTATAATTTTAAAAATCATTTGGATGGTAAGTTATGACATATGCTGGTATTAAAACAAAAGTTATGAATGATGGCTCCAAGCATATCTATGTTCAGTTCAAACATCTGAGTAAGAGATATCCTGAAAAAAACTTCACGAAGCTATTTGGATGCAAGACTCAGAAGCAAGCATTTGAAAAACTTCAAGAGATTAAGTTGGAAATATCAAGAGGCAAAGACCCGTTTATTTCTACAAAAGTAACTCTTAATGATCTTTATGATGAAAGAAAAATGATAAGTCTTCAGAAAAATGACTGGAAGCCACGAACAGTAGAAAACTATGACTATTTTTACAATAGATATGTCAGAAACACTATCGGGCATAAAAAACCATCTAAAATTACTTATGAAGATTTACGAAAGCTTTATGATGTAGAGATGGCACATGTAGAGAACTCAACGAAAAATCAGTTCAAAAGAATCGTGAGACCCATTTTTGTAGAAGAAATCAAAAAAGGCAATATTTACACTAATGTTATTGATAGTATTGAAACATACAAAATGCCAGTGCGTGAGCATCTGCAACTTAGAACTGATGAAAGAAACATTGACATAGTAAGAAAGCTTTATAGAGCTATTCCACAATATGAAGCACTTGCAAAATCCCAAAAAGAAGAGTTTAGAGCTTTTTTAATGCTTGTTATCATGACAGCGCACAGGCACGGAGAGTTGAGACAGTTAAGAATAGAAGATTGCTACATTGATAAAAAAATGATTATTGCTCCAAAAACTATTACTAAGACAAAAGAAGATTACAGATTTCCGCTTCCTGATGAGATTATCCCTTATCTTCAAACTATCAAAAGTGGTTTAATTTTTCCTACCCTTAAAAAAGGCTCAGTTGATATGATGTTTCAAAGGCTTCTGAAGCTTGCTGGAGTTGAAACTTTTAATGGTAAAAGACTATCGCCACATGATCTCAGACGCCTAATGCTAACAATAATGATACGAGATTTAAGAATTGATAGCGTACTTGCAGATACATGCCTCAATCACAAGCAAAGAGGAGTGATAAAACACTACCTTTCTTTTGATTATGATGATGTTAAAACAGCCTATAGCGAATACTGGGATTATGTACGAAAAAAATAGAAATGTACTGCATTTAGCATGGTTTGTTTTCATAATATTTTTTCACCGTCCTTCTATCAAGTTTAGTATTTTTACTAATGGCATTTATTGTCACTTTGATACCTGCTTGATTGAAAAAGGCAATAGCTTCTTGAATTTTACGTTTTGCGGTAGCTTCTCGTTTGACACGTGAAGCCTCTCGCGCTTGTGTAAGTTGTTCATCAATATTATTTTTGTTTTTAAGCTCGTTGGTTCGCAATGCTGATAATCTTTGTCTTTGCTTAGTTTCTGCCTGATACTCATCAAAAGATAGATTAGCCATTTTTTCAAACTCCATCACACCTTCATTAATATTTTTTTTGGTTATATCTCCAAACCTTATTTTTCCTTGTGACCAATATTTATAAACAGATCTTGCAATTGGAGATAATTCTTGAGATGCTAATGGTTTTGCACTCTTTTTATTGGCTTCTTCTAAAAAAATAAGAATTTCTTCTGTGGTGAGCGATGAAAATCCTTTGGCGTGACGCATTGCACATTCAAACAGATAGGCATTTCTGTTTCCCTCTGTAAGTTGTGTCTCGTTAATTTTTACTTTTGTTGAAGTATTTCTTCTATTTTTTTGATGAGATGGCAGAAAAATTTTAAAATCTGCTAATTCATAATTTATTTGTTCCGAGAAATATGATGTGTGGAGTAACGGATTTCGCCAGACGCCGTTTAGGCGATTAGAAGCGATAGGGTCACAACCTAAAATTTCACCTATAGCTTTTTTGATATTTTGTAAGTATGCCACAGCTTTTGGCTGATGCATAAATACATGATTTTTTAGATGATAGGCGAAGTGAAAACCTTTTTGCGTTTCTAAAACGTATGTAGGCTCGCATCCTATTTTTTCTATAATGTATTCTAAAAAATCTCTTATATTTTTAAAATACTCCAATGCTGTTTTATCTCTGAATTCGTCAATATCAAATATCATCATAGATATTTTATCTTTTGAATTAAAGTTAATGAATTTACATGTTTTTAATGCTACAACAGTGGGGTATGTACGAATATTAGACAAATGTTTTTCATTGCCAGCTTTGATTTTAGTTGGTAGGCTTCTGAGAAGAAGCATTAATAATGCATCGTTGTCGTCGGTTAAATCTATAGTCATTTAGGGTTGCTCCTGTTATTTTTTGGGCAACCCTAAAAGGGCTAATGGTTAAGATGTGTTGATTATTTATTCTCCTTGTAATATGTAATATGGGTGAGATTTAAAAAATATAAGAAGTAGAATTTTTTGTGTATTTGTGACGGTCTAACAGTATTATTGTTTGAATGCAAGTAAAGTAAGACTTGATGAAAAGAAAAGATAAGAAATATAGATTCTTATCCATATCCGGTCTCAAAAAGCCTTAAAAGCATCTTCTTTGCGTCTTTTTTGGGGATGGTTTTTGCACTGGATGATAAAGATTGAATAGATATATTTATAGATAAGAATAAAAAGAAAGGGAGGATGGCACAGATAAGGGCTCATAGTTTACTGATAGTAAATTTTCGCCAACCCCAGAGGGGACCCTATTTTTCCAGGATTTTCAAAAGAATAAAATATTTTTTAATAAATAAAAAGATTAATATTTATTAATATTATATAATTGTTATTGAAAATTGTTTCGCTTATTGCGACATCTTTCACTATGAGAAAAACTAATAAATAGGAGATACTTTATGAACAAAAAACAAGTAAAGAGTTATACATTATCAAAAGAGACCATTGAAGCAGTGAAAGCTTATGCTGCACATAGCGGCAATTCACTTTCACAAGGTGTTGAATACCTAATTTTACGTGGATTAGAGAACACTCAAATCGCTGAACAATTAGTAGATAGAGTCACACAACATATCAATAGATTTATTGATGCGGATAAGAAGAATACGGATCGTTTGATTAGTGTGCTAATCGGACAATCTCGCACCATTGGAAAAATTTATGGAGTTGCAATTACAGCAGCAGTTAGACAAGGAACTATTCAAAAGGATGAACTTGAGACAATTTATGGTTCAGGAATAAAGCAGTGCATGAATGATTTAAAAGGAGGACACAGCAATGATTAATTGTCCACCAGGAATGCCATTCGATGAGTGCCTGAAACGACAGATGACATCCAAACAAGGATCGCCATCTTCATCATCTCACAGTTCAAGCGGTTTTTCAAAACCTGTAATCTCTACACATTCATATTCAAGTGGTGGATCGCATCATTCGTTTGGTGCGTCTCATAGTGCATCAATAGGGGGAGGTAGCAGTTTTCATATGAACTTTGGCAAAAATACTATAACCACTGCGTCTCAAAATAAAAGCAGTTCTATTGCAAATAATACAAGTAAAGGTGGAATTGTTGTAAATAAGCAAACCGTTATTGTCAAATCAAATTTTGAGATGGCAGGCAGACTAAATAAACAGGGAAAACGCAATAGTGCAAAAACATTAGGTTCACATGCTTCTGCTTCACTGACATATATGGAGAATCACGGTGCAAGAGATTTGCAAAATGATCCATCTCTATCTCATATTTATGATGAAAACGGCGAAAGAATGAGTAAAGATGAGTTTGAAAAATTAAAAGAAGAATTGAATGCCGGTATAGACGCATTTCGTCGTACAGTAATTGATGTTGGTCAAAGTGAATTAGATCGTGATGATATGAATCGTTTGGTTAGAGAGTCATTACAAGAGTTTCAAGAAAAATCAGGGAAGCAGTTTGAATATGTTTATGCCATCCATACCGACACCGACAAGATTCACGCACATGTATTAAGTCACGGCAAAAGCCATGAGATCAATATGACAAAAGAGCATCTCCAACTTTTTAAGCATACTGTTGGAGAAAAAACTAATGAACTGTTGCAAGAGCAAAAATTAGAAAATGATCGTGATCAATCTTTTGAAAAACAGATGGATCAATCAAATGACAAAGAGAATCAAAATTCACTATCAATATAAGGAGTACAACAATGAAAACATTTTTAGAACAATTAAATGACTTTGCAGCTGAACACACAACTATACCGCTAAAACAATTTTTCCTGTATATCACAGTATCATTATGGGTGATACTGATCGTTATTGCTCTCTTTACACCTCTGAGCTTATCGAAAGTAGCAGCACTCTTACTGCTTTATATAACTTCCATGATAACTGCTCTACTTACCTATGCAAATACAATGATTGAACGCAATAATACTATGGATATTTTATGTAAAACACCAAGTGATATTAGTAACAGTGAAACAACTAAACTCAGCAATCAGAATCATTCATTTATAGTGTAGGCGGCGGTATATGACACATATAGAGTTTAGCAGAAAACTTAGAACAGCTACTGTAATAGCGGCATTTGTAGGATTTGGAATTGGGCTTGCGATTACAAGAATGGATATTCTATTGCCATATATCAATATCGCCGATTTTATGCCAGATCAAATTGTAGGGGTCAGTCCTTGGCTTTATGAGCAAACATTGAGAGGCTTTTTAATCCCTCACTTTTCAGCGTTTTTAACATACTTTTTACCAGTATGGATAATTACACTTTTCATTCTGTTTCGATTTAATCAAACGAAGGAAGAGATATTCAAAAGAGGATCGCAGCTGCTTGATGCAAAAAGTTTACGAAAACATATTTTAAAAGCACTCAGAAAATCTAACGATACATATAGACTTACAGTTGGTATTGAGCAGATACCCATCCCATACCCACAAGAAGTCAAGAATACTCTCTTTGTTGGTATGCC
The DNA here is from genome assembly GCA_021732045.1 of Sulfurimonas sp. The sequence goes on from JAKFWK010000004.1 coordinate 182,191, forward strand.
AGGCTCGGGAAAATCGCAATCACTTTATTCCCTATTGCTTGGTAACGTCAATGAGAAAGGGAAAAAACTCTCAGGTGGGATCGTTGATTTCAATGAGCCGCTGATCTGCTATGAGAGAAAAGGTGATGATTTTGTAGCACCTCTTTATCGACGAGGACAAGATTATCTCTTTGATCCAAGAGACAGTGATTGTATTCGATGGAACATTTTTAGCGATATGCTTAATGAAAACGGTGAGATAGATGAAACAATGGTGAATTTTTTTGTTCATTCTGTTGCACCAGTATCAGATTCGAAAGCAGCACACTTTGAAGAGCAAGCGCAAAGTGTTATAAAAGCAGTGTTCTTATCAATTGCAGGGAGTCAAAATCCAAACAATAAAGCCTTAATTGATTTTTTACGAATATATCCAACACCAAAAGGGCTACGAGAAGCATTGATCAATAATCCTACTGTAAAACTATTTGGTGCTGACAACACTGTTATAGGTGCTCTAACGGCAGATTCAAAAGGTGAATTGGATAATCAAGCAACCTCAGTCTATGCCACTTGCAATAAGGTATTCAAAAATTTATCAAGTAGAGCCTTTTATTATGAAGAGAGTGAGTTTTCAGTCAGAGAGTTTATAGATTCACTCAAAGATATAAATAGAGATGTTCGCCTTTTTATTGTTAATACTGCCGACCAAGCAGGAGCGTATAATCTCTATTTCGGATTGTTTTTTACTTTGCTTTACAAAAATATCCTTACACTTCCAAATAGCAATACAAGACGGATTGTGTGGGTGTTGGATGAGCTTATGAGTCTTGCTACAAATAATAAAGCATTAGGAAAATATTTGATATCTGAACTGATAAACACATTAGCAGAGAGTCGCAGCAAAGGTTTAAACGCACTCATTGCGTTTCAGAGTTTGACACAAGCAAATGAAGTAGTGGGAGATAATCTTTTGAAGTCACTGTTTCAAATGTGTGGAACCAAAATTGTGCTCCAGTACTCAGAACCTTACGGACAAAAAGTGCTAAGTCAATTTTTAGGAGAGCAAGAGATTGATCGCAAAAAGCAAGGAATCAATCGCGCATCCCAAATTGAACAGGATAGGATTAACGAGAGTGAAGAGGAGAAGATCAAAAAAATAGTATTGGAGAGCGAGTTTGCGAATCTTGAACCTTTGGAAACGTTTATCAAAATTGGAAATTTTCCAGTAAGCAAAATAAAATTTGGGTATCAAGAACCTAAGAAGGTTTCAGAATCATTAATACGAAGAGAATTGCCCTATTTTGATCAAATCGGAGAAAAACATATAACATCACCTAAATACATCGCATAGGTATGTTGTTTTATAATTAAAATGATAAAAGGGGAGTTGCGAAATAAATAAATATATAATATTGTCAGCAGATAATTATAATTAATGTTAAAATATGGCTAATTTAATGGGAATGGTAATGGGCGAAGCAAAAACACGAAGCGAACTGATTGATACCGAACTCCAAAAATGCGGATGGGACATCAGCGACGGCACCAAAGTTGTCTTGGAATACGAGATTGACCTTGATGACACTTTACCCGCCAACTTCAATCAAAGCTATCGGTATGTTGATTATGTGCTTCTCAACCGTCAAAATAAAATCATCGCCATTGTCGAAGCCAAAGACAAACACAAATCGGTAGAACAAGCCAAATCCCAAGCCGAATATTATGCCCGTCGAATCGCCAATGTCCAAGGATTCCCCCCGTTTATTTACATCACCAACGGGTTAGAGATAGAGTTTTGGGATAGCCTGAATCAGCCTATTCGAAAAGTGTTGTCGTATCACTCTCTCGAAGACTTGGAATGGCTAAAGTTTCGTAATGAAAACAAGCAGCCACTATCGACCGAATTGCTCGAAAAATCCATAGCAAACCGACCGTATCAAATCGAAGCGATTACCAAAGGGTTAGAGGCGTATGATGCCAATAAACGTGCTGTTTTATGGGTAATGGCGACTGGAACGGGGAAAACTCGCACTATTATCGCCTTCATCGACATACTCCTACGCAGTAAGTTTATCAAACGGGTTCTCTTCCTTGCCGATAGAACCGCACTTGTCAAACAAGCTCTTGATAATTTTAAAACCCATCTCCCCGACCAATCAAGAGAGCGCATCACTACGAGCGAGTTTGAAAAAGACAAACGCATCTACGCATCCACCTATCAAACAATGGTTTCTTTGATGAGTAAGATAGATATATCCCAAGGATTCTTCGACATCATCGTAGCTGATGAGAGCCACCGCAGTATCTACAACCATTACGGGCAGGTTTTTTTAAAATTTGATGCTCTAAAAATGGGATTGACCGCAACCCCCGTCGATTTCATCGACCGAGACACTTACAAGTTTTTTAATACCGATACGGGAAACCCGACATTTGCCTATACCTATGAGGAAGCGATAAAAGCGGGCTATCTTGTTGATTATGAAGTATTGAATGTAAAAACCAACTTCTTGGAAAATGGTATCCGATTTGAAGCGTTAAGTGAAGAAGAGCAAGAAAAGCTTCGCAACAGCGGATTTACGGAAGAAGAGATTGACTTTGAGGGTTCAGCCGTTGAAAAGGCGGTATTGAATGATGATACCAACCGCCAAATTCTCAAAAGCTTTATGGAAAATTGCCACAAAGACCCTAAAACCAATCTCCCCGCCAAAACCATCGTTTTCGCCATCAACAAAAAACACGCCTACCGTTTGGTAAAGCTCTATGATGAGCTATTTCCAGAACACAAATCCAAAGTAGCCAAGGTTATCGTCTCTGAGATTTCCAATGCCGATGAGTTGATAAAAGAGTTCAGCACTAATAACAGCGGATTTAACATCGCCGTATCGGTCGATATGCTTGACACGGGGATTGATGTCCCAAGCATTATGAACCTCGTGTTTGCGAAGCCCGTATACAGCAAAGCGAAGTTTTGGCAGATGATAGGACGGGGAACCCGTCTGTATGAGAACGAATACTTTACCAAAGAGAAGTTCTTAATCCTTGATTTTTGGGGCAATTTCGATTATTTCAAGGAGACCCCCAACGGATTTGAGCCGACGGAGCAAATTAGCATCAATCGTGCGATTTACAATCAAAACATCCAGTTGCTCAAAGCTTATGGCGGTGAAGAGTTTGAAGCCATCAAAAAAGAAGTCAAAGCGCAGATAGAAGCCCTTCCAAAAGAGGACTTCTTTATCAAACAACGTCGCAAAGAGCTATCAGAGTTTAATGGGATGTTTTGGGATAATGTTCATCTCAATATCTCATTGCTCTCTTCCGTTTCGGACTTGCTCGATAGAATGACCTCACAAGATGATTATGATTTACGATTCCGCTTGAAGGTGAAGAAGCTTCAACATGCCAAAACCAAAGAAGATGATATTAAAACTATCGAGAGTGTGATAGATAGCATCATTAACGATATTAACAGACTTAACCACAATATCTCAGAGGTAGCCAAACATGCCGATTTAATCGCCAAAGCGAGTATCGGGGCATATTGGTATGAGTTGTCTTTTAAAGAGACACAAGCAACCGCCGACATCTTAGCTCCACTGATGAAGTATAAATCCAAAATCATCAAAGAGCAGTATCATTTCGATTTGGATGACTATATCGCTTCCACCACCAAAACGGTGATTGATACCCCATCCATCAACCTCAAAGAATATGAAGAGCGCATTAGCCGAGTCATCCAAGAGCTTACCAATTCAAGCCCCGCACTTCAAAAACTGTTCGTAGGGATTAAATTAGACCAAGACGATGTTAAAAGCCTCAGTGATGCGCTTTTAGGTGCTGACATCAACCCCGATAAGCTCAGTGAGGTGTATCGCATCCAATCGAATGATTTGAGTGAGATTTTCACCCATATCTTAGAGAGAAAAGAGTATAAACTTCCCCACTTGCTGAATCAGTTCATACAGACCCATTCGCTCAACTCAACCCAAATCGAGTTTATCAATGCCATTAAACATTATCTAAATGAAAAGCACGACATCCACCGAAAAGACCTGATGGACAATCCATTTACGAAATTCCATAAACACGGAATTTTAGGACTCTTTAACCAGTCTCAGCAAATAGAAATAGTCAAAATTATCGAAGGTGAAGTATGAAGCACTTGCCACAAGGGTGGAAAATCGAAAAACTTGGGGATTTGGGAAAAGTTCTCACAGGTAAAACACCATCCAAGGCAATTCCTGAATTTTGGGATAGCCAAGATATTCCTTTTTATAAGCCAGATGATTTTTCAAAAAATGATATAACCGATTTGTATGATGGTAAAGATTATATTTCTAATACTGCATTTGTGAAAGCAGTAAAAGTCCCACCAAATACTGTGCTTACAACTTGTATTGGTATTATTGGCAAAGTAGCTATAACTAAAAAAGAATGTTCCTTTAATCAGCAGATAAATGCTGTTATTCCTGACGAGCGAATAAGCTATAAGTTTTTAGCGTATTCGATTATTCGATTAAAGGGAATATTACAACAACAAGCTAATGCTGCGGTTGTTCCAATGATAAATAAATCTGAGTTTTCAAAAACACCTATTACTTTCCCTCCTATCCCCCAACAAGAAAAAATCGTAAGCGTCCTTGATACCGCTTCGGCTCTTGTCGAGAAACAAAAAGCCCTCCTCAAAAAATACGACCTCTTTTTAAAATCGAAGTTTATTGAGATGTTTGGCGACCCTATTTTGAATCCGATGGGGTGGGAAGTTGTTAAGTTTGGCAATTTAATATCTTTTTTGACAGATTATCACGCTAATGGTAGTTATGAAATTTTAAAGAAAAATGTTGAACTTCTTGATAAAAGAGATTACGCACTAATGGTTAGGACGACTGATTTAGAACATAATGATTTTGAAAATGGTGTCAAATATATTTCTGAGCACGCTTATAACTATTTAACCAAGAGCAAAGTATATGGTAATGAAATTATTATGAATAAAATTGGAAGCGCAGGTAGTGTTTATCTGATGCCAAAATTGAATAGAGCTGTATCTTTGGGAATGAATCTTTTTTTGATTAGATTAGAAGATACAGCAAATCCTACTTTTATGTATTGGATTTTAACCAGTGAATATGGAAAACAGAATATTGAAAAAAAAGTCAGAGGTGCTGTCACGAAATCAATTACAAAAGACGCAGTGCGGGATATTGATTTAATGTATCCTCCTGTCGAACTACAAAATCAATTTGCCCAAATCGTCGAGCAAACCGAAACCCTCAAACAAAAAGAACAACTAAAACTCGAAAAACTCCAAACGCTTTATGATGCGTTGATGAAACAAGCGTTTGATGGAGAAATTCAATGAAAGGGTTACTGTGAATTATCCATTGACTGATTTAAGTGCTGACGAATTTGAAAGTATTGTTGCATCCATCTGTGAAGAAGTTTTAGGTACAGGAACGATTGTTTTTGCGAAGGGAAAAGATGGCGGTAGAGATGCAAAATTTACTGGAACAGCCAATGATTTCCCAAGCAAAACAGCTCCTTGGGATGGAAGATTTATAATCCAAGCAAAGCATACAGTGAAAGCGAGTGCGAGTTGTTCGGAGAGTGATTTTAAGAGCACACTTAAAAATGAAGTTGAAAGTATAAAATCACTAAAAGACGACGAAAAATTGGACTATTATTTGCTTTTTACTAATAGAAAGCTTTCAGGAGTTCAAGACCCTAAAATCGAAGATTTTATATCAGAATCATTGGGTGTTGAAAATGTGGTTTTAGGTGAAGAGAGAATTCAAAAGTGGTTGCAAGACTACCCTTCAATTGCTAAAAAGCACAACTTGAAGAGATTATTGCTACCGCTTGATTTTTATGAAACGGACTTGAAAGAGCTTATAACTCTTTTTTCAACAATTGAATTTGATGGTGAAGAGATTCAAGAGATAGCTCGCAAAAATGACCGAATTCCCATTTCCGAAAAGAATGAATTAAATAGGCTTAGTCAAGATTATTTCAATGGTATCTTCAAAAAATCAATCAATGATTTTCAAGCTATCGAAGCTTTTTTAAAAGACCCGAAAAATAAACAAATGCAAGTTTATTACGACAATACGATTGATGATATTCAATCAAAGATACTTGTCAAAAGGGATGAATTCAATGCATTTGAAGAGATAATTGAGTATCTTTTTGACTTTGTTTTTAAAAACAACGAAGCAGAACTTAGAAATGATAGAAGGCTAATTAGAGTCTTCCTTCACTATATGTATTATCATTGTGATATAGGAGTAATGGAGTAATGATGTTATCGCCTACGAAACATAGTAATTTGAAATATTCGATTATCAATGTTTCAGCAAGTATCATCACCACATTAAAAGAAAATAGCATAATAGAATACAATGATTTGCTTTCGACCCTCAAACATAAAATTGGGCTGGAAGTTAGTGAAGTCTTTCTATTGAGCCTGAATTTTTTGTATATTTTGAAGCGCATAGAGTATATCGACGAGCTTGATTCCATAAGGTTGTTAAATGAAGCTGTGTAAAATATATGCGAATGGGCTTTTTCATAATGTAGAGTTTTCTGAAGGGTTGAATGTCATTATTGGAAAAATATCCAATAGGGATGATAGTGAAAAAGACACTCATAATCTTGGAAAGTCACTACTTTTAGAAGTTATTGATTTTTTACTGCTCAAAAAAGTTGCTCAAAAAGATAGATATTTTTTAACTCGAAATAAAATTTTTGCTTCGTATGTCTTTTTTGCGGAAATCAAGTTAAACAATGGGAAGCATTTACTAATCAAGCGAGCTGTTGAAAATAATACAAAAATATCATTTAAACTCAGTGATAATAAGCTTGAAAAGTTTGATATTGATGTTAAAGAGTGGGATGATTCGGATTTAGCTATTGATAAAGCGAGAGAGACATTAAATACATATTTAGGATTTGATATTTTACCGAAATGGAAATATCGCAAAACCCTCAATTATTTTATGCGATACCAAAATGACTATATTGATGTCTTCAAATTGAGTAAGTTCCAAGGTGTGCATAAAGATTGGAAACCAATGGTTTTTGATTTGCTTGGATTCAACGGTGAATTGATTAAGCAAAAGCTTGAACTTGAAGAAGAATATGATGCATTGGAAAAGAAGATAACACTACTCGAAACAGAAAACAAAGTTTCGAGCACTGATGAAGACAAAGTGAGAGGTCTCTTAGATATTAAAACTGATGAAGTGCAAGAAATTTCGGCGCAAATTAACAAATTTGATTTTCATCAACAGGATAATGAACAAAAAAAATATCTAATTGAGGAACTTGAAAATCAAATCAAAGTAGCGAACACTCAGCATTATGGAGTTAAACACGAGATACTAAAAGTTGAACAGGCGTTAATGGTCGAAATTGATAATATTAATCTCGAAGAAATTCAGACGCTATATTCAGAAATTCAATTATTTTTTCCAAATGAATTATTGACAGAATTTAAAAAAGTCATCAATTTTAATCGAAGCATCACTCAGGAACGGAATATTTTCTTGAAAGAGAATTTGACTGATTTGAAAGCACAAAGTGAGCAATTGGATAATTCATTAAAGCAATTAGAAGCTGAAAAGTCATCTATTTTGTCGGATTTAACAGATAAAGATTCTTATGACAAATTCAAAAAATATCAAATGAATTTATCTAAAATTGAAGCTGATGTTATTGTTTTGGAAGAAAAACTACTAAATATTAGTAAAATGTCTCAAATGCAAGAAACTCTTGCTCAGCTTTCTTCAAGTATCAATCAAAAAATTGTAGAACTCAAAAGTGCAATTGCTGAACAAAAGCATAAACATCTTCGAAAATTATTCAATGAGTTTACGATGGATATTTTGAATACTCCTGCTGTTTTATCCGTCAGAGCCAATAAAGAGAATAATATAGAGTTTGAAGCAGAATACCAAAATAAGGATAGTTTAGTCTCCACAGACCTTGCGAGTGGCAATACTTATAAAAAGATTTTGTGTGCAGCCTTCGATGTTTCTTTATTGCAACACTACAATGAAAATTCATTTTATAAGTTTGTCTATCACGATGGAGTACTTGATACACTGGACATAAGAAAGAAAGAAAAATATATTGAGTTCATTAGAAAACTTACTAAGAAATATGATGTTCAATACATTTTAACAGCGATTGAATCAGAAATCAATCAATTGCAAAATGCTTTTAGTATCCAAGATGATGAAGTATGTTTGACACTATCCGATGATTCGTGTGAAGGGAAACTATTTAAACAATGTTTTTAAGATCGGAGCTACAAATAAACTTTAAACCTATAATGTATTGGATATTGAACGGGGAAATAGCATGAGCTTTCTAATCAAGGATAACCGCCTCAACGAATGGGCAGTCCGTAAAAAAGCGGTAGAAGCTCAGCACCATATCAATTTCGACAGTGCGGGCAAAATAAAATTCCGTATCCGTCCGTGGAGTGTATGGTGGTTTGAAATAGGTGAAAATATCGGTACTGAAACAGGGAGCCATTTCGATCCACTACAAATGTCTACAAAACGCCCCTGTGTAGTCGTCTCGAATAATAACTTTATCCAAGAGAGCTACAACACAAAGGTGGTGATTATGCCTTTAACCTCTAAAAAACCAACCACAAGGGTCAAGCATTTCCACTTTGAGCTATTTAGTGGTTTGTATCTTCCAGTTTCGGAAATAAGTAATAGAATGCAATACGATGGATTGGAAAAAGATTCATTAGTCATTTGTAACGACATTAAAACGATTGATACAAAACGACTAATTAAGGCGATTTATCCAAAACTTCATCAATCAGATATCGACGGTATAAAAGTATTTTTGAGGAGATATTTTTAGAGAGAAGGTTAACCCTCCGAAGAGGGATAGCTCCTTGCGGAGTAATTTAGAATGTTATTATAGCAGAAAATAAAAAAATTATTGTATAAAAGAGGCAAATATGTTTTTAAGACCCGAAGTAAAAAGTAAAATCGACAGCCTATGGAACAAATTTTGGAGTGGTGGAATTGCCAATCCTCTCGATGCCATCGGACAAATCACGGCACTCATTTTCCTCAAACTCCTCAGTGAGCGGGATAATAAGCATATTTTAGAGGCTTCGTTTTTAGGGACGGATTACGCTTCTATCTTCGCCGATAACAAATTGGCAAATTGGGATGAGTTCAAACAGCTCGACAGTGCCTCAATGCTTGAAACGGTGCGAGATGTAGCATTTCCATTTATCAAGTCCTATAACAAGGGGACAGAGTTCAACAAGTCCGTTTCGGATTTAGCGTTTATCATCACGAAACCCTCACTGATTAGTGAAGCCGTTGAGAGTATCGAAGAGATTTTTAACCTTCTCGAACAAGACGGTGAAGGGTTCATTGACAGTCTTGGGGATATGTATGAATACCTTCTAAGTGAGATTAGTTCAGCGGGGAAAAACGGGCAATTTAGAACCCCTCGCCATATCATCAAGATGATGACCGAACTTGTCAATCCAAAAATCGGTGAAAAGGTTTTTGACCCCTCGTGCGGAACAGCAGGGTTCTTGGTATCAGCCTATAACCATATGCTGCAACCCTACACCGAAGAGGGCGGGAAACTTGGGGTGAATCTCACCGATGAGAACCTATGGAACTTACTCGAAAACAATACCTTCTTTGGCGTTGATAGCGATATTTCGATGATTCGTATCTCAATGATGAATATGATGCTTCACGGTATCGAAAACCCCCATATCAAGCAAAACGATACCCTCTCCAAAAACTTCAATGATGCCGACAGCTATGATGTCGTTTTAGCGAATCCCCCGTTTAAAGGGAGTATTGATGCGGATGATCAAAATGAGAACTTTACGATTGCTTCCAAAAAGACTGAATTGCTCTTTGTCGATTTGATTATGAGAATCTTGGACATCGGAGGACGGGCAGGGGTTATCATCCCTGATGGTGTATTGTTTGGAAGCTCTAATGCTCATAAACAACTTCGTGAGCACCTTATAGAGAAGAATGAACTCAAAGCCGTTATCTCTATGCCAAGCGGTGTATTCAAGCCTTATGCGGGAGTATCAACGGCAGTGTTGGTATTTGTCAAAGGTGGCAAGACGGACAAGGTTTGGTTCTACGATATGACGGCTGATGGCTACTCTCTCGATGACAAGCGTAACAAGATAGCCGATAACGACATCCCCGACATTATCGAAAAATACAGAGCCAAAGATACTGAGGGCTACAAGCAGACCAAGAAGCATTTTTTCATCAATGTAGCCGACATCAAAGCTAATGATTATGACCTCTCTATAAACCGCTATAAAGAGATTACCTATGAAGAAGTGGAATATCCCCCAACCAGTGAGATATTGGGAGATATAGAGGCTCTTACGAATGAAATAAGTGCCGAACTCGGCAAGTTGAAATTAATCCTTGGGTAGGAATTGAAATGCGTATATTTGCTGAAAATGAATTAAGTAATTATTTTGAGTATCACAGACGGGGAGTGATTCAGTCAATACAAAACACTAACGATGATTATTTGCTTAATGTGAACGAAGAAGACTTTATTACATACCAGATAGAAAAATCACTAATTGAGCCATTAGAGATTCTATTTGATGATATATATGCCACAGAAACTGAAAAGATGATTCCAGCGGAGAGATTTCCATCAAGTTATTATGTCCATCAAGGAAATAGTTATTCAAAGCCAGTCTATACTTTTCATTTTCCTTTTACTGGAAATGAAAAATTATTGGAATTTAAGCCTTCAACTTGGATGGTGTGGAGTATGGAGGTTAAACTTAAAAATAATGAAATTACTTTCGATGTCATTAACTTTAATAACAATGCTGATGAAATCAAAAGAACACTTGAATCCAATAAAAACTCCATTAAAGGTCAATTGGAAAATGTCAATAGAGATGTTCAGAGCTTTAATGCCTCGCTACATCAATTAGTCAGACAAACTTTTGAAGGTCGCAAAAAGACTCTACTTGTAAATAAAGATACTTTATCATCATTGGGAATTCCCATAAAAAAAAGAAATGATGCAAATTCGACCTATTCTGTGCCTACACCGAAGATAAGAAAAAAAATCTCTATTCAAAAGCCAGTAGTTTTAGATAGAGAATTCAAGCCAGAACCTACGCTCGAATATGGTATGTATTCGGAAATATTAAAGATTGTCCATAATACTGGAAAGCAGTTTGAACGAACGCCAAGTGTTTATCAAGGTAAAGAAGAAGAACATTTAAGAGACCATATCCTACTCAATTTAGAACCAAGCTTTGAAGGTAGTGCGACGGGAGAAACTTTTAATAAAAGTGGCAAAACCGATATTTTATTGAGGTACGAAGGTAATAATGTTTTTATCGGAGAATGTAAATTTTGGCATGGTCAAAAAGGATTTTTAGATACCATCTCCCAACTAATTGGATATCTCACTTGGCGAGATTCAAAAGCAGCAGTGATTATGTTCGTTAAAAACAAAGATTTTAGCTCTGTAATTGAAACGGCAAAAACTGAAATATCATCACATTCCAATTTTATTAAGCATATTAATGATGTTAATGAAACTTGGTTTCAATATGAGTTTCATATCAATGATGACAGAAATAGAATTATTCATTTGGCAGTAATGCTCTATCACTTACCAAATTAGTATAGGCTATTTTAGCCTATACAACGGGATATTCGTTCCGAATTTACCATTTAAGCATTTTTTCTCCTCAAAACATCAACCCCTAAACACTTTCAAATCGGTATTCTCTTTCGTCAATAGTCTTCCCGTATTTCTCTCATTACGATTTTTTCTCAAACACACTGACAGAGCCTATTAAAAGGGTTTAATGACTCTCCAAGTGATGTTTAAAAATCCTCCATTTCAAGACAAACGATAAGCCTAACTGACGGAGAAAATCTTTGATTGAAAGTCAAAGTGTTGAAGTTTCTGAAAAAAAGGAAACCAAGACACCGAACACCTTCAAACAAAGAAAATCGTTTTTAAAAGAAGGAAATACAATGATTAAGACTTACATCACAGACTTGGCAGCATATAACAACGGGCATTTAATCGGCGAATGGGTAGCTTTACCGATGGATGAGGACGATTTGAGAGCAAAAATCACGCAGATTTTGGCGACTGGTGCGCAAGTATGCGAGGATGATGAACACGAAGAGATTTTTATCACTGATTTTGAGTGCGATTTTATGGAGATTGGCGAATATTCCGACCCATTCCAGCTAAATGAGATAGCCGAACAAGCTGAAAATCTTAGCTATTACGAGTTTAAGGCGGTTAAATTTCTACTTAAAAACTATCTTGTGAAGGACTTTAACGAGGCATTGGAGAAATACGAGGAGGTTATTATTCACGAAGATTCATCGATGGAAGACCTTGCTTATGAATATGTCAATGAGTGCTACGGGATCGATTCTCTTCCCGCTATTATTGCCAATAATATTGATTATGAAAAAATAGGTCGTGAACTTGAACTGGATGGTAGATATTATGAAGAAGATGGGGACATTTTTGAATTTTCATAAGTCTAAGTTTCAAAAAACTTAGACGGTTAAGTTTTAAAATTGGATTCCCACCACCCACCCTTATGTGAAATAAATTAAAATATTGATAAACTTTGCGTATGAATAAACATGAAGTTATTATCAAAGATATTATTGACGATTTGTTGAAAATCAGACAAAGGCGATATGATGAGTATATTGATAAGCTCATTATTCATTCGTGGGAAGTGGATTACTTAAAAAATGAATTATATAGTTCATACACTCATGAGAATTTTATTGCAAGTCAAGAAGACGCAAGTGAAATTTGGAATGATTTTGTTACGGACTTTGACTTACCTCTGATTAAGTTAAATAAACTTTTAGATAAAGAACAACAAAGCGAAGCTGTTCTCAAGATCGAAAAAAATATGGCGAAGCTTCATGGTAAAAAATATCTAAGCGTCAAAGAGTTCGAAGAAAAGTACAATATGTCAAAATCATCACAGCAACAGTATCGAAGTCGTCTGTATAATCCTTTGCCGTACCATCAAAAAGTGCTGGGTGGCAAGATTGTGTATTCAGTTGATGAAGTGGAAAAATGGCTTGAAAATCAATATAAATAACATTTTGAAGTACATAAAAAAGTACATAAGTAATTTTATGTACCTTTATAAAAGCCTAAAAATAGGACTTAAATATGATAAGATGCATATGTGGGGTAATGGACTTTAAATTTTTCTAGCAGTTCATTTAAATAAAAATGCTATTGTATGACATTTAGTTAATAGAGGGGATTTTATTTTGCCAAAAACTCACAATTGGGACAACACTTTAATTAATCGCGTTCCTCATATCATCTTTCTTTACTGGGTGATTAAAATTGCTTCTACTACGCTAGGTGAGACTGGTGCAGATATGTTTTCAATGACTTATGATTTCGGATACGCTACTACTATATTGATATTTATGGCCCTGTTTGGGCTGTTTCTTGCTATCAAACTCTCAATCAAAAGATATGAGCCTTTAACATATTGGTTGACTTTTACTGCAACAGCAATTGTGGGAACGGCGATTTCAGATTATATCGATAGGACCCTTAGGCTAGGCTACACGATGGGTTCGCTCTTGCTTATCACACTTTTGATAGTCGTTCTTGCGGCATGGTATTTTCATGATAAAACTATTAATGTTGAGTATATAACCAATACAACATCCGAGATATATTATTGGACTGCTTTTTTGATTGCCAATACTTTAGGAACGGCAGCAGGTGATTTTTTAGCAGATGAGTTGCAGCTTGGATTTGCACAAAGTGCGATCATTATTACTGGTGCATTGATTGTTATTGCACTTTTGCACTTTTACACCAAAATATCAACTGTTCTTCTGTTTTGGTTGGCGTTTGTATTGACTCGTCCCTTTGGAGCGACATTTGGCGACTTGCTTACTAAAACACACGAAAAAGGTGGTTTAGATCTCGGAACAGTTAGCTCATCACTGTTTTTTGCGGTCATCTTGGTATTAGCAGTAGCAAAAGAAGTGCAAACGGAAAAAATTGCTAAATATTAACTCCATTGCGTATTGAGTCTGAACTATAATCTTTACCTTGAGGCTGGTGTATCTGGAAGTGCCTTGTTTGTGCCAACAGAGGAGTACACAGTAACCAAAACAATATGGCACTAAACTTGCTTAAATTTAAAAAATAGCCTCAAATACAGGATTACTAATGTTCAATGAAAAAAATATACTTATAACCGGCGGAACAGGTAGTTTCGGCAAGAAATATACAGAGATGATTTTAAAAAAGTATAAACCGAATAAAATAATCATATTTTCCAGAGATGAGTTAAAACAGTATGAGATGGCGCAAACTTTTACAGACTCTTGCATGCGGTACTTTATAGGCGATGTTAGAGATGAAAAAAGACTCCTTAAGGCTATGCGCGGGGTTGATTTTGTTATCCATGCAGCAGCACTAAAACATGTGCCAATTGCAGAGTATAACCCGATGGAGTGTATAAAAACAAATATTATGGGTGCTCAAAATGTTATAGATGCGGCACTTGAAGCAGGTGTGCAAAAAGTTATAGCCCTTTCAACCGACAAAGCGGCAAATCCAGTAAACCTCTATGGTGCAACAAAATTGGCGAGCGATAAACTTTTTGTGGCAGCAAACAACTTAACGGGCGATAGAGAAACTAAGTTTTCGGTTGTTAGATATGGAAATGTTATAGGCTCTCGTGGCTCAGTCGTGCCATTTTTTCAAAAACTCATCCTTGAGGGCGCGACCGAACTCCCAATAACTGATGTGAAAATGACAAGATTTCTAATCACGCTTGAAGATGGGGTAAAGTTTGTTCTTAAAAACTTTGAGAGGATGCAGGGTGGAGAGATATTTATCCCAAAAATCCCATCTATGAAAATGACTGATTTGGCACTTGCAATGGCTCCAAATCTGCCTCATAAGATCATAGGAATTCGCCCCGGAGAGAAACTCCATGAGATTATGTGTCCATCGGACGATAGTCATCTTACGCTAGAGTTTGATGATCATTATGTAATAACGCCTACTATTCAGTTTACGCAAAGTTCTGACTTTAAAAAGAATCTTATAGGTGAGACTGGAGTGGCGGTTGCTCAGGGCTTTGAGTACAACTCTGGAAATAATACAGAGTGGTTAAGCAGTGAGGATTTGGTTGCAAAAATGAACCATACTGAGATTGAGAAATAGCAGATGATTCCCTACTCTACACAGCTGATTGAGCAAGATGATATTGATGTGGTGGTAAGTGTTTTAAACTCTCCGTTTTTAACTCAAGGCGCGAAAGTTGAAGAGTTTGAAAATGCTCTTTGCGACTATGCTGGTGCGAAATTTGCCGTCTCTTTTAACTCTGCAACCTCTGCACTTTTAGCCGCTTATGTCATATGTGGAATCAGTGAGGGCGATGAGATAATCACAACCCCAATTAGTTTTGTAGCAACCTCAAATATGTTTGTCTTGCTTGGAGCAAAGCCCGTCTGGTGCGATGTGAAACTTGATGGAAATATAGACGAGCGACTTATAGAAGAGCTTATAACTCCAAAAACAAAAGCGATAGTAGTTGTTGATTTTGGTGGAAAAGTTGTTGAGATACAAAAGATAAAAGATATAGCAAAAAAACACAATCTAATACTAATAGATGATGCTTCCCATGCCCTAGGTTCAAGTGTTGATGAGCAAAAAGTCGGTTTATTTGCTGACATGACAATATTCTCTTTCCATGCAATCAAGCCCATAACAACAGGTGAGGGCGGTGCAGTTTTAACCGACAATGAGGAGCTTGCAAAAAGAATGAGGCTTTTTCGCTCACATGGAGTGGTTAAAAAAGAGCTTTGGAACTCCGACATGGTAGCCATGGGACACAACTTTAGATTAACAGAGTTTGCGGCAGCGCTTGGACTGAGCCAACTTAAAAAATTGGACGGTTTTATAAGAGTTCGTAGCGAGATAGCTTCTTATTACGATGAGAGATTTAAAAATGAGAAACTCTTTATCACTCAAAAGATTCCCTCAAATATGATAAGTTCGAGACATTTATATCCAATAATCTTGAACCCAGAACTGCAATGCCCAAAAGAGGATATTTTTAAAGAGTTGCAAAGTCTTGGACTTGGTGTTCAGGTTCACTACAAACCAATCTATCAAAACAGTTTTTACAGAGAGAAGTTCGGAGATGTTTCACTTATGGTGGCAGATGATTTTTATAGAAGTGAAATCTCAATCCCATGCCATCAAAAAATGAGTATGGAAGATGCAAAATATGTTGCAGATATGTTTTTAGACACCATTCGCAAATATAGTCATAGAGGATGCAGTTTTTAAATGAAAACAAAAGCAGTTGCAATTATCCCGGCGCGAGGCGGAAGTAAGCGAATTCCACGAAAAAATATTAAGTTATTTCATGGCAAACCACTCATCGCCTACTCCATACAAGCGGCACTTGATGCAAATATTTTTGAAAAAGTTATAGTTACTACGGACGATGAAGAGATAGCGGCGATTGCAAGAGAATATGGTGCAGAGGTTCCATTTTTACGACCAAAAGAGCTTAGTGATGACTTCACAAATACAAAAGAGGTTATAGACCATGCTTTAAAGTATTTAGAAGATAGGGGCGAGAAATATGAGTACATGTGCACTATCTACGCAACGGCACCTCTGCTTCAAGGCAGATATCTTGTAGAGGGGTATGAAAAACTCCGCAGCAGCAGTGCCATAAACGCTTTTTCATGCACCTCTATGCCGTTTCCGATTCAGCGAACTTTTAAGCTAGATGAAAATGGAAGATGTGAGATGTTTTGGCCCGAAAACTATCCAAAAAGAAGTCAAGATTTGGAAGAAGCATACCAAGATGCAGGGCAGTTTTACTGGAGTAAAGTCGGTAAATATTCAAGCGAGGTTATGTTTGGAAAAGATAGTATCCCTGTTATCTTACCTCGTCATTTGGTTCAAGATATTGATACTTTAGAAGATTGGCAAAGAGCCGAGTTTATGTACGAGGCCGTTATGAAAACAACAACAGATGAACATCCTAATTAGAGCAGACTCATCTTCGACAATAGGTACTGGACATATCATGCGAGATTTGGTTCTTGCAAAACAGTTTGAAAATTCCAAAATTATTTTTGCCGTGCAAGATTTAGCTGGAAATATAAATTATAAAATAACAGAAGCGGGATATAATTTAGAGATACTAAAAAGTGCCAATATTGGCGAACTAGAGGCTTTAGTTAAAGAGAAAAATATAGATATGCTGGTGATTGACCACTATGATATAGATTTTGAGTTTGAAAAAAGATTAAAACAACAAAACCCCGCGTTAAAAATCTTTGTTTTAGATGATACTTACGAAAAACACCACTGCGACATACTTTTAAATCATAATATCTATGCAAAAAAATCAAAATACAAAGAGCTGGTTCCATCCTCATGCGAAGTTAGATGCGGAAGCAAACAGACGCTTCTTAGGGATGAGTTCCACAAAGAAAAAGCCAAAGCTATACCTAAAACAAAAAGTAAGAATATAAAAATTTTTATAGCTATGGGTGGGGCAGATACTCAAAATCTAAACCCAAAAATATTAAAAATTCTTAAAAATTTTGAACATGTAAAAGCGGTTGTGGTGACTACGAGTGCAAATAAAAATTTGGAAGATTTAAAAGAGTATGCCAAAGAAAAAAAGTGGATAAAACTTTATATAAACTCAGAAAAAATTGCAAAGCTAATGAGAAAAAGTGATTTTGGTATCATCACTCCTAGCGTTAGTGCAAATGAAGCTTACTTTATGAAGTTGCCTTTTATAGCTATTAAAACTGCCGATAACCAAAACTATATGCATAAGTTTTTGAAGAAAAATGGCTTTGGTGTTATGGGACGATTTAGTAAAAAAAAGTTAAACTCCATGGTTAAAGAAATGATTAAAAAATGAAAATTGAGCTAAAAGAAGAGGTCTTTGAGCTTATTAATTTTATTGATTTAACACTTAATGAGCAAAAGATGGTTTTAGTGTGGCGAAATCATGAGAGTGTGAAAAAATGGATGCATGACTCACAAAATATCACAACTAAAAATCACTTAAAGTTTATAGCGTCGCTGAAAATGTCTAAAACAAAAGAGTATATGGTTGTGAAAAAAAACACTGATTATATCGGCGTTGTAGATTTTACAGATATTAATTTTGCTAAAAAGAGCGCAGATATAGGGCTTTATGCAAATCCTATTGATAAAATCAAGGGAGCTGGAAGTATGCTTTTAGAAGTTGGCTTGAAGTATGCTTTTGAGGTTCTAAAACTTAAAACTCTAAATCTTGAAGTATTTATTGATAATGAAAGAGCCATTGGTCTATATAGAAAATTTAACTTTAAAGATAGTGGTAAAAAAGTAGCCGATGGAAAAAGTATTATTTGTATGAAGTTTAGAAATGAAGAGGAGTAGCAGATGAAAATAGGTAATTTTGATTTAGAAAAAGATGGCACTTACATTATAGCGGAGCTGAGCGCTAACCATAATGGAAGTTTGCAAAATGCGCTTGATACCATAAAGGCTGCGAAAGAGTGTGGAGCGGATGCTATAAAACTTCAAACATACACCGCCGATACTTTGACGCTTGACAGTGATAGAGAGGATTTTATCATCAAAGGCACAACGCTTTGGGATGATAAAAAGCTTTATGATTTGTACAAAGAAGCATACACTCCATGGGAGTGGCACAGAGAGCTGTTTGAGTTTGCTAGAAGCATAGAGATAGATATATTTTCTACTCCCTTTGATAAAAGTGCTGTTGATTTTTTAGAACAGTTCGGTCCCTCAACATATAAAATAGCCTCTTTTGAGATAACGGATTATGAGCTTGTGCGGTATGTTGCCTCTAAGGGCAGACCCATTATCATAAGTACAGGAATTGCTACGGTTGATGAGATTCAAGATGTTGTTGATATTTGCAGAGCCGAGGGTAATGAAAATATAATACTGCTTAAGTGTACTTCCGCATATCCGGCACCGCTTCATGAGGCAAATCTCCTAACTATCCCAAACCTTGCTCAAACTTTTGGTGTTGTGAGTGGTTTTTCAGATCACACTATGGGAAGCACCGCTCCTATTGTCGCAGTTGCTCTTGGGGCAAAAGTGATAGAGAAACACTTTATAGTTGACAGAGCCATCGGCGGAGCTGATGCTGAGTTTTCTATGAATAAAGAGGAGTTTAGCGATATGGTAAGAGCCATAAGAGATGCTGAGAAACTTCTTGGGCGAGTTGACTATAGCATGAGTGAAAAGAAGAGAAAAAATAGGCAGTTCTCAAGAAGTCTTTATGTAACAAAAAATATGAAAAAAGGTGAAATTTTTAGCCAAGAGTCTGTGCGAAGCGTAAGACCCGGGTTTGGACTTCATCCAAAATATTTTAAAGAGATTTTAGGAAAAGTGGCAACTCGTGATATTTCATTTGCAGAAGCTTTAGGAAAAAGTGATATATCTTGGTAAAAATTGCTCTTTTTTTTAATGATGGCGGACCTAGCAATAACCTAATCTCTATCATCAAAAGATATGAAGAAGATTATGAGTGGCACCTGTTTGCGTTTAAAGAGTCTCCTGCTTGGTTGGTTTTTGAAAAAGCGAATCTTGGGGTTTGTATAAAAGAGTTAGATAAAGATTCTGACATAAAACAAGAGCTTCTTTTTTTAAAACCTGCCGTTGTTTTGGTTGGCACAAGTTGGCAAAATAGGACTCATCTAGAGTTTATAAAAGTGGCAAAAACTCTTCATATTCCATCGGTTGCGATGCTGGAACATTGGGTAAACTATAGAGAGAGATTTGGCTATCCCGATAAAAACTATAGAAAAAATATCTCTGATTTTATAACCGTGAATGATATTTATGGCTATGAAATGGCTGATGATTTAGGTTTTGCAAATATCATAAAACTTAGATTTTATAATCTTTTGGATGATATAGAGATTTTTGAGAATACTCAGATAAAAGAGCAAAATAGTCTGCTTTTTATAAGTGAACCTACAAAAAAAGTGGCTCTTAATAGTTATGGTAATGAAAATTATTGGGGATTTGATGAGTTTGAGGTTTACGAAGAGATATGTGAAAATATGGAACTCTTCGGCACAAATGAGCTAAATATAAGGCTTCATCCCTCGGATGAAATTGGTAAATATGATTATTTGACAAGTAGATATAAAAACATAAAAATAGAGATAGAAAATCCGTATGAAACAGCGTTGATTAGCTCACTCTGTAAAAATAAAATTATCATTGGAATAGATGGTTTCGTACTTTTTGAAGCAATGTTGCTTGGAAAACTCTCTCTCTCGCTTATGCCACCTTCAAAAAGAGAGTGTGTTGTACCTATTTTTGAGCAAAATAAAATTAGAGCCATAAATAAAAATATGAAACTATCTGATTTTAAAAGAGCTCTATCTGTGGACGAGATAAAATCATTTGGAATTGATTTTGCTACTATGATAAAACAGATAGTAAAATAGGATAAAGATGAACGCTGCCATAGTCGGATGTGGAAATATCGCTGGATTTTACGACACTCCAGATTCTGATGAAATTTTAACTCATGCTCATGCGTTTGCCCTTTGTAAGATAACAGAACTTATAGCATGCTGTGATATAAACGAAATGAGTTTGCAAAAATTTAGCTCCGTCTGGAGAAGTGATATTCGTACATACTTAAGTGTTGATGAGATGCTAAAAAAGGAAGATATTGACCTTTTAGTTATTGCTTCAAATACAGAATCGCACTTTGATGTTTTAGAAAAAGTGCTTCTGAAAACGGATATAAAACATATAATCTGTGAAAAACCATTTGTTTCAAATATGCGAGAGTATAGTAAAATCCATGAACTTATCGAGAAGAAAAACCCAAATCTGCTTATAAACTTCATCCGATGTTTTGACCCATCTATAAACGGCGTTAAAAAACTACTTGAAAAAGGAAAACTTGGAGCTGTTTTAGGGTTTAGTGCAAGAGTAAACAAAGGGCTTTATCATAACGGTTCCCATGTGCTGAGCCTTGTTGAGCATTTTTTTGGAGAGATAAACAAATTTGAGGCAAATGGTGCAAGTGTAATTGATGGCGATATTTACGGCTCTTTTTGGATGCAGACCAAGCAGACAAGTGGAGTTTTGATAAATTTTGACAGTAGTGAGTTTTCTATATTTGAGATGGAAATTGTGTGTCAAAAAGGTGTTATAAAGATTCAGAAATCTGGTTTTGATATAAGAGTCTATAAGGCAAAAGAGTCCAAAAAAGTAAAAGGGACAAAAGAGCTAAAACTTCATAAAAAATATCCAAATAGTCTAAAATACTACGCAAAAAATAGTCTAGAGTTTCTTTTGGATAAAAACTCAAAAGAGCAGCTAGAAAAGCATCTCAGTATTAGTTCTAAGCTGCTAAAAATAAGAGAAAATCTACTCAAAGGAGAGTCGTGCAACTTGCAATAAATGGTGGGAAAAAATTAAGAGATAAGCCTTTTCCAGCTTACAACACAATAGGCAAAGAGGAAGAAGAAGCGGTTTTAAGGGTGCTTAGAAGCGGTAAACTCTCTACTTACATCGGCTCTTGGCATGATGATTTCTATGGTGGGACAGAAGTTAGGGCACTAGAGAAAGAGTGGGCTGAGTATTTTGGTGCAAAACATGCCATAAGCGTAAACTCTGCAACCTCTGGGCTTTATGCCGCAGTCGGAGCGCTTGGTATAACCGCTGGCGATGAGGTGATAGTTTCTCCCTATACTATGAGTGCGAGTGCTACGGCGATACTGCTTTATGGTGGAATTCCTGTGTTTGCGGATATTGAAGAGGAGTTTTTTTGTATAGATCCAAAATCCGTTGAGAGCAAGATAACTTCAAAAACAAAAGCGATTATGGCGGTTGATATATTTGGACAGCCGAGCGATTATAGGGCTTTGAGAGAGATAGCAGACAAGCACAATCTTAAAATCATAGAGGACTGCGCACAAGCTCCTTATGCAAAACTTGATGGTAAATTTGCTGGAACGCTTGGGGATATTGGTATTTTCTCGCTTAACTATCACAAGCATATACATAGCGGAGAGGGTGGAATCGTGGTAACAAACAGTGATGAGCTAGCATTTAAAATTCAGCTTATCCGAAATCATGCAGAGGTTGTAATTGGCGCAAAAGGGTACAAAGAGAAGAGTGAGCTTCACAATATGCTAGGGTTTAACTACCGTATGACGGAAATCGAGGCTTCTATCGCAAGAGTTCAACTGCTAAAGTTAAAAGATTTGGTTGAGCAAAGAGTAGAAAATGTTCTATATATGGAAGAGAGATTTAAAAAGATGCCATTTTTAAAAGTTCCACCCATTAGAGATGGTGCAGCTCACTCTTATTATGTTCATATACTTGTGTTTGATGAGAAGATAGCAGGAGTTCATAGAAACAGATTTATAGATGCTGTAAAAGCTGAACTTCCGCCAACTATTATGCGGGACGACAGCGCTGTTTTGCTTAGCTACGGATATGTAAAACCTCTATATCTTCAACCGCTCTATCAGGAAAAAATCTGTTTTGGAGAGTATCCGTTTAACCATACAGAGCGGGAGTACAAAAAAGGCGACTGTCCTGTTTGTGAAGATATGCACTACAACAAAATCATAACTCATGAGCTTATGCGCCCTGGAATGAGTAGAGATGATATGGATGATGTAGTTCGTGCCTTTGAGAAAGTGTGGGAAAATAGAGGTGAACTCAGCTGATTTGACTCAGCTTTTATCTCTTTACCCATTTTTACTTTGCTCCAACCTTGGATAAAACAACCTTGATGGTTTTCATTATGATTACAAAATCAGCCCATAGTGACCAGTTTTTTATATACCAAATTTCCAGTTCATTTCTCTCTTTAAAGGTAAGATTGTTTCTACCGCTTACTTGCCATAGCCCCGTAATGCCAGGTTTTACTTTTAAAATAAATTGTTTATTCTCCCCTAGCTTATCTGATTCATTTATCATATATGGGCGAGGACCGATTAGACTCATTTCACCTTTTAAGATATTGATAATTTGAGGTAGCTCATCTAAAGAAGTGGCTCGTAACATCTTTCCAAGTCCTGTAATGCGTGGGTCATTTTGGTATTTGTGATACTCTCCATAATATACCACTTCTTCAGGATGCTCTTTTAAGTATTTTTCCAATGTAGCCTCTGAGTTTTCATACATAGTTCTATACTTGTAGCAGATAAAGTTACTACTGTTTTTTCCAAGTCTAGGCTGTTTGAAAAAAATTGCACCTCTGGAATCCAAGCGAATCAATAAACCAATGACAGTGTGCACAACCAAGAATGGCAGTAAGATAATAAGTATAATAAAAAATTCCGCTATATTTTTAATCCATATATTGTGTGCAAGAAGAAGTTTATTTTCCACTTGGATTGTGTTGTATCGTATGTTTGAGTACTCTATGATATTTGAGTTTGCAAAATTAACGCTCGAAATGTAAGGGACGATGTAAACCTCGGCATGGTGAAGTAGATATTTTGCAATCTTTTGCTTCATTTTTGAAGTATCGCTACCTTTTGATGTGATAATTACCGTGTCGTATCTTTTTTCATCATATCGCATACCAAGATACCAGTTTTCATGAAACTCTTTTTTTAAAATATCTTTTTGTGTCTGTTCTCCGATGATATAAACTCTTTTTTGGAAAAATGTAAATCTATAAAGAAATTTCTTAGTATATCTTTTAGCTAGAGGTATTATAAGTAGGGCCAATGTAAAATAGATGGTTATAAAAATCCGCGAATACCCATCTGAAATTTTTGCCAACGCCAATAACGCCATAATAACAAGATACCCATAGAGGATGGACTGCATTATTTTTTTGGTCTCTTGCCAAAAGTCATATCTTAAAGTATATATATTTTCATAAAACATTAATATAAAAATGACAAAAATGACAAAATAAAAGTTTTGAAGCCTCAGCTCATGAAATGTTGGTAGAAATAAGTCGCCTATATTTACTCTTAAATAATATGCTAAATAAAAAAGAGCCATCAAAACTGCTATGTCAATTAAAATAAGAATGAGACTTAGGAGATATTTTTTCATATTTTATACTTCTTTATTATTTCTTGAACTTCTCTGTTTTTCTCTCTTCTAAAACTATCAAAAAACCAACCATATTTATTGAAATAGTAGATTGTAGATTTTATATGAGCTATCAGTAAAGATTTATTTTTATTTTGTTTTGTTTCATCTGACTCTAAGTATTTTGAGAATTTAATGTTTTCATCATTAAGATTTTCTCTCATTTCTTTTATATATTGTTCGGCCACATCACTAGCTTTACCTATAGCATGCATTACGCCATTTTTTATATATATACCTCTTTCACAAAGACTTTTCACACTATTTATATCATGACTCACAAAAAGTATGGTCGTTCCTTTTTGCTTGATTCTATCCATTGCGGTCATACACTTTGCTTGAAAGTTCATATCTCCCACACTTAAAGCTTCATCTACTATAAGTATGTCTGGGTCTACATTTATAGCTATTGCAAAAGCAAGTCTAGCAAACATGCCACTACTATAGCTTTTTACAGGCTGATAAACAAAATCATTAATATCTGCAAACTGAAGAATTCTATCTAATCTCTGTTCTGTTTCTTGATAGGTATATCCTATTAAAGTACCTTGTAAATAAATATTTTCTATACCTGTATATTCAGGATTGAAACCTGCTCCAAGCTCAAGGAGCGATGCTATCTTTCCATTTACATGCACATGCCCATGAGTTGGGGATAAAACACCTGTTATTATTTTTAGTAATGTTGACTTACCTGCCCCATTATGTCCTATAATACCTACAGTTTCACCTTTTTCTATTGTAAAGCTAATATCATGTAGTGCATGAAATTCATTATGGTACTTCTTTTTTAAAGGATGCAAAGCTTCTTTGAGTCTATCGCTTGGTTTATTATAAAGCTTATAAGTTTTAGTAAGGTTTTGAACTTTTATAGCAATATTTTTCATTATAGTACATCCGCAAAGTGAGGTCTCAATTTTCTAAAGATAATAGCACCGCCAAATAAAAATAAAGCACTCACGGCCCAATAATAAATAGTTGCATCCATCTTTTCCCAAAACCAAACATTATTTATAAGGCTATCTCTATATCCTTGTATTATGTAATTCATGGGATTGTACTCTATGATAAAACGATATTTTTCAGGGATTTGTGTTAATGACCAAAAGACAGGAGTAAGCCAAAATCCAAACTGTATTACCATCCCTATAATCTGACTCATATCTCTAAAAAATACAACGATGGCACTTGTTGCCCATGAAATCCCAAGCATCAAAATAATCGTGCAAAATAGATAGTAAAATATTTGAAACCAATAAACTGTTGGTTTTTGCCCATATAACATAAACATTCCAAGTAAAATCAAGATAAAAAACAGATGTATAACAAGAGCTGAAGTAATCTGAACAATTGGCAATAGTGAGACACGAAATACTACTTTTTTTACCAAGAAGCTGTTTGCTAAAATGGCATTTGTACCATTTGATAAGCTTTCTGAAATAAAAAACCATGGAAACATACCGACCATAAGCCAAAGAATAAAAGGAAAATCTTGAACAGGCGCACTTCTGAAGCCTATATCAAAAATAAACCAAAAAATAAAAACAGTAATCATGGGCTGTATAAAAGCCCAAAGCGCCCCTAAATAGCTGCCCATATATCTTGATTTAAAATCATTTTTGGCTAAATCTATAAGAAGTCTTTTATTTTTAAAAATATCTCTTATAAATCTATAAAAAGTTTTTATATAGTTCATTTCACAACAAACCAAGGATTTAATAAATTTTCTTTATTGTATGCCAAGGGAATATTAGATTTAAATTGATAGGTCATCTTCCCAGATTCTCGCACAATAGCATCCGCAGCAGCCGTGTCCCACTCCATGGTTGGAGCTAGTCTTGGGTAGATGTCTGCTTCCCCAGTTGCTACCATACATAGTTTTAGTGAACTTCCTTTTGATACTTGCTCAATTTCTTTTGCATCAAGGAGATCTATAAAACTTTGTGTTTCATCTGATAGATGGGATTTGCTTGCAACTACAAAGAGTTTTTCTTTTGGATTTTGATTTATCTGTAGTGGAAGTTTTTGGTTGTTTTTGTAAGCACCCTCGTTTTTTTTAGCCCAGTACAGTTCATGTAAAGCTGGGGCATATACGACGCCTAAAACAGGGGTATTTTTGTGAATAAGAGCAATATTTACGGTAAACTCATCATTTTTTTTGATGAACTCTTTTGTGCCGTCTATGGGGTCTATGCACCAGTAGTGTTCCCACTTTTTTCTTGTGTCGTATGGCACTTCCTTGTTTTCTTCGCTCATTAGTGGTATACTTGGGTAGAGTTTTTGAAGTGCATTACAGATGATTTCATTTGCTTTTAGGTCCGCTTCCGTTAATGGTGATTTGTCATCTTTATACTCGACTGTAAAATCTTTGTTATAGATTTCCATAATAGCAATACCTGCTTCTAGTGCTATTTTTTTTATATCTTCTATATTTATACTTTTAAGCATTCAAATATCCGTTGTTTTTTAAATAAGTGATTATTTTATCTATATTTTTATTTATATCTTCTTTGTCGTTTAGTAGATAAACCTCTGGATTGGTAGGTTTTTCGTATGGACTGTCTATGCCTGTAAAATTTTTCAGCTCCCCAGCTCTCGCTTTTTTATAAAGTCCTTTTGGGTCTCTTTGCTCACAAACCTCAAAAGGAGTATCTACAAATATCTCTATAAACTCACTTTCTTCTACGAGAGTTCTTGCTAGTTCTCTATCTTTTATAAAAGGAGATATGAAAGCTGTTAAAGCTATGGTGCCACTATCTACAAAGAGCTTAGCTACTTCGCCTATGCGTCTTATGTTCTCTACTCTTGATGCTTCATCAAATCCCAAGTCACCGTTTAGTCCATGACGAACATTGTCGCCATCTAGTAGATATGTGTGATATCCCATCTCATGCAGTTTGGCTTCTAGTGCGTTGGCAAGAGTTGACTTGCCACTTCCACTAAGTCCTGTAAACCATAAAATGCAAGGTTTTTGTTTTTTTTGTTTTGCTCTTTTTTCTTTGCTTATTTGAGCGCTGTGCCAGACTATATTATTTGACATAATTTTTCTTTATATATTTAACTATCATCTGCGTGGCTTCATCAGCGGACATAACATCCGTATCTATTGTAATCTCTGCTCGTTGTGGCTCTTCATAAACATCATTTATGCCTGAAAAGTTTTGAAACTCCCCACTAAGAGCTTTTGCATAGACGCCTTTATAATCTCTTAGTTTGCATGTTTGTATATCTGCTTTTACATACACAACTATGTTATTTATTACCATCTCTCGAATCGCTTTTCTTGACTCTTTGTATGGTGATACAAAAGATGCTACTGTTGAGATAGAGTTTTTTTGCAGGGTGCAAATCAAATTTCCTATGCGGTGCATATGCCTGTTTCTATCTTCTCTGCTGTAGCCTATATCTGGAATAAGATCTCTGATATCTTTTGAGTCAATTCTCTCTAATGGTATATGCAGTTTTTCTAACTCTTTGTATACTTTATCGGCAATGGTTGTTTTTCCGCTTAAAGGAAGTCCTGTAAACCAAAGATTGAAAGGTTCTATTTTTTTTCTACCCCAAGTAATCTTAAACCAGGCTCTTTCATGTGCCCAATATAACCCTACTTTTAGTGCAGTTTCCATCATGCCGGCAGCTATAGCCAAATCTAATCTATCAAAAAAAATATAAACTATTATAATAGTGGTGCTTGTAGCTAGAACTCTCCAACTTATGCCCTTAACTATTGAGCGCTTATTTGTTTCTTTATACATCAAACCTCTTTACAATCCCATTCAGGAAAATTATCTCGAATGTACTGGTTGAGTGCTGTTTCTGCTTTTGTGTACTCTCTGTGATTGCTTAGAGTTTTATCTTCATCTCGCTTTGTGACACCAACAATCATACCGGCTCCAACAGTGTTGTTGCTGATTCTATCAACCACTATAAAGCTACCTGTTTCTTTGTTCTCTTTGTAAGAATCAGCAGCAATTGGTCGCGTTAGCAACATTTTACATGATGATATGTCATTCAATTCCAAAGTATCTACCTGTGTTCTTTCATAACTATTAACATCTATTTTGTAGTTGATATGCTCAAAGCTTCCTGTTATTACAGAGGTTGCTCTTTTTATGTCGTAAGTGCGACCTATGTTCATGGGTTTTTCATCCATCCACACTAACATTACTTTTAAACTATTTGAAACTTTTGGTAAATTTTTTGTATGAACTATCATATCTCCACGAGATATATCTACCTCATCCTCAGTTGTAATTGTTATAGCCATAGGTGCATAAGCATAATTTGTTGTAGTGTTTCTGTTTGCTTCTGTTGTGTCGCCAGCGTTAATAATGCTTTTAACTTTTGTAGTTTTACCTGATGGCAAAACTGTTATTTCATCACCGACTTGGACGCTGCCACTTGATATGGTTCCACAAAAGCCTCTAAAGTCCAGATTGGGGCGGTTCACATACTGAACTGGAAATCTAAAATTTTCAGCTTTTATCTCTTTAGAGATATCCATACTATCAAGCAGACCCAAAAGAGGTTTTCCATCATACCATGGAGTTTTTATGCTCTTATCGACTACATTATCCCCATCTAGTGCGCTGAGTGGAATATAGTATCTATTTTTAATTCCAAGCTGGTCTGCTAAGTGGTCATATGATTGTTTTATTTTATTATATGTATCTTCACTAAAATCTACTAAGTCCATTTTGTTTATAGCTACAACTACATGCTCTATGCCAAGCAAATTTACTATAAAGCTATGTCTTTTTGTCTGCGTAAGTATTCCCTTGCGAGCATCAATTAGTACAATAGCTACATCCGCAGTTGAGGCTCCCGTTACCATATTTCTGGTATATTGTTCATGTCCTGGAGTGTCTGCTATAATGAATTTACGATTTTGAGTAGCGAAAAATCTATATGCAACATCTATAGTAATGCCTTGCTCTCTCTCGCTTTGAAGCCCATCTACAAGAAGTGCCATATCTATCTTCTCGCCAGTAGTACCATACTTTTTGCTTTCACTCTCTGCGGCGCTAAGTTGATCATCAAATATCATTTTAGAGTCATAAAGCATACGGCCAATAAGTGTACTTTTTCCGTCATCCACGCTTCCACATGTTAAAAAACGAAGCATATCTTTGTTTTCATGTGCTTTTAAATACTCTTCTATATTATTTATACCTAACATTAAAAATATCCCTCAATTTTTTTAAGTTCCATTGCACCCTCTTGATCTTTGTCAATAAGGCGCCCTTCTCTTTCGCTTGAGGTTGAGAGCAACATCTCTTTGATGATTTCTGGAAGAGTTGTAGCGGTAGAGTTTATCGCTCCCGTCAGTGGATAACAACCAAGAGTTCTAAAACGAACTATCTCTTTTTTTGCAGTTTTTTTAAGCTCCTCTGGCATGCGTTCATCATCTACTACAATTTTTGTCCCCTCATACTCAACCACAGACCTCTCTTTTGCAAAATATAAAGAGGGTATCTGGATAGATTCTAAATATATATACTGCCAAACATCAAGCTCAGTCCAATTGCTTATAGGAAAGACACGAACACTCTCTCCTTTTTGTATCGCAGTATTGTATATATTCCAAAGCTCTGGCCTTTGATTTTTAGGGTCCCAACGATGATGCTTGTCACGAAAAGAGAAGATTCTCTCTTTTGCGCGGGATTTCTCCTCATCGCGTCTAGCTCCGCCAATAACTGCATCATAGCCACCAGCATCAAGAGCTTGTTTTAAACCTTGTGTTTTCATAATATCTGTGTGGACTTTGCTTCCGTGAACAAACGGAGATATACCCATCTCTACGCCTTCAGGATTAGAGTGAACAACAAGGTCAAATCCTAAATCTTTTGCTCGTTGATCGCGAAACTCTATCATTTCATGAAATTTCCAAAGAGTATCTACATGTAAAAATTTAAAGGGTGGTTTTGCTGGAGCAAATGCTTTCATAGCAAGATGAAGCATAACGGAACTATCTTTTCCTACAGAATACATCATGACAGGATTTCTAAACT
Organism: Sulfurimonas sp.; assembly: GCA_021732045.1. The sequence continues at coordinate 212,370 of JAKFWK010000004.1, forward strand.
CTGCTGCGACCTCGCGTAAAATGTGAATTGATTCAGCTTCTAGTTGTTTTAAGTGAGTTAATCGTGTGTTTGTTATCACTCTACTTCCTTGTATTTTTTTAAGTACCACTCCACGGTTTTAATGATTCCTGTGTCAAATGTTTCTTCTGCTCTCCAACCCAGCTCATTTTCAAGTTTGGTAGCATCTATGGCGTAGCGTCTATCGTGTCCTGCTCTATCTTCTACGAAGGATATAAGCTTTTTATAGGAAGTCTCTTTTGGTACTTTTATATCAAGAATAGTGCATATAGCATCTACGATTTGAAGATTTGTTCTCTCGTTTCTTCCGCCGATGTTATAAACCTCTCCAGTTTTTCCTGTGTGATAAACCAAATCTATTCCTTTGCAGTGGTCAAGTACATAAAGCCAGTCTCTTATGTTTTTACCATCCCCATATATTGGTATGGCTTCACCAGCCAATGCTTTTCGTATGATTGTTGGGATTAGCTTTTCATTGTGTTGTTTTGGTCCGTAGTTGTTTGAGCAGTTTGTTATAACTGTGTTTAGTCCATAAGTCTCTTGGTAGCTTCGTACAATCATGTCAGAGCTTGCTTTGCTTGCACTGTATGGAGAGTTTGGAGCGTATGGAGTGGACTCCGTAAATAGGTCTGTCTCATTTAGAGTCCCATACACTTCATCAGTTGAGATATGATGAAATCTACAATCTTGATACTCTGTTTTATAACTAAATGGTCTCTCCATCCACTGTTTGTAGGCTACATCCAAAAGTGTAAAAGTCCCATTTACATTTGTTTGTATAAACACTTCTGGATTTTTGATGGAGTTGTCTACATGTGACTCTGCTGCGAAGTGGATAACACCTCTGATGTCGTATTCATCAAATATAAACTCCACAAGTTCACGGTTGCAGATATCGCCTTTTATAAACTTATATCTTGAGTTGCCTTCACACTCTTTTAGGTTTTGTAAATCTCCTGCATAAGTCAAGAGGTCTAAGTTTACAAGGTTGTAATTTTGGTATTTTTCTAAAAAGTATGGCACAAAGTTAGAGCCTATAAAGCCTGCGCAGCCTGTTACCAGTATGGTTTTATCACTATTGTTGAACATTATCTTCTCACTCCTAATCTTCTTAAACAATCATCTAAAGAGTCTTTCCAGTAAGGCATCTCTAGATTAAAAGTTGATTTTATTTTTGACTTATTTAGCAAACTGTAATATGGTCTTGATGCCGGCGTTGGATACTCTTTTGTCTCTATTGGGTTTATTTTGCAATCAAGCTTCGCCATTTTCATTATCTCTTTGGCAAAGTCATACCAAGAGAGTACACCCTCGTTGCTGTAATTATAAATTTGTACCTTTGAATTTTTTATCTTAGGAATAATATCCAAAATTGCTTTTGCGAGATCTCTCGCATAAGTTGGAGTTCCAACTTGATCATAAATCACGCCCAGAGACCCCTTTTCTTTGCCTAGACGGAGCATAGTTTTTACAAAGTTAGCTCCAAGACTAGAGTAAACCCACGAGGTTCTTATGATAATAGAATCGTTTGGATTTATGGCTAGCATACCGTTTTCACCATCAAGCTTTGTTTTACCATAGATGTTTTGGGGGTTGGTAGTATCATCTTCTGCGTATGGTTTATAGTTTGTTCCATCAAATACATAATCAGTTGAGATATGGATAAGCTTGATGCCATTTTCTTTTGCAATTATTGCAAGGTTTTTAACCGCTAAATGATTGATTTTATCTGCTAGTGTTTGCTCTGATTCTGCTTTGTCTACTGCTGTGTAGGCTGCACAGTTGATGATGGTTTTTATGCTGTTATCGGAGCAAAAAGATTCTACTTTCTTGTAGTTGGTAATATCGAGTTCTTTCGAGTTTGTGAAGTAAAAAGTGTAATTTTTCATATCTAGTGTTGAGTTTTGAACTAAATCTTTTATCTCTGAGCCAAGCTGTCCACTGGAGCCTGTTACTAAAATATTAGACATAATAATCTATCCCAAACTCAAAAATATCTTTTGTCTCTTTAAGTAGTGGCTGCACCTTGTCTTTTTCGGATAGATTTAATTCACTTTTGTTTAAAATCCAATCTATACCTAAAGACAAATCATCAAAAGCTATACCTCTGTCACACTCTAGATTGTAATAGTTATCAACTTTATATGCAAAAATAGTATCATCTTCAAGCACTACAAATCCATGTGCAAATCCTCTTGGGACTAATACCTGTTTTTTATTTTCACCACTAAGTTCCACTGCTACATATTGCCCAAATGTAGGACTTCCTCTGCGAATATCTACTGCCACATCCAAAACTCTTCCTTGAATTACGCGAACAAGTTTGGTTTGAGCATAAGGTGCAAGCTGGTAGTGAACCCCTCTTAAGACACCGCGACTAGACTTGCTCTCGTTATCTTGACAAAAGTTGATTTTAAAACCTAAAAACTCTTCAAGCTTATCTGCTCTAAATGTCTCCATAAAGTAGCCCCTCTCATCACCGTGTATTTTTGGTTCAATGATGATTACATCAGGTATGGTAGCTCTTATAAAGTTCATATTAGATCACTTTTCTTGGCTGATTTGCTCTTTGTATAAGATATTGTCCATATCCATTTTTACTTAGTGGTTGAGCTAACTCTAGAAGTTTTTCCCTTGAGATATACCCCATCTCATACGCTATCTCTTCAAGACAAGCGACTTTTAACCCTTGTCTTTGCTCTATAGTTTGTATAAATGTGCTCGCCGCCAGAAGTGACTCATGGGTTCCGGTATCCAACCATGCATATCCTCTTCCCATAAGTTTTACTCTTAGTCTGTTTTCATCTAGGTACTCTTGGTTTAGAGTTGTAATCTCTAGCTCACCCCTATCTGATGGTTTTACGAGTTTTGCTTTTTGTACAACATCTCTTGGGTAGAAATAAAGACCAATAACAGCATAATTACTTTTTGGCTTTTTTGGCTTTTCTTCTATGCTTATAACATTGTGTTTTTCATCAAACTCTGCAACACCATATCTCTCTGGGTCGGTTACATAATAACCAAACACCGTGGCTTTGTTTTCATCTTTTGCATTATGAATACTCTTTGTGAGCATCTCTGTAAGGCCATGCCCATAGAAAATATTGTCTCCTAAGACCAAACAAGCATCATCACCTGCTAAAAACTCTTCACCCAAAATAAAAGCTTGTGCAAGCCCATCGGGAGAAGGTTGAATAACATAAGAAAATTTCATACCGAGATCACTGCCATCACCCAAAAGTTCTTCAAATCGTGGCAAATCATGTGTGGTAGAGATGATAAGAACTTCAGTGATGCCCGCGAGCATCAAGACAGACAGAGGATAGTAGATCATAGGCTTGTCATAGATGGGCACAAGTTGTTTGCTCACCCCTTTTGTGATTGGATAAAGCCTTGTTCCACTCCCGCCCGCTAGGATTATACCCTTCATTTATTTTTTCCTTTATATATGTTTATGGTTTGTTTCTCGGATTCTTTTTAATGATAACATTTTTTATCTTACACCAACTATATTGCGCTAATTTCGAAGTTGGTTCAATTGGATTGGTAACTGTGTTGTTTGTGGAGGAGGGGGGAATTATCGCAGGTTCATACCACCAAGGAGTCTAGCGTCTTAGTATCTCCATTGGTCTTTGATCTTATTTGCTAGATTCCTAAATTTCTCATGAAATTACCGGCTATTAGAGTGCTTCTTTGTTTAAAAAAGTCAGCTATTTCCGGAGTATAGATGCTATCTTGGGTCTCATAAAATAGCCTTAGCCACCCCTGAAATGCTTCTCTTGAGATACCTTTTATATCTAGATGTGGGGCAAATGGGCTGCCTCTATAAGTGCTATCGCCCAGAGTGATGGAGGCCCAAAAATTTGTTAGTAGCTCTAAATGAGGGCGCCATCTATCGTTTTTCATATCGTCTCCTAATTTTTCAATAAAAAAGGGAGCAACGGTGTGGTCTTTTAATACTTTTGAGTAAAACAAGATTACCATTTTATTTAGATTATCTTTTGTAACTTCGCTGTTTAACATATTTTTTTTCTGCTTTCATCTTGGATGGTAAAGTACCTTTGGCACTTGTTTTATAATTGTATAAAACTCACCCCACTTGCAACATAAAAATATATCTTCACCGATGAAAAATCAGCCTAATTTTAAAGTTTCGCACCAATCGATATCCTACCAACGCTATTTATAATATTTTACAACCGAATCCATCTTTGAGCCCATATTCAGCAGTAACATATCCGCTATCACTAACGCCATCATCGCCTCACACACAACCGTTCCGCGAATCGCCACGCATGGATCATGCCTTCCTTTTAATGAAAAATCAACCTCTTCATTTTGTGCTGTAACGGTGTGTTGTTCTTTGAAGATTGAAGGTGTTGGTTTAAAATAAATGCTCATAACTATCTCTTCACCGTTGCTGATTCCACCCAAAATACCACCAGCGTGATTACTTGCAAATCCGTCAGCTCTTATCTCATCGTTGTTTTGTGAACCATGAAGAGATGCACTTAGTATGCCATCGCCAATCTCAACTGCTTTTACTGCGTTTATGCCCATCATAGCTTCCGCTAAAACTCCATCTAGCTTGTAGTAAAGCGGCTGACCTAAACCTTTTGGCACACCTCTTGCAACTACTCTTGCAACTCCACCAACAGAGTCATGCTCATTTTTCGCCTTTAGGATAGCATCTTTTTGATCCTCTTCTTTGTTTGCATCGAGTGCATAAATAATGCTTTTTTTTGCCACTTCATAATCAAAAGTTTCAGATTTTATACCATCAACCTCACAAATGCCACTAAGCACTTCAATGTTTAACTCTTTTAACATCAGCTTCGCAACTGCTCCAGCAGCAACTCTCGCGGCAGTCTCTCTAGCAGAGCTTCTTCCTCCACCACGATAATCTCTTATGCCATATTTGTAAAAGTATGTAAAATCTGCGTGTCCTGGTCTAAAAATATCTTTGATGTTTGAGTAATCTTTTGACTTTTGGTTAGTGTTATAAATAACCATAGCTATCGGTGTTCCCGTACTTTTGCCCTCAAAAACTCCACTTAAAATCTCGACTATATCGTCCTCTTTTCTTGCTGTTTCAAACTCACTTTTACCAGGTTTTCTACGATCTAGCTCACTCTGAATAAATGCCTCATCAATGCCAAGTCCTGCAGGAACACCATCAAGCAGACACCCAATCGCCACTCCATGAGACTCCCCAAATGTACTAAATTTTAATTTCTGTCCAAAACTATTCACTTTTTTTCTCCATTTAGCAGTCCAACTGCCATCTCAGCTGCTAGTTGTTGCGCGATTTTTTTACTTTTACCGATTGCTCTTGCATACTCTTTGTTCTCTATATGAACAGCAACTTCAAACTCTTTTTGATGGTCTGGTCCACGACTTGCAACCACTATGTACTCTGGAGTTTGTCCAAATCTAGCCTGTGTTAGCTCTTGAAGTGATGTCTTATAGTCGCTAAAGAGAGAGTCAAGTGAAATATCCTTATGATTTTTTTCTATCAATGCTATCGCTACTCTTTTGGCTTCATCTAAGCCAGCTTCAAGATAGATTGCACCTATTATTGCCTCAAAAGCGTTTGAGAGTAGGGATGATTTATCTCTGCCGCCATTGTTTTCTTCCGCGTTTGATAGGTAGATAAACTCACCCAAGTTGATAGATTTCGCTAGTTTTTCAAAACCATTTTCATTTACTAGTGATGCTCTGATTTTTGATAGATTACCCTCATCTGATTTATCAAATTTGTTATAAAGATACTCTCCAACTATCAAATCCAAAACCGCATCGCCTAAAAATTCAAGTCGCTCATTATCGTAGGGCTGTTTGTTGCTTTTATGCGTCAGCGCTTCGGTAATGAGCTTTTGGTTTTTAAACTTATAACCCAAAGCTATCTCTAGGTTTTCTATATTTTTATTCACGCGCTACCCCCTATTTTCTTCTCTGATTCTCTCTGCTTGACTCTTTGCAAGAATATCACATCTCTCATTTTCAATATGTCCATCATGCCCTCTGACCCAGATAGCAGTTACTCTATGTATTTTTGAAACTGCTATATATTCACTCCACAAATCTGGATTTTTGACTTTTTTAAAATCTCTTTTAATCCAGCCATCGAGCCACTCATTTATCCCTTTTACAACATAAGATGAATCAGACACTACATCAACGATACACGGTTCTTTAAGAGCCCTTAGCCCCTCTATAACGCCCAAAAGTTCCATTCTATTGTTTGTTGTGTGTGCCTCTGCTCCACTTATCTCTCTCTCTTTATCTTCAAATCTTAGAATTACCCCATATCCACCTGGACCTGGATTACCAAGGGCGCTTCCATCACTGAAAAGAGTTATTTTCTTCACTAAAATCTCCATAATAACTTTTTGCTAAACTAAACTCAACTCTCAAGCTATCTATTGCATGACAACTACTGCAACGATGAAATGCAAAAGGAGAAACCTGCTTACAACAATCACACAAATACTCAAAACTAAGTGTTGCGTTAACGCTTTTGTTAAGATTTATCAGTACATCAAATTCAAAAATAGAACTACTTTTCTCTGACTCTATATACCATTTTGCACTATAAAGTTCCCTCAAATAGCCACTACTCATAATTATATCAAGATTCAAATCTTTTTTATCACAACCCCACAATATATCAAGCAGTAGCCCTGATTTAGATACATCAAGGTTTACCCATGCAGCTTTAGGGTTAACTCTAAATATATACTCAAAAATCATATAGGTTAGCTGATTGTCCTTTTTATATATTTCAAGTAGTTTCTCAACTTTTTGCTCCACAGAAAATTCTGTAGAGCTCAAAATTATCTTAGCATCAAGATATGCTCTTTGTATTTTTGTCTCTATCTGAAGCTCTTCTAAAGGCTCTAAAATTTCGATAGCAGCGCTATAATCTCTCATATGCTCATAAACTAATAGAAGATAGTTTAGGGCTTGCGGCGTTCGTGGATTATTCTGCAGTATCTCTAAAAATATTGTTTTTGAACGAACTAAAAAACCAGCTTTTAAATAAGTTTTCCCAAGCAAAAAGAGCGTATCTCTGTAGTTATCTTTGTTGCCAACCTTTAACAGTTCACTATAAATCTCTATTGCT
>JAKFWK010000004.1:219613-399916 GCA_021732045.1 Sulfurimonas sp.
TAAAAATATTGTTTTTGAACGAACTAAAAAACCAGCTTTTAAATAAGTTTTCCCAAGCAAAAAGAGCGTATCTCTGTAGTTATCTTTGTTGCCAACCTTTAACAGTTCACTATAAATCTCTATTGCTTTTTCATAATCACCATTTTTAATAAAAGAGTGAGCCAGAAGTAGCCAAGTTTTTTCTGATAACTCGCCCTTTGTGATTAAAACATATAGCTCCTCTTTAGAAACTGGTGTGTTAAACTGCTTTAAAAATCTATCTAAATGTTTGTAGTCTTCTCTTTTTTTATATCTGTTGAACCAGTATGAAAAGATTGCAATAACGAAAATAATAACAAAAAAGAGAATCGCACCAAAGAGTGGGTCTCTAAATTCTATAAAAAAAGTACTCATGATTGATACACTACAATTCCGTAATCATTTTTAAGATTGTAAAATGTGCAATTTATGCTAAATTCTAAATCTTTTATTTTTCCAAGTTGAATTATTGAATTTTTATCAGTTTTTATTCCATTTTCGCTGAAAAATTTTTTTATATTTACAAACTTTACATCTTCAACAAACTTGTACTCAAACTCTTTATATAGCTTCATTTTATCATAGGAAAAGATATGTTCGTTTACATGAAGTTGGTCTGATGCATATTTTATAGGTAGATGCCCAGATAAATCTGTGAGTATATTTTCTACATACTTATATTTTTGTGGAAGGCTGTTTTTTTGCACAAAAAGATATTTATTATTTAGTTTTAGGTTTGGCGTATTTTTCCAATATTTATATGTTGGATTTGATACACCGAGCCTTGAAGATACTTCGCGCCAGAGCCAAAAAGAGTTAAGCGTATTTGGCATGTATGACATATATTTAACTCCATCCACTTTTTCATATTATGCACTAAAGTGGGTAAAAATCCATTTTAGTGGTAAAGATTCCTAAAATGTAGCAACAACCCACTTGGTTATAAAGTATCCACCAACCATAAGCCAGATAAACATTGTGCCGGCCGTATAAATTGGAGTAAGTCCTAGACCTTTAAACTTAGCGAAAATTGTTCCCATTCCAAGTGCGGTCATTGCCATTGTTAGCAGAAATGTGTCTATTTCGTTTATTATTCCAACTATGTTCATTGGAACTAATCCAAGTGAGTTAAATCCTGCCATACCTATGAAATATACCGCAAACCATGGAATAACCAACTTAACACCACTAGCTTCACCGCCACTTTTCTTTGCACTAAAAGAGAGATATATGCCTAAAATAATTAGCATCGGTGCAATCATAATAACTCTTGTCATTTTAACAATCACGGCCGAGTTAGCCATCTCTGGGCTTGAGCCTGGTATGGAAGCTGGAACTGCTACAACTTGAGCTACTTCGTGGATAGTTCCACCAACATATATGCCGAACTCTTTGGCGTTCATATCAAAAAAGCCCATATTGTAAAGTGCTGGATATAAAAACATCGCGATTGTTCCAAATAGAACAACCATAGATACAGCGATGGCAGCTTTATACTCTTCTGCTTTTAAAACAGGTTCAGTTGCTAAAACTGCAGCCGCTCCACAAACAGAAGCACCAGAAGCCATTAACATTGAAGTATCTCTGTCCATCTTAAAAAATCTTTGGCCAACCCAAGTTCCCAACACAAAAGTTGAAGCAAGCATTATCAAAGATACTAAAAATCCGTCAATTCCAACCTCAGCAATCTGCTGAAATGTTATACGAAAACCGTAAAAAACTATGGCAAAACGAAGGATTTTTTTACCTGAAAATGTTATACCTGTGCTCCACTCTTTTGGAGTTTTGTGATGAAGAGTATTTGCATAAAAAATACCTAAAACTATACCGATAACAAGCGGTGAAATCCCAAGTGCCTTTATGGCTGGGATGTCGCCTATCATAGTAGCTGCTGCGGCAAAAATTGCCACGAAAATAACACCGTTCATGGTGCCTTTTCTGTTTTGTGCTGAAAATGGCATCTAAAAAGCCTTTATTGAAAATTTGTTTATAGGGGCAAAATTATACCAAAGATAAGGTTACTTAATCTCTATTTTAAGTTCTGTTTTTACAAAATCCCCATCTTTTTCGTTAATCTCTTTAATCTCTTTTAATAAAACTCTATCTGCACTATTTCTCTTTGCTACAACGAGATAATCCCAAATAGTTTTTGCTCTTTTATTTGCCATGTTCCTCAGCTCATCAGATGATACTGCTTGTGTATTCAAGCACTTCTCAAAAAGTTCTTTTTGATATTCTGAAGCAACCGCATCCTCTTTTACTCTTTTCTTAACACTCTCTTTTATGGCTTTTAGACTACTTTTTGACTCAGATGTCATAAGTATTTTTTCTAGTATCTCAGTAGTTGCATGCTCTTGCTTGCTGATTTGTATAACTCTCTCTTTTAGCTTTTGGATTCTAAGTGCTCTTTTGTCTTTTTCATTGTCAAAACTAGCTTGAATTGTCAAAGAGATTTTTGGTTTTTTAATCAAAAGAGATGAGAGAGTGTCAAGCTTTTCTCTCTCTGATGGCAGTAACACTTCTCTTGCCGGTTCAAACTCTATATACTTTAACTTATCGCCGTCTATTCCCATAAGGGAACCTAGAAACTTAAATGGAGAAGTAACTGCTTTTACGATAAGATTTTTTAAAACGCTCAAAACAACGGTGCCGTACTTGAAATCAGGCGCATCAACATTGCCCTCTATTGGCATATCAATATCTATAACACCATCACTATCTTCAAGCAGAGCTATGGCAAAACCAAGTGGCAGTTTTGTAATGCTTTTATCTTCGATTGCATCGCCTAACTCAATCTTTTTTATAATTACACTATTTTTACTGAGAAGTTTTGAATCTTTAATCTTATATTTCAGATCAAGAAAGAGTTTGCCTTTTGCTATTTTGTACCCCGCAAATTGTGCACTGTAGCCACTTGCAGAGCTTAAATTGATGTTTTTAAAGTTAAAATCCAGATCCATAAATGATTTTGGATTCGCACTCTCTAGAGAACCTTTTAGTTTTGTTGAGCCATACTCATCAACCTCTCCATCTATATCAACTAGGCTTATTTCGCCTTTGCTGTTTGAGATGGCATAGACGCTTCCGCTTAAGTCATGTATTGAAGTTTTAAAGTTGATTGGAAGCGAATAATCCGCAAAGTTGGCACTTCCGTTTGATACTTTAAGTTTTGCTAACTTAAATGCCATAGCATCTTTAGTGGCCTCTTTTGTCTCGTTTTTATCCTTTGAAGTCTGCTTTTTTTGGGCTTTTGGCTTCATAAGCTTCGAGAGGTTCATGCTCTTGTTTTTATCAATCACCGCGTCTACATAAAAAGAGTTTAGTGCTACTTCATCTATATAGAGAGAGTTTGGAGATGTTTTAAACGCAAATGATTTGACATCAGCCTTTGAAAAAGAGGCAACAGAGCTGTTGTCTCTACTGTCATGAAGGAAAAATTCATCCACACTAAGCGAACCATTAACGGTTGCATCTGGCTTTTGAGAGTTTTGTTTATACTCGGTCTTGACATTTAGATTTAAGTACCCATCGCTAATCTTTAAAAATGTACTATCTTGCAGATATGGTGTTATCTCTTTAAGTGAGATTTTTTTGAACTCTGCCGTTCCTTTTTGCTCCAGTGGAGTATGTTTTAGCTCCCCTTTTGAGCTTATGTTTCCTGCGTTATTTACTCTAAGAGAGAGGTCGTACTTTAGCCAGCTGTTCTCTTTTGAAGAGATATTTTTTGCCCTTAAATCCATCTTATCGAGAGTTGTAGTCGGCGTACCTTTAACGCTCTCATCCATAAATGTTGTTTTTGCTGAATTTAACTCAAGCTCTTTTAGTGTTAAGTTGTACTTTTTATCATCTTTTTTAGCAGTTGCATCTTTTGGGTCGCTTGTTTGCTCTTTTGGCTCAATCAAACCAACAAAGCTCATGATAGAGTTTTTATCTTTTTTTGCAAACAGATCAAGCCCATTTAGTGTTACTTTGCCTATTGTAACAGCTTTTGTTTGTGTATCTAGGTTGGTGCTATTAACTTCAAAGCGCTCAAAAGAGACAATTTTCTCATCCCTATCTCTTCTTTTTAGCTCAAAATCACGCAGAGCTAAGTTTGCATTTTTTACAACCGCGCCTATCTTTGAATTTTCATCTTTTATAGACGCGTTAAAATCAAAATCCAGATAAGCTTTTTTTAGTGAAACAGCGTAAGTTTTAAGCTCTTTAGATGCCGCCTCGTCTATGTACGGCAAAAACTGCATCACATCAAGATTGCTACATTTTGTGTAGGAGTTAATCTCTAATTTTTTGTGAATCACATCTCCGCTTGAAGCACATTTTAGTGAATCATTCAGGGCAAAATCTAGGTTATATGAGAATGGTTTTTCTCCAAGAAGAGTGAGATTTTTCATCTCAAGATTTAGCTCATTTAGTTTTGTGTTAACACCAGACACAATGCTTCTGTCCATGAAGTCAGCTTCTATTTTTTGCAGAGAAATTTTTCCTACATTAACGCTCCATAGGGCTTTTGTGCTGTTTTGTTCGCTTTGAGTACCATTCTCTTTTTTATCTTGCTTAAACTTTAGATAGTTTAGCAAATCTATCTCTTTAGTCGCACTTTTTTCAACTTTAAGATTTAGAGAATCCACTAAAATAGAGTTTATCTGTAGATTTTTTTTCAGAGGCAGAACCGTTACGCCAGCCACCTTAAACGATTTTAACCTGATAATATCCGCGCTTTTATCTTTTGGTTTAATCCTCAAATCATCCACGCCAAGATATAAATCATCAAGTTTAGTGGAGTTTAAATCATCCAAATTTAGAAAAAACTTAGTTCTAAAATAGAGTTTTCCATCCGCTACCTCAACAGCTAGATTATCCTTAATATATTTCCAATCAGTAAAGAGTCTGCTTCCGCTGAGCGATAGATTACCCTCAACCACAAGAGGTTTAAATCCTCGGATATTGCTTTTAAACTCCAAGAGAGCGCCATCACTTAGGGTTGTGTGAAATGAAGCAGAAGCGCCACTTGCATTAAAATCATTTGTATCCACACCGGCTAGTTTAAAGTTAAAATCATCAGCAGAAATCTCAAACTTCTCTTTTTTTGTTAAATCTTTATAGTTAAATATTGCATTTGTAACACTCACGGCATCAAATATTAGCCTCGACGTTGTGCTGTTATCATCCTCTTTCTTTTTGATTATCTTCATAAAGTTAAAAGTTTTGTCTTTGTTATAAACCACAAAAAGTTCTGGTTTTTCTAAGAGAATATTTTTTATATGAACTGCTCCATACAGCATTGAGTGTGGCTCTAGGTTAACTTCAAGTTTTTTAACTGTTGCTACTTTTTCATCCTCAAGAGTGCTAAGAGTGATTTCATTTAGAGTGATTTTAAAAGAAAAAGGGTTAAAAGATATACTACTAACTGAAATTTTACCATTTGTTTTCTCGGACATAACCTTGGAAATCAAAGGTTTTGATATTAGTGGGAGAAGAACAAAACCAAAGATGGCATAGCCCAGAAGTAGATAAGTAAGAACTTTTTTATACATTTTAAGCCTTTTAACAAGTGCTAGATTTTAACAAATATCGCCTTAAAGCTCTTTACTTAATAGTTTATGTCATAATTTACAAGATCAAGGATAAAGAAGATGAATATAATAAATATATCTAAACAGAAGATATTTAATAGTAAAAATGAAGTTTATGCCTATGAGCTAATATTTAAAAATATTGTTTTTGAACGAACTAAAAAACCAGCTTTTAAATAAGTTTTCCCAAGCAAAAAGAGCGTATCTCTGTAGTTATCTTTGTTGCCAACCTTTAACAGTTCACTATAAATCTCTATTGCTTTTTCATAATCACCATTTTTAATAAAAGAGTGAGCCAGAAGTAGCCAAGTTTTTTCTGATAACTCGCCCTTTGTGATTAAAACATATAGCTCCTCTTTAGAAACTGGTGTGTTAAACTGCTTTAAAAATCTATCTAAATGTTTGTAGTCTTCTCTTTTTTTATATCTGTTGAACCAGTATGAAAAGATTGCAATAACGAAAATAATAACAAAAAAGAGAATCGCACCAAAGAGTGGGTCTCTAAATTCTATAAAAAAAGTACTCATGATTGATACACTACAATTCCGTAATCATTTTTAAGATTGTAAAATGTGCAATTTATGCTAAATTCTAAATCTTTTATTTTTCCAAGTTGAATTATTGAATTTTTATCAGTTTTTATTCCATTTTCGCTGAAAAATTTTTTTATATTTACAAACTTTACATCTTCAACAAACTTGTACTCAAACTCTTTATATAGCTTCATTTTATCATAGGAAAAGATATGTTCGTTTACATGAAGTTGGTCTGATGCATATTTTATAGGTAGATGCCCAGATAAATCTGTGAGTATATTTTCTACATACTTATATTTTTGTGGAAGGCTGTTTTTTTGCACAAAAAGATATTTATTATTTAGTTTTAGGTTTGGCGTATTTTTCCAATATTTATATGTTGGATTTGATACACCGAGCCTTGAAGATACTTCGCGCCAGAGCCAAAAAGAGTTAAGCGTATTTGGCATGTATGACATATATTTAACTCCATCCACTTTTTCATATTATGCACTAAAGTGGGTAAAAATCCATTTTAGTGGTAAAGATTCCTAAAATGTAGCAACAACCCACTTGGTTATAAAGTATCCACCAACCATAAGCCAGATAAACATTGTGCCGGCCGTATAAATTGGAGTAAGTCCTAGACCTTTAAACTTAGCGAAAATTGTTCCCATTCCAAGTGCGGTCATTGCCATTGTTAGCAGAAATGTGTCTATTTCGTTTATTATTCCAACTATGTTCATTGGAACTAATCCAAGTGAGTTAAATCCTGCCATACCTATGAAATATACCGCAAACCATGGAATAACCAACTTAACACCACTAGCTTCACCGCCACTTTTCTTTGCACTAAAAGAGAGATATATGCCTAAAATAATTAGCATCGGTGCAATCATAATAACTCTTGTCATTTTAACAATCACGGCCGAGTTAGCCATCTCTGGGCTTGAGCCTGGTATGGAAGCTGGAACTGCTACAACTTGAGCTACTTCGTGGATAGTTCCACCAACATATATGCCGAACTCTTTGGCGTTCATATCAAAAAAGCCCATATTGTAAAGTGCTGGATATAAAAACATCGCGATTGTTCCAAATAGAACAACCATAGATACAGCGATGGCAGCTTTATACTCTTCTGCTTTTAAAACAGGTTCAGTTGCTAAAACTGCAGCCGCTCCACAAACAGAAGCACCAGAAGCCATTAACATTGAAGTATCTCTGTCCATCTTAAAAAATCTTTGGCCAACCCAAGTTCCCAACACAAAAGTTGAAGCAAGCATTATCAAAGATACTAAAAATCCGTCAATTCCAACCTCAGCAATCTGCTGAAATGTTATACGAAAACCGTAAAAAACTATGGCAAAACGAAGGATTTTTTTACCTGAAAATGTTATACCTGTGCTCCACTCTTTTGGAGTTTTGTGATGAAGAGTATTTGCATAAAAAATACCTAAAACTATACCGATAACAAGCGGTGAAATCCCAAGTGCCTTTATGGCTGGGATGTCGCCTATCATAGTAGCTGCTGCGGCAAAAATTGCCACGAAAATAACACCGTTCATGGTGCCTTTTCTGTTTTGTGCTGAAAATGGCATCTAAAAAGCCTTTATTGAAAATTTGTTTATAGGGGCAAAATTATACCAAAGATAAGGTTACTTAATCTCTATTTTAAGTTCTGTTTTTACAAAATCCCCATCTTTTTCGTTAATCTCTTTAATCTCTTTTAATAAAACTCTATCTGCACTATTTCTCTTTGCTACAACGAGATAATCCCAAATAGTTTTTGCTCTTTTATTTGCCATGTTCCTCAGCTCATCAGATGATACTGCTTGTGTATTCAAGCACTTCTCAAAAAGTTCTTTTTGATATTCTGAAGCAACCGCATCCTCTTTTACTCTTTTCTTAACACTCTCTTTTATGGCTTTTAGACTACTTTTTGACTCAGATGTCATAAGTATTTTTTCTAGTATCTCAGTAGTTGCATGCTCTTGCTTGCTGATTTGTATAACTCTCTCTTTTAGCTTTTGGATTCTAAGTGCTCTTTTGTCTTTTTCATTGTCAAAACTAGCTTGAATTGTCAAAGAGATTTTTGGTTTTTTAATCAAAAGAGATGAGAGAGTGTCAAGCTTTTCTCTCTCTGATGGCAGTAACACTTCTCTTGCCGGTTCAAACTCTATATACTTTAACTTATCGCCGTCTATTCCCATAAGGGAACCTAGAAACTTAAATGGAGAAGTAACTGCTTTTACGATAAGATTTTTTAAAACGCTCAAAACAACGGTGCCGTACTTGAAATCAGGCGCATCAACATTGCCCTCTATTGGCATATCAATATCTATAACACCATCACTATCTTCAAGCAGAGCTATGGCAAAACCAAGTGGCAGTTTTGTAATGCTTTTATCTTCGATTGCATCGCCTAACTCAATCTTTTTTATAATTACACTATTTTTACTGAGAAGTTTTGAATCTTTAATCTTATATTTCAGATCAAGAAAGAGTTTGCCTTTTGCTATTTTGTACCCCGCAAATTGTGCACTGTAGCCACTTGCAGAGCTTAAATTGATGTTTTTAAAGTTAAAATCCAGATCCATAAATGATTTTGGATTCGCACTCTCTAGAGAACCTTTTAGTTTTGTTGAGCCATACTCATCAACCTCTCCATCTATATCAACTAGGCTTATTTCGCCTTTGCTGTTTGAGATGGCATAGACGCTTCCGCTTAAGTCATGTATTGAAGTTTTAAAGTTGATTGGAAGCGAATAATCCGCAAAGTTGGCACTTCCGTTTGATACTTTAAGTTTTGCTAACTTAAATGCCATAGCATCTTTAGTGGCCTCTTTTGTCTCGTTTTTATCCTTTGAAGTCTGCTTTTTTTGGGCTTTTGGCTTCATAAGCTTCGAGAGGTTCATGCTCTTGTTTTTATCAATCACCGCGTCTACATAAAAAGAGTTTAGTGCTACTTCATCTATATAGAGAGAGTTTGGAGATGTTTTAAACGCAAATGATTTGACATCAGCCTTTGAAAAAGAGGCAACAGAGCTGTTGTCTCTACTGTCATGAAGGAAAAATTCATCCACACTAAGCGAACCATTAACGGTTGCATCTGGCTTTTGAGAGTTTTGTTTATACTCGGTCTTGACATTTAGATTTAAGTACCCATCGCTAATCTTTAAAAATGTACTATCTTGCAGATATGGTGTTATCTCTTTAAGTGAGATTTTTTTGAACTCTGCCGTTCCTTTTTGCTCCAGTGGAGTATGTTTTAGCTCCCCTTTTGAGCTTATGTTTCCTGCGTTATTTACTCTAAGAGAGAGGTCGTACTTTAGCCAGCTGTTCTCTTTTGAAGAGATATTTTTTGCCCTTAAATCCATCTTATCGAGAGTTGTAGTCGGCGTACCTTTAACGCTCTCATCCATAAATGTTGTTTTTGCTGAATTTAACTCAAGCTCTTTTAGTGTTAAGTTGTACTTTTTATCATCTTTTTTAGCAGTTGCATCTTTTGGGTCGCTTGTTTGCTCTTTTGGCTCAATCAAACCAACAAAGCTCATGATAGAGTTTTTATCTTTTTTTGCAAACAGATCAAGCCCATTTAGTGTTACTTTGCCTATTGTAACAGCTTTTGTTTGTGTATCTAGGTTGGTGCTATTAACTTCAAAGCGCTCAAAAGAGACAATTTTCTCATCCCTATCTCTTCTTTTTAGCTCAAAATCACGCAGAGCTAAGTTTGCATTTTTTACAACCGCGCCTATCTTTGAATTTTCATCTTTTATAGACGCGTTAAAATCAAAATCCAGATAAGCTTTTTTTAGTGAAACAGCGTAAGTTTTAAGCTCTTTAGATGCCGCCTCGTCTATGTACGGCAAAAACTGCATCACATCAAGATTGCTACATTTTGTGTAGGAGTTAATCTCTAATTTTTTGTGAATCACATCTCCGCTTGAAGCACATTTTAGTGAATCATTCAGGGCAAAATCTAGGTTATATGAGAATGGTTTTTCTCCAAGAAGAGTGAGATTTTTCATCTCAAGATTTAGCTCATTTAGTTTTGTGTTAACACCAGACACAATGCTTCTGTCCATGAAGTCAGCTTCTATTTTTTGCAGAGAAATTTTTCCTACATTAACGCTCCATAGGGCTTTTGTGCTGTTTTGTTCGCTTTGAGTACCATTCTCTTTTTTATCTTGCTTAAACTTTAGATAGTTTAGCAAATCTATCTCTTTAGTCGCACTTTTTTCAACTTTAAGATTTAGAGAATCCACTAAAATAGAGTTTATCTGTAGATTTTTTTTCAGAGGCAGAACCGTTACGCCAGCCACCTTAAACGATTTTAACCTGATAATATCCGCGCTTTTATCTTTTGGTTTAATCCTCAAATCATCCACGCCAAGATATAAATCATCAAGTTTAGTGGAGTTTAAATCATCCAAATTTAGAAAAAACTTAGTTCTAAAATAGAGTTTTCCATCCGCTACCTCAACAGCTAGATTATCCTTAATATATTTCCAATCAGTAAAGAGTCTGCTTCCGCTGAGCGATAGATTACCCTCAACCACAAGAGGTTTAAATCCTCGGATATTGCTTTTAAACTCCAAGAGAGCGCCATCACTTAGGGTTGTGTGAAATGAAGCAGAAGCGCCACTTGCATTAAAATCATTTGTATCCACACCGGCTAGTTTAAAGTTAAAATCATCAGCAGAAATCTCAAACTTCTCTTTTTTTGTTAAATCTTTATAGTTAAATATTGCATTTGTAACACTCACGGCATCAAATATTAGCCTCGACGTTGTGCTGTTATCATCCTCTTTCTTTTTGATTATCTTCATAAAGTTAAAAGTTTTGTCTTTGTTATAAACCACAAAAAGTTCTGGTTTTTCTAAGAGAATATTTTTTATATGAACTGCTCCATACAGCATTGAGTGTGGCTCTAGGTTAACTTCAAGTTTTTTAACTGTTGCTACTTTTTCATCCTCAAGAGTGCTAAGAGTGATTTCATTTAGAGTGATTTTAAAAGAAAAAGGGTTAAAAGATATACTACTAACTGAAATTTTACCATTTGTTTTCTCGGACATAACCTTGGAAATCAAAGGTTTTGATATTAGTGGGAGAAGAACAAAACCAAAGATGGCATAGCCCAG
This sequence comes from Sulfurimonas sp., assembly GCA_021732045.1. The sequence continues at coordinate 230,861 of JAKFWK010000004.1, forward strand.
AAGTAGATAAGTAAGAACTTTTTTATACATTTTAAGCCTTTTAACAAGTGCTAGATTTTAACAAATATCGCCTTAAAGCTCTTTACTTAATAGTTTATGTCATAATTTACAAGATCAAGGATAAAGAAGATGAATATAATAAATATATCTAAACAGAAGATATTTAATAGTAAAAATGAAGTTTATGCCTATGAGCTAATATTTAAAAATAGCTCAAATATGCCAACCGGTCTCTCGGATAGTGTAAAAGGAACTGCTCAGCTCATAATGAGCTCTATAACCAGTGCAGAACTTGACAAACTGCTTGGAAAACAGACCTTGGCTTTTGTTGATATAGATGAAATCACCCTAACAAAAGGGATTTTAGAAGTGCTTGATAAGGATAGATTTGTTTTAAATATACTTGAAGATATTCATCTTGATGAAAATATAATAAGCAAAATTATACAGTACAGAAAAAGAGGATTTCGGCTATCGCTAGAGCATTTTGATTCGAGTGCACAAATGATAACAAAGTTCAGTAGACTGTTTAACTATATTGACATAATCAAAATGGATACAGCGTTATCTGAGCCTGAGAATCTAGAGAAGGTTATGCATAAATTTAAAGGCACTAGAATCAAACTTTTGGCTCAAAATATTGAAACCAAAGATGACTTTAGAAAATATCAAGATATGGGATTTGATCTATTTCAAGGGTATTATCTTGATAGACCTGAAGTTATGGAGATAGTAGGACTTAAAGAACCTACTCAATTTATCATACTGCAACTAATCAAAATCATCAAAGCAGACAATAGTAATAATGAAAAATTAGAAGAGTTTCTAAAAAAACAGGCTGATTTATCATTTAAGCTTATTCAGTACTTCAATAATTCACATAAACTAGGTGTCAAAGTTGAATCTTTGCCTCAAGTAATCAATCTGATGGGCAGAGATAAGCTACTGCGATGGCTTTTGGTCTATCTCTACTCAGAGGTCTCTAAAAGTCCTGCGTCAAAGACTCTCTTGGAGATGGCAATAAAAAGAGCTGAGAGAATGGAAGCGGATGCGCATCCAAACAACAAAGGCAAAGCCTATCTTGCTGGTATGCTCTCTTTGATGGGTTCTATTTTTGAGATGGATATTAAAGAGTTAATGAATCATATAAATCTTGATAGTGATATCACTTCTTTGATTCTTGATAAAAAAGGAATTTTTGCTCCTAGTCTTATGCGAGCTGAGCAGGCAGAAAAAGAGTATCTAAAAAAAGTTATGATGGCAAATTTCGATAAACTTTCAACAACAGATTTAATCAACACACTCGAGTACGGCGGAGTTGAGATAGACAAAAATAAGATTTTATAAATAGAGGTAAAAATGGGAACAGAGTTGATTATATATATGATTCTTGGACTTGTTGTTGTTTTAGCATTTTTAATGCTGTTGCTCTTTTTAAGCCCTAAAAAAGGTGCCGTAGCAGAACAAAATAGCAATCAAGTCAGTAAAAATTATGAACCAAAAATAATAACTAGAACAGACTTGGACTATCTTTTAGGGGTCATAAAAAACAAAGGTACAACCACAAAAGAGCTAGCCACTGTTCTTGATTTAGTTATAAAACATCATGGCGTTATTGCTAAAAAGCTAGGCATAAGAGCGCATCCTGATTTTGACATATATGTTGATATTATTCTGACGATTTGTAGGCATAAAAATACAAATAAAAATATTGTTGTAAAATTTGATAAAGAGCTTGTAGCACTAAATCCTGACTACAAAGAGGAGATTAACGACGCTATCACAAAAGGCTTAAACTCTAGAGGGATTTAATATCAATCACATTGAAGCACAGATCTTTTAACCTTAAAAGCTTTTGCTAAAAAGTATATAGTAAGAACTTCTATGCCAAGAAGCAAAAAGTGCATCGTATAAACTTGCTCCTGTTTGCCTTGCATATCAAAGGCAAATTCAAGAATTTTATAAAAACCATAAGACAAAAGCATCCCAAAGAGGTACCCTTTTTGATTTGTCATATCCACAAAACTTAGTATTTGCCTCTTTTTTAAAAAAAGTGTCTCAGCCCTTGTTAGATAAGCCCCAAAGGTAAAAGTGAGCTGATATCCAGCATACACAACAAGAGCGCTTTGGTAATTATATGAAAATATCAAAAAATATGTAACCATAAAAAAGGCGACAACCTCAACAAGAAGTGAGATTTTAAAAAAGTATGGAATTGTTAATATTTTATGATAAAACTTAGCCACAAAGAGCATACCAAGAGCGAGCATTATCCCGCCCAAACTATAAACTGAAGGCTCAAGTGGAGCATAAATGGTAAATATACTCCCAACAGATATGCCCAAAAACAGAGAGTTAAAGAATTTGTACTTTATAAAATCTCGTGGATTTATCTCTGTTTTCAACTCTCTGCCTTAAAACTTGATTTTTAGTCCCGCAATGGCGGTTGTTGTGTAGTTAACAGGATAGATGGCGTCATCGCTAACCCATAGTCCATTTTTTTGGTTAAATAGATTGTTTATTTTAGCAAAAAATTCATAGTTCTCTTTTTTATATGTCGCTGAAATATCGGTACTTTTGTAAGCATCTTGTTTTTGTGAGAAGCTATTGCTAAAGTCATCCATGGCATATGCATCGCTTCTGTATGTCTGTGTAAGAGCCACTGTTGTATGCTGAGTCAGCAGATAATTAAGCGTTGCTTTTATGTTGTGATTGCTGACACCAGGAAGTTTTTTACCGCTAAAATCTTCCCCGTTTTCTCTCTCTTTGTCTATAATCGCCTGCACAAAATTGTAATTTAATGCAACGCTAAATGTATTTGAGAGAAGATATTTGTCATAAACATCTATACCGTATTTATGAGATTTGTCTATGTTTGTATTTTTAGAGTTTGTGTATGATGGGTCGGCGTAGTAGTAAATCTCATCATTTAAACTGATGTAATATGCTGAGAGTTTTAGCTTGTTGTTGTCTATTATATTGCTGTATCCAATAGTTATGGAGTCTGCTTTGCTTGGATTTATAAAACCATTGAAGCTAACCACTCCTGTCCAATCTTTGTTAAAAAACCTATCAATATCAGGGGCTTGATAAGAGTGAGCATAGTTTAAGAACAATGAACTATCTCTGCTTATCATATAGTTATAGCCCAGTTCTGCACCATAAAGCGAGTGAGAATTTTCCAGATTATTGCCAGTGTCTCTAAACTTATAATTCACAGTTTCATATCTATAACCAGCTTTTATGGAGTGGTCGCCAAACCTAAAATTGCTCATAATAAAACCAGCAAGATTGTTTTTTGTGGTTTCATTTGCAACAGAGTAAGAGGTAACATGAGAATCTCTCTCTCCATTTAAAAGGTCTAAGCCAGCAGAGATGCTTAGTGCGTCTGTAAGATTGTTTTTTGTGGTTTCATTTGCAACAGAGTAAGAGGTAACATGAGAATCTCTCTCTCCATTTAAAAGGTCTAAGCCAGCAGAGATGCTTAGTGCGTCTGTAGCGTACTCAAAAGTGGTTTTTGCAGAGTTATATTTGTAATCGGCAATGGAGGAGTAAGTTATAAAATTTGATGTTTTCTCCTCATGGTTTGCATCAACATTTAAAGATAAATTGCTGTTTATCTGGTAGCTCATGCCTGCATTTACCGCATCTGTATCAAACTTTTGATGTGATGATACACTGCTTCCATAGGCATTTGTACCTTGTTGAGATGGATCGTTCTCATACTCAAACTCTTTCATGGTTCCGCCATATATAACATCAATTCTCGCAAATGAGGCTCCAGCCCTTAGTTCTAGCTCTTTTGTCGGTATATAGCTTATGTTAAGTGAAGCGGTTTTAAGTTTACTATTGTCTTTGCCGCCGACACTATCAACATTGCGAATACCATCACTTTTTTGCACCTCACCACTCGCGCTTATGGAAAGTTTATCATCACTATGTCCCAGATAAAAAGAGCCATCAGCCATACCATAGGTTCCGCCATAGACAGAAACCTCTCTGGTGCTATCTTTTTTGGTTAAAATGTTTATGACTCCGGCATTTGCACCATCACCATTAGCTACAATCCCGCCGGATTTTATAATCTCAATTCTCTCAATAGAAGCCGGCGAAATTGCAGATAATAACGGAGCGACCATATCGATATTGTTCAATCTTCTGCCATCAACCGTTACAACTATATTTTGATACCCATCACCTATGCCAAACCCTCTCATGTCAAGCTTTTGCGTAAATGGGTTTCCGTAAGCAGGCATAGCTATAACGGATGTTTGCTGATTTAAAAACTCATAAATATTCTGTACATGAGCTTTTTGTATATCGCTTGAAGTGTAAATTTCTATGGCATCAGTTGATCTTAATTCATCTGTTTTTATAAGCGTAGATTTAATAACAAGCGGTTCAAGCTCAATCGTTTGAGCAACTAAGATGGTTGAAGTTAGCAGTGATAAAAGTATCTTTATTTTCATTTTTTGTCCATAGTTAATTTTTTTGTACTTTAGAAAATTAAAGAAATGGTGGAGAAACGGCGTTTTTAAGGGATTTGAAGTAGTAAAAGTCAAGTTTTTGGGATGGAAAGAGTTGGAGTATTTTTTTGGTGCGTTTTAGATAGTAACAGTTGCAATGACAAGGTTTTTTAGAGAGCTCTAGCGTGCAAAGTGTGGCTATGTCCTCTTCTTCTAACTCTTCTTGTTGTTCACCGCCAAAAAAACCAACCATATGAAACGCCTCCACTCTCGCAGCATTAGCATTTAGCGTAACTTGGTTAGTAGTTGCAGTAATAGCTCTTAGGGTAAAGTAGTTTTTACCGAAACCTTTTGGAAGATGCAAGCGGACTCTTTTATTTTTTTGCGATTATAACTAAAAAAGTAGGCTAGAATTCTTTTATGAAACTATCACACCTAAAACAAATTAACTCATATTTAAAAAAATTTAAAAAAATATCAGCTATCTATAGAGTAAGCGATACCATTGTAAAAATTGTTTTTGATAGAGACGATGAGCTCTATTTTGAGATGCAAAGAAGCAATTCAAAGATATTTAAATGTGCTGCTTATCCTCGTTCAAAGGTTTACAATGCGCCTTTTGATGTGGTTTTATCAAAGAGATTTAATCGTGCAAATATCTTAAACATAGAACTTCTAAATGGTGATAAGATTTTGCATCTTCAAACAACTATCGCCTCGGCCTATAAAGAAGAAAAAACAAATCTGCAAATCGAATTTACCGGAAAATATACAAATGTCATTATTTTAGATGAGGAGGGTATTGTTTTAGAGGCGCTTCGTCATGTGGATCTCTTTTCATCGTTTCGAGAAGTAAGAGTCGGGCAAAAACTTCTAGATGTTCCGCAGGCTTCATTTGAGGCAAAAGAGTATCCGCTTGAAGATGTTGAGGTGTTTTTATATGAAGAGTATGAAAAAGAGCTCACAAACAAGCTGATTTCACTAAAAAAACAGAAGATCTCACTTTTAGAAAAAAAACTTACAAAATTTCAAAAACTATATTCTGGACTCGATGACGAGAACTCGCTTATGGACGAAGCAGTTAAACAGAACCATTTTGGAAATCTGCTTTTAGCAAATATGCACAATGTCAAGCCATATCAAAGAGTTCTAAAACTTCTTGATTATGATGGAAGCGAGGTTCAAATAGAGTTTCAAAAAGAGTTTTCATCCACCTCTTTGATGGTAAATTCACTTTTTACGAGAAGCAAGAAAGCCAAGCAGAGAGCAGCGCATCTGCATATAGAAAAAAACTCGCTAGAGGAGAAAATCAAACATATAGAACTTTTTATCCACACCGTTAAAGAGGCAAAAGATATGTCGAAAATAGCACTTCTTTTTCCAAAAAATACACAAGCAAAAAAAGTGAAAAGTGAAGATTCCATAGAAATATTCTGGATAGAGGGATATAAGATAGGGGTCGGTAAAAATGAAAAAGGAAACATTGAACTACTAAAAAGAGCCAAGGCTAAAGATATCTGGTTGCATATGAAGGGCATGCCATCTACTCATGTCATCATTACAACCGACAAGCAAAATATCCCCATAAATATCATAGAGGGTGCCGCGAGGTTGTGCGTTGATTTTACAATGTTTCAAAAAGATAAGTTTTTAGTCGATTATACTCCCAGAAGAGAAGTAACTATACAGAGCGGGGCGAATGTACTTTACAATAAGTACAAAACCATTGAGGTAGATACAAGAGATTAAAGTTACAAAGGAGATACTATGTCAATAGATGGAGTTGGAGGCGTTATTTATGCAAATCAGCAGATACCCAATGTAGCTTCGGTTGTAAACAGTCACAATAATCGTATCGATATGCAAAATGTAATGGCTCAGGCTTCGCTAAGCGAGAAAGACGAGAAAGTGCTTGAGGTTCGTCCAGCGGAGGAAAACCATCAAGTGGCGTCCGACCGTGAGCATGAAAAGAATGAGGCCGAGCAGGAAAACAGTAGAAGCAAAAAACATACGCACCCAGAAAATGATGAGAACAAAGAAGAAGCAACACAAAGTCGTCTGCATATATTAGATATTAAAGTGTGATTTGTTATCATTATAGCAACACTTATTAGGAACTGTAATGGATATATTTTTTGGCTCAAAAGAGAGAATAACAACAGGTTTAGCCCTTGTTGGTGGAGTTTTTGTTATTGGTTTTATAAATAACTTTTTTTTAACATGGCTGTTTCTCGGATTGATATATATTTTAGCTTTTAAAGAGGCGATGAAGCTTTTTGGTACAGAAGACAACGCTCTGCTTGTTTTTGCCATTATAATATGGCTTGTGGCAGGCGTTTATCCTCAAGGTGATGACCTTTTTGTTGTAGCTGGCGTAATTTATGCAAGCAGAGTAGCTTATGACAGAAATAGAACTTGGAGAAATCTTCTTCCATTTATCTATCCGACAGCTGGGATGCTCTTTATATTTACAATGTATCAAGAGCATGGCATGTTATCTCTTCTTTGGCTTCTTGCAATCGTTGCTCTTAGTGATATTGGTGCATATGTGGTCGGTAAAAGTATAGGTAAAACACCATTTAGTCCAACTAGCCCAAACAAAACAGCAGAGGGAGTTGTTGGCGGAATAGTTGTTGCAACTTTTGCCGGGATGTTTGTCGGACTCAGCGTAACTACTCTTGGCACAGCATTTATCATCTCTTTTTTAGTCTCTCTAAGCTCTATTTTTGGAGATCTATTTGAGAGTGCACTAAAGAGAGATGCTGGCGTAAAAGATAGCGGAAATATGCTCCCAGGGCATGGCGGTGTGCTTGACAGAATAGACGGCTATCTTTTTGGCGCAATTATAATGCTCGTTCTTCTTCGCGGACTTGTATAGTTGATACTGCTTGGCTCGACTGGCTCTATCGGCGTAAATACACTCGAAGTTGCTAAAAGATTTAATATACAAATTGAAGTTTTAGTGGCTGGAAAAAATATCACTCTACTCAACAAGCAAATTTTAGAACACTCTCCAAAAGTTGTAGTCGTAGCCAACAAAGAAGATGTTTTAAAAGTAAATCATAACAATGTTTTTTATGGAGAAGATGCTATTTTAAGTGTCATGGAAGACTCCAAAAGCGAACTTGTTGTAAATGCCCTCGTTGGTTTTTTAGGACTTCGCCCAACTCTAAAAGCTATTTCACTTGGCAAAAAGGTTGCTCTTGCAAACAAAGAGTCTCTGGTTGCTTGCGGTGCATTTATAGATGTAAGCAGAATCCAGCCAATTGATAGTGAACATTTTGGACTTTGGTATCTATTGCAGGATAGAGCTGTAGAGAAGATGATTATTACGGCAAGCGGCGGCGCATTTAGAGATTGGGATATAAAAGAGTTAAAAAACGCAACTTTAGCGGACACACAAAAACATCCAAACTGGTCAATGGGGCAAAAAATTACTATAGACAGTGCGACAATGGTAAATAAAATGTTTGAGCTCTTAGAGGCAAGATGGCTTTTTGGAGAGGGAAAATATGATGCTATCATAGAGACAAAATCTCTAATTCATGCGCTTGTAGACTTTAAAGATGGCTCAACCACTGCTCATTTTGCCAACGCAAATATGCAACTCCCCATCGCTTTTGCAATCAATAACAAGATGCAGGAAAATATACTCCCTCATGTGGATCTGCTAAAAATCGGCTCTTTGGAGTTTAGAGAGATAACAAAAGAGAGATATCCAATCTGGCAGATAAAAGATGAGCTCCTTAAAAATCCAGCATTGGGAGTTGTTATAAATTCAGCAAATGAAGCCTCAATTGAGAGTTTTATGGGTGGAAAAATAGGATTTATGAATATATCAAAAAATATTTTAGATATATATGAAAAATTTCAAGTGCCTCCAAAGTGCATAGATGAGGTGTTTGAGATAGATAGAGAAATAAGAGATTTTTTGTCTTAATTCATAAAATTTGCTTAAGAAAAATAAGTAGCGTGAAAAGAAAATAACCGTTAAAAGTTAAATCAGATAAAATTTCTCTGATTTAAAATTTTAGAGCGTAATGCGCTCTTACCAAAGGATACAAAATGAAAAAAGTTATTTTACTTATCGCATTAACATTAGGTGCTCTCCAGGCTGACAATATAGTTCACTATGATACTCAAGGTGACAAAGGTACGCAAATTAGCAAGCCAAACTATCCAAGTCAGGACATTTATCCTACAAACTAGTAGTCTTAAAAAAACTACAAAGCTTCGCTTTTATAAGCGGAGCTTTCTTTATATTTCTCTTTATTTCCCCCATATAATCTTTAGAAACCACAAGAACACTATTGTATAATCTCGCAATAATATTTTAGGAGTCAATTTTGATACTAAGCATTGAGAGTTCTTGCGATGATAGTGCTGTTGCTATAACAGAGATTGCTACAAAAAAACTTCTTTTTCATAAGAAAATTTCTCAAGAACTAGAGCACTCGGTTTATGGCGGTGTTGTTCCAGAGCTCGCTTCTAGGCTTCACGCAGAGGCGCTTCCTAAGATTTTAGAGGAGTGTGAGAGTTATTTTTCTAAACTTAAAGCGGTTGCAGTTACAACAACTCCTGGACTCAGCGTGACTCTTGTGGAGGGGGTAACTATGGCAAAAGCTGTCTCTGTTGCGCTTGATATTCCAGTGATTGGGGTTAATCATCTTGTTGGCCATATATACTCTTTGTTTATAGAAAAAGAGGAGCAATTCCCGCTTACTGTCCTCTTGGTCTCAGGTGGACATACGCAGGTTATGGAAGTAAAAAGCTTTACTGAGATAAAAACAGTTGCTAAAAGCATGGATGATAGTTTTGGCGAGAGTTTCGATAAGGTTGCCAAAATGATGAATCTTGGCTATCCAGGTGGACCTGTAGTAGAAAATTTAGCAAAAAATGGAAATAGAAAAAGATATGATTTTTCAGTTCCACTTTCTCGTTCCCCACTAATTGCTTTTTCATACTCAGGACTTAAAAATGCAGTTAGGCTTGCAGTTGAAAAGGCAACAGAGGCTGATTATGTGGATATTGCTGCTTCGTTTGAGCACATAGCAACGGTTCATATAGTGCAAAAATTAAAAAAATATTTTAAAAACACTCCTCCAAAGAGGTTTGCTATTGTTGGCGGAGCTAGTGCAAACTTATATCTCCGTAAGAATATAGAAGAGTTGTTGCAGCCATACAAAGCAGAGCTTCTCTTAAGTGAGTTAAAATTTTGCTCAGACAATGCCGCTATGATAGGAAGAGCGTCTTTAGAGATGTATGAAAAGAAGTTGTTTAGTAGTCTCGATGAGCTTGTCGTTTTTCCAAGAAGCAGTATATAATCTTAAAAATTTCTTATTTGAAAACACACTTTTTCTAATTAAGAGTAATATTATCCGATTTAAATTATACTTCTCTCAACAAACAAGAAAAACAAAATAAGGAGCCAAAAATGGCAACAACAAAGTTTAAAGGTGTAGATGTTGAGTTACTTGGAAATCAAGTAAATGTTGGTGATAAAGCTCCAGAAGTTACAGTTGTTAACTCGGCTGGTTTAGGTGATGTAGTAGTTGGTGGTGCACAAGGTGTAAAACAACTTATCATCGTTGTTCCTTCATTGGACACTGGTGTATGTGCTACTGAAACTCGTAATTTCAACGCAAAAGCTTCTTCAATGGAAGGTGTTAAAGTTACTATCGTTTCACTTGACTTACCATTTGCATCTGGTCGTTTTTGCCAAGCTGAGGGAATAGATAAGCTAACTGTTGCTTCAGATTTCAGAAACAAAGATTTTGCTAACGCTTATGGTGTTTTACTTGGTGGTTCTGTTCTTGCTGGTGTGACTTGTCGTGCAATCTTTGCTGTAAACGAGCAAGGAGTTGTTACCTACAAAGAGATTGTTCCTGAAATAACTGAGGAACCAAACTACGACGCTGCAATCGCTGCAGTAAAATAAATTTTTATGTATCTTGTTCGCTCGCAAGATACATGATGTGTGACTCCTGACATAACTAAAAGATAATTTCACAAGGTTGCCGATTCTCCCTCGGGCAATCTAAAAACGGTGCTTTTGCGCCACAAACTACATATGAGGTGATGACCTCATTTTATCTCTCCTTCTAATTTTTTACCAGTCATAAGCTCTGTTTAGGGCTGGTAATATTAAGTTTATTCATAAATTCAATCCGTTATAATCATATAAATTACACAATTGGAGTTCTAATGAAAAAAATTTTAAGCATAATGGCATGCGGTGCGATTTTAGCTTCTAGTGCGTCCGCAGATTTTACAAGAGTTGAGGCTGGCGCTGGGGCGTGGATGCAATCTTCAAAAGGAACCGCTTCTTATACTGATGCTGGTGCAAACGGTAGCTATATATCAAATGAGAAAGATAGCACTCAGCCATATGTCTGGATGTTGATTAAGCATCCGATTCCTATTCTTCCTAACTTAAGACTGGAGTATACATCTGTAAAAGATGATGGTGCGGCAACTGGTAAATTTAAAGATTTCAATATCGGAGTAGCCACAACAACCCTGTCATATGATATAAAACAGTACGATATTATCCCTTACTATAATATCTTAGATAACACGGCGTGGATTACTCTTGATTTGGGAGTTGATATTAAGATTCTAGATGCCTCGTATAGAGCTGCTCCATCTGGCGCTTTTACCGGTTATAGTGATAGTGCAATGCTAGCTGTTCCTCTTCTTTATGCAAGAGCAAGAGTTCAAATTCCATCTACAAATATTGGAATTGAATCAGATATAAAGTATTTGACAACAGGCAACTCGACGGTTTATGATTTTAGGGCAAAGGTAGATTATACGCTAGATTTCGTTCCTGTTGTTCAGCCTGCTGTTGAAATTGGATACAGAACTCAAAAAATTGATATTGATGAAAGCGGTGTTGATGTGAAAGCAAATGTAGAATTTTCTGGCTTTTATGCCGGTATGATGGTTCGCTTCTAAACTTTTTATGACTTTCGCTAAGGGTTTAGACTCTTAGCGGTGGCTTAATATCTCTTTCCAGTGCTCTCAATCAAATCTCTCTGACTTAAATCCTCAACAAGAATTTTAAAATTTTTAAGTGTTAGTAATCTTAACTCTGCACTTTTTTGCGTCTTTAGCTCATTCGTAAAACCACTTTTTGAGATAATCACACAGATATCTGGATTTAACTCAGCCAACGAGCACTGCTCTTTTAGTTTAGCAAGTTCACTTTTTTTGGCTTTGGAGTTTGAGTATTTGCATATTCCAGCAACTATTTTACCAGATGCTGTTTTTGCCAAAATCTCTATCTCGCTGTTTCTATCCCAATAACTCCCCATCTCAACGATAGCATCATCCGTAAAACTCTTTTTCATAAGCTCCATAGAGAGTTTTAAAAATGTTAGTTCATAAAGCCCCTGTTTACGGTTTACAAAAGCTTCTTTAGCCTCTTTGTAGTCGCCCTCTTTTATGGTTTTAAAATACGGCGATACAAATGAGAACCAAAACCTCATAAAAGGAGAAGAGAAATTTATCTTCTCATCAATGCTATCTTCTGATTGTGGCGGAGCTTCAAGCGAGTTTTCTGTTGTTATAAAACTTCTTTTAGCAAGTGCTTCTATGGCACTATTTGCATCATTTCTGTTGATTCTGGCTCGCTTTAGCGCGGAGTGAACTCTACGATCACCCATAGCAATGCCACTTAGCAGGGAGTGTGTAGTCTTATCGCTTTGGGTTATTTTTGTAATATCGCCATGAATGTAGGTGTAGTTTTTAAAAACCTTACTCTCAATAATCTCTTCAAGTGATTTTGAGACATCAACACTCCAGCCCATTCCTCCAAAAACAGAAAAATACTCAATAGCTTGTTCAAAATCACTAAAGTTGTTTTGAAAATAAAAAGAGCGAAATTGCTCTAGTATGGTTGGTTGTTTCGACATCTTAAACCCTTTTTTACTTATTTTAATAATACGCTAATCAACAAGAAAACTACTGCTCTCTTGTTATATCTATGCCTAATGCTTTGAGTTTGTAGCCAAGCTCTATAACTCTATCTTTGTATTTATCAGACTCCACAAAACCCTCGTAAGCGTCCATTTTTTGCTCATAGACTAGGGCTTCGATGCCATCTATTTTCGCTAAGATTGCCTCTAGCTCTTCTTCTAGCTCTTCTACTGTTTCTAGTTCTTGCATTTTCTTTTTTCCATATTTTAAAATTCTTTAGGATTATATAATCATCCCACTAAAATCAACTACTCTTCAAGCTGTTTAGTAACATGATTCGGTAACTTTTTAGAGGTTGCGGCACCCAGCTGCTCTAGTTTTTGAAACTGACTTGTTATGCTTCCTGCTCCGCTATGAAGCCTTGAAAACGCCTCATCGTAGGTCTTTTGAACCGTTACAATCTGCTTTCCAAGTCTGTCCACGCTATCTATAAAACTTGAAAATTTATCAAAAAGTAGTCCAGCCCTTTTTGCTATCTCTTGAGCATTTTTCTGCTGATGCTCATACTTCCAAGTGTTCTCAACTGCGCGCAGCGACACCATCAAAGTCGTTGGTCCAACTAGAATAACATTTTTCTTAAACGCCTCATCAAAAAGTGTGTTATCATACTCTAGCGCCGCAAGCAAAGCGCTCTCGATTGGTACAAACATAAAGATAAAATCAAGTGTCTCAACACCTTTTAGATTCGCATAATCCTTTTGACTAAGCTCTTTTATATGTCTTCTCATTGAAGCGATATGCTCTTTTAAAGATGCCTCTTTTTGCTCTTCATCCTCAGCAGATGCGTACTTCTCATAAGCACTTAGAGAGGTTTTTGCGTCTATTATAATATCTCTGCCATCTGGGAGATGCACTATAACATCAGGGCGAAATCTGCTCCCGTCACTCTCGTGCTCAAGACTAACCTCTCTATCAAACTCAACTCCCTCGCGTAAACCAGAGTGACTAAGAACGCTCTCTAAAATCATCTCACCCCAAACACCCTGCTTTTTACTCTCGCCTTTTAGGGCATTTGTGAGGCTATTTGCATCTCTGCTCATTTGATGGTTTATCTCTTTTATACTTTTTATCTCAGCTTGAAGCATCGAGCGATCTTTTGCCTCTTTTATGTAAACATCATCTATTTGCTTCTTGAACTCATTAAACTGCTCTTTCATTGGAGCAATAATCTTGCTGATACTCTCTTGATTTTGCGAGGAGAATTTTTGCGAATTTGACTCCAAAATCTTGTTTGCAATCTCTTTAAATTCAAGTTTCATCTGTTCTTTGTTTTTCTCAAGAAGCTCTATTTTTTCACTGTTTGCTCTTTTTTCCAGAGCCATTTGCGCTTCAAATTTCTCATTTAAGCCATTTATCCGCTCACTTAAAACACTATTTTGACTATGAAGCGCTGAGGAGTTCACAACTTCTCTATCAAGCAGATCTCTTAAATTTTTAACACTTAAAACCCAGACAGCCAGAGCGCCAAACGCCACTCCAACGATAAGATACAACAGTTCAAACATATATTCTCTTTTTTATTGGATTATACAAAAAAATAAGGACAATAGGTAACATATAGTATTATTGCGCATCGTAAATAGTAGTATATTTTTTTAAAACAAAGGGATTTTATGAATACAAAAGAGTTTAAAACACTTCCTCTCTCTGCTGAAATGCTAGATAATTTGAAAGATATTGGCTACGCAGAGATGACTGAAATTCAGGCTCAAAGTTTGCCGTATATCTTAGAGGGTAGAGATGTTATTGCTGAGGCAAAGACTGGAAGTGGCAAAACTGCGGCGTTTGGCATAGGTTTGCTTCATAAACTCCAAGTTAAAAAATTTAGAGTTCAGGCTCTTATCCTCTGCCCGACAAGAGAGTTAGCTGATCAGGTTGCAAAAGAGATTCGTATGCTCGCTCGCGCTACTCATAATGTTAAGATTTTAACACTTTGCGGTGGAGTTGCTTTTGGTCCACAGTTAGGCTCACTCCGCCATGGCGCGCACGTCATCGTCGGAACTCCAGGGAGGATTTTAAAGCATCTGAAAAAAGATTCGCTCTCGCTTTCTGATGTTGATACTTTAGTGCTTGATGAAGCGGACAGAATGCTCGATATGGGATTTAGTGAAGAGATAAACGAGGTTTTGACATTTGTGCCAAAAGAGAGACAAACTCTTCTCTTCTCGGCTACTTACAGCAAGGAGATTTTAGCCGTTAGTGCATCTATCCAAAACGACGCTATAACCGTAAAAACAACCGCGACCGAGAGCGGTAACAAAATAGTAGAGCGATTTTATGAGGTTGAATATGGTAAAAAACTAGAGGTATTGGTAAAAATATTTAGCAATTTCTCTCCAGATAATGCCATAGTTTTTTGTAACACAAAAGCTGAAGCCGATGAAATCGCTAACACACTACAAACAAAAAAGATAGACGCACTCTCTATTCATGGGGATTTAGAGCAGTATGAGAGAAACGATGTATTAGTTCAGTTTGCTAACAAAAGTTGTAGAGTGTTAGTTGCAACAGATGTGGCGGCTAGAGGTTTAGATATAAAAGAGCTCTCTATGGTTGTCAACTATGATATACCTCATGGTAGCGAGACTTATACTCACAGAATAGGACGGACAGGACGGGCTGGAGCAGAAGGACTCGCTTTTACACTCTACACTCCAAATGAAGCGCAAAATGCAAACGAATACAAAAGCAGAAATCCACTCTTTGAAGACGCATCAGAGCTCAAATCAATGAATGGGTTTGAGATGAAACCTACTAACATAACGCTTGTTATAGAGGGTGGGAAAAAAGATAAAGTTCGAGCTGGCGACTTGCTTGGCGCACTGACCGGTGAGGCTGGACTCGAGGGCGCTTCTATTGGGAAAATAGATATTTATGATAGACAGAGTTATGTTGCAATCAAAGCAAGTGAAGTAGATTATGCTCATGAGAAGCTAAAAAATGGAAAAATCAAAGGCAAAAAATTCTCCGTTTGGATTCTCTAACTAAGAGCTCTGCTATAGGATTTAAAAATGTATAGATACATCAACCACTATCCAGAGGTCACAAAAAATCAAGTTAGGGCGCTGGTTGAGCAAGAAAAACTTGGTCTTTATCTTAAAGGCAAATATAAAAATCTGCATTCGTATAAGACGGATAAAACGCTCTTTGGTTATATAAATAATCTAAAAAATGAGCATATGAAAAAGTCAAATCCACTTAGTAAAGTGCTTTATGATGGGAAAATGGATGTTGTGAGTAGCGCGCTAGGAACCCATCATTTCATCTCGCGAGTTCAAGGCGCTAAGCTAAAAGCAAAAAATGAGATACGAATATCATCAATGTTTAAAGCTCTGCCAGAGGAGTTTTTGGAGATGATAGCAGTTCATGAGCTAGCTCATTTTAAAGAGAAAGAGCACAACAAAGCTTTTTATAAACTCTGTGTCTATATGCAACCATCTTACCATCAAGTAGAGTTTGATTTGAGGCTCTACTTGACGCATCTAGAGCTCTATCCATCCAACTCTACAAATCTTTTTTTATAATCTATTGCTAAATCAAATCAGGCAAGTATTATCGGTATGTAATATTTAAGCGAGAAAAAACCATCTTCATTTAAAAAATTATTTTCGTCATAGATGAGAAAAGGCGGTTTGTTTGTGGTCTCATAACCGCTTGATGGAAGCCATTCATGATAAATCCACTGTACTAATTTTAGGATATCGTCATTGTACCCCTTTGCGCTAAACTCCGCATAGACTCCAGCGTTTAATTCAAAAGAAGGAAGATTTATTTTGCTCATGTTTTGAGTATCTTCTATGGATAAGCAGGCAACATAATTACAATCTTTTAGTGGAGTTATAATAGGGTTGTCATGATATATCGCTATTTGTGAGTAATTTTGTATATTGTTACTTAAAATAAAGGTCTGCAGTTTCTGCCAACATTTTTTTATCTCTTCACTATAACCATGATGGCGAATATAATAAACTGTGACAGAGGGCATTTTTTTTATGATAGGCAAGAGTTTTGAGTAGTCTCTGTTTGAAATAAGTTCTTTTGGAACTTCATTTATAATTTTATTTGAATACTCTATAAATCCCCCCTTTCTCCACTTTTTTGGACTCATTCCAAATCTCGCGTTAAAAGCCCTGATGAAAGAGGTTTGTGAGCCATATCCACATGTCGAAGATATTTCAGATATAGTAGAGTTCTTGTTTGTGATAAGAAGATTTGATGCTTTTTGAAGTCGTATAGATTTTATGGTTTCATAGATATTTGAGTCAAACTCTTGTTTGAAAATACGGTGCAAATGAAACTTAGAGAGATGGAAATCTTCGCTTAGAGTGTCTAGGTTGATTTGCGAATCAATATTTTCGTAGATATAGTGCATCAAATCATTTGTAACTTTTGTTCTAAGAAGTGCTGTGTCTTTTTTCATAATATTTATTATAGCAAGAAAAAAGAATTTTTATAGCAAATAATGTGAATTATTGAGTGTTTTTTTGTATGGAATAATAGTTTTGAAACAAATATAATGACGAAAATTTATGGATGGAAAATGAATCTAAAATTAACACTGTTATTGCTGTTGCCTCTTCTGTTTTTTAGTGCTTGTGTGCCGAAAATCCAGATGCAAAAACCTCTGCAAGCGCTCAATATAAAAGATGATATTGAAAAAAATGTTGTGATGTCTGATGGAGTAAAACTTAAAGTTGATTGGTACAAAGATTATGGTGATTCGCAATTAAATGAGATCATAGATTTTGCACTTAGTAGCTCCCCAAGCATAAAAAGTATTGAGGCAAAATACGCTCAGGCAAATAGCATTATCGCATCCAAACAAGCTGGCAATCTGCCGAGTATCTCAGCAGATGCAGGCATCTCGCGCGAACGCTTTAGTGAAAACTACATCTTTCCACCACCTCTAGGTGGAGGGACTGAAACTCTATACAAAACAGGCTTGTCTCTAAACTATGATTTTGATTTTTGGGGTTCAAGGGACTCAAAAATTCTCTCAGCAAAATATAGCGCAATGGCTCAAAAAACCTATATACAGGAGATAAAGCTTTTTCTTTCAACTACAATCTGTGAAATATATCTCTCATGGGATTTTGATGAAAAAAGAGTTCAACTGCTCCATGAAGTGAAAAAATTGCTAGAACAAGAGGAAAATATTTACCTTTTAAGTTTGAAAAGTGGACTTAGTGATGCAGTGATGTTTAACACTAAGAGATCTGAAATTGCAAAGCTCAATCAAGAAGTGCAGAGCATCAAGCGCTCCATCGAAGCAAAAAGGGAAGCCATCGCAATGCTTGGAGGATTTATGCCATCAGTCGCGGATAAATGGAGTTCTCCTAACATAAAAAGCATTGAAGTTCCTCTGCCAAAAGAGATACTTTTAAACCTCATCGCACACAGAGCGGATATTGCAGTGCAAAAATATATCGTGCTAAGCAAGGATCAAAATATCCAAAATGCAAAGGCTCAGTTCTATCCAAATATAAGCCTCTCGGCGATGACAAACCTTATCTCTTTTGATTTAGGTAAATTTTTTGGTCATAGCTCTTTTGCTCCATCGGCTGGGGTTGCTTTTTCTTTGCCTATTTTTGATGGCGGAGAGAGAAAAGCAAATCTCTCTGTGCGCACAAGTGATTACAACAGCTCTGTTAATGATTATGACAATGTTGTTATAAAAGCAGCAAATGAAGTGGTCTCTACACTCAAAAAAACAAAGATTTTAGAGAGCGAGATAGAGTTGCACACAAAAGAGGTTGAGGCAAAAGATTTTAATGTAAAAATAGCGCAAGATAAGTTCAGCGCAAAGCTTGCAAATAAGTTACCATATTTACAAGCAAAAAGAGAAGCAACACTAACTAAATTCGGCAGTATTGATTTAAGCAACACAAAAGCTCTGCTTGAAGTTCGTTTAATTAAAGCACTTGGTGGCGGGTATGTTGATATGGTGGATAAAAATGTCATTAAGTAAAACAGCGCCCTTTGGCACGCTGCTCATCTTTTCTCTGAAAAATGCACCAAAAGAGTGGTTGCTTAAAGATGCGCCAACGCTTATTTATATGGCAAAAGCAACGCTTGCAGCTCTGCTTGCTTTGATGATTTCTATGATGCTCACTCTACCTGATCCTAGAACAGCAATTTTTACGACATTTATTGTCATGCAGCCACAAAGCGGTCTTGTTTTTTCTAAAAGTTATTATCGTGTACTTGGAACAATTGCTGGCGTAGTAGTCTCGTTTTTGATGGTTGGAGCATTTGCGCAAGAGCCCATGTGGTTTATTTTCTTTTTTGCTATCTGGATTGGTATCACTACTGCAGCGGGCGTAAAGTATAGAAATTTTCAATCGTACGGTTTTGTTTTGGCAGGGTACACTTTATGTATCGTGGCACTTCCGGTTATCGAGCAGCCGATGGAGATATTTAATATTGCAACTTCGCGTTTCTCAGAGGTAATGGTTGGGATACTATGTGCGACAGTTGTGAGTGAAATTTTTTTCCCAAGAAAACTTTCTGATTCGCTGCTTACAAGCGAGAGAGAAAGATTTGAGAGCGTCCTTGCATCACTTGTAGACGAAAACTCTCTCTTTGGGGCACAAGATATGAAAGATGCAGAGGTTGTAAAGTTTTCAAGCGGGGTTGTTGGAGTACATGCAGTTGCAGTCAACAGTGCTTTTGAGAGTGCAATAGACAAAAGAAATAGGCTCTATTTGGAGCAGTTAAATATAGAGTTTATGCATCTCTCAACGACATTTCATTCGCTCAAAAATATTGTAGGCAACATAGAACTACACACCTCTAATGAAACTGTTGATAATTTAAAAAAGCTTTATGCTCCTTTTGCGAAGGTGCTCCAAAATGTTTCAAATCTTGATGAAGAGGGTTTTCATAGCATGATAAATCAGCTTAAAGAGTTAAAGGAGATTATACATTCTCGTTTCACAGAACAACAAAACAGTTTAGAAGCACATTTTGGCAGTGATGAGTATGATGCATTTCGCTCTGCTGGCTATTTGATAACAAGAATTTTGGATGAGTTTTTTATTTATGCAAACAGTTATCTTGCTTTTTACAGACTCAAAAGCTCAGGCAAAGCGACCAAAGAGCTAAGCCGAGTTGTGCGTTTTAAAACACATACAGACAATCTGCTTGTTACTCTTGCAGCACTTAGGGGAAGCGGCGTATTGCTTATTACGATGGCGTTTTGGATACTCAGTGGCTGGAAATATGGCACGCTCACCATTACAATGGCTGTTGTCATTGGCTTGCTTATTGGTACACTTCCAAGACCATTGGATGCCGTGATAAATTTTCTAAAAGGTGCTGTGAGTGCGGCTTTTGTAGCGGCTTTGTATGATTTTTATATAGTGCCTGAATTTGCAACAGATGCTTATACTCTTAGTCTTGTTGTCACACCCGTTTTTGCGTTTGTCGGATGGATGACGACTAAACCTAAATGGGCAGGATTTTCTTTGGGGTTTGTATTTTTATTTATGTCGCAAACCTCGTTTGATCTTTACTATAAAATCGACCCAACAACTTTTCTGGAAACAACCATCGCTTCTTTACTTGGAGTTAGTTTTGCAGGTGCGGCTTATATGCTTGTGAACTTTTGGTCATGCTCACTATCGCAAAAAAGAGTGGCAAAAGTTTTGCGTGGGCAGATTGTTTTTCTTTGCAATGCACCTTTAAATTTTCAGCGAGGCTCGCTAGAGAGCATGGGACGAGATATGATACAGCAGTTTTCAACGCAAGGACAACTCAATATTCGTTCAAACCGCCTTGTTTATGAGTGGCTGTTGGCAACTCTAGAGATAGGCGGTGCGATTATAAGAGTAAGAAAAAATCTAAATCGGCTAAATGGGGAGTTTAAAATGATAAACCAGTCGCTAGAAGGGATCAAACAATATTTTCAAGCACCGACAGAAGCTTTGAGGCAAAGCCTGCTGGAATCACTAAAAAATGCAATAAAGTCTCTACATGTAGAGCACAAGCAAGAGGCTAACATCGTCGCGGAGCTCCCACTTATTAGGACTATTTTGTTAAGCAGAGTGTCAATCCCTATGCCAAAGGAGGGTTCATGCCGCTAGATATTACACTATATGGTATTCAGATGCCTACTCTGTTGCCAATTTTTATAATTGTGGCTATTTTGCAAATCGCAATTGATGGGATTATTACCGACACTGGCATCTATCGTCATGTCTGGCATCCAGGGCTTTTTAAAATGGCTCTTTTTGTCTGTTTTTTTACATTAGCATGTTTAACTATTTATCATTGAGGAACTTATGAAAAACAGACTTTTTAAAATTTTACGCCTTATTATCACGCTTAGTGTGGTTGGTCTTGCTTTTTTTCTTGGACTCAAGCTATGGAACAACTATATGAATAGCTCATGGACACGTGATGGACGGGTGCGCGCTGAAGTTGTAATGATAGCGCCTGATGTGAGCGGTCTTGTAGCTAGCGTTAATGTTGTTGATAACCAATTTGTAAAAAAAGGCGATTTACTATTTCAAATTGATAAAGTAAGATTTGAGCACGCCTTGGCTGAGGCTAAGACTCTCGCTCAGATAAGAAAAGCAGAACATGAGATGAAGCAAAATCAGTATAAGCGTCGAGTAGGGCTTAGTGATGAGGTAATGTCAGAGGAAAATCGAAATGATGCTAAACTTGAAGTTGCTATAGCCAAAGCAAAATATGAAGAAGCAGCAATACAGATAGAGACAGCAGAACTTAATCTTGAACGCTCAAGCGTTAAGGCTCCAAGTGATGGCTGGGTGAGCAATCTTCTTCTACGAAAAGGGGATTATGTGCAAACTGGTGAGAGTCATATGGCAATGATCAAAAAAGACTCTTTTTGGATATATGGATATTTTGAGGAGAACAAACTCTCACTTTTACATATAAACGACAAGGCGCAGATGCGTATGCTCGGAACAAAATATATCATCCAAGGGCACATCGAGAGCCTAGCTAGTGGCATCTCAGACAGAGACAATGTAACAGATCAGAGACTTCTAGCCAATGTAAATCCAACCTTCACTTGGGTGCGTTTAGCACAACGAATCCCGGTTCGGATACATATAGACAGCGTCCCCAAAGGATTCGTGTTAGCAGCTGGAATGACTTGTTCGGTGAGTATAATTCAAAAAGAAGATAAAAAAAGTGATTTCTTAAACCTTAGGTAGGCTTTTTTGTATGAGTAGAAGGTGCCCACACTTTTTGTGTTGGCACCATTTTATAATTTTTATTAGCTAAAGTATCTCTGAACGAATTTGCTCACACCAATCATCAATACGACCATCGCTCATCTCACTTTGGTTATCCTCATCCAGAGCCAAACCTACAAACTGGTCTCCATCTTGAGCTTTTGAGTTATTGTGATAATACCCACTAGCAGGCCACTCTCCGATGATTTTTGCCCCTTTTGATTTAATTACTTCATAAAGCAACCACATAGCACCCAAAAATTTATCCGGATACTCCTCTTGATCACCCAAGCCAAACAAAGCAACTGTTTTTCCTGCAAAATCAATATTTTTTAACTTCTCAAAAACACTTTCCCAATCATCTTGAAGGTCTCCATCACCCCAAGTAGGTGAGCCAATGATTAGTTTTTCGTATTCAGATATTTTCTCGACTTTAGTGCTTGAGATATCGTAAATATCCAAAACTTCTACGCCGCCTAGTTTTTTTAAAATCTTTTTTGCGACACTCTCGGTATTTCCAGTACTGCTTCCATAAAAAATTGCTGTTTTCATATCATTAGTCCTCCTGTTTACAATAAACTATTTTAACAAAGCAATTGTCACTCTACTATAAAAGTATTTTTGCTTTATATTCTTATAATTTTAAATTTATATCAGTATATTTTTTTAGAGGAGGATATTTAAATTTTTTGGTGTTTTAATTGAAAAATTATTTATTTTTACCTTGCTAAATTGAGAGAAGAGAATATTGATTGCTCTAAAGGGAATATAAATTGATATAGTGATTAGTTATGAATAATTTCTGCAAAGCATGGGATTGTGTTTAAAAAATGGTGGACCCTCAGAGATTCGAACTCTGGGAGGTATAACCCTCGCCGGTTTTCAAGACCGGTGCTATCGACCAACTCAGCCAAAGATCCACATTTGTAAAGAAGTTACTATAAAATTGGAGGTGCCACCCAGATTTGAACTGGGGATAGCAGCTTTGCAGGCTGCGGCCTTACCACTTGGCGATGGCACCAGTTTCAACAATAATTTATAATAATGGTGCCCGAAGCCGGACTTGAACCGGCACACCCTTACGAGCGAGGGATTTTAAATCCCTTGTGTCTACCGATTTCACCACCCGGGCTTGGGTTTTTTCAAAGATATCGGATATCTTTTTTTTATTTTTTATTTATGGAGCGGGAAACGAGGTTCGAACTCGCGACCCCAACCTTGGCAAGGTTGTGCTCTACCACTGAGCTATTCCCGCATTTTTTGTTACTTATTTTTTAAGTGAGCGGAATTATAGCTATTTTATTTTTGTTTGTAAAGAGCTTTTATAAAAAAAATGAAAAAAATGGTACAATCCCGTCTATATTTATAAAGATAATAACACCACTAATTAAGGATTTTTATGAGAAGCGATACTATAAAAAAAGGTTTTGACAGAGCTCCGCATCGTTCACTGCTTAGAGCTACTGGACTTAAAGATGAAGATTTCGACAAACCATTCATCGGAATAGCAAACAGTTATATAGATATTATCCCAGGGCATTTCTTTTTACATGAGTATGGTGAAATAGTCAAAGCGGCAATTCGCGAGGCTGGTGGAGTTCCATTTGTATTTAACACCATTGGCGTTGATGATGGTATTGCTATGGGGCACGACGGGATGTTGTACTCTCTGCCTTCTCGTGAAATTATTGCAGATTCTATTGAGACTGTTATGAACGCTCACAAGCTTGATGCGCTTATCTGTATCCCAAACTGTGATAAGATTGTCCCTGGTATGATTATGGGAGCGCTTCGTGTTAATGTTCCTACTATTTTCGTCTCTGGCGGTCCAATGGCTGCAGGGCATAAAAAAGATGGTACGCCTATCGATTTATCAACTGCTTTTGAGGCTGTTGGTCAGCACGCTGAAGGAAAAATGACAGATGAAGAGTTGTATGAGATAGAGTGCAATGCATGTCCAAGCGGTGGAAGTTGTTCTGGCATGTTTACAGCAAACTCTATGAACACTCTTTGTGAAGCGATGGGAATTGCGCTTCCTGGAAACGGCACTGTTTTAGCTATGACACCTAAGCGAATAGAGATGGTCAAGGCGGCTGCTAAGAGAATTGTTGAGATGGCAAAGGCTGATGATAGTAAGTATAATCTGAAAAATGTACTAAACGAAAAAGCTATTCACAACGCATTTGTCGTAGATATGGCGATGGGTGGAAGTTCAAATACTGTTCTTCATATGTTGGCAATCGCAAGAGAAGCTGGTGTTGAGTATAAAATTGAAAAAATCAATGAAATAGCTGACAATGTCGCTCACATCGCTAAAATATCTCCATCATTAACAACTGTTCATATGGATGACATAGACAAAGCCGGTGGTGTTAATGCAGTTATGAAAGAGATAAGCAGAAGAGGCGGACTTCTTTATCTTGATAATCCTACTGTTACGGGTGAAACATTAGGTGAGAGAATAGCAGATGCTAAAATTTTAGATGAAGAGATTATTCACAGAAATGAAAATGCTTACTCTCAGATTGGTGGACTCTCTATTCTTTTTGGAAATTTAGCAACCGAGGGCGCAGTTGTAAAAACTGCTGGAATCGAGCTAAATATGAGACAATTTAAAGGCAAAGCAATCTGCTTCAACTCTCAACCAGAAGCGATTACTGGAATAATGAGTCATAAAGTAAAACCTGGAAGCGTAGTAGTTATCCGCTATGAGGGGCCAAAAGGTGGACCTGGTATGCAAGAGATGCTCGCTCCTACTGCGCTTATTCAAGGAATGGGACTTGGTGATAGTGTAGCTCTTATAACTGATGGTCGTTTCTCTGGTGCCACAAAAGGCGCTAGCATCGGGCATGTCTCTCCTGAGGCTGCTGAGGGTGGTTTGATTGCATTTGTTGAAGATGGCGATGAGATTGAGCTAGATACTGATAATCATTTATTGCGCTTGAATGTTAGTGATGATGTCATAGCAAAAAGAAAAGCAAATTATAAGCCTTATAAAAATGAAGTTAAATCAAAATGGCTTAAACGCTATCAGCTTTTAGTTTCAAACGCTTCAAATGGCGCAATTTTAAAAACAGAACTTTAAAAAGATAGGAATATATATTTTGAACGCAATAGCAATAAAACATAACGGCGAAATTATTGATTTACAAACAGCAAAAGAGCTTGGGTTTGAGGGTGAGCAGATTCACTTAGATAATTCTCCAGACTCACTAGAGATTCTTCGTCACTCAACAGCCCATCTTATGGCACAGGCCATCAAATCTCTCTATTCTGATGCGGAGTTTTATGTTGGACCAACCGTAAAAGAGGGATTCTATTATGATTTTAAAACCTCTCACGAGATAGGCGAGGGCGATTTAAAAGAGATAGAAAAAGAGATGCTCTCATTTGCCAAGAAAAAATATGATATTGAAAAATACGAAATCTCTATGGACGAAGCAAAAGAGAAGTTTAAAAATGATCATCTAAAACTAGCAGTAATGGAGCGAATCCCGAGCGAAAGAGTTTCTATCTATAAGCAAGGTGCATTTGAAGACTTGTGTCGTGGACCTCACCTGCCAAATATTGGATTAATAAGATACTTTAAACTTACAAAAATTTCAGGTGCTTACTTGGGCGGCGATTCTAAAAATGAGGTTCTGACTCGCATATATGGAATCGCATTTGCTGACAAAGAGTCGCTAAAAGCGTATTTAGACCAAATGGCTGAAGCTGAGAAAAGAGACCATAGAAAACTTGGCAACGAGATGAAACTTTTTACATTTCGTGAGGAAGTAGGTGCTGGTTTTCCTATCTGGCTTCCAGCAGGTGGCAGGCTTCGTGCAAGATTAGAGTCTCTTCTTTTTAAAGCTCACAGAAAACGCGGATATGAGCCTGTTCGTGGTCCAGAGATGCTTCGTTCAGACCTTTGGAAGACATCTGGACACTACCAAAACTATGGCGAAAATATGTATTTTACAAATATAGATGATGTGGAGTTTGGTGTAAAACCTATGAACTGCGTTGGACACATAAAAGTTTATGAAGAAGATTTGCACTCATATCGTGATCTGCCACTAAAATATTTTGAGTATGGTGTAGTTCATCGTCATGAAATGACTGGTGCACTTCATGGACTGTTTCGTGTTAGAGAGTTTACTCAAGACGATGCGCATATTTTTTGTAGAGCAGATCAAATTGAAGAGCAGATTATAGAAGTTGTTGATTTTGTTGATAAAATTATGTCGACTTTTGATTTCGATTATAAAATGATGATCTCAACTAAGCCAGAAAAAGCGGTTGGAAGTGACGAAGTGTGGGAAATTTCTACACAGGCACTAAAAAATGCAATGGATAAAAACAGTCTTGCTTATGAGATAGATGAGGGAGGCGGAGCTTTTTACGGTCCTAAAATTGACATCAAGATAACAGATGCAATCGGGCGAGAGTGGCAGTGCGGGACAATTCAGCTGGATTTTAACCTACCTTCAAGATTTGAGCTTGAGTACAACGGTGAGAATAATGACAAAATTCAACCCGTTATGATTCATAGAGCAATTTTAGGTTCATTTGAGCGTTTTATTGGTATATTAACGGAGCATTATGCTGGAGAGTTTCCAATGTTTATCGCTCCAACTCAAGTTGCAATCGTTCCAATAGCCCAACCACACAACGATTACGCTAAAGAGTTAGCAGATAAACTGATAGATTTAGGGGCAGATAGTGAAATCTACTCTAAAAATGACTCTTTAAACAAAAGAGTAAGAACAGCAGAAAAAACAAGAGTGCCAATGCTCGCCATTATAGGCGATGAAGAGGTTGAGTCTCGCAGAGTTTCTATTCGTGACCGTAGAACAAGGGAACAGTACAACATAAGCGAAGAGGAATTTCTAAAGCTTATTCAAACTAAAATAAATGAGGTAAATTTTTGACTAAAAAAGACCAAGTCATAATGAATGACGATATCCGTGTGCCAGAAGTGCGTTGTAATATAGATGGAGCAGAATCTTTAGGAATTGTTTCTATAGATGTAGCTATGGATAAAGCAAATGAATTAGGTTTAGATTTAGTTCTAATTGCTCCAACTGCAAAGCCTCCTGTTGCCAAGATTATGGATTATGGTAAATATAGATATCAAGAAGAGAGAAAACTTAAAGAGCAGAAGAAAAATCAGATTAAAATTGATGTAAAAGAGATTAAGTTATCTGTAAAAATTGCTGAAAATGACATTAACTATAAAGTAAAACATGCTAAAGAGTTTTTGGAAGAGGGCAAACATGTAAAGTTTCGTGTATTTCTAAAAGGTCGTGAGATGTCAAATCCTGAAGCAGGAAAAGATGTTTTGATGAGAGTTTGGCACATGATAGAAGATGTGGCTGTTATGGATAAACCACCAAAGTTTGAGGGTCGTTATTTTAACCTATATGTAACACCACAGAAAAATTAATCTTTTTATTATTCAGATAGTTTTAAAAACTATCTGAATTTCGCACACTAGAGTTTCTAACTACTTTTTGATATTTTAGCTGTTAACTCATCTCCACTCAAAGCATCTTTGAGGAATTTTATTGCAACAATATTTTCACTTTGATTTATATACCACTCTGCAATATGTTCATTTTCAAGTGTTTCTAACTTGTTCAAATCAACACTATCTTGCGCTAAATATAGGTGAGAGTATTTAAGTGGGTTTTGTAATTTAAGTGTCCATAAAAACCATATAGCGGCGATAATAGCAACCGAAACCCCGATAGTCGCTCTGTCGCTTATGCCTAAAAATAGTCCTGCTGAAGTTCCACCAATAAATGTCATAAAATAAGCCACAGAGTTTGAAGTACCAATTGCTACTCCTTTTTGATGCACTTTTGCAAATTTAGTAATCATTGACTGAACTAAAGGCTCCATCATGTTGAAGGCTATAAAAAACATAACTACACCTACAACAAAAATAGTGCTAGAAGCTGTAAGTCCCATAATCAAAAATGCCCCTATAAAAAGAAGAATCGATAAAAGAAATATCTGTTTTGGTTTATTATGCTTCTCTCCAAACACAGCTGCCGGACCCATCGCAGCAAGTCCAAGAAGCATAGCTGGTGCATAGGCCATCCAGAGTTCATTTTTTTGCCACCCAAAATCTTTTGTTAATACGATTGGAATCAGAACAAAAGCAACTGTAATAAGAGCTTTTTGCATAGCGTTAATAACAATCATATTTAAGAGATTTGGATTCTTTAAAATATCAGATTTTTTAGCAGTTGCGTGATATATATGTTTAATTTTTGGAGGAGTTGGAACCTTTGTAAAAAGTAAGATAATTGCAAAAACAGCTAGAGTTGCTGTAATAAAAAAAAGTGAACTTATACCAAACTTACCACTAATAACAGGTCCTAAGCCCATAGCGGCTGCAAAACTAAGAGCAATTGATGCTCCCATGATAGCCATGGCTTTTCCACGAATTTCTTCCGCAACTACATCGGATATCATAGCTGTTACAACTGAGCCAATAGCTCCTGCACCTTGGAGGAAACGCCCTGCCATAAGAGTATAAATATCTGTAGAAAAAGCACAAATTAAAGAGCCGACAAGAAAAATAAGCAGACCAAGTAACAGGGTTGGTTTTCGCCCTATTTTGTCACTTAACGCGCCAAGAGGGAGCTGGAAAATAGCTTGAGTTAGTGCATATCCACCAACAACCATACCAACTAAAAATGGTGTTGAACCTTCTAATTCTAATGCAAATACAGAAATAACTGGAAGTACAAGAAAAAGACCAAGAAAACTAAGAGATAGAATTGCCGAGAGAGGTAGTATTTTTTTAAACATTTTCTGCCTTAAACAGTATATAATTTGTGAATTATAATGAAAAAACATTTACACAAACTTTGTGACATAAAAAATTATATAATTAAAGCGAAAAATAAGGATAAAAAATGAGGTTAATACTTGCAACTTCAAACAAAGGCAAGGTCAAAGAGATTAAGGCGCAATGTAGAGATCATGAGGTTGTGCCATACAGTGAACTGATGGAAGAGTTTGATATTATCGAGGACGCCAATACATTTAAAGAGAATGCGCTTATAAAAGCACGAGCTGTGTTTAAAGCTTTGCAAAATAGATTGCTCTTATGTGAAGATGCGGTCGTCATTGCTGATGATAGTGGAATAAGCGTAGATATTTTAGATGGTAGACCAGGAATATATAGTGCAAGATATGGTGGAGAAGGCGCAAGCGATAAAGATAATCTTAACAAGCTTATGCAGGAGATTAAAGCAAAAGGTGCTCTCTCTTCGCCAGCTCATTACACGGCGGCAATAGCGGTTGTCACAAAGGATGGGGAGTATAGTGTTCATGGTTGGATGCATGGGACTGTGTTGAGTGAAGCAAGGGGAAGCAGTGGCTTTGGATATGATCCAATTTTTGTTCCTGATGGTTATGATAAAACTTTAGGGGAGCTAGAGGATGAGATAAAAGAGAAACTTTCACATAGATCAAAGGCTCTCTGTTTAGCCAAGATAGTTATAGAAAATATCACTTCTAAGATGTGAAATAGTTAAAAGTCATAGCAACGCTTGATTAATTAAATTATAGTCTATAAGAATCTACTGCTTAGTTTCAAAAAATTTATCTCAATTTTTTTGAAAAAAAAATCTAATTTTGAACTTATTGTTTGAGTTGATTTCATGATCTCTTCCTGAAACTATTTGAGTAATATCAAGCAAATTTTATTCCAATTAGTTAAAGTAAAATAGAAGCAGAGCCCCAAAAAGGATTCTGTATACGCCAAAAGAGACAAATGTAAATTTGTCTAAGAATTTCAAAAAAAGCTTGATTGTCAGATATGCAACGACGAAAGAGATACCAAACCCAACTGCCAAAACCATGAGATTTGCATCGCTAAACTCTTTGTAGTGTTTTAGCAGATCATATCCTGAAACAGCACACATAACTGGAAAAGCTAGTAAAAAACTAAACTCCGCACTTGTTTTTCTGTTTAGTCCAACTAAAAGAGCACCGACAACAGTTGAGCCAGCTCTGCTTGTCCCTGGAATGAGTGCTAGCACTTGTGCAAAGCCAATTATCATAGCCTGCTTGAAAGTCACGCTCTCCACATCGGTCGTAAAATGGCTATTCTCATCGATAAAAAATTTCTCTACAATTAAAAATACAATGCCACCAACAATGAACATTATTGCAACTATGCTTATGCTAAAGAGCTCTTTTATTTGTGAGGAAAAGATAAAACCAACTGTTCCAATTGGAAGAAATGCTAAAAAAACTTTGCTCCACAAATCTATCTTTTTAAATGTAAATTTATCTCTGTAGCTAAAAACCACCGCCAAAATCGCAGCTAATTGAATGATAACCTCATACGCTTTTGTAACATCCGTCTGTTTTATGCCTAAAAGTTCACTAAAAACGATTAGATGCCCAGTTGAAGAGATTGGTAAAAATTCCGTAAATCCTTCTACGATGCCTAAAATTATTGAATCAAAAATTGTCATTATTTCTCTTTTTATCTATATGATTAAGTGCGCTATTATACATGCTTTAGTTAATCTGAGATATAATCAACAAAAAAATAGGAGCAACTTTTGGTAAGAGTAGAATTTTTAGGTCCAATCCAAAAAGAGCCATTGGAACTAAATATTACAAATTTAAACGAGTTAGCAAAAATACTCAAAGATGATGAAGAGATGCAAAAGTGGTTAGAAAATTCGGCGGTAGCAGTAAATGATACTCTTGTAAGTAGCAGAGATATTGAACTAAAAAGTGGCGACAAAGTATCTCTTTTACCACCTGTTTGTGGGGGTTGATGAGTGTTGTACCTATGTGAGGGAGCGCTTGATGTTCCTGCTATTTTAAAAAAATGGTACGAAGATGAAGCAAAAAGTAATTATGGAGCATATATCCCTTTTGTTGGAACAGTTAGAAGTGAAGGTGGAATTGATGGTCTTAGTTTTGATGTTTATGAGCCGATACTGAACTCTTGGTTTGATGCTTGGCAAGAAAAAGCGAAAGAGAAGGGTGCTATTATAAAAATGGCTCACTCAAAGGGCGATGTTATGCTTCATGAATCCTCATATATCACAGCAGTTTTTTCGCCCAAACGCCGTGTTGCGCTAGAGTTTATAGATGAGTTTGTAGAGGATTTTAAAGCATCTGCGCCCATTTGGAAGTATGATATTATAGATGGTAAAAGAGTTTATGCACTTGAGCGCTCAACTGCTATAAAAGGGAGTGGCTTATTATCTTAAAGAGTAAGTCATATTTTAGAAACGCTAGATAATGGCATTTTTTGCCCATTTAGTCGCCACAGCGGCGCAAGCGGAGTCTGGGGACTTTGTTTCTAGGCGGGACTAGCAAGTGGAGGCTTCCTTCATTTTGCAAGGTGTTCCTTGAGGGCATGCAATAAAATTAAGGATTTTTAAAATGAGTCTATTATCTTATGAAACAAGTCAAGATATGTTGAATTTGCTAAAGGTAAATTCTAATAGATATGAAAGTA
Organism: Sulfurimonas sp.; assembly: GCA_021732045.1. The sequence continues at coordinate 262,000 of JAKFWK010000004.1, forward strand.
TTGCACTTAGCTCATCTTTGGGAAGAGTTTTGGCAGAGGATATGGTAGCCCAGTTTAATGATCCTCAATTCCCAACAGCCTCAATGGATGGATATGCCGTAATTCACGCTGATTTACAAAATAAATCCATCCTAATTCTTGGAGATAATCCAGCAGGGCATGAAGAAAAGAGAGCTATTAAAAGTGGCGAGTGTATAAAGACTTTTACAGGCTCTATGATGCCTCATGGCGCAGACACTTTGATTCAGATAGAAAATGTGGTTGTTGAAAATGGAACAATTATCATAAACGAGGGTGTTATAAAAGGTTCATCAGTTCGCCCTATTGGCGAAGGATTCAGAGCTGGTGATGTGCTAATAAAAAAAGGTACAAAGATAGGTTTTGTGGAAATTGGGGTAATGGCATCACTCAATAAAGTGATGGTAAAAGTTGCACTTAAGCCTCGTGTTGCGGTTGTCTCAACTGGAAGTGAAATCCTTGATCTGGGTGTAAGCAGTGATAACTCAGCACAAATCAGAAGCTCAAACAACTATACTTTGTGTGCTCTTTTTGAACAAGCAGGGGCAGAGTCTATCCAGCTTGGAACCGTAGGCGATGACAAAACTTCTATAATGCAGTCGTTTGAAAATGCTCTTGCTTGTGCTGATATATTGGTAAGTACTGGTGGCGTTAGTGTGGGTGATTATGATTTTGTAAAAGATATCATCCCTCGTCTTGGTGCTGAGGTTATCTACAAGGGTGTCGCAATAAAGCCTGGTAAGCATGTTTTAGTGGCACAAAGAGGAGATAAATTTATTTTAGCTCTTCCTGGATTTGCCTACTCCTCAACTGTTACCGCCATACTATATGTTCTTCCGCTTATTGCCAAAATGCTTGGTAGAGAAAGTGTATATAAAATAATAGAAGCAAAGCTGAGCGAGGATTTTAATAAAAGAAGCAAATTAACAGAGTTCACGGCGTGCAATGTGGAGATTTTAGATGGCGAATATTTTATAAATTTTAAAGATAAAAAAGTTGGAAGCTCAGCGATTCTTACAAATATGCTAAATTCAAGTGCTCTGATGATAAGTGGCGAAGATGATGGAAATCTAAGTAGTGGTACTTTTGTAAATGTTATTTTGCTTGAAAATATACAGTAGATTTAATTTTTATAGCTCTAGATATTGTTAAAATACAATCTAAATCTTAACTGTTTGTCTATGCGAGGAGTGTGATATTATGAAAGAAAATATTTTGATAATGTTATTTGTGATGGGTGCTATCTTCTTCTCTGGGTGTGCTCCGATGATGAGTCCTTCGGTAGAGGCAATTACAAAAAATGATATGGTTACTTTAAAAAGTGAGCTTGCCAAGGGAGTTTCTCCGAGTTATATCCAGGGAGCTCCGTATGTGGTATATAATGGTTTTTCACTCGCAGCACTCGCTATTCTTCATAATAGAGAAGATATGTTTAAGATGTTAATTGAAGAAGGCGCAGATATAAATCAATCTCTTAAAGGTCTTGTAAATATAGAATATTCTCCTGAGCAAAGTGCTATGTCAAAATTCAAACTGTTTCTTGATTACAAGGCAGAACCATCGCAGTTACTTCACTACTCTTGTGGTCAGCCAGCAGTAACGGAAATGTTGCTTTTAAAAAAAGCTAATCCAAATTTTGAAATCAATAACTCTTTTGAACTAGATAGATGTATCAAAAAAATAGAGGCAATCAATAGTAGTATCAAATACTACGATTCAATTCATGTTGATGTCACTACATTTAAAAAAGTAAGTTCTAACTATCTAGAGAGTGTGTCCTTGCTAATAAAGCATGGAGCGAATGTAAATTTAGTTAAAGATAAAAACTCGAGCCCACTTGACTATGCTATTGCAACAGGTGATATTAATCTAGTTCAGCAACTACTTAAAAAAGGAGCTGATATAAATTATGTTGACAGGAATGGATATACGCCATTAATGTATGCCTCTTCGCGCAATTACATTGAGATTGTTAAGCTGCTTCTAGCTAATGGAGCGGACACATCAGCAAGAGACAAAACTGGAAAAAATGCTGCCGACTGGGCACTGGGACTAAATTATATAACTATCTATAATACTATCATCACTTTTGGGCAAACTAGCACTATAGTGGATAAAAAAACTACTGAACCAAAAAAATCTTTTGATGAGCTCAAAGCCATTCTTGCAAGCGGTGATCGTAAAAAATTACGCACTTTTTTAGATGAACACCCAGAGCAACTTAGCGGTATTGAAGATCCAGTGTTAAAGCTACTTTATACTGGTCCAGCTACTTTTCGTATCATCGACATAGTGGCGCTACACAAAGCAAACAAAAAAGATGTGATTATTATCGCTAAAATAAATGCGTCAGAAGGAGCATATAAATCTTTTACAGAAGATGATATGGCTCAATTAGAGAAGATGGGACTCTCTGATGAGGTAGTGGCTGCCATGATTACAGCCAATACACAGTACCAAAAAGAGCAAAAACTTCTCACCAAACAGCAAGTTGTGCAACAGCCCATTGCACAACAGCCAATTGTGCAACAACAGGTTACACAACAAGAAAGTACCGCAGGGAATGCTGTCGTTAAAGGTGTTCAAGATGCTGTTATCCAAGAAGGCGCTAAGTCATTAGTGAAGCACTTCCTTCCATTTAAGTTTTAAATGTATTGTGAAAATTTCTTATTTAGCTCCATGGTATAGATGGAGTTAAAATAGTAAATCTTTTGTCATATTAAACTGGGAGTTAGCGCCTTTAGCTTATAGCTTCTTCTATGAATATCACAATATCCATATTTTTTAATCATCTCTACATGAAGTGCTGTTCCATATCCTTTATGCTTTTCAAATTGATACAATGGATAGATAAGCGCCTCTTTTAGTATATCTCTGTCATGAGTTACTTTAGCTAAGATGGAGGCCGCACTAACTTCTGCGATTTTACCATCAGCTTTTATCATGGTAGTGATTCCATCCACTCCAAACGAGGAGTTTCCATCAAAAAGATACTCTTTGCTGCTTAGATTTTTTATAATCTCTTTTAGTCCTCTGTTTAAACAGAGTGAAATTCCATTATCATCAATCTCTTTGGCACTAAATTTTACTATATGATATGTTGAATTTTTAATGATTATTTCATATAGCTCTTCTCTTTTTTTTGCCGTAAGTTTTTTTGAGTCATTCAATCCATCAATATTGCAAGCCAATACACAGCCAGCAATAACTAAATCACCAGCAATTGGTCCTCTTCCAGCTTCATCAATTCCACATAAATTACCAAATTCCATTTTCATCCTAATCTCCTATCGCCCAAATATCAAAAGGTATCATTTCAACTTTTGATAGTGGATGATTTATCTTTCCCTCTTTGCTCATTGTAACAACTGTTATTTTTTTAACTTGGTATCTAAAGATAAAAGCCTCAATAGCCTCCATTTTCTTAAAGAGTGATCTCTCTTCGGCAAAAGGCATTCCCAAAACTACTTCGTCACTATTAGGGAGATAAAAATCTATCCCATCATCATAATAACACGCTGTGCTTGATTTCAAAAGCTCTAAAAAAATCATATTTTCAAAAAGTTTACCAAAATTTTTATCTATTGTCAGTGCAGATTTCAGAGAGGTATCGCAAAGATAAATTTTTCTAATAGCTTTTGGATGGTTAACTTTTTGAAGCTGATGAATGTAGTTTTTATTGCTTAGATCCTCAAAAGACTTATATAGTTTATCTTTAGAGATTTTTCTTGTTGATTTGATTCTCTCATATATAGAAAAAGGGGAGATTTTCTGTGCCATCATTTTTGTGCAGTAAACTAAAAGATCAAACTCCATCTCACTAAGAGTGTACTTCAATGTTTTTTGGATAAAAAGTGCTCTCTCGTCAGCGTTAATTTTGTGCATAGATGCAAATCCTCCAAGCTGAAAGAAGTGGTTTAACGCCGTGGAGTCATATTTATGCTCATACGCTAAAAACTCCTCATAGTCAAGTGGATAGAGAGTGATTGTGGTTAAAAACTCAATATCGAAGTTTTTTTCGCAGCAGATTATGAGTTGAGAGACATTTGCTACTTTAACCTCTTTTTTGTAGTTATCTAAAACGAGAGTGTTGATTTTATACTTTAGACAAAAAGGTTGTAAATCGCTGTTTAGCGTCTCAATATTAATTCTGACATCGTTGCAATCTATATAGAGGTAGCTATTTTTTTTAAATCCAAGCAGATAATTTTTTACAAGTTTTGTCTTTCCGCTTTGAGTAACTCCATTTATCTGATAGCTTGAATCATCCAAAAAAGTTTTTCTAAAATGAAATTTATCAATAGTAATGTCGGTTTTATATAGTTCTTCAAGTAATATTTCCATATCGCTATTTTACAGTTTCCTTATTAAAAGGAAGTTAATTTTAGTAAAAAACCATTTTTAGTGCCTATTTACTTGAATATTAGAGTTTCTTTAGATACAATTCCGCTCGTTTAAAAATGTTAGGCATGACCTAATGAGTTCTTTAGAAGGAAAAACATGGAAAAAATTCGTTTAAAATTGAAAGCTTATGATCATCGTGTTCTTGATAGATCTGTAGCATCAATCGTAGAGGCTGTAAAGCGTACTGGTGCGGTAATCCGCGGTCCGATACCTTTGCCAACAAAGATTCGTAAATATACGGTGATAAAATCTCCACACATTAACAAAAGTTCTCGTGAGCAGTTTGAAATCCGTATGCACGCTAGAGTTATTGATATTGTTTCTGCAACGCCTGAAACAGTTGATGCTCTAATGAAACTTGATCTTGCACCTGAAGTGGATGTTGAAGTCCGCTCTATGGATAAGTAGGGAGCTGGTATGGAATACATCGTTGAAAAAATTGGTATGAGCCGTACTATCACAGTTCCTAGTAAATCTGTTACTCTTTTAAGAGTGTTAGATGCTAAGGTTTGTGAAGTAAATGAAGGTACTGCTATTGTTGCTTACAATATTGGTAAAAAATTGAACAAGCCTACTCAAGGTCAACAAAAAAAGTATGATATTTCATCTGAGTTTAACCGTTTTGTTACTTTAGAAGTAGCAAATAGCGAAGCTGGTGATTTAGATTTATCACCATTGGCAACTGCTAAAGTGTTAAAAGTTACTTTTAAAACAAAAGGTCGTGGATTTACTGGTGCTATGAAGCGCTGGAATTTCTCTGGTGGTCCTGCTGAACACGGTCATAGATTTGGTCGTTTGACAGGTTCAATCGGTAGTAATGAGTATCCAGGTCGTGTTATGAAGGGCAAGAAAATGCCTGGACAATACGGTAACACAACCAATAGTGTTAAAAATGAAATAATCTCTTTCGATGCTGAGAACAACATCTTAGTGGTATCTGGTTCAGTATCAGGTCCTAATGGTGCTTTGGGTCGTGTAAAGGTAGCTAAATAATGGGCGCAATTGTTCTAAATGAAAAAATGGAAAAAGCATCTGAGTTAGCATTACCAGAGAGCTTTGCTGGAATTAATCCACACAACTTATATCTATATGTTAAATCTGCACAAGCAGCTCAAAGAGCTAACAGTGCTTCAGCTTTAACTCGTGGACAAGTTAGAGGTGGTGGTAAGAAGCCATGGGCTCAAAAAGGTGGCGGTCGTGCGAGAGCTGGTTCTCGTCGTTCTCCAATCTTTGTGGGCGGTGGTAAAGCGTTTGGTCCTAATAACAATCGTAATTATGATCTTAAAGTTAATAAAAAGCAAAAGAAACTTGCTCTTAACTTCGCTCTAAACGAGCACGCTCAAAATGGAAGTCTATTCATCGTAGATAGTATTGAAGTTGCATCAGGTAAAACAAGAGATGCAGCAGCAATATTTAAAGCGCTTAACCAAAGAGATACTCTTTTTGTTAAAACTGTTTTAGATGAACAAACTTATTTAGCATTTGAAAATATCGCAAGTACTTATGTAATTGAAGAAAATGAATTAAATGCTTATTTAGCTGCAAACTATCGTTCACTTGTGATTGAAAAAGCAGTTTGGGAAAATCTTGTAGGAGAGGCTAAATAATGGCAGATATTACAGATATTAAATCTATACTTTATACAGAAAAGAGTTTAAGTCTTCAAGAAGATGGTGTTCTTGTTGTTCAAACATCTCCTCGTATGAGCAAGAGTGGTCTTAGAGAGGTATTTCGTGAGTACTTTGGAATTATTCCAACAAGAGTTAACTCACTTAATCAAACCGGAAAAATTAAAAAGTTCCGTGGTGTAGCTGGTAAACAAAATAACTTCAAAAAGTTTTATGTTAAATTACCTGAGGGTGCACAAATAGAAAGTTTGGCGGTTTAACATGGCAATAAAAACTTATAAACCAACAACTCCAAGTCGTCGTTTTTTAACAAATGTTGATAACAGTGATATCACTGCTAAGCCATCTGTTCGTTCACTATTAATAAAACTTCCTGCAAGTGCTGGTCGTAACAATAATGGTCGTATAACTTCTCGTCATAAAGAAGCTGGTGCTAAAAAACTTTACCGTATCATAGATTTCAAAAGAGATAAATTTGATGTTCCAGGTACGGTTAGCACTATAGAGTACGATCCATATCGTAACTGTCGTATTGCATTAGTTACTTATGTTGATGGTGACAAAAGATATATCCTGCAACCAAAAGGTTTAAAAGTTGGAGATGCAGTTATGTCTGCTAAAACTGGACTTGATGTTAAGCCAGGTAATGCGATGAAACTTATGAGTATTCCTGTTGGAACACTTGTTCATAATATTGAACTTAAAATTGGTAAAGGCGGACAACTAGTTCGTTCAGCTGGAACTTCTGCTCAAATTATGGGTCGTGATGGCAAGTATGTTTCACTTCGTATGCCTTCATCTGAGATGCGTTTAGTTCTTGGTGAGTGTATGGCTACTATCGGTATTGTTGGAAATGAAGAGTATATCAATATAGTTATCGGAAAAGCGGGTCGCTCTCGTCATATGGGTATCCGTCCTCAGACTCGTGGTTCAGCAATGAATCCAGTTGATCACCCGCATGGTGGTGGTGAAGGTAAAACAAATTCGGGTCGTCATCCGGTTACTCCATGGGGTAAACCAACTAAAGGTGCTAAAACTCGTCATAAAAAAGCTAGTGATAAACTAATTATTACTCGCCGTAAATCTAATCCGAAGAGGTAGTTAAATGGCAAGAAGCGTAAAAAAAGGTCCATTTATTGATGATCATTTACTTAAAAAAGTAGTTGAAGCTAAAGCAGAAGGCAATAAAAAGCCTATTAAAACTTGGTCTCGCAGAAGTATGGTTTTACCAGATATGGTAGGACTAACTTTAAATGTTCATAACGGAAGACAATTTGTTCCTGTTTTCGTAACAGAGAATCATATCGGTTACAAACTAGGTGAGTTCGCACCTACTCGTACATTCAAGGGCCATAAGGGCTCAGTTCAGAAGAAAGGGTAATCATGGCTAGAGCATTATTAAAATTTATCCGTGTTTCTCCAACTAAATCTCGTCTTATTGCAAGAGAGATTCAAGGTATGAACGCTGAGCTAGCATTGGCAGCTTTAGAGTTTACACCAAACAAAGCAGCAAAAATTATCTATAAAGTAGTTGCGTCAGCAGTTGCAAACAGTGGTAATGAAGCGGCAGATTGTGTAATTACATCATGTCGTGTTGATAACGGTCCAGTTCTTAAAAGATTTCGTCCTCGTGCTCGTGGTATGGCTTCTGGAATAAGAAAACCGACAGCACATATATTAGTAGAAGTAGAGGGTAAATAATATGGGTCAAAAAGTTAATCCTATTGGTTTACGTCTTGGTATCAACCGTAATTGGGAGAGTCGTTGGTTCCCTAATTTTAAGACTGCAGCAGCATCTTTGGGTGAAGATTACAAGATTCGTACATATTTGAAGAAAAAACTTTACTATGCTGGTGTTGCTAACATTATCATAGAGAGAACTGTTAAAAAACTTAGAGTAACTGTTGTTGCGGCTCGTCCTGGTATCATTATTGGTAAAAAGGGTGCGGACATTGAGACTCTTAAAACAGATCTTCAAAAACTTGTTGGTAAGCAAATATCAGTAAACATTAAAGAAGAGAAAAAAGCTCAAACTGTTTCTCAGCTTGTTGCTGAAAATGTAGCTACTCAACTTGAGAATCGTGTTGCTTTTAGAAGAGCTATGAAAAAAGTTATGCAAAATGCACAACGCTCAGGCGCTAAAGGTATTAAAATATCTGTAAGCGGTCGTCTTGGTGGAGCTGAAATGGCTCGTACTGAGTGGTATTTAGAGGGACGCGTTCCACTTCATACTCTTCGTGCAAAAATCGATTACGGTTTTGCTGAGGCTCATACTACTTATGGTTGTATCGGTGTAAAAGTTTGGATATTTAAAGGTGAGGTTCTCACTAAAGGTATCCCTGCTGAAGCTAAAGAAGAAGAAAAATCAGAGCAGCGTCGTCCAAACAAGCGTGCTCCAAAACGCGAAAATAGCGGAAAGGCTGAATAATTATGTTAATGCCTAAAAGAACTAAATACCGTAAAATGATGAAAGGGCGTAACCGTGGTAACGCTCGTTCAGGATTTACGCTTGCATTTGGCGATATTGCAATTAAGGCTGTTGAGGCGGGTCGTATTAACTCTCGTCAAATCGAATCAGCTCGTATTACAGCTACTCGTCATATCAAAAGATCTGGTAAGATTTGGATTCGTGTTTTCCCTGCAAAACCGTTAACTGCAAAACCTCTTGAAACTCGTATGGGTAAAGGTAAAGGTTCAGTTGACCAATGGGTTATGAACATTAAACCAGGTCGTATAATTTTTGAGATGGCTGGTGTTCCAGAAGAGCTTGCTCGTGAAGCATTAACTCTTGCGTTACACAAATTACCATTCAAAACAAAAATAATAACTGCGGAGATGAGCAATGAAATATTCTGATTTAGCAGATAAAAACTCGGTTGAATTAAAAGCTATGCTTAAAACAAGAAAAACAGAGCTTTTTACTTTAAAAATAAAAAAACAGATGATGCAATTACAAAATAGTAGCGAACTTAAAATAGCTAAAAAAGATATTGCAAGAATCAATACTGCACTTACTGCAGTATCGAAATAGGGGCAAGCAATGACACATAAGCGTGAAATTCAAGGTAGCGTAGTTAAAATTGCAGGCGACAAGACAGCAACTGTTCTTGTTGAGCGTCGTGTAATGCACCCTCGTTACCATAAAGTTGTAAAGCGTTTCAAAAAGTACTTGGTACATGATGAGCGCAATGAGTTAAAAGTTGGCGATAAGGTTGTTGCAATCGAGTGTCGCCCACTTTCTAAAACAAAATCTTATAGACTTAAAACAGTAGTATCAGGAGAAAATTCATGATTCAAAGTTTTAGTCGTTTAGTTGTAGCTGATAACACAGGTGCAAAAGAGATTATGTGTATTAAGGTACTTGGTGGTTCTAAGCGTCGTTACGCAACAGTAGGTGATGTTATTATTGCTTCTGTAAAAAAAGCGACTCCAACTGCTAAAGTTAAAAAAGGTAAAGTTGTAAAAGCTGTTATCGTTAGAACATCTAAAGAGGTTCACCGTGAAAATGGTTCTCTTATCCGTTTTGATGATAATGCAGCTGTTATACTTGATGACAAAAGAGAGCCAATTGGCACTCGTATTTTCGGCCCTGTTGCTCGTGAAGTACGATATGCTGGTTTTATGAAGATTGTATCTCTTGCGCCGGAGGTTGTTTGATGGCAAAGATTAAATTCAAGAAAGGCGATACTGTTGAAATTATCGCTGGTGATGATCGTGGAACTAAAGCAAAAGTGCTTTCAGTTTTAGTAAAAAAGAACAAAGTTATTGTTGAGGGTTGTAAAATTGCTAAAAAAGCAATCAAACCAACTGAAGACAATACTAAAGGCGGACATATCAATAAAGAGATGCCAATAGATATTTCAAATGTTCGTAAAGTGGAGGCATAATAGATGGCTCGTTTTAAAGATAAATATTTAAGTTTAAGATCTGAGTTACAAGCAGAGTTAGGGATTAAAAACCCTATGCAGGCACCAGCATTTGATAAAATTATTATTTCAGTTGGTACTGGTTTTGCAATGAAAGATAACAAGCTTATCCAAAACATAGAAGATACAATTACAGCAATCGCTGGTCAAAAAGCATCAACCGTAATAGCTAAAAAATCTGTTGCAGGTTTTAAAGTTCGTGAAGGTATGCCAGTTGGTGTTCGTGTTACTCTTCGTGGTGAGAATATGTATAACTTCTTAGATCGTTTGATTTCTGTTGCACTTCCTCGTGTGAAAGATTTCCGTGGTGTTCCAAGAAATGGTTTTGATGGTCGTGGTAATTATAACTTCGGACTACAAGAGCAACTTATTTTTACTGAAGTTAATTATGATTCTGTAATGCAAATTCATGGTATGAATATCACAGTTGTAACTACTGCTGATTCAGACAAAGCAGGATTTGCTCTTCTAGAAAAAATGGGTATGCCTTTTACTAAAGGAAGCAACAATGGCTAAAAAGTCAATGATCGTAAAAGCGGCAAGAGAGCCGAAATTTAAAGTTCGTGGTTACACTAGATGTCAGATTTGTGGTCGTCCACACTCTGTAATTCGTGATTTTGGTATCTGTCGCGTTTGCTTTAGAAAAATGGCAAATGAAGGGTTAATCCCAGGCGTTAGAAAGTCTTCTTGGTAATATAACGCAAGTGCTAATCTCTCTTTTAGATAGATTTGACACTGTTATATATTGATTAGATACTGCTAATTGCATAGCATAAGGAAAAAATATGATAAATGATTTAGTATCGGATGCGTTAACTCGTATTCGTAATGCTGGTATGAGAAGATTATCGGTTACAACTTTGGTACATTCAAAAGGTATTGAAGCTCTAGCTAATATTCTAGTGGAAAAAGGTTACCTTGAGAGTGCTAATGTTATCGAAGATGGCGTTAAAAAAACTATCAAAGTTGTATTAAAATACAATGATGCAGGTAAAACCGTTATTAATGAAATGAAAAGAATTTCTAAGCCTGGTCGTCGTGTTTACGAGGGTAAAGAGAATATAAAGCGTTTCAAAAATGGTTACGGAACTATTATTGTTAGTACATCACATGGCATACTACCAAATGACAAGGCTTATGCTCTTGGCGTTGGTGGCGAAGTTATGTGTACGATTTGGTAGGGAGATAACATGTCAAGAATTGGTAAATTACCTGTAATAGTTGCAGCTGATATTAATGTTAGCGTAAATGAAAATGTTATAACTTTTGCTAAAGGCAAAAATAGTGTTGATTTAGATACAAAAGGAAATGTTGGCTTCAAACTTGAAGACAAAACATTAACTTTTAGTAATCTTTCGGATGCTCGTACTCATAGAGCTTTCTGGGGAACATACCGTGCTCTAGCTGCTAATATTGTTACTGGTTTATCTACTGGATATACAAAAGCTTTAGAGATTAACGGTGTTGGTTACCGTGCTGCTGTAAATGGTCAAGTTCTTAATTTACAGTTAGGTTTTTCTCATGATGTTAACTATGAGTTACCAGAAAGTGTAGAAGCTTCTGTTGAAAAGAATGTTATTACTTTAAAGTCTCATGACAAGCAAGTTCTTGGTCAAGTTGCTGCTGAAATTAGATCATTCCGTCCACCAGAACCATACAAAGGTAAAGGTGTTAAATACGTTGGAGAAGTTATCGCGCGCAAAGCCGGTAAAACTTCTAAAAAGTAAGGGAGGGTATTAAATAATGAATGCAAAAGTATTAAAAAGTAAAGTCGTTAATCGTTTAAAGCGTAAGCGTCGTATTCGTGCAAAAATATCTGGATCTGCTTTAGTTCCTCGTGTTTCTGTTTTTAAATCAAATCGTTTTTTAAGCGTACAAGCTATTGATGATGTGGCAAGTGTAACTTTGGCTGGACTTAATTCTAAAGCAATTAATCACAGATCAAACAAGGAAGGTGCAGTTGCACTTGCTGAGGCATTTGCTGCAACACTAAAAAAAGCTAATGTTACAGAAATCGTATTTGATCGTAATGGTTACCAATACCACGGTGTTATAGCTGCATTTGGTGACGCACTTCGTGCAAACGAAATTAAGTTCTAGGGGTTAAAATGGAAATCAATAGAGAAGAATTTGAAGAATCAATTGTAAATATTGGTCGCGTTACAAAAGTTGTAAAAGGTGGTCGTAGATTTCGTTTTACGGCTCTTATAGTGGTTGGTAATAAAAAAGGCACTATCGGATATGGTACTGGAAAAGCGAAAGAGGTTCCAGATGCTATTAAAAAAGCAGTAGATAATGCATTTAAAAACTTAACAACGATAAGAATTAAAGGTACAACTATTGCACATGATATTGAGCAAAAATATAATGCAAGTCGTGTTTTATTAAAGCCAGCATCAGAGGGTACTGGACTAATTGCAGGTGGTGCAACTCGTCCAGTTCTTGAACTTGCAGGTATTAAAGATGTACTTACAAAATCAATTGGCTCAAACAATCCAAATACACTAGTGCGCGCTACGGTTGATGCATTAAGTCGCTTGAAAGGATAGAAAATGAGTATTGATAATTTAACTCCAGCTCCAGGCTCAACAAGCTCTCGTAAGAGAGTAGGTCGTGGTTGTGGAAGTGGAATGGGTAAAACTTCTACTCGCGGTGGAAAAGGGCAAACGGCTCGTACTGGAAGTAAAAGAAAAAGAAATTTTGAGGGTGGACAAACTCCATTAGCAAAAAGATTGCCTAAAATTGGTTTTAAATCTCGCGTAGTTAAACCATATGTAATCAATGTTGATAAAATTACAGCTGTATTAGAACTAGCTGAAATTACTGTTGAAGCTCTTCGTGGTGTTCACAAGATGTCTTTATCGGTATCAAAAGTTAAATTAGTTGGTGCATCAGCAAAAGAGCTAGCATCAAAAATTAAAGACGACAACGTTACAACTACAGGTAAATAGTCGTGAATAAAAATCTAGTAAATAAGATATTTATTACTATCGGGTTTTTATTTATCTACCGCTTACTGGCATATGTGCCAGTTCCTGGCGTAGATAGTCTTGTAATAGCTTCTTTCTTCAAATCACATCAATCAGATTCACTCGGTCTATTCAATATGTTTAGTGGCAATGCTGTTGAACGAATGTCTATAATCGCACTTGGAATCATGCCTTATATTACCGCATCTATCATTATGGAACTTCTAGCTGCTACATTTGCTCCTCTTGGTCAAATGAAAAAAGAGCGAGACGGAATGGTGAAATATATGCAGATAATTCGTTATGCAACTATTGTAATAACAGTTATTCAGGCAATTGGTATAAGTGTTGGATTACAGAGTTTAACTGGACCAAATGGAAACAGCGCGATTCTTGTAGATCATAATACATTTATAATACTCTCTGCGGTTTCTATGCTTGCAGGAACAATGTTATTGATGTGGATTGGTGAGCAGATAACTCAGGCTGGTATAGGCAATGGAATTTCTCTTATTATCTTTGCAGGTATTGTATCGGCGATTCCAAAAGGAATTGGTCAAATGTTTACTATGGTAAATAGTGGTGCTATGAGCTTCTTTGTTGTGCTTGCTATTCTTGCTCTTGTGTTTGGAACGGTTGCTATTATTATTTATGTTGAGCTTGGTGAACGCCGTGTCCCTGTTACTTATGCTAAAAAAGTGATTATGCAGAATCAAAACAAAAGAATCATGAACTATATTCCTATTAAGGTTAACCTTGCTGGTGTTATCCCTGTTATCTTTGCTAGTGCAATTTTAATGTTTCCAATGACTGTTTTATCAAGCAGTACAAATCCTACACTAGTTGCTATTGCTGATCATCTAAATCCAAATAGTTACTTTTTTAATTTTCTAACATTTGTATTTGTTGTATTCTTTGCATTCTTTTATGCGTCAATTACTTTTAATGCAAAAGATATTTCAGAAAATCTAAAAAAACAGGGTGGATTTATTCCAGGTATTCGTACCGGTGAAGCTACTAAAGATTTCTTGAATGAGACAGCAGGTAGATTGACTTTTACGGGTGCACTTTATCTTGGACTTATTGCAACTTTGCCAGTTATGATTATAAAAGGAATGGGAGTCCCATTCTTTTTTGGTGGTACAGCGGTTCTAATTGTTGTTCAAGTAGCACTTGATACAATGAGAAAAATTGAAGCTCAGGTTTATATGAGCAAGTACCAAACATTAAGTGCAGTTGGTCTTTAAATAATGGCCATTGCGCTTAGAAAACCTGGGGAAATAGAGAAACTTAGAGCTGCCAATAAAATTGTTGGCGGCGCACTAGAGCTACTAAGACAAAATACAAAAGCAGGGGTTTCTTTAAAAGAACTTGATGCTATGGCAGAGAAGTATATTCTCTCTCATGGTGCCAGACCATCTTTTAAAGGCCTTTATGGCTTTCCTAATGCAGTTTGCACATCACTCAATCAAGTTATTATCCACGGTATCCCAACTGATTACAAGCTTCAAGATGGCGATATAATCGGCTATGATGTTGGTACGGAGCTTGATGGATGGTTTGGAGATGCTGCTATTACTGTTGCGGTTGGAGAAGTATCTACTAAGGACGAAGAGCTTATTGCATGTGCAAAAGAGAGTCTTTATGAAGCAATATCATCTATAAAAGTTGGTATGAGATTTAAAGAACTTTCTCAAATTTTAGAGTTGTCCATTCGCTCAAGAGGGTTTGTTCCATTACATAGTTTTTGTGGACATGGAATTGGAAAGAAGCCCCACGAAGAACCTGAGATACCAAACTATTTGAATGGTAAAAGTTCAAAAGATGGTCCAAAGATTAAAGATGGAATGGTTTTTTGTTTGGAGCCCATGATATGTCAAAAAGATTCGAAACCACTTATTTTAGAGAATAAATGGGATGTTGTCAGTGCCGATGGTTTACGCGGCTCACACTACGAGCATACTGTTGCAATTGTCAATGGTAAAGCTGAAATTTTATCTCAAGCTTAGAGAAGAAGAAGGATTAAAATGGCTAAATCAGATGTTATCGAAGTAGATGGCAAGATTATAGAGGCTTTGCCAAATGCAACATTTCGTGTAGAGTTAGAAAACGGACACATAATTTTATGTCATATCGCTGGGAAAATGCGTATGCATTACATCAAAATACTACCAGGCGACAAAGTAAAGCTAGAGTTAACGCCTTACTCGCTTGATAAAGGTCGTATCACTTACAGATACAAATAATTTATCCTTTTTTGGATAAATTAAAACGCTTGCTTGTTTCTAAATTCAGATATCTCCATCTCAACCATCTCATTTATCATAATTGTAAATAGTTCTGACATCATATTTGGAGAAATTCCTGCTTGAATGGCAGCATGGCGAACTTTTTGTAAAATAAACTCTATTCTCTCCTCGGCCTTTACCTCATCGACGCTATTTTTAAAAGCAGCTGCTTGTCTAATTAGATGACTTCTTTGCGAAATTAACTCAACTAGTTTATCATCAATAATATCTATCTCATCTCTAACTTCTTTGAGTGAACTGCATGTTTTTATATTTTGCATCTAATTTTCCTCTTATTGTATTTACTATATGGTAGATTATAGCCTAATTTTAAGAACCAAGTATAGAAATTTTTCGGGCTATTTTTTCTTTTTGTATTGAATCAAAAGTCCTATTTTTTTTGATATTTAGCCAATAAATTACAACTTTTTTGTATCCATAAAGAGATGCTGTGCTTATAACTTTATCAATTGATTCATCATCCGCAGAATCCTCCAAAATGGCAGTGCAAAGAAACATAGATGTAGCCTCTTTTATCTCTCTTAGTGTTTCGTTAGCTTTTTTATAGTCTTGTTCTTTTAAATAACGCGAGAAGTTTTTATACTGTTTTGGAAGTAATTTTAAACTATCATCAGAGCTTTGTTTGTTAATAAACAAAAAATAACTATTGAGCGTTTCATCTTTTATTAGCGAAGATATTTTCTCGTAATTTTCACACTTATCACTTATTCCAACGCTTATGTTTAATGCACATTCACCTAAATATATTCTAGCTAGCGTAGTTAAGTCATCGCTGCTTTTTGCATGTTTTATGGCTCTAGAGAGATCATTTTTTGCCAAAGTATCGTTCGAGCTTAGAAAGTTTTTTTGGTAAGAATCAAAGGCGTTAATGCTCTTAAACTGCCACTCATTAGGTGGTGTATCAAATGAACATGCAAAAAACAAAAATAGGACTACTAAGTATAAAAATAGTTTTTTCATGGTAGTTTTATCTCACTTTTTTTCTTATTTTGTAAAATTCCATCAACTCTGTCCATAATCTGATTTGATTTTATTAAACCAACGGATATCTGCTCTTTTAGCTCAACTAAATCTTTATCATAACTACCAACAGTTTTTACGGTTGAGTCGAGGGTATCAAGTTTTTGTTTTACATCTTTTAAAATCTTCTCTAGCTCTTGCGCTGAGACTGAGGCAGGAGTGACTATATTTGCATCAAGTTTCGCCGTTATGGCGCTTATATCTTTGCTGATTTTATCCACTTCTCCTACAATTTTGGTGGTTGAATTAATGGTTTTGATAAGATTTTTAGTGGAGGCATCATCACCAGTTACAGAGGTTAAAAGAGAGTTGCTCACAGCTAAATTCCCACTAAATTTTTCTATGTTTTGCATTGTTTTATTGAGATTTGAATCATCTTTTGACATTTTCGAGGTAATTATATCAATAGAATTTACTATGTTTATAAGCCTGTTTACAGCCGGTTCAAACTTTGAAATCATATCGTTTATATCATCGCTCTTAAGTATAACCAACTGCGAGCCCTCTTTGAGGGTTTTGTTTCCTTTTGCTGAGTAGAGTTCTATGTGTGGGGAGCCAATAAGAGGCTTTTTTATCATCAAAACACTATCCTCTGCTATCCATTTTCTATATTTTGATGTTACGGAAAATGTCATAAAAACGCTTCCATCATCCTTTAGAGCAATATTGTCAATAACACCAATGTTGAACCCTGAAAACTTTAATGGCATCCCAACATTAAATGTTTCTGCGCTGTCTGTACTAAAATGGTAGCTGTATCTTTTATCAAAAGTCCCTTTTTCATCTAAAAGTAAGTAGAGTGAAGCAAAGATTGTTAAAATCAGAATTGATACAAAAAGCCCTACGGCAAATTTCATTTTTTCATACTGCATAAATTTTCCCCTCCAGATTAGAGTCACTATAATAATTTTTATTTGAGACAAGGTCTAAAATATAGATACATTTATCACTATTTAGAACCGATATCTTTTTTAAAATATTTTTCATATCCTCAAAACTACTTGTCAACAAGAAAAGAGGCACTATGATAACCCGTTTTTTCTCTGTCATTAAGGCTCTGATTAGCATAACGAAAAAGATCTCTAGAGAGTTACATTGTGGGACTCTTTTTAGAGCAATTTCACCTAATTCTATCTTTTGAAGCATCTCAAACGCTTCATTTTCGGCATCTTTAATACTCTTGTGTTCGTGCGTCTCTTTGATTAGAGCAATATTTTCACACATATTTAGATTGGAAATCAGAGGAGTATCTTTTGATATAAGTGCATACTCTTTTTGTATGGAGATAAACTCATCGATTTGTGAATGAGTATGAAATAGAGTTAGATTGACTGAAGCAGTAATGATATCACCTCGATAAAAAATAGAGCTATAAAGAGCTTAACCATACCATTTAAAACAGATATTGGTATAGCAGTATAGCTATTTGCAGTTTTAAGTCCACTCTGTATCGGAATAAACATGACTACGAAACCAAAAGAGATGCCTTTGAGTAAAAGCGTAAAAATATCTTTAATCTCAACTGCACTGATCAGTATGGACTTATATGTGTGAAGATCCATGTTTAAGTAAAATAGAGTAAAGATATAGCCACTTGTTAGCATTATCATAGAGAAGATGATTGAGAGAGCCGTTACGCTGATTATGCCACTAACTATTCTTGGTATAAAGAGGTAGCTTACGATATCTATTTTGTACTCTTTTAGACTGTTGAGCTCTTTATTTACATTCATAACTGCGATTTCTGTATTTACGGCAGTTCCAGAGCGAAGAGATATGAGAAGTGCCGTAAAAAATGGGGAAAATTCATCTACTGAGAAAGTAATTAAAATTGAACCAATATTATTTTGAAGACCATATAGTGTGGCGAGAGAGATAACAACGCCGATGATTACAGAGCCAAATAGTACCGCCATTACGCTAAAGAGAGGTATTATCTGGACTGTTGTGAAGTATATCTGTTTTATGAGCACCATTTTACTAGCAGGAGAGTAGCTGTTGGGGTTAAACATTAACATAAAGCAGATGATAGCAAATTTCAGAGTACTAAAAAATGATAAAAAGTAGGCAGTAGTTCTATCTCCAATGCCCATAATCACTTTTAAAATCACAACTTATTCCGCCTTTGAGTCTTTAATGTTAAACTGTTTCTTAAAACTCTCTTGAATCGAGCATCCTTTGTCTTTGTGGTCTATAATATCACCTATTTCAATGCTTATAGTTCGTCTTTGAGATGAGCTTTTTATAGCAGACATCAAAGTGGCATCTGCTCTTGCATGTATAAAAACTGGAAGAATTGGAAGTCTATTTTTTATGGCGATTATCTGTGCGCCCTCTTTAAACTTACCAATTGGTGCATCGCTTTTATTTCTAGTTCCTTCTGGAAACATATAGATTGAGTTACCTTCTTTAACGCACTCTTTAACATCTTTAAAGAAGCCATTCATCTGCGTGGCGTCTCTATCTAGTAAAACTGAACCACCATTTCTAACAAATAGTCCAAAAAACAGTGAATTATAGAGCTCTTTTTTAGAGATCCAATAACCAAATACCTTACTATTTTTTGTGGCAATTTCAACTATAAGAGGATCTATAATTGTTCTATGGTTTGAGATTAAGAGATACTGCCCATCTTTTGGAAGCTTTTCTTCATTGATTACTTCTATTTGGATGTTTAGCTTATTTAGTAATTTTTGTGCATACTCGATTCTTAGGCTTTTTTTCTCTTGCAAATTTTTAGCGTTTTTTAGTCTCAGCCCATAGTAGTTTGTAATTACTATAGAGTAAAGAGCCATTTTAAGTTGATTGAATGTCAAAAATTCTCCATTAGTTTGGTTTGATTATCTTTTTTATCTCTTTTGGCATATGTGCAAAAGGAAGCGTCTGCATTCCAAGCTTTACGCCATCATCTACAGCCATAACATCAACCATCATTTGCGAAGGATAGAATCTTATAACTTTGTAAGAGACTTTTTTTATCTCAAATGCTATCTTTTTTTCAGACAGCTCTATGCTTTTTTTATCTTTCGCCATAATCTAGCTCCTCAGATATAAGCCAGTATCTTTGACTTCTATTTTTTCATCATTTTGTAACATTGTCAAAGCGCTTTTATAGGCTTTTTTGCTAAGTCCAAAAAACTCTGTTATAAGTTCGGCATCGCTTTTATAGTTGTAAGGTAAAATCCCACCGTTTTGTTTCAAGAGTGATAAAACTATCTCAGATGCTACATCTTTTTGTTTGCCACCACAAGCTTGAAGACTCAAATCAATACATCCATCTTTTCTCACTGTTTTTACAAAAGCACTTCTCTCATCGCCAATATTTACCTTTTGGAATATCTCGTTGTGGTAAATCAAACCCTCATATCTCTCTTCAACAATACACTTAAATCCAAGTGGTGTTTTTGCAATTATGATGATTTTTACCTCTTGATTTGGGTAAAGTCCCTTGACTCTTTTTTCAAAAAAATCACCAAGCTTCTCTGTTCCTACAAGTCTGTGAGTTCTCTCATCATAAACAACTTTTAAAAATCGCTTATCTCCAACTTTAAATGGCTCTTTTTGAAACATATTTGGAACGAGCAAATCTTTTAGGAGCCCCCATTTTACAAATGCTCCAAAAGGTGCGACATCTACAACTTCAAATAGTGCGTATTCGTTTAGCATCGCAGTTGGTTTTAGTGTAGTTGCTATAAGTCTATCTTCTGAATCGGTATATAAGAAAACATCTAAAAGGTCACCATCGTGCATCTTGTCGGTTACATAGGCCTGTGGAAGAAGCACATCTCTCTCATCAAGCGAGGTTAAAAATATACCGTGTGGGGTGTGCCTATCTATGAGTAGAGTGTTTATTGTTCCGAGTTCTAAGTATTGGTTTTGTTTCAAAATTTTTCCTTGTTTTTCCGTCTTTCTCAACTCTTTTTGAGAATAATTATAACATTATATCCAGATTGAGATTTTGTATAAAAACAACTTGATTGCTTCTTGGGTAGATAGTTTGCAATGATTCCAATAAAATAAACAATCGGTATTAATTTTAAAATAGATTTAGCTAAATTTTGTTATATTATTATCACAAAAAAATAAAGAGTTTAGCCTCATCTGCTAAAAATAAGGAATAAAATGAAAAAACTAATCTTAACCCTGCTTCTTCTATTGTCAAGTAATTTAATGGCTGCTCAGGGTAGCATATATAAGAAGATTATAAATGAGCCTTATGATGATTATTTTCCTAAGCTGAAAAAAGCAATTGAAGCGAATCACATGAATATTGTCTCTGAGATAGATCTTATGAGTAGATTTAAAGAAGCTGGATATCAAAAAAAGTTTGGTGCTGATTTTAATAAAAACAAACTTGAAAAAGTTACATCGCTGGTTATTTGTAATGGCTATGTTGCTAATCAAATCTCTAATATAGATATTGAAATGATGGCATTTTGTCCAGTTCGTATCTCCGTTATACAGCGAGGTGGCAAAACTATAGTTCTATTTATAAAGGCATCGGGGATTGCTACAAATAAAAAAGCAGCTTCACTTTTAAAATCTCTTGATGATGTTATAGTACATACGATTGATTTAAGTGTTGATAAGTATATGGAAAAATCATTTGCTCCTTCTTCGTTTCAAGGTAAACACGAAGACTAATCTACTTAAACCAGCTTGTAGCATAATTGCTATAGGCTAAAGCCCCATTTATAAAAAATTACCACTCTTTAGAAATAGAATTCATACTAATTTGCTATTATTCATATCCATTGGCTATAATAAATCAAGTAAAATAAAAAAGAGAAATATATGAAATTAACACATCTAGATGAAAAAGACAGACCTAAAATGGTTGATGTAAGCGAAAAAAATCTCACGACGAGGGTTGCTGTAGCAAGTGGGATTATAGAGATGAGTCAAGATGCTTATGATGCTATAGTGGGCGAGAAGACAAAGAAAGGTCCTGTGCTTCAAACTGCGGTTATTGCTGCAATTATGGGAACCAAAAAAACAAGTGAACTTATCCCAATGTGCCATCCGCTTAATCTTAGCGGCATCAATTGTGATGTTGAAGAACTATTAGAACTACCAGGATTTAAACTAACACTAACTGCAAAACTAACAGGTCAAACTGGTGTTGAGATGGAGGCGCTAACTGGAGTTAGCATAGGACTTCTAACGATTTACGATATGGTAAAAGCCATAGATAAAGGCATGGTTATTCGTCATGTTCAATTAGAGAGAAAATCAGGAGGAAAAAGTGGAGACTTTAAACGATAACACTCCTTTTTCGGAGAAAAAATTAGAGCTTAACTACCCGTGTTCATGGTCATATAAGCTGATTGCTGGCGAGAAAGAGACGCTAGAAAAAGCAATCAGAGATGTAGTGGAAGAGAGAATTCACAAGATTGAGCACTCAAATGTAAGTAAAGGCGGTAAGTATATCAGCATGAATCTTGAGATGATTGTACATAACGAAGATGATAGAAACTTTATATATGAAGCACTAAAAGCGCATCAAGATATAAAGATGGTTCTATAAAATCAAGGAGAATAGTTATGGAGTTAGAAAAATTACAAAGAGATCTGAAAAAATCATACAACAAAAATCTCGCTAGTGTAGATGAGCGAGTTGAAGATATTGTTAAACACTTAGTTGAGGAGTGGAGCATTACTGCTGATGAGATAAGTTTAAATGAGATGAGAGCGTTAGCAACTTCTATACTGGAGATTGAGACGAAATCGTTACATGATGAGGTTGAGTCACTTTTGGCGCAAAAAGAGCAGATAGAGAGACAGTTGGAGAGAAAATCAGAGGTGTTGCAAGAGTTGAAATATACAGTTTTTAATGCTATGGAAAAGCAGGTAAATCCTGAAGATTTAAGCACTCTTGCAAAACTACATCAGATAAAACTCCAGTCGATTGACCTCTTTGATATTTTAAGCGAGATGGTAGAGTCCGCCATAATCACGGCGTTAGAAAAAGATACGGACGGTGATATAAAAGAGACCACTCAAGAGATTATAAAAGAGTTAACCTTTGAAGCTATAAAAGAGGGCTCACTAAACACGATAAGAATCAGAAAAATACTCTCAACTATACTACAATCAGCTATTGATGTCTCAGAAGCTTCGCCAAACAGAGCTTCGCAGATACTAAACTCTACTCTAAGGGGAATGAGAAGCGGTTTGGTTGGCTCAATAGATAGATTTAAAAAGCGACTTGCATTTATTCCGCTTGAGGCTAAACATATTCTGATTGAGGACTATGACACAATTATGGAAGACTTAAACCAAACAGATGTTCTTTTTTCTCAAGTAATCCAAACTCAAGCGACTGGATGCTCTCTAACAATAGAAAAACTACTTTTAGAGATAAACGAAAGCATGAGATATGATCTTGAGGAACTTGTGCATATCTCAAAAGAGACGGCAGAGCTTATGAGAGATAGATTTTCAAATATTGCAAAAAAAGCAGTAAAGAGAGGCAGTAAAGCCATGCAATCTCCTGCCGCACAAGAGGCAAAAAGGATGGGTGCTCAAGCATGGGGAATAGCTAAAACAGCGTTAGATGGCGCTATAAAAAGTGCTAAAGACAAAATTGATACCAAGAAATAAAAGAAATTTTAGTATCAAACAAACTCTAATCTACACAAAGATAGAGTATAAGTAAACTTTCTTTGTTTGATCTAAATTAATTTTATCTGGAGAAACTATGTTAAAAACTGTAAAATCAAAAGTTATTGCTTCAACAATCTTTTTAAGTATTGTTGGGCTAATTAGTATGACATACTATTTGTCATCAACCATTCATGAGATATCAAACAAATCAACAAAAGAGTCCCTATTAATGTTGAGTGAGTCTATTTTTCAATCTCTTACTAACCTAACAGTATGGTTGCTGGCGATTCTTCTGTGGTGGAAGAGTCGTTGCGCGCAGCTAGCTCTATTGATGGTATAGAATCACTAAAAGTTGCAAAATCAAAAGCTGTTATAGAGGTTTATGCTCCAACGGAGAAATTTACATCAGATTTGCTTGTTCAAAAAGTTATGCAGACGAAGAGAGCTGAGACTGTAGAGAGCAATGAAAATAACCATCATACAATTCGAATGATAAGAGCTATGATAGCTCAAGCTAAATGTTTATCATGTCACGCTAATGCACAAGAAGGGTATGTTTTAGGGACTATGGATTTAACGGTGTCGCTTGATAAATCAGATTCAAGTATCAGCTCTACAGAAAGAACACTCGCAGGTACTTTGTTGATAGCAAGTATACTCTTTACGATTGTAAGTTGGATTTTCTTTTCTAGGGAAATATTTCAACCATTTTTTGGTTTAAAAGCTCGTATTTCAGAGCTTGTCGGTGGCGACAAAGACCTTACAAAGCGTCTGAATGATAAAAATGAAAATGAGTTTGGTGATACCGCAAAAGAGGTTAATAAATTTTTAGAGATGGTTCAAAATACTGTAAATAATGTCAAAACTTTAGGCTTAAAAAATGCAGATATCGCAAAAGAGATAGAATCATCAAGTCATATAATCAGTAAAAGTACAGAGCAGGAGCAACAAATAGTCTATGCTACAACTCAAAAAAGTAAGTTCATTAAAGAGCTTCTTCAAAAAAATATACAAACAACACAAGAGACGCAGGAAAATATTCTAGAGGCAAATGAGGAACTAGATACTGCAAAAAAATCACTATCGTTATTTAGTAGAGAAGTAAGTGGCTTTGTTGAGATTGAGAATGAACTTTCAAATGAACTCTCTGGATTAAAAAATAATGCTGGTGAAGTGAAAAGTGTTTTAAATGTTATAAAAGATATAGCGGAACAAACAAACCTGTTGGCACTAAATGCAGCTATTGAAGCAGCAAGAGCAGGAGAGGCACGGGAGAGGATTTGCTGTTGTAGCTGATGAGGTCCGTAAGCTTGCAGAGAGAACACAAAAAAGCTTAGTTGAAATAGACATAAGCGTCAGTACAATTGTTCAATCTATCAATGATGTAAGTGATAAAATGCATATAAATGCTCAAAATATAGAGAACCTTACAAATATTTCGAGTGATGTTGAGGATAAAATAAACACAACTTCCAATGCAATAACATACTCTACGAAGGTTGCAAAGGAGTCCACCGAGGATAGTTTGCAGATGTCGGAGCAAATAAATGAGATTATCATTGATATCTCAAAAATTGAGACACTATCAACTGCCAATGGAGTGAGCGCAAAAAGTATAGAGTCTGATTTAAAACAGCTTGTAGAAGTCGCCTCATCTCTTCAAAGTACTATAAACGAGTTTAAGAGTTAAAGCGGGACTATAGCTTATGGAGATAAAGTACTTTATCTCCTTTTGAGTTATAGTAGATGCCAAGGGAAGAGCGTCTTGATACAAAAACGCCCCTCCCATTAAAAGTTTTTGAATTTCTAAAAATTTTACTTAATATTTCAGTGTCAAAACCATCTCCTTCATCTCTAACTGAAGTTAAAATATAACTATTTTTTTGATGCTCTACCCTGCTAATATTTACGCTTATTTTTCTAGGACATCCTTTTGAAAGCTCTTCCAGTGTATCAAAATATATGCCATCTTCTAAAAGCTTATGTTTATTGGCAGAATCTATGCTTAGATTTCCATGTTCAAAAGCGTTCATAAACAACTCTGAAAAAACAATTGCTGCCATACCCTGTAGTTCTGCATCTTCGGTTAAAGTTGCCCATATGTCACCATACCAACCGCTTGCGCTCTCTATGTCTTCAAGAGTGCTACTAAATTTTTTTGTTGCAATTGTCGCGCTATTTAAATCCAACTTATTCAAAAAAATAAAAGTTATATCATCTTCTTGCTCATCAATTTTCCACAAAAATTTAGCTCTTAAATCATCTTTAGTAAAAGAAGTTAGGAAATCATTCTCAACATACTCTGCATACAGCTGATTACCAAATCTTGTGCTATTTTCAACCATTCCATCACTATGAAATAGAAATTTTGTAATATTTGAGATGTCAAGTTCTGATAATATAAAATTATCAATATATTTACTTATTGGTGGGTTATTTGACTTTATTTTTATAATTTCACCACTGTTTGTTTGCATAAGCGATCGTGGCATTGAGAATTTTGAGTAGTGCAGCTGCTCTGTCTTATGATTTATTAAAATAAAATCTACAGAAACTGTCTCTTCCTCAAGCAAAATAGGCTTAATATATTTTATGGTTTTGTCAACAAGTTCGTACAGATCAAATATACATGTGTCTATAATGTGATTAACATAGGATGTTATCAGCATAGCACCCAGCGATGCTGATAGACCTTTACCCATACCATCAACTATAAGATAAAAAGCTCTATCGTTATCAATCTTTCTTGCACTATAGGCATCACCGCTTAAAATATCAAGTGGCTTATACATAAAGTCAATAAGAAATACCTGCTCAGATTCTACCATCTGATAATAAAAGTCGTTTCGCAAAAGATTAAGCTCTTTTGCAAAAGCTAAATCCTCTTGATAGGTTGTGTATTCTTCCCTTTTTTCTAGCTCTTCTATTTTTCTGTTTTTTTTCTTTTTTATAGAAAAATTATCAAAATTATATTTTGAATTTGTTGAGTTCATTTTGTAGTTTTTCTGTATCTTCGGATAATCTTACCACAACGCTCTCTATCTTACATCTATGACTACTATTTTTGGAAGATAAGTCGATTATCTCATCCATATTTGCTATAAGCTCTTTCGTTTTTGTTGCAATATATGTGCTTTGATGAACTACATCTCTTGATCTATCTGCTGTTATGGAAAGATTCTCTTTAGTCTCTTTCGAAAATGAGATTAACTCTTGGGCAGAATCTGAGATATTTAACATGTTTTGTGATGTTTTTGTAGTCTCATCAGAAATCTCTACAACATTTTGGGTGATTAGGTTAACATTTGCGCTTATCTCTGTAAGACTCTTTTGTGTTCTCTCGGCAAGCTTACGAACTTCGTCGGCTACAACAGCAAATCCTCTTCCATGCTCTCCTGCTCTTGCCGCTTCAATAGCTGCATTAAGTGCCAGAAGGTTGGTTTGATCTGCTATATCGGAGATGATTGCTAAAACATCTTTTATGTTTTTTGCTTGTTCTGTTAAAGAAGAAACTTTTTGAACTAGCTCTTGTTGGTTTTCACTGCTCTCATCGATTGATGTAACAACTAGGTTCAGCTCGGTTATAAATCTATCTAAAACATTATAGGTTCTAGTTAAATCCTCCGTTACTGTTATGGAGGCATCCTCAACTGCGTCTAATCTTTGCCCCACCTCACTAACTAAAACACCAATATTTTTTATTTTCTCATCAGCAATTTCACTATTTGTTGCAAGTTCATCAACCACACTATTTAAAATTGTAGCCTCTGATGAGGTTGATACTGAGACATCTTTGGCTTTATAAACGCTCTCTTTAAATGCAGTAATCATGGTGTGTAGTGCCTGTGAAATTTGCGAGATTTCATCTTTGCCCTCAACTATAACTACGCAAGTTAAATCAAGACCATCTGATACGCACTTAATCTTCTCTAGGCTACTGCCAACGCTTCTGTTGACCCCTCTGCTTATTGTAAAAATAATAATAAAAATAGCAATAGCAAAAATAGTGTACCCAGCAAGAGATATCGTTACCCTAGCGATAGAATCTGATTTTATCTTCTCTAGTAATTGACTATTTTCTTGTGCTAGCTCATCATCAATCTCTTTTAAGATATCTATTTTCTGGGTCATAGCATTAAACCACACACTACTATCTACGCCAAAACCACCACTAATTGCCCTATCTTTCGCGACAGCTCTCATCTCTTCTATCTTAGCCAGAACAGGAGAGTTGATTTTTTGTTTATAGAGCTCTTTTGATTTATCATTTGCAATTGACAAGAAGATATCCAAAAATGTATTTTGTTCCGCAACTGCGGATGTCCATTTAACAAAAACACCATCATCAAACCTATCCGCGCCAAAAACCCCGCTTAGTAACGCTCTCTCAATTCCAGCCCGCTCTTTAGATTTTAAAAAGTTTGAGTACGCTTCTAATGCTTTAACTAGCTCTGGTTCATTAGCTGATTTTGCAGTCAAAGAAATAACGGCTAAGATTTTTTTATTCATGTTTGTGTAGTATGAAACAGCATCTTTAGTGCTAATTGTAAGTGAGGTAACTTTTGAGCGAATTTCCTCTATTTTTTGCATATCTGCTTTAAGATTATCAAGTTCGCCATCTAGTTCTCTACCTAGCTCCTCTAGCTCTAAAGTAGTGATATACTGAACTAAGCCTTCATACTCTTTTGTTGTTTTTTTTGTCTGTTTCGGCAAAACATCACCAAATTTTTTGCCTCCTGAGCCAATAAATCCAGCACTAAGACCTCTCTCTTTTTGCGTTTCATGGATTAAAAGACTTAGCTTTTGGGAGAGGTTGTTCAGCTCTTGCGCCCGAATCATAGACACTCTATCGGAGTATGCTTTGTTTATTGCGACACCGATAATAATTAACGCAAAGGAGATTACAACTACTGCTATTAGGTTTAATTTGGATTTGATTGTCATGACCATATCCTAGTGGCTTTTAGTGTTGTTGTAAGGTCTAAATCATCGAGCAGTTCAATTAATTGTTGGCTTCCTGCTTTTATGCTGATATCAATTCCATCTTTTAGAACAAGCTTGTTTAAATATCCAATAACCGATGATATAATTGATAGGGAGTCAACAATCTCTATCGTAACGGACTGAGAAGAAGTCACGATAATATCAATCTCTTTTTTTATATTTTGAAAATCTACAATGCTTTTTATATTACCAGCTATTATGATTCTGTTTCCAGAGATATCAATTTTCATAACAATCCTTTTCTTTTTTGAGATGTGTTGCGTATAGAATATAATAAGAAAAATTAATGCCTGCTTAGATTATCTGCCCACTCACGCATTTTTTTCTCATACCCAATCTCTTTCAGTTCTACAAATTTTAGTGGCTTTGCTAGATGCTCTTGTTTGACAAAACCACCATAATTATGTGGATATTTGTAGTTTTTTGCGCTGTTTTTTATATGTTCTGGAATTTCCAGTATCGTGCCACTCTTTATGGCATCTAACGCTGAGTTTATTGCTAGATATGCAGAGTTTGACTTTGGCGAAGCGCAAAGGTATATAACAGCCTGAGCTAAAATAATTCTAGCTTCTGGATAACCAATTTTAGAGACACTTGTCATGGCGGAAGTTGTGAGCGTAAGTGCTTGAGGATTTGCGTTTCCAATATCTTCGCTGGCAAGCACAACTAATCGTCTGGCGATAAACTCAGCGCTCTCCCCACCATCAATAAGGCGAGCCAAATAGTAGATGCCAGCATCCATATCAGAGCCTCTTATGGACTTTATTAAAGCACTTGCCAAATCATAATGAACGCCAGCTTCGCTACTCCCAGCACTAAGCGCATTTGGACGAAGTGATTTTAGGGTTGTAAGCGTGATAGATTGTGTGATGCTCGATGCAAACTCCAAGAGTTTAAGCATAGCTCTAGCATCACCGCCACTGCTTGCAACTAGATACTCTTTTGCCTTCTCGTCAATAATAAGATTATGGTTTAAAATAGTCTTATTAAGCAGTTTTGCTAGTGCTTCATTTGAGATACTAAAGAGTTCAAAAAGCATAGAGCGAGAACGGATTGCAGAAGTTAGTGAAAAAAATGGATTTTCGGTTGATGCACCGATGATAAGAACAGAGTTGTTCTCCATAACAGGAAGCAGAACTTCTTGCTGATTTTTTGCTAAACGATGAACTTCATCTATAAAAATAAGCGGTTTTTGTAGACTATTTTTATGTTGCTCAAAGATGCGTCTTAACTCTTCTATTTTCAGACTTGTCGCATTTAGTTCGTAAAAAGGTAATCGCATCTCTTTTGCAATAATCCTAGCAAGAGAGGTTTTTCCACACCCAGCAGGACCGAACAAAAAACTATGCCCAAGTGCCTCTTTTTCACACAACATCCTAAGAGGTGAATTTTTACCGCTTAAATGCTCTTGCCCGATTAAATCATCAAAGCATTCTGGTCTAAGTAGATGCGCAAAGTTCAACTATTACGCTCTCTCTTTAGCTTTCTTTTTTTCATCTTTTAGAAATGTATAAAGAGCAGAGTATTCACTTCTTGTTAAAAATCTTACCTTTCCAACTGGAAGATTGTTTAGTTCAATCTCGGCAAAGCTGACTCTTTTGAGGTCAACAATCTCTGCTCCAAAGTGAGCAAAAAATCGTCTAAGTTCACGGTTTTTACCCTCATTTAGTGCTACTTTTAGGATTGAGTAGTCGCCTTGATTTTTCTGTATTTTGTATCCTATAAAAGGATTTATTGTCATAGATGTTATTTTGCTTTTTTCATGTCCGCCAGCAGTCGCATCTTCAAGAACTAAACCTTGAAGCATCGCACTCTCCATATCTCTTGTGATTTCGCCTTTGATTTTTAGCCTATAAACTCTCTCTAAATCCGATTCCATAAGCGCTGATGCTATCTTTGAAGCATCAGTAAGCAGTAACAATCCTTCAGATGCAAAGTCAAGTCTTCCAACTGGGATGTAGTGTTTGTACTCTTTTCCTAGAGTGTCATAGATGGTTCTTCTGCCTCTTGGATCGCTCTTTGTGACAAGTTCTCCTCTTGGTTTGTGATAGACAATAACAGTGTATTTGTCTCTAACGCTAACTTGTTTACCGCTAACATAAACGGTATCGACTCCCTCTTCAACCTGCGTAGCTGGATTTGTCTCAATCGTACCATTAACTCTGACGAATCCATCTTGAATGGTTTTATCTGCTTCTCTTCTTGAGTAGCTTGCGTGGTGCGCAATGTATTTGTTTAATCTCATATTACGAGCCTATTCCTCTTTCTATCAAAGTATGGATGTGAAGCACGCCTTTTACTTTTTTATCTCTATCCGTTACAACTAAAAGCTGTATCTTCATCTCTTCAATCATCACAAGTGCTTCACTTGCAAGTATGTTTTCATCATCTACTGTTTTTGGATTTTTTGTTGCGTATTTTAAAACACTCTCTTCAAGTGAGAAATCACTGCTCATAAGCGCTCTTCGGATATCTCCATCGCTCATAAGCGCTAAGAGTTTGCCACCTTCATCTACAACCAAAACAGTTCCAAGTCTGCCTTCGCCAATCTTTACAATCGCATCTTTAACCTTTGTATCAGCACTCACGATAGGCAAATCTTTAACTCGCATCAAATCACTGATTTTTACAAAAAGCTGTTTTCCTAACGCTCCGCCAGGATGAAAAGATGCAAAATCACTCTTTTTAAAATTTCTTGCTCTCATAAGACAAACTGCGAGTGCGTCGCCAAGTGCCAGAGTTAGCGTGGTCGAACTAGTTGGTGCGATATTTAGCGGACAAGCCTCTTTTTCAACAACCACAGAGATAACAACATCGCTAAATTTTGCAAGTGTAGAATTTTTATCTCTTGTCATCCCAATTAGTGGTGTTTCAAACCTTTTTACATGGGGAAGAATCGAGCTTAACTCTTCGCTCTCTCCGCTGTAGCTAATCGCAATAACTACATCATCTTTGCCAATCATCCCTAAATCGCCATGAAGCGCTTCAGTTGGATGTAGGAAAAAACTAGGCGTTCCAGTTGAGGCAAAAGTCGCCGCCATTTTTGCGCCGATTAAACCAGATTTTCCAACGCCAGTTACAATAAGCTTGCCTTTGCATCCAAGGATAATCTCAACTGCTCTGCTAAAATCATCATCCACATTTTTTGCACTCTCCAACAGAGTGTTTGCTTCGGTTGTTAAAGTCTCTTGTGCTATTTCTTTGTAATTCATGGCGTAATTGTACACTTTTATTACTTTGGTATAATGCCAATATCTTAAAAAGTAGTGTGATGATGAAAAAAATAGTAATTCTCTTTAGCGGTGATGGGTTTAATGCGCAAAATATTGTAAAAGAGCTGCACAACAAAGAGTGTATTGTTTTAGCAGGAATCACAAACAACGCAGATGCAAAAGGGATCCAAAAACTTCAAGATTTGGGCATAAAAGTTGAGGTTCTGGAGCATACGAATTTTAACTCTCGCACCGAGT
Source organism: Sulfurimonas sp. (assembly GCA_021732045.1). The sequence continues at coordinate 293,354 of JAKFWK010000004.1, forward strand.
TTGATGAAGAGCTTGTAAAACTTATAGAGTCGTATAAGCCAGATTTGAGTGTTCTGAGTGGATTTATGAGAATTCTAAGCACTGCTTTTACTTCAAAAATCAACTCCATAAATCTTCATCCTTCACTTCTGCCAAAATACAAAGGTGCAAAGGCGATAGAGGAGAGTTACTTGAGCAAAGACAGCCTTTTTGGAGTGAGTGTTCACTGGGTAAATAGCGAGCTTGATGGTGGTGAAATAATTTTGCAAAAAAGCCTAACAAGGGTTGACGATGATAGTTTTGAGGTGTTTAAAGCAAAGATAAAAGAGTTAGAGTTTGAGATAATGCCAAAAGCGGTAGTTGAAGCTCTATTATGCCCAACTTTAGGGCACAAGTAGAAAAATTAGTTTATATCTGACTTTGGAGTTAACGCTGTTGAAGATGGTAATTGTGGAAGTACGATTGTCTTTTTTCTTCCCTCTAGTGACTTTAGAAATGCTTCAATTTCGCTAGCTTCTTTGTCTGTTATAGTTGTGCCGAGTTGGATTCTACCCATCTCTTTTATAGCATCTTTAAGTTCCCAGAACTGACCATTATGGAAATATGGTGCCGTTTGAGTAATATTTCTTAGTGTTGGTACTTTTACTAGACCATCTTTGTTCCCTCTAAAATCACCAACTTCTTGGAACTTATAAGTGCCAGTTACATTAAACGCATTCATCTCGCCACCAACAGCTATTCCAGTATGACAAGTTACACAACCCTTATCTATAAATGTTTTTAGCCCAGCTTTTTGTTCTTTTGTAAGTGCATTTTTCTTGCCATTTAAAAAGTCGTCATAAGCCGATGGAGTAACAAGTACTCTCTCAAATGTAGCGATAGTATCTGCTACCTTTTCAAAAGTTATTTTTACATCTTTGCCATAAGCATCTTTGAAATCCTTCACATATTGAGGCATAGAGGTCACAACTGCAACCACATGTTCAGGTGTTGCAGACATCTCTGGAGCAGCTTGGATAGGACCTTGCGCTTGCGCTTCTAGATGAGCATCTCTGCCGTCCCAAAACTGTGATGAGAAAAATACTGCATTATAAACTGTTGGCGAGTTTAGATGATGAGGGTTTGCGGTCCACTTATGCCCAATAGCGGCTGAAATACCATCGTCGCCACCTTCGCTTAGGTTGTGGCGACTGTTACAACTTATGAAACCACTTTTTGATAGACGAGGATCAAAATATAGTTTTTTGCCAAGCTCAACTTTTTTGCCGGTTATAGGGTTTTTTGGATTATCAATTAACTTCATAAGCGCGGCTTTTGAGCTAGGAATAGCCACAAGACCAGCTTTTTTTGCGTCATCAACTAAGCTAGAAGCAAGAAGAGAAGAGGTTATGAGTACGACTGAGAGGGCTATTTTTTTATACATAAAGATTCCTTTTTGTGTGTTGTATGACATTTTATATCTATTGTACTGAATTTGGTATAATAATCAACAAATAGTTTCAAGGATTAATATGAGAGACAAGCTAGGAAAGTGCACAACAAGTATTAATGTACATAAATTAGACAAAAGATTTTTGAGCTATAACACGCTGATTTTAGCAGAAGAAGGGTCTGGTAAAACAAATTTAGCGTGCAGGATAAGAAATTTTGCAATTGATAGCGGAGTAGCAACGCTCTATATGGATTTTGCAGATTCAAACGAAGAGGATATTGAGATAAGATACAAAGATGAGTATTTCAACTACATAAGATTTGAAGAGAGTGAGGAGTTTGACGCTAAATTTAAGCAGTTAATTTCTGAGAAAAAACATATTTATATGGCAACAAATCCAAACTATTTCTCAAATAAAAGAGATATAAGAAGTAGATTATCTCAAGTAATCACACAGCAAGAGTTAATAGATAACTACTACTACTTTTTTCATGATATAGAAAATTTAAATGGTTTTTATACAAAATTTGAGGATTTTTTACTTTATATGTTGGGCTTTATGAATCTAAAAAAATATGGATTTACATTTTTAGCTCAGCCTCATAGCACTTTTGAGAGCCAGCAGATAAAACTGCTTTTTACATATCTTTATCTTGGAAAATGCTCAAACCTAAACTATTTTAACACAGCAAAACTAAAAACACTATCAAAAAATAAGTTCTTTTTTCAGTATAGAACAGCTCATCCAACACTCGCTTTTAGCGATATAAAGAGCGATTTTGTGCAGATAGATGAGTACAAGATCGAGGAGTAGGGGTGCAAAATCTTTTTGACGAGGTAGTATCACTAGACAGAAGATGTTATGAGGAGTTTTTCTTAAGTGAGGATCTGCTTATGGAACATGCCGCGGGTGGCATGGCTGCTTATATCAGAGAGAATTTTCCTAAAAATTCAAAAATAATAGTTGTTTGCGGAGCCTCAAATAATGGAGCCGATGGTTTGGCTCTTGCTAGGATTTTGCATGGAGATTATGCCGTTTCTATCTTTTACGCAAACAAGCCAAAATCAGCAATGGCACTTCTTCAAGAGAAACGAGCTAAGAGTATAGGTGTTAGAGAGTGCAGAGAGATTGAGGATTGTGCTGTTTTGGTGGATGCAATCTTTGGGACTGGTTTTGGTGGGGAATTAAGCACAGAATTAAGCATTCTTATTGAGAAAATGAACCAAATAAAAGCTTTTAAAATAGCGTGCGATATTCCATCGGCTTGGGTTTTTAAAGCAGATGTCACACTAACAATGGGTGCTTTAAAAAAGAGTATGTTTTTAGATGAAACAAAAGAGAGAATAGGGGAAATAAAAGTTATAGATCTTGGGGTTTCTAGGAGTTTTTATGAGACAAAAAGCAACTGGAGACTTCTTGATTTAGGTGATATAAAACTTCCAAATAGAGAAAAACAAGATGTTCACAAGGGGAACTATGGGCATCTGGCAATAGCCTCAGGGAGTAAAATTGGAGCCGGTGTAATCAGTGGTTTGAGTGCTTTAAGGTTTGGAAGTGGGCTAGTAACGCTTGTTGGGTATGAGAATCCACAAATTCCGCACACACTGATGTATTCTCATGAGTTACCAAAAAATAGCACTGCATTAGCTATTGGCATGGGGCTTGGAGAGGAATTTAGTATAATTGAGTTAGATAAATTTTTAGATAACAATCTTCCACTAATCGGAGATGCGGATATTTTTTATATGCCGATTCTTTTAGAGATTTTAAAGAGACAAAGCGTTGTTCTAACGCCACATCCAAAAGAGTTTATCTCACTTTTAAAAATGACAAATATTGCAGATATAAGTGTTGAGGTTTTGCAGAAAAATCGTTTTTTTTATGCAGAGAAATTTTGCGCTAAGTTTCCAACAGCAGTACTGCTCTTAAAAGGTGCAAATGTAATAATTGGTAAAGATGGCGATTTTTTTGTAAATCCGCACGGAACTTCTGCTCTTGCAAAAGGTGGTAGCGGGGATGTTTTAAGTGGGCTTATTGGCGCACTTTTGGCACAGGGTTATACACCATTAGACTCTGCGATAAACGGCTCTTTGGCTCACGCTCTTTTGAGTAAAAATTATGATGGAGTTGATTTTTCGCTCACTCCAGATGAGTTAATAAGCGGAATTGGTAAACTTAAATAATAACAAACCTTACATTTTTGAAAAATTTGTTTTGGTGTGTAATATCAGATAATAAGGAATAATATGAAAGATATACTAAAAATTGGAAAGTACGAATTAGGTTCTAGGTTAATTGTTGGAAGTGGAAAATATAAAGATTTTTTAACAACAAAAGAGGCAACTCTTGCAAGTGGAAGCGAACTAATTACGGTAGCTGTTCGTAGGCTTAATATCACAGACCCAGATAAAGAAAATTTGCGAGACACATTTAAAGGTACAAATGTAAAGTTTTTACCAAACTCTGCTGGATGTACTACTGCAGAGGAAGCGATAACAACTTTTCGTTTAACTCGTGAGGCAACGGGGATTGATTTGATAAAACTTGAGGTAATCGGCGATACCTTAAAAACTCTCTATCCGGATGTTTTGGAAACTATTAAGGCTTGCGAAATTTTGGCTCGTGAAGGTTTTACTATTATGGCATACACTTCAGATGATCCGATCATGGCAAAAAGACTCGAAGATGCAGGAGCTCACGCTATTATGCCTCTTGCTGCGCCTATTGGGAGTGGTTTAGGAATTCAAAATCCTTACAATATAGTTTTTATCCGTGAGGCGGTTGGTGTTCCAGTTATAGTAGATGCTGGCATCGGGTGTGCTAGTGACGCGGCTTATGCTATGGAGCTTGGAGCTGACGGCGTACTTACAAACACGGCAATTGCCGGCGCGCAAAACCCAATAATGATGGCAGAAGCAATGAAACATGCAGTAATTGCTGGGCGAATGAGTTATCTCTCTGGACGAATCGCAAAACGACCATATGCAACGGCGTCAAGCCCAATAAACGGGATGATACAGTTTTAAAAAGTTATATCTATCTTTGACACTAAATCTCAATTTTATTTGAGAGATGTGTCATAAGTAGAAGTTGCCCCATTCCCTCAAAGAATTTATCAACTCCCATATCTTTGGCATTAAGTGACTTCTCAAGTGCAGTTAAAAAAACAATCTGCGACTCATCGGATGCCATCATAAAAGTCTCTAAAATATAACCAAATGTAAGAGTATGTGTCTCGCCGTTTACAACAAACCCTATTGAAGAGTTGATGTCAATTCCCTCTTGCAGTAGAAGATTCTTACACTTTTGCTCTATCGCACTCATCTTATCGCCTCCGCGTCAAGTTCCCCGCTTTTTAGTTTTGCCATATAGACATTAAGCTGTGTTTTAACATCTCCACTAAGAATAAAGAGTCCTAAAATATTAGGTAGCGCCATCATTAAAAATAGCATAGAGCTAAAATCAACCATTACGCCGGTATTAACAACTGTACTAATGATTGTAAGTGAGAGAAAAATCAGTTTATATATATAGATGAGTTTGAGCCAAAAAGATAAACCCAAGCGCGTTCTCCATAATATGACCAAGAGATAAGAGTTGAAAAAGCAAACATAAATATGCTTGCTGTCAAAATGATAGGAAACCACCAAATAACTGTTCCATATGCTACGCTCGTTAAGGCAGCGCCTTGTTTTGCCTCTATGAGTGCCATATATGCCCCGTCGTGAGCATAAACACCAGTAATCACAATAACAAGTGCCGTCATCGTGCATATAACAACAGTGTCGATAAATGGCTCGTATAGTGCGATAAGACCTTGTCTGATTGCATATTTTGTTTTTGCCGGGGCATGTGCTATTGGGGATGAGCCAATACCTGCTTCATTTGAAAAAGCAGCTCTTTGGAATCCTTGTATGATGGCGCCAAGAGTACCGCCATAAACCGCACTTGCAGAGAATGCTTCATGAAAAATTATACTAAATGCATCATCTATTTTGTCAAAATGATATCCTAAAATCCAGATTGAAGCACCAATATAGACAATCGCCATAAAAGGAACAAGAACTTCAGTGGTTGATGCAATTCTTTTGATATCCCCAATAATAACAGAACCAACTAAAATCGCGATTATGATTCCAAAAACTATGGGATAGTGAGCAAAAAATGGTATCTCTTGAGAGACGGCGCTTAGCGCTTGAGATACTTGAAAAGTGTTTCCGCCACCAATTGCACCACCAATCATAAGAACTGCAAAAATAAGAGAGAGGATTTTCCCAAATTTGGCATATCCCTTTTGTGCCAATCCTTTTGAGAGATACTCCATGGCACCGCCCATAATGCTTCCATCTTTTAGGAATTCCCTGTATTGGATTGAAAGTGTTACTTCTGTGAATTTTAGGCTCATTCCTAAAAAACCAGCAATTATCATCCAGAATGTAGCTCCTGGACCACCTATTCCAATTGCAAGAGCAACACCTGCTATATTGCCAAGACCAACAGTAGCACTAAGGGCAGTTGTTAATGCTCCAAGAGATGAGATTTGACCAACATCTTTTTCTGTGTCATATCTTCCTCTAAGTATGTCAAAAGAGTGTTTCATGGCTCTAAGGTTTATAAATTTTGTTAAAATTGTAAGATAGACCCCTCCAGAAATAAGCCAAGCAACAAGAAAAGGAAGTTTAACTCCATCGACATAACCAAACAGAATATCAAAAAAAAGAATTGCTTCTAAAAAAGAATTTATGTTACTAAAAAATTCGCTCAAAATTTACCTCAAATGCTAAGTTAAAGAATTGTAACAAACTAATCTTAATCTCATTTTTAGTAACTTTTAAAAATTTATGATTAGACTATTGACATATTAATTGTAACTGACTATAATTTCGCCTCGTTAACCAGTCTAATAGCTGTTTATCGTGTAGGTCGGGGTGTAGCTCAGTATGGTTAGAGTACTTGGTTTGGGACCAAGGGGCCGAAGGTTCGAGTCCTTTCACCCCGACCATTTTTTATTTTAATTGTTTTTAATATGGTGGGATTAGCTCAGTTGGTTAGAGCACTGGTTTGTGGTGCCGGGGGTCACGGGTTCGAGCCCCGCATCCCACCCCATAATTAAATAAAAAAATGTAAAACCTAATAATAAAATATAAAATATAGTGGCGTTCGTGGCTCAATTGGATAGAGTTTCGGACTTCGAATCCGACGGTTATAGGTTCGAATCCTATCGGGCGCACCATTATTATAATGAATGCGTTCTTAGCTCAGCTGGATAGAGCAATGCCCTTCTAAGGCATCGGCCTCAGGTTCGAATCCTGAAGAGCGCACCACTTTACTTTAAAAGTAAAAATTATTAGACAAATGTGCGGATGTGGTGAAATTGGTAGACACGCCAGACTTAGGATCTGGTGCCGCAAGGTGTGAAAGTTCGAGTCTTTTCATCCGCACCACCCATAAAACCAAAATATTTTTTTGGATTTTCTTTCTTTTATTTCTTTCAAGAATTTAACTAAACATAAAACTTATTACATTAATTTTAAAAAATAAGTGCAATTTCTATTTAAAATTAACTAATCAATTTTCTGCTCCTATAAAGTTGTCTCACTTTTATAGGAGGGAGCTAAAATTATTTGCTGGTCGCCGTTGAAGTATCTATTATCATCTTTAAAGATGAAAAATTTGAGTTTGCTTGGTTTATAAGAAGGTCATAAGAAGCAAACTTTACTTTCATTGCTTCGTAGCGAGCATCAAGCGACTTCATGTTCTTTGACCGTTCTGCTGTTAAAGATGCGGCACTGTTTTTTGTTGAAGTATTTAGGCTGTCTATAACCCCATTAGTGTTAGTGTAACCTTTTAGTAAATCATTTAAAAATGTAAAAAGACCGTTATCTGTCGTAGAAGTCTCTGGAGAGAAACTGGTTGATTTTATGTTTGATAGCAATCCGCCGCCAACGCTGTCAGTAATAGTAAAAAGTTCCCCAATGGTTGAATCTTTAGGTGTTAAAACCATTCTGTAATCAGAAGTATTATACTTTACGACACTTGCAGTTACTTTGGTGTTTAATGATGTATTGGCATTAATAGAATCTACCATCTGTTGAAGAGTTGTTGTGGCACTATATGCTAGACTGTATCCTGTATCTCCTATATTTATATTCATTGTTCCGCCATTAATACCGTCACTAATAAGACTGCTAGTTCCAGCAAAAGCGCCTGTAACAGTTTTTTCTGCGCTTGTAATTGTAGTTTTACCACTAAAAAATGCCTCAGTATCATCTGGAGCTGCATTCATTTTTTCCAAAAATTTACTATCATCAAATGTCATTACTCCATCTTTGTCGATATCAATGCCATACTGTAAAAAAGATCGTCCTTTAGAGTCAGTAGATGTAATAAAATTAGTAATCTCCCGACCGATACCTCTAATACTGTTATTACCATTAAAGATTCCAGCGGTCTTGGCTTCGCTGTTGCTTCCGGTCATATCTGCAAGTTGTTTTATGAGGGTATTGTAGCTAGTTACAAGTCCTTTTATTTCGGTTGAAATTTGATCACGATTTTGAGTAATTGAGATGTTGGCACTTCCACCATCCTTTAGTAAATTTACAGTAAGACCAGTTGCTATGTCGGTAATTGTATTTTTACTACGAGTCATAGCTATACCATCATATTTAAATGAAGCATCCTTTGCATCTTGAATAACACTCATGCCTCCAGTGCTGGTGGTTGTTGAAGTTATTTGTGGCACTATATCGCCTATGGTTATTGGACCAGTAGTTACTTTGGGAACAAGTTGCATACGAAAACCACCCGCCCCATCATCTATAATGCTAGCAGTAACTAAATTTTTAAGGGTTGTGTCAGCATTAATGTTATCAGTTAATTGTTGTAGGGTAGTTGTGTCATTATAACCAATAGAGTAGTCCGTCCCATTAATATTAATCTTCATAAACCCATAAGTTCCACTGCCTGCAATAGCAGTATTAACTCCTGCAAAAGAACCAGTCTCTACACTGCCCGGTTCTGGTACTGTTGTTGTTAATTCGGCTGCAAGACCAGCTGATGAATCAGCGATTGTAATGGGTGCTGTAAGAGCTACTTTTGGAGCCAATACCATGCGAAATGAAGTTCCATCTGGCACAATACTTGCAGTAACCATTGCTCCTAGGCCTGCGACATCATTATTAATACTGTCTGTTAGACCTTGTAGGGTAGTTGTGTCATCATACGCAAAGGAGTAAACCACTCCATTAACATTAATGTCGGTGTTTCCAGAAGTAGCGGCACTAGCAATAGTTGCAGATGCCCCTGAAAATAGCCCAGTTGTTACTGGACCGTTAGCGGCTGCTGCAGTTGTTTTTATTGAGGAAGTAAGTCCTGCATTTATTGCTGAGTCGCTAATTGTAATCGATGAAGAGACACCAGCTTTTGGCGTAAGTACCATCTTGTAGTCATTAGTCCCATTTTGCACAATACTGGCAGATACTTTTGTGCCAAGTGTGGCATGATTGTTGATGTCATCAGCTAATTGTTGAAGAGTTTTGGAGGCACTATAAGCAAAATTATAGGATACCCCATCAACTGAGATTATTGTATCACCTGCTGTTCCTCCACTGGCAAGAGTAGATGACGCACTAGTAAACGACCCTGTGCTTACGCTTGGCATTTCAAGCAAGCCGCCAGTGAGATTTCCGCTAAGATCGCTTAACGAAATTGTCTGATCTTTCCCTGTATCTTTAGAAGTAAGTACAAGATTGTAAGTGTTTGCGCTAGTTTGTAAAATACTTGCACCAATTTTGCTTCCAGCAATATCATTAATTTTATCTTTCAAATCACCAAGTGTAGTTGAGCTAGTATAGTCAACTTTGTAGTTGGTGCCAGCAATATTGAGATTTAAAGTTCCATCCCCACTAGCTATATTTGTTGTAGTTGAAGCGAAATCACCAGATTTTAGAACGCTTTTTTTTGCGATACTGGTAACTTCCAATGAAAAATCATGTATCTGACTTCCAGAGAGAGCACTAACACTTACCCCATCGTTGCTGCCCGTAACTGTGCGCTTTTGGTAAAGAGTGTCGTTATCTAAAGCACTTACGCTGGTTTTAAAAGAAGAAACCAAGCTAGTGAGTAAAGTAGATGCCTGTGTTTTTTGTGTATTTAAAGTAATTTTGTCATCAATAGGTTTGATGATATTAGCTTCATCATTGGCTCTTAACTTATCAATAACATCTGCGGTTAAAACCCCAGAGCCTATTCCTAGTGAGTTTATAGTTCCACTCATAATAAATCCTTTTATAAAAAACCATACACAACAATATCGGCAAAGTTTTGTTAACTTTAAAGGACACAAACAATTATTGTTCCCAAATTTTATATTAACAAAATAAAATTCCTGCCGATATACTCACTAGGAAACAATGAAGGATTTATTATGTATGGTAACACAGCTTATAACATTTATGCACAAAACAATCTAGGAATAGAATCGCCGGCAAAGCTGATTGAGATGCTGTATGAGGGCGTTTTGCGCTTTAACGCACAGGCTAAAAAAGCAATAAAAGATGAAAACTTAGAGAAAAAAGTTTACTGGATAAATCGTTCGATTGCTATAATATCAGAACTTGCGATGATACTAGATAAGTCGCAAGGTGACATCTCTCTTTATCTAGAGGGACTCTATAATTATCAGATTCAATTACTTACTTTTGCTAACATGGGCAATGATATTGATAAACTAGAGGAAGTAAACAATGTGTTTAAATCTCTTTTAGAGGCTTGGAGAGAGACAAACAGTGTGGCTTGAAAGGCTTCAAATTGCAATCATTGAACGAGATGAAAATGCATTGAAAGATTTGCTTGGTTCTCCATTTGAATCAAACGATGCTGATGAGGCGCAAAGAGCGCAGTTTCTCCTACTTGAAGCTGTAAAGGTCATTCAAGAATTAAAAAATGAGACAAAAATGACAATGATTCAGCTCAAGAAAAATATAGATTTTTTGAATTCAACACAGTTGCAAACCCACAATAAATTGGATATCCGTTCGTAGTTTTTTTTATTTAATATTTAACTAGAATTTAAAAAAATCTAGTTATAATTCCACTGCTTCCCTTTAGACCTGTGCAATGGTATCTTTGAGATATTGTGTCAGGGTAGGAATACAGCAGCACACCTTGATTTATTATGTGCCGCAGGTATCTGGAGGGGAGTCTTTCTTAAAAATCCTCAAATTATAATTTCACTAAACCCAGATAGAATTTCTTAGTATAAAAAATAAACTATTTTTCGTAGCTAATCAATAAATGATTTAATCTTTTCTGTATTTAGATATTCCGCACGCTTGATTTGGTTTTGGTGGATTATTTTTAAGATATATCAAATCCTCTAGCGTTTGAGCTAAAACTCTCTTTTGTTGCAGTAAAGGTAGCATTTGATTATCTTTTTCATTTAATGGAAGCGCCATATTCATAAGAATTGCTTCAACTTCTTTGTCTAGGTCTGAGAGTGCGTTGTTTATATGTGTTATTGATTTCATAGGCAAATTGTAGCAAAAATTTATAATTATTTCGGTATAATCGCGCCCTCAAAGTACATTTTGTACTCTAAGAGAATTTTGTCAAAGGAGCAATCGATGCCTAAAATGAAATCGGTAAAAGGCGCAGTAAAGCGTTTTAAGGTTAAGAAAAATGGTACTGTTAAGCGCGGTACAGCGTTTAGAAGCCACATTTTAACAAAACAAGATGCTGGAACTCGTCGCGCAAACAAAACACCAAAAGTGATTGCTAAAGTTGATGCAGCAAATGTTAAGGCTATGATTAACTAGTAAATAGTTATTTGTAAATCTCCAATTTATAATTGGGCAAGTCCATCATAGATATGGCACCCTGAGCACAACAATAAGTGGCTGGGTAAAGAAAAAGGAAAAATATGCCAAGAGTTAAAACTGGTGTTGTTCGTAGAAGAAGACACAAAAAAATATTAAAATTAGCAAAAGGTTTCTATAGTGGTCGTCGTAAACACTACAGAAAAGCTAAAGAGCAGTTAGAGCGCTCAATGTACTACTCATTCCGTGATCGCAAGCAGAAAAAACGCGATTTCCGTAAACTATGGATTATTCGCGTAAATGCTGGCGCTCGTTTAAATGGAATGAACTATTCAACTTTCATGAATGGACTTCACAAAGCTGGCATCGAGCTTGACCGCAAAATTCTTGCTGAAATGGCGATGAATGACGCAGCAGCGTTTAGCGCAGTTGTGGCAGCATCAAAAGCAGCACTAGCTAAGTAATTTAGCTATTAAACGCAACTTTTGTTGCGTTTAAAACAGATCTTTTTATCCAAAATATCCCCACCTTTTAATTTTTATAATTTCTCTATCTATTGGAACTATTATGTTAGACACAGATTTTCATATAACCACAATTAGTGATGATGGAAGCTATACCGCTTTTTCTAAAGAGTATAACGAACACTATCACTCAACAAAAGATGGCGCGCTAAATGAGTCTCTAAATAAACATGTAATTCCAGCTTTTAAAGTAAAGATGCACCAAGATGAGATAAATATTTTAGATATTTGCTTTGGTTTGGGATTTAACACTCTCGCAACAATCTATTTTGTAAAGAAAAACTCTCTCTCCTGTCGCTTAAATATCTATTCTCCAGAGCTAGATGCTAAGCTTATAAACTCACTTGAAAACTTCATCTATCCCAAAGAGTTTGAAGAACTTAGAGAGATTATAGTTAAGCTAATAAAAAATGGTTATTACAAAGATGAACAGCTGTTCATAGAGCTGTTTTTAGGCGATGCACGGGAATATATCACTAAATTTACAGATAAGTTTGACATAGTTTACCAAGATGCATTCTCGCCAAGTGCAAATCCAACACTCTGGACTTTGGAGTATTTTAGTGATATTGCAAAAGCGATGAAAAAAGATGGTATCTTAACAACCTACTCTATCTCTCTGCCAACAAGAATTGCTCTATTTGAAAATGGATTTACTCTCTATCTGAACAGTGGAGATGGGTTTAGGGATTCAACTGTTGCATCTCGTTCTTTGCTTGGCGAATTTTCATTTGTTGATGTAGAGCATAAAATGAGATGCAATCCAGAGATTGCCTCTTTGCGGGATTGTGTCAAACTAGGTTGACTGCGCGCTTAAATTATTAGCTTAGTTTGGTAAGCACCTCTAAAAATGCTTCGCCAAACTGCTCAAATTTTTTCTCTCCGATACCATTTACCATAAGCATGGCTGTTTTGTCTTTTGGCTTATCTGCTGAGATGTTTTTTAGTGTTTTATCTGAAAAAATTATGTATGCTGGAACCCCTAGTTTAGTCGCTATCTCAGCTCTTTTTGCTCGAAGATTCTCAAATAATGCCTCATCATACTCAAGTTCACTATCTCTTTTTATCTTTTTCTCTTTAACCTCAATCTGAAGTCTTGAAGATTTTATAAGAACCTCTTTTTTATTTTTTAAAATATCAATGGCGCTGTTTGTTAGTTTTAAAACACTAAATTCTCCAACATCCAAAATCCTCAACTCTAAAAGTCTCTCAAGTATAACAAACCACTCTTTTTTACCAAGATGCATCCCAATACCATAAACAGATAGCTCGTCTGCGCCATTTGCTAAAATCTTCTGCTCTTTGGAACCTCTTAAAACATCAATAATATAGTTTTTTCCAAAGTTTTGGTTGGTTTTGTAGATGGCGCTAAGTATCATCTGCGCCTCTTTTGTGATGCTTTGTCTCTTTGCGCTATCATCTATACAATTGTCGCATCTATCAGAACACTCATCTAATGAGTTATCAAAATACTCCGCTAACTGCTTATGAAAGCAGATTTCACTTGTTGCGTATTTGTAGATTTGATCTATCTTTTGACCCAAATGCTCTCTATAATCAGCGTTTATGATGTCGCTTAAAAATCTTTTATGTTGGATGCTATCGGCCGCATTAAAAAGCAGAAGAACCTCGCAGTCCTCGCCATCTCTGCCAGCTCGTCCAATCTCTTGATAGTAGTTTTCAATGGATTTAGGCAGTGACATGTGGGCTACAAAACGGATATCGCTTTTGTCTATACCCATCCCAAAAGCAATTGTTGCAACCATAATATTTACTCTATCATTTACAAAAATTTTAAAGTTTTGTTCTCTTATGTGAGCTGGAAGTCCTGCATGATAGGGAAGTGATTTGTATCCGTTCATGTTTAGATATATGCTCACATCTTCGGCTTTTTTTCTTGAGCTAACATAGATGATTCCGCTCTCGTTTTTGTGGCGACTCAAAAAAGCTTTTAGTTGGTCGTATTGACCGCCAACTCTTCTTTGCAGAGAGATGAAGATGTTTTTACGAAATATTTTACCTCTAAGCAGCAGCGGATTTTCAACTCTCAACTCTCTTAATATATCTTCTGTTACAAGATTTGTGCTTGTTGCAGTAAATGCGCAAATAGCTGTTTTAGGAAAATTCTCTCTTAGATTTCCAAGTGCTCTGTAGTCATCTCTAAACTCATGACCCCATTGCGAGATACAGTGAGCTTCATCCACGACAAAGAAGTTTATATTTAGCTCTCGCAGCATATTTATAGTTGATTGGTTGTTTAGTCTCTCGGGTGAGAGATAGAGAAATTTTAACTCGCCGTCATAAGCTCTTTGGATAATCTCATCAACCTCATCACGGCTCTGCGCTGAACTTATCATATCAGCGCTGATTTGTTGAGCTTTTAGGGAGGCAACCTGATCTTGCATCAAGGCAATCAGAGGTGAAACAACTATGCTTATGCCGCTCATAAGCATAGTTGGAAGCTGATAAACTAGAGATTTTCCCCCACCAGTTGGCAGTATCATAAGCAAATCTTGCCCATTTAGTATAGCGTCAACGCCCTCTTCTTGAAGCTCTCTAAAGCTATTGTGCCCAAAAATATCTTTTAAAACTTTATGCTTCATTGTTGTATTTTTTTTCATTTTTCATAAGCCAAACAAAGACTTCTACAACAGCTTTATATAACTCTGCAGGTATCTCATGGTCTATATCTAAATCAACCAGAGAGTTCACAAGCGCTTCGTTTGCAAATATCGGTACATTAAACTCTTTTGCTTTTTCGATGATCTTTTTTGCAATAGCTCCCTTACCGGAGGCTATGACTTTTGGTGCACCCTGATTTGCCTTATCGTATTTTAGTGCAGCTGCTTTGTTTTGCATTTTTGGTTGATTAATACCTAGCGGTTATTGATTCGACTTCATCCCAGCTAAGATGATTTTTTTTATGAGAGATTATGTGGGCTACATATCTCGCAAACATATCGGTTTCAATATTTACTCTTGAGCCTTTTTTGTAGTTCTTAAAGAGTGTCTCTCTCATGGTGTGTGGGATTATTGTGAGCCTAAAACTATCTTCAAAAACATCATTTACAGTCAAGCTTACACCATCAATAGTTATGGAGCCTTTTGGGACAATGTAAGGGATAAATTTTTTCTCTATTTTTATGAAAACATCAAAAGAGTTTCCGTTGTTTTTTATCTCTTTTATCTCGCCGATAGCATCAACATGCCCTTGAACAACATGTCCTTCAAATCTATCTCCCATCATCATGGCAGGCTCAATATGAACCTCATTTTTATAATTTTCAATCGCTAAATGCTTTTGAGATTCAGGAGAGAGTTCAACACTAAAGCCAGCATCAGAAACTTTAATGACCGTTAAGCATGCCCCATTTATAGCAATAGAGTCGCCAATTTTTGCTCTGTACTTAGAGTTTATACTAAGCGTGCTTCCTGCAAAGCTCTTTACAGTCGCAATTTCGCGAATTAGTCCTGTGAACATCTGTTTCCTCTTCCTGTTAAAAAACTATTTTACCGTCTTCTTGCAAACCTCTTATGATGGCTTTTGCTTTTTCATGCCCAGCATAAGCGGCTTTTCTGCACATATCAAGTGCTTTGTCGTGGTCTTGTTTGCATCCAAAACCCTGATCATAGAGTTGACCTAAGTTATAATAACCCTCAGCCAAACCGCCATCAGCGGCTCTTTTGAAACAGATAAAGCATCTTGCTTCATCTATTTCAACCCCATGACCCTCTTTGTATAGTACGCCCAAGTTGTTAAAAGAGGCTAAGTTTCCTCTTTTTGCTCCCTCTTCGTACCAAAACGCGGCTTCTGAAAAATTTTGCAAACACCCAAGACCTCTCTCTAGCATCAAAGCAACCTCATACATCGCCTGAGGAACCTCTCTCGTTGCGGCTTCTAAAAAATAGTCATGAGCTTTAAATTGGTTATGTTCAATGCCACCAAGTCCATTCATATATAAAATAGCTAGATTAAAAAGTGCGTATGGCTGTTTTGCTTTCGCCGCCATCTCATAGAGTTGGAGAGCTTTTTTTTCATCCGCATCACAACCTTGTGCATTTTGGTACATATAGCCCAGAGAAGTTTGCGCATCTGCGTTGTTTTGCCCCGCTAAAATAGTATATAGTTCTAATGCTTTTTTAAAATCTTGACTGTTATAAGCTTTATGCGCTTCTTCTATCATTTGAGAAACCTTTGAGTGGCTTTGAAATAAGTATGCAAATAATACTCAAAAATGCTAAAATTCGGCTAAAGAAACGGGTGTAGTATCACTTAAGGAATTAAAATGAATTATGATGTAATAGTAATTGGCGGTGGTCACGCCGGAGTAGAAGCCGCGCTTTCAAGTGCAAGAATGGGAAATAGAACCTTGATGATCTCAATGCTTGCCGAGAATGTTGGAGCAACGAGCTGTAACCCGGCAGTTGGTGGTTTAGCTAAAGGGCATCTGGTTCGTGAGCTAGATGCATTAGGCGGAGAGATGGGACTTATAACCGATGAAGCCGGAATACAATTTCGTATCTTAAATCACACAAAAGGTCCAGCAGTTAGAGGAAGTCGCGCTCAGATTGATATGGATAAGTACAAAGTAATCGCAAGAAACAAGATTTTAACCACTCCAAATCTTGATTTAGTTCAAGAGATGGCGGAGTCGCTTATTGTCGAAAATAACGAGGTTAAGGGTGTTAAGACAAATCTTTTAAACAGTTACGGAGCAAAAAAAGTTATCATCACAAGCGGAACATTTCTAAGGGGTGTTATCCATGTCGGAGAGATTCAACAGCAAGGTGGAAGATTTGGCGAGCAGAGCAGTGTAGGGCTAAGTGAGTCATTGAAGGCGTGTGGACTTGAGATGGGAAGACTAAAGACCGGTACATGTGCTAGAGTTGACAGTTCGAGCATAGATTTTTCTGTTATGGAAGAACAGGGTGGCGATGAAGTGCCAAGCCCATTTAGTTTTAGAACCAATCGTGATGAGTTTAGAAAAACGAAAAAGCAGATTCCATGTTTCATAACTTATACAAACGAAAACACTCACCACATCATAGAGAGCAACTTCTACCGTGCTCCGCTTTTTACCGGTCAAATTGAGGGAACAGGACCACGGTATTGCCCAAGTATAGAGGATAAAGTAAATCGTTTTCGCGATAAAGAGAGACACCATCTTTTTATAGAGCCGCAAACTATGGAGAATACAGAATGCTACATAAACGGTATGAGCACATCGCTTCCGCCAGATGTTCAACAGCAGATGATTCACTCGGTTCGCGGAATGGAAAATGCAAAAATAGTTCGCTATGGTTACGCGATAGAGTATGATTTTGTAGATCCAAGAGAGCTAAAACACTCGCTGGAGACAAAAAAAATCAGCGGTTTGTATCTGGCAGGGCAGATTAACGGAACAACAGGTTATGAAGAAGCCGCCGCACAAGGACTTATGGCTGGGATAAATGCATCTCTTAGTGTACAAGGAAAAGAGCCGCTCGTTTTGCGAAGAGATGAGGCTTATATTGGGGTTTTGATAGATGATTTGGTGACAAAAGGAACAAAAGAGCCATACCGTATGTTTACCTCCCGTGCGGAATATAGGCTTCTTTTGAGAGAAGAGTCAGCAGACACAAGACTTAGCCACTATGGACACGAACTAGGACTCATCAGTGATGAAACTTATGAAAAAGTCAGACTCAAACATGAGCAGATTCAAGAGGGTGCCAAGATACTTCACGAGAGAGTCTTCACTCCAAACAAAGAGTTTATAGCCCTTTTAGAGAGTATGGGCGAAGAGAAAATCAGCGATAGCATTACAGCAGAGCAGCTAGTCGCAAGAAAGAGCTTTGATGTTGAAAAAATGATAAAAATAGCCCCTGAACTTTCACATTATGATGAGTATATAAAAGAGGAGATTTTAGTCGAGGGCAAATACGCAAGATATATCATCATGCAGAGTCAAGAGATAGAAAATATGAAAAAATACCTCAAAATAAAAATCCCGCAAGATTTTGATTTTAGAAGCGTTAGCGGTTTAAGTAAAGAGATTGTCGAAAAACTAGAAAAATTCAACCCGCCAACACTTCAAGCAGCTTCACAGATAAGCGGCATAACCCCAGCCGCTATTGAGATACTTCATATTTATATAAAAATAGATGTAAAAAATAAGAAAGTTTGATAATAGTCAAGATAGATTGATAATATGAAACATAAAGTTTGAGAATGGATATCTAAAATGGGAAAGCCTAAAAGAATCATTCCTGAATTTATGCTAGATAATCCAGATGATACTTTTGTTGACAAAAACGCTAAAAGATACAAAAACCTACCAAAGAGAAGTAAGTGCTTTTGGGAAAGTGATAGAAGAATTGGGCTTACAAGATGTTCTCTATACGATTGTTACAGAAGATACTTCAAAGATTATAGAAGAAAATAACTTGAAAATCATTGTTACAAACATCTTTGAGTTTATGAAAAAAATTGATTTTTGGACCGACAGTAGTCAATCAGCACTGTTCATATGTAAGTTGAATCCCTTTGGATGTCACAACAAATTTTAAATCTGTAATTTTTCCTTGATGCACCATCTTATGATGTTCTGGACAAAGAGGAATCAAGTTGTATTTGTGGTTCATAGGAACATGACCAATGAAACCTTCATTATCAGCACTGTTTTGTTCTTGAATATGATGCGTCTCAGTGGCTTCCTCAGCGCAAATAATACAAGTGCTCATGTAAACATTTTTATTGTAATTACTCTGCCGTTTTTTTGATAGTAGTTCCAATGATGAATAATCATTAGCAAGTTGCTTTCTGATTTCTTCTGCATCACGGATAAAATCATTATCCATATGTAGGGATTTAGCAAATTCTAGCCCATAAACCGTACTTCCATTACCGGGCTGTAAGGTACGGTTATAGATTAAACGGTCATTCTGTGGATTATATGAAACCGACAAGTGCATACTAATGAGCGAAGCAATTTCATTGATTTGTTTTAGCTCTGTTAACTGATGTAGATGCGTTGCAAATATATGAAGACAATTCAAACGATTTAGCTTCATAAGAGCACTAGCAACCAATGCGACTCCACTTAGCGTTTCAGTACCATGACTCAGTTCATCACCTATTACAAGTGATTTAGCATTGATTCTATTGAAAATATTTCGAAGCTCTGTCATTTCTACTGCAAATGTAGACATGCCTTTAATCAGGTTATCTTTACTGACAATTCGGGTAAATACACTCTCAAACAATGAAAATTTCATTTTTTCTGCCGGTACAAATAGTCCCGCTTGAGCCATTATGACAGTAATACCGATACTTTTCATCAATGACGATTTACCACTCGAATTGATACCGTAGAGCAATATCCCTTTTACTTCTTCCCCTCGTGCAGAGGTAGAAAGTAAATTATCTCTGTAGGTATTATCTATTAGACTTGGATCCCCCATGATAATATCGTTTGGAACGAAAACACCATGCTCTTCTTGCACTTCTATTAGTGGATGTCTAAGACCAATGATTTGTAGGAAATTTTTTCCTTCTTCTGCATCAACAATTTTGGGCTTTACATAATTGTATTTTTTAGCAGTAATGATGTTTGATACAGCTATATCTAAATCAGCAATAAACTCACTGAGTGTTGTCATCATACCTGTATATTTTCGGTCAAATATACCAAGATATTCTCGGTAAAGTTTTTTAGTTAATGCAACTATTTTGCTTTGATTGCTTAAATAGTTTGTTGAAATTTCATCAATGATAGGAGCAGATATTTTCACATTATTTGTTTGGGTTCTATAGTAGAATTCATCAAAAAATATTCTACGATCTCCAATAACTACATTTTTATCTTTTATCTGGTCTGCAATCAGCATAAAACGAGATTTTGTAATGTCTATATAAAAACCTGTCTTATCTGTCTGTTCTACCTTGACAAAAGTTTGAGCTACATCTTTACCCAACTCATTTGATAGTGCTTCACGAAAAACATCCGCAATCGACTCAAGATCATTAACCAGTTTTTGATTTTTCAACACAAGGTCATCAATTTCTGGGCTAACTCCTGCATTGATCATATTGTCATCAATCTGGTTATAGTTAAATTGTGCTGTTTTGTCCAAATCGAATGTTTGTTGAATCTCAGACATAAACTCTAATATTTTTGTGTGTTTATATTGGTTTGAAGTGATATCAAGTTGCTCGATAATAGTGCGCATCTCATTTATTGCGAAAAGTGAATCATGTAGATAATTGAGTTCACATGGATGCAGTTTAATTAATGCTAGTCTTCTACTCAGTCTTTCAATATCGTATATCTTATTGAGTTTAGAAAAAAGTATCTTATGCTGTTGTGTTATTTTTTCCGAAAGCTGATAGCGGCGGTTGATTTCTTGTTTATTAATCTGAGGGTGTAAGAGTCTATCTCTTAACAATCGTTTTCCCATTGAAGTAGCAGTATTGTTGATCAGTTTATAAATTGTCATTTCATCGGGGTCTTTAGAGATAATCTGCAACTGTTCAATTGCATTATTACCTAAAAGCATTGTCGATCTATTATCTACAATGATTGGGTGAGAAAGCTTTTGGATGATATTGATATCATGGTCAATAATGAAGTCAATCAATACTGCCAGTGATTCTGATACTAATGGCATAAACTCCAAATCAAGAAACTCTATTGGCGCCAAAAGTGATTCAGGCTTATAGACACTATTGAACAGTTCATTCTGGTAAGCAATTTTTTGACGATTGGTATTAATGACATGAATATAATGTGCATCAATTTCAAGATATGTTAATACCTCTTCTTGTTTTATATCTTTATGGGCAAAAGTAATAACCACTTCTTTCGTTTTATTAGCATGCATAAGGCTAAATACTTCATCAAAAGCAAGTGTTTTATCGTCTAAATTACCTTCAGCTTGATAGAGGAGAGTTTTGCCAGTTGTTATATCAATCGCAGAATATCCGATGAGATAGATTCCATTGCTTTCATCGACTAACAAAGATGTAGTGTAATTTGCTTCATTATCATTGATAAAGTCGAAATTTGTACCAGGGGAAATGATTCTATCCAGATATCGTGAAATTTTTGGCGGAGTACCTTTTTGTCTAATAATGACAATCGTATATTTGTCTTCACTGACTAGTCTCGCAAGGTATCTGTCAAATGAAACCGCTGGCACCCCTGCCATTAAAGGGTTTTTGACATCATTTTCTAAAATGAGTTTTGATTTTCTGGTGAGCTGAATGTTCAGTAGTTCCGAAACAAGTTTAGCTTTTCCAAGTTGCATTTCATCGTTATCAACTTCATACACTTCGAAAAAAGTGCCAAGTTCCATAATAACAATAGTGTCACTTCCGTATTTCTCCTCAAAATATTTTTGAAGGTTGAAATACATTTCTGTAACAAGCACTTTATTATCATTTAAAATGCTTTCTATTGTACTGTCAGGGATAATTTCATTAATTGGCATTTGGAATTATACCAATACATGCCTTTTATGATTGATTGTATTATTGATAAATTTAGAATTAGATAGTTTTGATCTTCAAAAAATTATGTAATTTTTATGTAGTTGCTATTGAAAAATTAAATCACAAAAAGTTCTAAATAAAAATTGGATTTTTTCTGAAATCCTCTATTCTACACGATTTACTATGATAAACATAAAAATATGGAAGTCAACCGCAATCAATGAATTTTTGCCTGAGACTCCGTAAAATAGGGACTTGTCAAGCGCATGCTAGTTCAAATGGGTGCGAGTTCCTTATAGAGGTCAAGAGTACGCAACGCTTTTTACAGACATAAAACTCAAAGATACTCAAGTGGCAGTAAATATCATAAATAATATAAAAATGGACAGTAATTTTAATAGCTCCATCACTGTTGCAAACGATGATGTTAGGCATCTTGACACAAGCAAACTAAGCAATTTCGAAGAACTTGACGCTCTTTTAAAAGATTTACAAGCAGTAAAATAAGACAGCAAAAAATGGCTTTTTGTAGTGGGAATAGAGAAGTATAAGTTTACAGATAACATAAGCTATGCACAAAAAGGTGCAAGAAACCAACAAAATCATAGGCGATGATAAGCAAAACAGCTATTTAAAAAATACACCAATTGCCCAAAAGTTGAAAAAAATCATCTCAAAAAATATAGATTTTTCTTTGCAAAGAAAAGATAAAAAGTGGTTTTTGAAATACAGAGATACTTTGTGTTGTAGGTTTTGATACTTTCTTTATACTGTAGCCCATAATATTGATTATTTCATGATACTAAAAGTTGTAGAATCACTGAAATTTAATGGAGACAATATGACGCTGCAAGAACGAATGAAAAATGAATTTATGGTAATCAAAGCTCTTGGAGTAGTTTATGGGGATATTGGAACCAGTCCAATATACACCTTGGCAATTATTTTTGCGCTCATTTCACCTACGGTTGAAAATATATTTGGAATACTTTCATATGTATTTTGGACAATGACAATACTTGTTACCGTTCAATATGGCTGGCTAGCTACAAGTTTATCAAAAAAAGGGGAAGGCGGAACAGTGGTTCTTGTGCAACTTCTTCTGCCTTATCTTAAAAATACGAAAGCTATTGCAACAGTCAGTATGCTGAGTTTTGTTGGTATATCGTTGATGATAGGTGATGGTGTTATTACACCGGCAATTAGTATTCTTTCGGCAGTTGAAGGTATGGTGTTAATACCGGGATATGAAAATACTCCTAAAATAACTCTTTTGTTGATAGCATCAGTGATAGCATTTATACTGTTTTATGTTCAAAGAAAAGGAATTGAAAAAGTAGCTTCTGCTTTTGGACCTATTATGGTAGTTTGGTTTTTTACACTCGGTTTGGTTGGCTTGTGGTATATATCCCAAAATTTTTCAATTTTAAAAGCGATCTCTCCTCTTTATGCCATTAACTTTACATTATCTCACCCCGTGATTAGTTTTGTAATGTTAGCAGATGTCATACTTGCTGCAACGGGTGGCGAAGCATTGTATGCAGATATGGGACACCTTGGGAGATTGCCGATTTTAAAGGGATGGTTGTTTGCATTTGTATCATTGATATTAAGCTATTTGGGGCAGGGTGCATTTTTGATGACACATCCAGCGGCAATAACAAGTCCGCTTTTTGAAATGACAAAAGACTTAGTTCCTTATCTGTATGTTCCGTTTTTAATATTAACAATTATTGCAACTATCATCGCATCGCAAGCGATGATAAGCGGTATATTTTCAGTACTCTACCAAGCTATGACAACAAGAATATTTCCGCATTTCAAAGTTGAATATACCTCTAATGAGCTAAGAGCGCAGATATATGTAAATTCAGTGAATTGGTTTTTATTTGCCTGTGTAATTGTTATGTTGTTTGTATTTGGTGAATCAGCAAAATTAGCTGCTGCGTATGGTTTAGCTGTTTCAGGCGCAATGAGTATTACTGGTTATTTAGTTAGTATGGTGTTTTGGTATAAAAAACAACATATTGCGATGTCATTTGCAATACTATCAGGCATGGTAAGTACGATATTTTTTGCTTCTTGTACTCAAAAAATTCCAAATGGTGGATACTGGTCTCTAATAATAGCCTCTGTACCGCTTTTTATTGTTATTTTATATACAATGGGTCAAAAAAAACTGTATAAGTCATTCATACCTATTGAAAAAAAATATTTTTTGGAAGAATACAGTGTGAAATATGCAAAAGGAACCCATATTGAAGGGATTGCTCTGTTTTTTGCAAGACAAGCAGGTGAAATTCCAGCTTACATTTCAAAAACAATGTTTCAAAACGGTATTATTTACCAAAGAAATATTATTGTTGTTGTAAAGCCGACTAATGAGCCATATGGTATAAATACAGAGCTATCCCCATTGGGTGAAGGACTTGATTTGTTGATGATATATCCAGGATATATGGAGATGCTCGATGTAGAAAAGATATTATACGGTAAAGGGCTAGAGGCTAGAGTAATATTTTATGGTCAAGAGGAGATAGTTTCAAAAAATTTCTTGTGGAATATATTTGCAATGATTAAAAGTCTTTCGCCTACATTTGTTAGCTTTTATAATTTTCCTAATGAAAAGCTCATTGGGGTTGCAAGAAGAGCAGAAATTTAAGTATAAGTTATGAAAAAATCACAATCATGTTTTTGTGTTTAACAGCAGTATAATAGTATTTATGAAAATACAATATATTCAATTTAGTAAGGGTTTGTTTTTAGTACTTGTCGTAACTTTCTTTTGTATGCTATACAAAGGTGATTTAGAAGTGCTGAACATTGTTATGCTATATCTTTTACCAATCTTGTATGTAGCCATAAATTATGGTCAGATTCAGACTTTTTTTATATCTTTAATTGTTGTTTTGGTTTTTGATTTCTTATTTATCCCTCCCGTATTTACATTTGCTGTTCACGATGCTAGGCATTTGCTTAGTTTTATAATCATTATAATCGTTGGTCAACTAATTTCAATATTGGCAACAAAGGCTGCAAAAACAAAGGAGTTTGAAACAAGCGAAAGACTGTATGAGGCCGTATTAAATTCTTTATCACATGAGCTTAGAACTCCTTTGGCAGTAATTATTGGAGCAACAAGTTCTGTTATATCGAACGAATTAAAGCTTACGGATGAGGAAAAAAATGAACTTAGTCAAGAAGTATACAATAGTGCCTTTGGCATGAAAGAGTTGATTGAAAATTTGCTCACAAGCGCAAGGTTTGAAAGTGGACATTTTAAACCAATAATGAGGGATTGCTCTATAGAAGAGATTATTTCAAATGCTCTTCTTAGGGCCGAAAATAAATATTTAAAAGAAGCAATTTTCCTTGTCAATGAATATTCGCCATCCATTATAAGTGATGCAACATTGCTTGAACAAGCTTTTTATAATCTTCTAGATAATGCATTTAAATATGGCGAAGAGGTAACCGTTGCAATTAGTTATCATCAAAATAATGCATTAATTAATATATGCAATACGGGAGCATTACCCGACCAGAATGAGCTTAGGACGATAGGTGAAAAGTTTACAAGACTTTCTAACTCTACAAATATATCAGGTTTGGGACTAGGTGTTTTTTTGACAAAAAGAATAATTGAAACCTTAAAAGGTTCTATCGACATCAAAATAAGTGATGACCGATTTTGTATTTATATTAGGTTGTAAGCATGATGAAACAAAAAATTTTAATCGTTGATGACGATAAGGCTATTAGACGGCTCCTATCTCTTTCTTTAAAAGGTTCAGGATTTGAAATAATTGAAGCGGCAAATATACAGGAAGCAGTGATAAAATCTACAAGCAATATACCAGATGTGGTTTTGCTTGATTTGGGCTTACCTGATGGCAGCGGGATTGATTTTTTAAAATCTTTTAGGGAATGGAGTAGCTCACCACTGATAGTTATATCGGCACTAAACCAAGAAGAGAAGAAAATCGAATCCCTGGAGCTTGGGGCGGACGATTATTTAGTAAAACCATTTAGCACAAACGAATTGCTTGCTAGAATAAGGGCAGTGCTAAGAAGAAGTGAAAATATAAAAACAACTCATATTTTAGAATGTGGTGAATTAAAGCTGGATTTAGTGGCGAGAATTATCACATTGAACAACAATGAAATTAAAGTAACTCCAAAAGAGTATGATTTATTAAAGCTTTTTATAAAAAATAGCGGAAAAGTGCTTACTCATAATTTACTGCTAAAAGAAGTATGGGGAGTAGGATATCAAAACGAGGTACATTATTTGAGAGTTTTTGTAAATCAATTAAGACAAAAGATTGAAGCAGATCCGTCTAGGCCTAAAAGAATTCTAACAGAAACAGGTATTGGTTATAGAGCAGCTTGTTCATGAGATGAGTTAAATTTATTGGTGCATTTTAACGGTGTTTGGATGTTAAAAGTTCTGCAGGGAAAGATGTGTTAAAATACCCGAAGTATATAGCTGAAAGTAGGGTGGTGTTATGAATGTTTTATCATTAAAATATTTTATGTCTTGCATTGGACAAGAAGATAAACTGTGAAGATATTTTACTATGTTCACACAGGACACCGTATCGGACTTGATAGATTTAGAAGAGCGACGACTATTATAAGGGCTTTAGGGGATGTTGATATCACGCTTTTGTGTTCAGATTTTCGCATTGCACATGAGGCTAGAAAGTTTGGAATTCACAAGAGCGTTGGAATTGATTTGGTTCAAAATATCCCAAAAATAGCTGAACGAGGTGATGCTATGATTTTTGATTCCGATGAAGCAAATCCAACAATGCTTGAGGATATGAGGGATTATTTTTCTACTTTTATTCGAGTTAGTGATGACCCTGATGATGAAAAAGCAGTAAATGAATTTTTAATCTCTCCATATTTAAGTGGTGATGGAATCTGCAATGCTCTTGTGGTAGATGACAAATATTTCAGAGCTAAAGATAAGCAAAAAACGATTAAATTAGCCTACTTTTTTGGTGATGATGATTATGAAAAAGATTTAGAGAAAAATTTATCTTTTTTAGAGGAGTTAAATCCAGATTTGCAGCTTGGTTTTTACTATTTCTTAGATTATGAAGATATGCTAAGAGAGAAGTTTAAAAATCATCATGAGTTTGAAGATTATGATAAGGTCATACAAAATTCAGAGATTTTAGTAACTTCATCTCCTCAAGCGGTTTTGGAAAATCTAGTATCTGGCGGAAAACCCATATATGTGCAAAGAGATGATTATAGTTTAAATTTTCAAAAATTATTTAGTGAGTTAAATATTCCTATTATAGTAGATGGTAATTATAAACAACTTATCAATATCATAAGCCAAATAAATAATCATAACTACTACAAAATGAAACAAAAAAGTGATAAATTGGCTATTTTCATAAAAGAAAACTTAAATTTATAATTGCTTAAATCTATTTTAGTATATAATCAGCATCTTAAAATTATGTGAAAGAGAGCAAATATGCAAAACATTAGCCGTAGAGGTTTTATGGGCAAAGCATTTGGCGCCGTAGCAGGTGTTGGTGCAGTTGGTTCATTGGTTGCAATGAAAAAGACTTGGGATCCGCTTCCAAGCGTTAAGGCTGCTGGTTTCACTACTTTAGATATGACTAAATATCCAGAGGGTGAGTTAATAACAGAGAAATGGAGAGGCAAGCCAATCTTTGTTTTGAAAAAAACTGCTGAAATGGTTGCTAGTCAAACAGCAACTCAAAAAGCAAGAGACATCGTAGTTGGCGGTTCTCACTTTATGCTTTGTATCGGACTATGTACGCATTTAGGTTGTATTCCAGGATATAATCCTGCCGAAAAAGCATTTTTATGTGCATGTCATGGCGGACAATTTGACTGGTCTGGTCAAGTTACTAAAGTTCCACCTCCGCGCGGTTTTGATATTCCTCCATTTAAAATTGAGGGTAACAATATGATTCTAGGTGAAGTTGGACCAGAATATCAAGCTATGAAAGATAGCGGCATAACGCTTTAAGAGGGAGGAAATATGGCACATTTTACAAAAGCAACAAGTGTTAAAGATTGGTTAAACCAAAGATTAGCAATTGAAAAAGTTGAAAAAGTTATGGCATCTGAGTACTGGATTCCAAAAAATATTAACTTCTTGTGGGCAATGGGTATGGTTTTAGCAATCACATTTGCACTACTTTTAGTTTCAGGTATCTTTTTATTAATGTACTATCAACCACATGTTGATCATGCATTTTATAGTGTAAATTTCACTATCATGAGAGATGTTGGTTATGGTTGGTTATGGAGACATGTTCACGGTGTTGCGGCATCTGTTGTTTTCTTGGTTATCTATATCCATATGTTTACAGGTATCTACTATGGCTCTTACAAAAAAGGTCGTGAGATGATTTGGATTTCTGGTATGCTCCTTTTTGTTACTTTTTCTGCTGAAGCATTCTCTGGTTATATGCTTCCATGGGGACAAATGAGCTACTGGGCTGGTATGGTTATTACAAATATCTTTAGTCTTGGCGGATTACATATGGACGGTTTGGTTGAGTGGATTCGTGGGGATTATGTTCCTGCACAAGCATTCTTAACTCGCTTCTTTATGCTTCATGTACTTTTATTGCCACTAGCAATTATGGGACTAATCGGTCTTCACTTTGCAACTCTTCGTATTCCTCATGTTAATAATCAAGATGGTGAAGAGATTGATTTTGAAAAAGAGTCTAAAAAATATTTAGCTGGCGATAAAGCTGGTTCAAAAGTTATGCGTTTCGCTAATGACTTTATGAGTAAAGATATGATGGTTGTAGGAATCTATCTGATTTTCTTCTTCTATCTTGTGTTTTTCCAATATGAATTTGCACTTGACCCTGTAAACTTTGACCCTGCAGACGGACTTAAAACTCCTGCGCATATCTACCCTGAGTGGTACTTCTTGTGGTCTTATGAGATTCTTCGTCCGTTCTCTGTAAATATCGGTCTAATGGCATTTGGTTTTGCTCAAGTAATCTTTATGTTGTTACCATTTTTAGATAGAAGTCCAAACGCAATCCCTGCAAGTCGCCGTGGAGCATTTGGCGTATGGTTTTGGTTATTGCTAATTGATATGATTGTTTTAACTGCTATGGGTAAATTACCTCCGGCTGGAATTTTTAGCACTATCGGTTTAGTTGCGGCACTAGCTTTTATAGTTCTGTGGATAGCACTTCCATTTATAACTAAAAATGAAAAAAAAGCATAAGGAGAATAGGATGAAAAACAAAGAACCTTTAATATTTATAATTGTTGTTGCTTTTACTCTCCTAACATACTGGTTAGTTGAGCCATTTGCACACTCTCAAATGCACAAGCATGTAGAGAGCGAAAAATTTGCGTATGCTGATTTGCCAGCAGTTACAAAAACTGGTGTTGCTGCGACTGGTAAAGAGCTAGTAACAGGCGCTGCTGCTTGTACTGGTTGTCACGCAATCACTAAAGATGGCTTACCTGCTGCTATGGATGCTGTTACTGCTGCTGGAACTTATGGTGTTAACCCACCGGACTTAAGTAATGCTGGTGCGCTTTATGATGCTAAATTTTTATCAGATTTGATTAAAAATCCTGCACATGCTTTAAAAGTTGAGCATAAGTTTGATGCTGCTAAAGGTAAAATGCACCCAATGACTCCATTTGCTGGAGCTGGCGGAGAAATTGATCAAGAAGTTGCCGACATAGTTGCATACTTACAATCAATTGCTGTTAAACCAGAAGAAGTAACTCCTAAAATGGCATTTGAAAATGCTTGTGGAAGATGTCACGCTGTTGGTTATGAAAAATGGACTCAAATTGGTGAAAAACCTGCATTTAAGTTCCAAAAAGAGTCTTTAGCATTTGATATCAAAGTTTTAGAGTACCAAGAGTCATTAACAAAATATATGGGTAAATTACCTCCAGATTTATCAATGTATATCCGCTCTCGTGGTGAACACTTTATAAGCACATTTATAGAGAATCCTCAAGCTCATTTAGAGGGAACTGCAATGCCAAGAGTTGGTGTTACTGCTCACACTGCTGAGAAAGTTATAGAGTACCTAGAAGATGCTGGTGACACAAAAAGAGCAGAGAGAACAGCTACTGGTAAAAATGTAATGATTTTTATAGTAATCTTTGCAATCTTTGCACTACTATGGAAAAAACAAGTGTGGAGAGACCTACACTAAAAATTCATAATGCCTAGTCTTTTGGACTTAGGCATTATAATTATAAATATTTACTTAATTCTCACAAGCCTCACTTTCAAATCACAATAAAATTAAAATAAGAAGTTTTAATATCAAAAAAGAGTTCTAGACAATAATTAAGCAAAGATTAATATCAACTGCTCCATAATGTTGCTAAGGTTACAAGAGTAACTCGAATCTTTTACTCACAAGGAGTTCTTATGAAAAGAGCTGGTTTTACTATGATCGAATTGATCTTTGTTATCGTTATCTTAGGTATCTTGTCTGCTGTGGCGTTGCCAAAGTTTATGGGAGTGTCTTCGCAAGCTCATGATCAAAAAGTAACTGCATTTGCTGGAACACTAAATAGAACTGTTGGACCGTCTATGTGGGCAGCGTCTTTAGCCGCAGGAACTGGTGGTGCTGTTAGTGGGATGTGTGATACTGTAGCTCATTTGAGTGTGTATCTTGACAAGATTCCAGAGGAAGTTACATTAAATGCTTGTGCATTTGATAATAATGCTACTGCTGGCTCATCAAAGCATATTACATTTGTTGATGGAAATGCGACAAATTCACCTACATGGACAGTTGCTCCTTGATTTTCTCGCTCTATTTTCTTGTTTTACCTCTTGTGAGGTAGAACAAATATGGTAATATAAATAAAAATAGTGGTTTTTAACTTATTATCGGATGGATTAAAAACAGTTATTTGGGGCTCTTATGAAAAATTCTAATGCTTTTACGATGATAGAACTTATATTTGTTATTGTTGTTTTGGGGATTTTGTCAGCTATCGCTCTTCCTAAGTTTGCAGGCACGAGGGTATTGGCGGATATAGGAAAAGGTCGTGCAGATGTTGCAACTATTCGTACTGCAATTATAAATGAGAGGCAGTCGAGACTTTTACTTGGGGATAATAGTTTTATTCCAGTGCTGAGCAGTGCAAAACTATTTGATGGAAATGGTACAAGTCAACTTTTAAAATACGGAATGACAGATAGCACAACTTCTGGGAATTGGCATAAAGTAGATGATACAACATATGAGTATAGGGTTGGAGATAACAGTGTAAACACCTTTACATATACGCCGGCTGATGGAAAATTTATGTGTACGGGTGGAGTTGAGTGTTCAAAACTGACAGATTGATTTTTACAAACATTAACTCAAATATTTTCAGAGATTAAATTAGTTGGTATTGAAAGTATTTAGGTAGCATTATTGAATTACTATGAATTGTCACTGCTCGGCTCCCCTTTACCACCACTGATATATAAATCCTACGCAGAAATAAACATAGGTTGCTTAGTTTACTTAAAACTAATAAATAGAGACCATAAAGCTGTTGTAATTTCTGCTTGTGAAGAACCAGAGTTTAAAACCAGCGACATTTTAGAGGTAGATAGTTTCATTTATTCCTCAAAGCAACTAGAGCTTGCCAGATTTATCTCTATCTATTATTTCTGCTCCGTTGGTGAAGCTTTGGCTCTTATGGTGCCGTTTTCTTTTAGAGCTTTGGAGCAAAGCAAAGAAGATTTGCAAGTACCCATCCACTCTGAAATAGTGCTCTCCTCAAAGCAAGAAGAAGCTCTTCTGTTTTTAAAACAGCACAATACCTCGCTTCTTTTTGGCGATACTGGAAGCGGAAAAACTGAAATTTATATGAAACTGTTTGAGCAAATGATAGCATCTGGTAAAAGAAGTCTGTTTTTGATGCCAGAGATTTCACTTACGCCTCAGATGCACAAGAGACTTGAGTTTCATTTTAAAGATAGAGTTGTGATGTGGCACTCAAAACTAACTCCTCTGCAGAAAAAAAAATCACTTGAAAAGATTTATGATGGAACAGCTTACATAATCGCAGGTCCTCGCTCAGCTCTTTTTTTGCCGATAAAAGATTTGGCTTTGATAGTTGTAGACGAAGAACACGACGATAGCTACAAATCATCATCAAGACCTCGCTACAACGCCAGAGATATAGCAATATATATGGGTAAACTTTATGGCATAAATGTAGTTTTAGGAAGTGCTACGCCATCCATGAATAGTTTTGTGAAGTTTCCATTCTTTAGATTAAAGGGTGGTCACTTTAACTCTTCAAAAGAGTTAATTTATGAGAGAAGCGTAGATAAATTGACACCTTTGATCTCAAAACATCTAAGAACAACACTTGAGAAAAAAGAACAGAGCATTGTGTTTCTTCCTACTCGCGCAAATTTTAAATACCTAGTTTGTGCCGATTGTGGTTACACAACTAAATGTGTGTTTTGTAGCGTTGGTATGAGCATCCATCAAAAAAGTAACGCACTGAAATGTCACTACTGCAATTTTATGCAAGCAATCCCACAGAAATGTTCAGAGTGTGAAAGTCATGAGCTTGTTAGCTCAAGGGTTGGAACTGCGGAGATGGTTGACAATATCAGCAGTGAGCTTATCGGAGCTAGAGTTGAACAGTTTGATAGAGATATCATCACAACGGCCAACAAGCTAAAAAAAGCATTATCGCGTTTTAATGATGGACTTATTGATATATTTGTCGGAACGCAGATGTTAAGCAAAGGGCATGATTACCACGGTGTTACCCTTGCCGTTGTTTTGGGCCTTGATAACATGTTAGGCATGGGCGATTATAGAGCAAGAGAAAAAGCTCTCTCAACGCTTATTCAGGTAGCTGGACGAAGCGGAAGAAAACAAAATGCCACAGTTTTAGTTCAGAGCTTTAATGAGGAGTTTTTTAGAAGATTTGTAGATAACTACGAAGGGTTTTTGGAAGAAGAAAAAGAGTACAGAAAAGAGCTGTACCCTCCATATAAAAAACTATGCCGAATCCTTTTTTCTCATAAAAATGGACTAAAGGCTCAAGATGAGATGAACAAAATGCACAGTACTTTGCAAAATTACCCAAATATAGAGATTGTTGGATTTGGCAAATGCGCTATTGAGAGGGTTTCTAATAAATACAGATTTGAGATACTATTAAGAGCAAACAAGAGCACAGATATAATAAAAGCTATCCACGCCTCCAAAAATACTTTAGCTGAGGTAGACATGGACCCTATTGATTTTGGATAGGACTGGCTTCACACTTTTCATTAAAAAAGTAACATACTGAATCAAAATTTGAGATTCTTGGAAATTTTTTATTGTTTTTTAGAATTTGAGCTATTGCCTTATCGTTGGTACTTTTTAATTTTAAAAATTCGTTTCTCTCTTTATTTGATAGTTTTTTGACAACGAGCTGAATAACGCTAAGTGGATTTATTGCTTGTGCAGATCTATATAGACCAAAATGAAGATGTGGACCCGTAGATAAGCCAGTATTACCAACGAAACCTATAACTTCTCCTTTTTTAACACTTTTTCCTTTTGTGATACCTTTTTTAAAGCTTGATTGATGAGCATACAGCGTTTGGTAATTATTGTCATGTTGGATTCTTGTTACATTTCCATATCCTCTTGTAAAGCCTGCATAGATAACTCTTCCATTTCCAGATGCTAAGATAGGGGTTCCGATGGGGGCGCCATAGTCAACACCAAGATGCGCGCGGTATTTTTTAAGGATTGGATGAAATCTTCGAAGTGTAAAAAGAGATGAAACTCTAGCATTTCCTATAGGTTTTGCTAGCAAAAACTCCTCAAGTTCGGCCCCTAACTCATTGTAGTATTTGCCATTATCGCTAAGATACATATAGTGTTTTTTGCCCTTCATCTCAATCATAGCAGATTTTAAAAGTGGCATAGAAAAAGGTTTTCCAAGACGATATTTTTGCTCATATAACATAACTAGAGTATCGTTTTCTCGTGAATCTTTTTTAAAGTCGAGAGATTTTTTAAAACTAGCTATAAATATATGGGCAAGGTTTGCGTAACCAGTCTCTTTTATAATATCCAAATAGGGAGAGTTTTTTATCTTAAGCAGTAGCGATTCTGTTTTTGTTTCACTTATGATTGGGATGATTTCAAAAAGAAACTCCCCTTTAAGTTTATATATGTGCACTTGGAGTTCATCATTTATAGGGATTAGAAGTTGCGTTATCTCACCACTATCTGTTTTTAAAATTTGGTAACGAACTCCGTATAAAATCTCTTCTGTTAGTTCCTGCTCATCTTTGTCTAAATCATAATAAAGGCTCTTTAGGGGTAGTTTATTTTTTTGCAAAAAGGAGAGGTAGCTATCTCCGCTACTCCATCTATAGGTCTCAACTTTTGAAGCAAAAAGGGCTGTAGTTAGCAGTAAAAGTATGAAAATTTTTATCATTTAGTTAACCATAATTATTTATTTTTGAACAAACTCTAACAAATTTTGCCTTAGTGTGAGATTTGTTTGATATAATCGCAACATATTAATTTTTGGAAGTAAACAAATGAAACATATTTTTTTAATCTTTTTTATTGCTATGGGACTTTATGGAGCTGTTGTAAAATCACCAATTATCAGCGTTAATAAAGATGAAACAGAGGCGACAATAAGTGTTGATAAAATCGATGTTGGAGTGAGTGGTTTTATAGTGCATTCGGTAGATAAAAATCATGAAATGATATTAAAAAATGCTGTTGTTGTGGAGTTTGACAAAGATAGTAAAATAGCAAAATTAAAACTAGAAAAATATACACAACTAGATAGTAACGCCTTACCGAGCGGGAAGTGGGGCATTAAAAATGGAGATATGGCGGTACTTGCTTTTGGCTACAGCAGAGGGTTGCTGATTGCGCCTAATGAAGATATTTACTATAAGGTTGCAAAAAGTGCAAATATTCAGTGGATTCATCCAGATATATTTGCAACATATTTATCGTTTAGTGGTCATCCTACACCTCTGAGGGCTGATTTTACAAAGATGAGTACAACCACTTCTGTTGGATTAATTTACCTATTTCTTAACGACAGAGTTTACACGCTAGATGCAAAAAGTTTTAAAATATTGACAGTGACGGAAGTAAAACTTGCACAAGAGAGTGTGAATCTGCCGTTTTACACAAGAGTAGAAAAGATAGAGGCGTCATGGTGGGGAGAGGGTAGTGGAAGACTTAAAGAGTATGAGCCATACTACTACGAGCTGATAATAAAAGCAAACTCAAAAAATAGAGAGCTTTATGATATAGTAAAAAATAGCGATGAAAAAATAAAAAAATTACTTAAACTATTTGAGATAAAGGAGTAGTTATGATTGAAGCAAAACACCTAGAGTATTTTACAAGCATAGTGGGGGATGAGAATATTTACAGCGATAAAGCCCATCTTATAGCCTACTCTTATGATGCAACGAGAGAGCATTTTGAGCCAGATGCGGTTATCTTCCCAAGAGATGAAGATGACATAAGCAAGATTTTAAAGTACTGCAATGAGCATATAATCGTTATAGTTCCAAGAGGTGCTGGAAGTGGATTTACTGGTGGGGCGCTTCCAAGTAGTGGTGGCGTTGTGCTTGCTATGGAGCGCCATATGAACAAAATCTTAGAGATTGATATGAAAAATATGGTAGCAGTCGTTCAACCAGGTGTTATAAACATGGAGCTGCAACAAGCAGTCGAAGCGGTAGGTCTTTTTTATCCACCAGATCCAGCAAGTCAAGAGTATTCAAGCATCGGCGGAAATGTTAGTGAAAACGCTGGTGGTATGAGAGCTGCGAAGTATGGAATCACAAAAGATTATGTCATGGCAACAAGAGCGGTTTTACCAAATGGCGACATAATCAAGGCTGGAAAAAGAACTATCAAGGATGTCGCAGGTTATAACATTAGCGGTATTTTGATAGCAAGCGAGGGGACTTTAGCGGTTTTAAGTGAGATAACTCTTAAACTTATACCAAAGCCAAAGATGACAAAAACAGCTATGGGAATTTTTCCAACTGTTAGCATGGCAATGGAGGCTGTTTATAAGACAATGGCAAGCGGAATCACTCCGGTTGCTATGGAGTTTCTAGACAATCTCACCATCAGAGCGGTTGAGCAGATATATAAAAAAGGATTGCCGGTAGATGCTGGAGCGTTGCTTGTGACTGATGTCGATGGTAATTTAGAAGAGGATTTAAACTTCCAGTTAGCTCAAATAGAAAAGGTGTTTAAAGAGAATGGCTGTAGTGAGTTTAAAATTGCAAAGAATGATGCCGAAGCTAAAGATATCTGGTTTGCAAGAAGAAACGCATCACAATCGCTAAGTGTTTATGGAAGTAAAAAGTTAAACGAAGATGTAACGGTTCCAAGATCGGCTCTTCCTGAACTTTTGGAGAGATTTTACGCGATTGCCGATAAATATAATATAAAAATCCCATGTTTTGGGCATACAGGTGATGGAAATGTGCATACAAATGTTATGGTTGATGGTAAAGACCCTGAGCAGGTAAAGATAGCTTATCTAGCGATAGAAGAGGTGTTTCAAGCGACAATTGACTTAGGTGGAACACTTAGTGGAGAACATGGGATTGGTTTGGCAAAAGCGCCATATATGCACATGGCATTTACGGATGAAGAGATGAACCTTTTTAGATCTATAAAAAAAGCATTTGATCCAAATAATATTCTAAATCCATCAAAAATGGGACTATAAGAAGTACAAAAGGTGCGTGAGCTATGCAAGAGCTAAAATTTAATCTAAAAAAAATTTATAGAAACGCAAGATTTCTTATAGACTCTTTTTTAGATAAAGAACTGACCTTTTTTGCTGCAAGTTTAAGTTTTTATACAATTTTTATAATCATTCCCATGCTTCTGATAATGATGACGCTTCTGACCTCTCTGCCTTCATTTACTGCGTATTATGGGGCTATTAAAACATTTATATTCTCAAATCTTATGCCGGTAAATTCAGAAATTTTTATTGGTTATATGGATGATTTTCTAAAAAATTCTGCAAAAATGGGGATTGTTGGACTTGCGATGATTTTGGTCTCTTCACTGCTATTTTTTAAAGATTTTGAGTATATTGCGAACAAAATCTTTCATGCAAAGTCAAGGACACTTTGGGAATCCATAACAACATACTGGACGATGCTTACGCTAACACCAATAGCTCTTGGAGTATCTTTTTTTATAACTGGCTATGTGGTAAATCTAGCTAGTAAAAATGAGCTTACAGCAGGTTTGAATATACTTCCATGGATTCCGTACATTATCATCTGGGCTCTCTTTTTTCTTATTTTTCAGATTGCTGCAAATACAAAAGTAAATCCAAAAGCCTCGCTTATAAGCTCATTTATAATATCAATAATCTTTAGTGTCTCTAAAAATAGCTTTATACAGTATGTTTTTTATAATAAATCTTATACAACTATTTATGGCTCATTTTCTATCATAATGTTTCTGTTTTTGTGGATTTACCTATCGTGGATTATTTTTATCTATGGACTAAAGCTTTGCTACATCATAGACCGCATATATTATAATCGAACTAGAGAGCAGGATTAAAGCCCACATCCAAAACTTGTCAAATATCGCCAGAAAAGATAACTCTATGTGAAGTAAAAATAGATATGGACTTAACTCTATTTTCGTACCGTCTCTACTTAAAGTCAAAAGCCATGCTAAAAATGAGTCAAAAAAATCTCCATAACCGACAAAATGTAAAAATATGCTCAGCGGATAAAATGGGGTAAACAGCACAGATAAAATAATAGAGAGTGGATGGTAGAGTGTGAAATTTTGAAATATAAAAAGTGATGCTGGCAACATAAAGAGATAGACAAGCACCGAGATGCCTGCTATCTGCCAAAGAGTACTTAGGTTTTTAAAGTGAATTAGAAATAAAAATATATAAAAAACTCCACCTGCTGAGAGCCAAAAACCTAGCGTAAACCCTAGTCTTGGAAAAAATGCTAGAAGCAGGAAAATGGTTACAAGAAGAGTCTGCATTGATAGGATTTTGATGCCTCTGTCATAAAGAACGAAACCAACTACAAACATCCCAAAAGAGCGAACAAGTGCTGGCGGAGAGTCTAGAAAAATCATATAGAAAAAAAGTACGACCACTACGATAGCAAATAGATCTACTTTTGAGTTTCTATATGGAAAGAATCTACTTTGAAAAAACCGATAGATTGGACTAAGAAAAAAGTACAAAATAGCACTTAAAACGCCAAGATGAAAACCGCTTATGGAGATAATATGTGCAACTCCTAGGTTTGAGAATGCTGTTTGTAGCTCTTGTTTGACTATCGCAGAAGTGTAGAGTGCTTGATAGATGTTTGCAATATCTTGATTTTGATGTGCGTTTGAAATCCGCTCATTTACCTTTTGTTTTAAAGATGTCTCACTATAAATCTGTTTGATTTTACTTTTTGCAAAAAATGTTGTGAAATAGCTATAAAATGAGAGCTCGTTTGGAAAAATCTCAATCTCAATCTTTCTATCCGTAAGTGGTTTTAGTGATTTTTTTGCTGTTGTATAAAAAGTCAAACCATCATCGGAATGGAGTTTAAGAACTTGAAATATTTTTGAGTTTTTCTCTTTTGTGTACTGTTTTATAACTGTTGCTTGAACTACTTGCGAGTCAAAACGGATGAACTCTTTGTAATTTTTGTATTCAAAAATAACGGTGGTAAAAAGGATAGAGATGCAAAAAAGCAGGAAAAGAAAAAACTCTTTTTTTGTACTAAAAAGAGAGATTCTCTTTAGCATGTTTTATAGAGTTGGCATTGCCATAGAGTCGTTAAAGCCCATATTAGCAGAGCGAGTATCAACATTTTCATAAACAGTTTCAACTCCTCTAGGAGAAGATTCAACAAATCTTGTAAGTTTTTTCTGAAACAGAAGCTTTACATGCCCAGTTGGTCCATTTCTCTGTTTTCCGATAATGATTTCAGCCTCTTCTTCGTCTCTTTCTTGATAAGTAGAGGCATACTCTTTGCCAGTAGCTTTTGCAGCTTTTTCTCGCTCTTTTTCCTCTTTGTAGAGGTAAACATCGTCGCGGTAAACAAACAAGATGATATCTGCATCCTGCTCAATTGAGCCAGATTCGCGGATATCACTAAGCATTGGTCGCTTGTCGTTTCTTGATTCTAGTCCACGGTTTAGTTGAGAGAGAGCAACTATCGGCATACTTAACTCACGGGCGAGCATTTTTAGTCCACGAGATATGTCTGAGACTTGAAGATGTCTATCTTGAGTTCCGATACCACTCATAATCTGTAGATAATCAATTACGGCTATCTCTATCTCTGGATGTTGGTTTTTGAGTTTTCTTAGCTTTGAGCGAAGTTGATTTATGTTTATGCTTCCGGCATCATCAACATAGAGTTTAGCGTCATTCATTTTGCCGATGGCATGGGTTAGTTGGCTCCATTGACCATCATCCATATCGCCAACTCGAAGTTTTTGAAGAGGGATAGAAGTTTGGATAGAGAGAAGTCTTAGCATAAGCTGTTCTGCTGGCATCTCAAGAGAGAAAAATGCAACTCCTTTACCCTGTACGATAAGGTTATTTACAGTGTTTAAGATAAAGCTTGTTTTGCCCATAGCAGGCCTAGCAGCTACAATAACCAAATCACCTTTGCCAAACCCAGTTGTCATTTTGTTGAGTTCTTTAAAGCCTGTATCAACTCCAACAAGAACATTGTTTCCACGAGCTTTCATCTCTTTGATATACTCAAGAGTTTCAAATGTCATTTTAGTAGAATCTTTAAAATCACTTGTCTGATTCTCTTGTGTTATGTCATATAGTTTTCTCTCTACAATATCAATAACATCAGCAGCAGGGAGTTGTTCTTCAACTGTTACTCTTTTTATCTCTGTTGTGAGTGTCAAAAGATGTCGTTTAAGGGATTTGTCTTTTATCTCATCAACATAAGCTTTTGTGTTTGAGATAGGGTTTGCGGAGAGTATCTCAAGCATAACGCTCTCATCAAATTTTTTAGCCTTTATAAGCTCTTTTTTTATAAACTCTTCATCAATAGGTTGATCTTTTTGAAAAAGAAGAACCATTGTTTTGTAGATATCTTGATGTGCCGGAAGGTAGAAGTCATCATGTTTTATGGTGTTACTAAGGTCATCAAACTGAGTTGGTTCAAAGATGATGGAGCTAAGAATGCTTCTCTCAAAAACAAGATTATATAGATTATCGTTCATGTTTAACTCTCTTTCGCCATTTTTTCAACTTCTAGCACAAATCTATCTACAAGTTCGCTCTCATCTAGGTTTGCAACAACTTCACCCTTAACCATAACGAGCCCTTTTCCTTTGCCATAAGCGATGGCGACATCAGCGTGAGCCGCCTCACCAATAGCATTTACAACACATCCCATAACAGAGACATTTAGCGGAGCTTTGATGTGAGCGGTTCGTCTCTCAATTTCGCCAACTGCAGTTACTAAATCCGCTTCGATTCGTCCACAGGTAGGGCATGAGATGATATTTAGCCCATCTTTAAGGGCACCGCTATCTTTTAAAATAGCTCGAGCGACGATTATCTCCTCTTCAAGTTCTCCAGTTATAGAGACTCTCATAGTGTCGCCGATGCCATCGAGAAGCAGAGTACCAAGCCCAATGGAGCTTTTGACGGTTGCATGAAAAAGTGTTCCAGCTTCTGTAACTCCAAGATGGAAAGGGTAGCTATTTTTTGGACGAAGCATTCTGTACGCATCGACAGTTCTTTGAACATCACTTGCTTTTAGAGAGATTTTAATATCATCAAATCCCAAATCCTCTAAAAATTTAATGTTATACTCAGCAGAAGCCACCATTCCTTCAGCGGTTTGTCCATACTTGTTTAAAAACTCTTTTTCCAAACTTCCAGCATTTACGCCGATTCGTATCGGGATGTTTCGAGCTTGACAAGCTTTTACAACCTCTTTCACTCGCTCTTTTGAGCCAATGTTTCCCGGATTTATACGGATACAATCAACCACTTCAGCAGCAACGAGTGCTAAGCGATGGTTGAAGTGAATATCTGCAATCAGAGGAAGTGAAATTTGCTCTTTGATAGATTTTAGTGCAAGGGCATCTTCCATCTCTGGAACTGCAACACGGACAATATCACATCCTGCAAAATGAAGCCGTTTTATCTGCTCAATAGTAGTGGCAACATCGGATGTTTTTGAGAAAGTCATTGATTGAGTAGAGATAGGTGCATCGCCACCAACAGCCACATTGCCGACAAAAATTTGTTTAGTAGGAATTCGTTTAATCATAAGAAGATTTTAGCTATTTTGGTATAAAAAAGTGCTTCAGTTTTAATAATTTATATAGAGTGCAGCAATGTTAAAACACAATAGATGAACAAAAGCTAATTTGCTAATGTTCAAGATTGATTATATCTTTTTGGTAAGATAATAGTTAATAATATATCTTGCAAAAATAACAATAATTAGGCTTGATAACCATCCTGCTAACACATCCGCTGGAAAGTGAGCTCCCAAGCTAATGCGTGATAATCCAACCCAAATTACAAATATTATCCCGATTACTTTTTGCCATGGTGCTATTAACAATGACCAGATACTTCCAAGCATAAGCATTGCAAAAGATGAGTGACCGCTTGGGAAGCTATGATGAAATTCAGCTCTTCCAACAATATTTACCGCCTCAACGCCTAGCGCTAAAGGTGGCCTAGGAAAATCTAGCAATACTTTGACCGCACC
The DNA here is from genome assembly GCA_021732045.1 of Sulfurimonas sp. Next base: position 334,357 of record JAKFWK010000004.1, read on the forward strand.
AACAAAAGATGCATCAAGTATGTACCCAATACTAAAAATCATAATAGGGCTTATCCAAAAAATAACCTTTGATCTTGAGAGGGTGTTTGTTTTATCTTTTAGAAGCATAATTAGGCAAAATACACTCAGTAGTGCAAGATATGGACCAAAAAGTTCATGTGCACCGAGTGTGGTTCCTGTAAGCATTATTTTGTCTAAAAATTCGAATCTAATGTTATTTATGAGATGAAACAACCAAACATTAAGTCCACCCCAGTCATAAAATATAGCCTTCATAAAAGTGCCTCTGCCCATAGAACAATTCCACCAACGGCAGCTATTGCAGCAATAGCAAATAGCCATTTTTTGCGAGTTAAAACAGTTATTGATGCTAGCGATATTGCAATCTGAATTAGCGTCATAGATTGTGCTAAATGATGATGAGAAATCATTGCTTCATCGCTTAATTTATTTGTTTTCGCTGATTCTGCGTCTAAGGCTTCCGCTTTTTTCTTAATGGCTTGTTTTTCTTGTTCGTATTTACCTTTTTGTTGTTTATAAAACTCTTGTTTTTCTTTTGGAGCTACGTCGGTAGCTAGTTCCATTAGGTGAAGTTTACTGCTTTTTGCTTGATAGAAATTCCATTGATCGGACGCTTGTGTTTTAAGAAATACCGCTTCATTTTTTAACAACATTGCTTTGTTTTGTGAATCGCCTCCCTGATAGCTTACAATTGCTCCGATTGAAGCTAAAATAGCTGTAAATATTGCAATATATTGCCCAAGTGAGCTCTCGTGTTCAGCCTCTACTGCATGGTCATGTGCACCGTGCACATGAAATCCGTGTCCTGACATCTATGCCACCTTCTTTAAATTAAAATATATAATTTTGTTTACCAATTGTCATCTCCAGAGCTATCATTTGAATCATCGTCCCAAGAAGAGTTATCATTTATGCCAAAGTCCGTTTCATCCCTATCATCTGCTGCTGACTGGTTATTGTTAAATGCTCTGTTTTCTGGGGATGAATTGTTGGTATTTGATGGTTCATCCATAAAATGATGCATTAGCGCCTCTCCTGCTACCATTCCAACTCCAGCTGCAGCGCCAGCGGCTAAACCAGTTGCGATAGTGCTTCCAATTCCACTACTTTGTGGTTGCTGTGGAGGATAAGATGAAGGATTGTTTCCATAAAGATTCTGTCTCATAGGTGCATTTTGTTGACTGTTTCCCTGATCTGGGTAACCGTTTTGTTTACGAGAAAGTGATGATTTTATTAGTAGTACAATAACTAATCCGGCACCAAACAAAACAATTATCATAATCCATGGAAATGATTTCTTTTGCGCTTGAGAAGAGCGCGGCATTATTTCGTTTGTATTGCTAACCAAATTAGTTTCAAGAATACTACGCTCAAGTTTTTGTACAGCTTGCGGTTTAGCAAATGATAACCCCGGCTCTATCTGTCTAGCCTTTTTGAGTTCATTTCTTGCTTCTTCTAGGTTACCTTGACGAGATAATATCTCTGCATCAACAAAATGCGCTTTCGCGCTATCTGGATGAGCTTTTAAAACTTCTTCTATCATGCTGTGTGCTTTAGCTAAGTCACCGGTTTTAGCAGTTTCATAAACTTGATGTACTGTCGGCAAATTATCAGCGAAAGCAACTGCGCCCATAAGAAGTAGAATTAATAAAATTTTAGAATATATAAACATTTTTTAAACCTCTTTTGTTATTTTATTTTGAAAAAAGTATATCGAAGCAATGTAACAAGATGGTGAATTGAAGTATTGTAGTATTGTATATTCTTAAAAAATCACGGAATGAATTTAAGTTACTCAACATAGATACTGTCTGTTTGGTTGTAGAGTTTAAAGGCAGGGCTTGTTGTTTGATTACCATCAGTACAATGTATTTCATAATTTACAGAGTATGAATAGCTGAGAAAGATACCATCTCCTGTGCTGTTGCAATTCGTAAGTGATGGACCTGAAGTGTAATCTGGAATGAGTTCAATATAATTATTTATGTTGGTTGTGTAATCCGGAGAAACAATACTGCCGCTGTGATTATTGTTTATGGAGCTGAACCAGATAGCTGGACCTACTGATCTATTTAGTGTTCCAACAAATGATTTAAGCTTTGCTACTTTTGCGCGTTCTGTCATGGAACCAATTCTTGTTACAGTAACAGTTGATAATATACCAAGAATTATTATGACAAAGATTAACTCTATCATATTAAAAGCATTCCGTTTCATAAGATACCACCTACGGCTATTGTGTTGCAAGCTTGTATGCTATTTTTTGCCTCATCAAGAAGCGATACTGCACTCTCGTTGTTAAATGTTGCAATACCGATACGAACATTAACTTTACATGATATATTGGAGTGTTTGGATTCTAGCTCTTGTTTTAATCTGCTTGATAGTTTGTTAATATTAGTAGATGTCGCATCTGGCATGATCGAGGCGAAACACTCTTCTTCAATTCTGCACACAGTATCACTTTGTCGGAAAAAATGACTAAAAACTGCAGCAAGTTCTTTTAGATTTTTTTCAAAACTTTTCTTATCTAGTGACTTTTGCAAATCATCATAATTAGAGATAACAAGAATCAACAGAGATAGTGATCTGTCTTGACGAATTGCTAACAGTGTGGCATTTTTTAAAATACCTTCAAAATATTTTTTATTGTAAAGCCATGTGATATGATCATGAACTGTATGTTTTAGAAGCTGTAGCTTCATGTAGATACGAATAAAAAATACTAGTGCAATAATTGAAATCATTGTAATAAGAATGGAGATGTAAAATTTATCTAGGGCTACCTCAATTTTATAGCTCATTATCTCTTGTGTTGTTTTGGAGAAAAGAGTAATTCCTTGGTTTAGTGCACTGATATCATCTTTTGTGGAGCTGTTGTTTTTTAGCGATACCTTAAGTTTCTCATAAGATAACCTTAGTGAACTATAAATTTCATCAGCACCAAATAGATCTATATACTCTCTATTTTGAGGGTGCTTAATAAATACCTGTTCAATTATTTGAAAAGAGTCATCAATTTTTTTTATAATGGCATCTCTTTTGTCGAAGTCATCACTTATTATGAGGCTTGGAAGTGCACCACTTAGAAGAACAATATTGTTCATTACTCTAGCGTCGTTTCTTATAGTGCCAAACGACTCTTTAGCAAAATAATAGTTTAACGGAAGCAACAACACAACAAAATAGAGAAGTAGAGTGATTTTGATGACCGACCAATCTTTTTTTAACATAAAAAACCCTTTCTAGTATATGATGGAGTCTATAATTTATAATATTAAAAAGTATTTAAATGAAATTTGATGATATAAAAATAGAAAAACAGAGCTAAAGCTATATGGTCTATTTTTTTATCTTATCTTATTTGATATAATCACAAACTTTATAGTTGGAGCAAATATGTTTGATTTTTTAATGACTGGATATGGGATAAGTGGCATTGGCTTGATTGGAATTATACTTTTTTTGCTCTATTTAAAACTGATGAAGTGGGTGTTTAAAATCGCTATCTTTGGCATCATTGTTGTTGGAGCATTTTGGTATTTTAGGTCCACATCCGGCGCATAACTAATAAAAGGAAAAATATGAAACAGATATTTGTAGTAGCGTTTGCCCTCTTCTTGTTTAGTGGATGCGCTCCACAGTCAAGCCCTCAGCCACAGCAAAAATGTGTGAGTGCACAACAACTAAATTTATACGGATATGATTATTTAGAAAAAGTAGCAAAATTGCTACGAGAAGATAAGAAAAATATTGAATCATTTGAGATGTTTATTAATGTGATGAGGGGGACGGTGGACAGCTACGCAAATATGATAAAATCAAGTGTTTACATCAGCAATGTTGTGAGATTTTTGCCTATCCCTTATGCTGGAGAGGTCTCAAATACTACTAAACTTATCTCAAGAACCGTGCTAAATTTAGGTGGTGCTGCAAGTACGCTAAACCGATACAAAAATACGACCAATACATTTTTGGTTGAGTTTGATAAGATAGATAAGATAAACATAAAAGCAACCGAGATTGCAAAACTGGCACTCTATGCCGATACAAAGCTTCTAGGTGATGCAAAGAATCTTGAAATAGCATTAAAAGAGATATCAGCATCAACTACAATGATGGCGGCAACAACGCAGAGTATTACAGATGCGCTCGATACAACTAGCGGTTATATGAATCAAGCCAAAGGTTTTGTGGGAATGGGACAACCAAGTAGTAGTAGTGATGAGAAGAGTAAAGTTGTACAAAATCGCAACTCAATTAATGACCGCATGATACAACTGAACCAAAAAATAGTTTTGTTAGAAAAGAGTGGCGAATCTCATCGGTTTAATATCGCCAAAGCTCATATCTATGCAGATTTAGCGGTGGAGTTAGAGAAGTAAACATAATGATGCAATATATTAAGAGATTGCTTTTTTGCATAACCATACTTCTTTTTATTATGACACTTAACGGTTGTACATCTGTGCAAGGAGCCGCTCACTATGATGGTGGTACCAGCAATGGAGGTATTAAACTTAGAGGTAGTGTGCTCAGCTGGTAAATTAATAAAAACAGATAAAGGCTTTTTTAGGAATGATAGACTTCTTAACATTTGACAAATTTATATCAATCTACTTTCTTGTAGGCTTTTATTATATAGGGGCGCTACTTATCCCTTTGGTGCTTTTTTTTTCAAAATCTCATTTTTTAAGCAAATACCCTCTCATAAAAAAAGTGAGCAACACGCTCCATCGCTCAACTCCTACTCGTATAAAAATAGTCTCTCTTTTTTGCATTATATTTTGTGAAATAGTCTGGAGAATGATGTTTGAGGCCATGATAGGGTATTTTCAGATACACGATTATCTGCAGCATCTGCAATACTAATCCATTCGCAATATATAAAATTCCCCATGTAAATTATTCTTATCTAGGTATATGTTTCATCTTAAAAGAGAGATTAAGCCCTCTGTGGGCGGGGAAGCTTAGATTATAGGATTTGAAAAAAATATCCTGCGTCATATTTTTACTGAGCCCTGTATTCTGAGCATAAGTTTCAAAATTTTTCACTACACTTTTCACTTCATTAATAATTTTCTCTCCATCTTTGATGCCAGTTGCTTCAGATGTTTTTCTATAGGTTCCGCACCTTCTCCTAGATAAGTTGTGCTGTGCTCTCCGCCTGGTCCATATGAGAATGTTAGATAGCCTTCAACGGCTGTTTTCATCTAACATATAAGAGAAATTCTTTGCATGATTATCGCGATTATGTGTAAAGAGATTAAAACAAGCTAACCTAAACATCTTTAACGCCTCGTTCATATCTTTTGTAAGATGAAGAGCTAATGACAACAGATCATCATAGTCCAATGATGGAAGCCTAAAATCACTATGTACCAAGTGAATATCTACTCTGGCATCTTTGTTGCGGTCAAATCTTTTAGTCGCAAAATAGCTATTTCGCTGGGTTCGAAGTAGCTTTGTGGTGGGTATATCTATCTTTGCATTATGAGCCATTTGTGAGTAGATGTACTCTAATTTGCCTATCTCTTGAGCGTCGTTAGCTGATGGAAACTTGACTATAAAATGCTTGTATCCTTTTTGGAGTTGTTGAGAGCCATGGATAATCTCATCAGTATCATTTATCTGAACTATAATCTTTGGTTTGGCTCCTGCGCTAGAACCTCCTATGGCTAAAATGTCTCTAAAAACTCTGCACTAGTACCTTTTAGAATCTCTAGTGAAGATGTAGTCGTATCATCAAGTGCAGGAGAGTCACTCTTAACATAAAATGACTCCAAGACCAGTTTACAACTAAGTGCTCCGATGCCATAAGCACCTATGTAGCTGAGTCTATCAAGCGGAGTTATCTCATGAAACTTTACCCCTCTGCCCATAAGATGTGGATAACGATAAAGATGATTATTTTGTTATTGGTAATCTAGCAGAGAGCCAATTTTCTGCTAGATTAAAATTTAAAAGTTAGATTTGTATAGAAGTATCTACCTGGCTCATTAAGTAGCATTGTTGGACCGCCAGAGCTGAGGAGGATTAAGTCAACATATGAGTTGCTTTGTATATATGTTTTATTAAGAAGATTATTTACGCCAACACTCAGCTCTGTATGTTTATCTATTGCATGTTTGATTTTTGCATTATAGATATTCCAACCAGCGAGCTCTTGTTCACCGTTGGTGCTATCAATGTTGTTCCATCTAGCCGAAGCTTGCATCTCTAAAGTTGCTGTAGAGTTGTTCATGTACTCATAGTTTATCCCAATTTTCCCTCTAAGAGGTGCCATATCTGCTAAGTCGCTATCTGGTTGAGAAGCGCTACTCTCTTTTTTGCCTCTTTTGTAAGAAGCGTTAAGATTAATGTTTAGTTTGTCAGTTGCAAAGTATGATGAGCTAAGTTCAGCCCCATATACGGCTGCATCTATATTTTCAAATGTATATGTTGTTGCCCCTGTTTTTCTGAGATATATGTAGTCCTCTAGCATTGAGTAGAAAGTTTTAATTTTAAAGTTAAAACTATCGTAAGATGCTTCATATCCTAAATCAATCTCTCTGTTTTTTGTCTGTTTTAACTCTTGATTTCCTGTGATAGTGTCAACTATTGGGTATAACTCTCTTGCGTCTGGAACCCTTGCGGCTGAACCAAAACCAGCAAAAATTCTGTTTTGTTGGTTGATAGAGTAGGTTGCTAAAATATTTGCACTGAATGCGTCATAGCTATTTGAGTGTTTTGCTACATCATCTGGTGTAATATCTGTTGAGTCATATCTAGCACCAGTTTCGATTTTTAGATCACCAAAACTCTTCTCAAGCTTTGCAAAAATAGCTCTATTGTCTGTTTCTGTATGTGTTAAACTTACTCCCATTGGAGTGATTATGCCAGTTGCAACGGCTGTGCTATATTTTTCACCTTCCCATGTTCTTTTACTACCATCTAAGCCAAGAAGAAGTTTATAGGAGTCAATATCAAAACTATTTTTAAGTTTTACTCCCTGCATAGAGGTTTTCAGATGGTTTGTGCTGTAGTTTGTAGCACCAGACACCCTGTATTTTGTATCCATAGGATGATCTACATCAGAGTAGTAATACTGGATGTTTATGTTTTTGTAACCATTTGCTACATTGTCTATATTATACTCAATGCTGTAGATATTTGAGTCATCATAAGCAGCGTCCATTTTTGAGTTCGCATAGAGTACGCCATCACTTCTGTTGCCTGTATAGCTAAGACGAATCTCTTGATCCTCAAGAGTTTTTACAAAAATTTTACTCATAACACTCTTTTTCGTATAGGCTTCTATGTCTTTGTATTTTGGTTGAAATTTTGTAGCAGCTGGAGCAGAGCCTTTTATCACAGCTTTGTCAATCTGCTCTGCTAAAGTGTTTCCATTTCCATCTTCATACTGATCACTTGTCTCATAAGATGCACTAATTAGGGCACGAATAGTATCTGTTCCACCACTTCCTGTTGCACCTATCTTTTTATATCCCCAACTTCCTAGCCCAAAATCAACTTCTCCATGAAGCTCTTTTGTGGGTTTTTTCGTTTTTATCTTTAACCCACCACTAAGTGTGCCAAAGTTTTCAACATCATACGGACCCTCTATAACTTCTACTTCATTGATTTGGTTTGCTAAGATATGTGATACCGGTGGGTCCATCCTATTTACGCAAGCTCCATAAATTTTTGTGCCATCTACATCTACGGATATATTGTCTCTTTTTTGACCTCTTATAAATACATCATTGGCAATACCACTGCGACGGCTCATATCTATGCTTGGAACACTGGAGCTTAGAGCAGATGCTAAGTCTGCTGATACTTGCGCGTTTTGACTAACTTCTGTTACTACCGTTGATTCTATGGCAATTTTTTCTAGTTTGGTCTCACTCGCGCCTAAAATAGCGGCAACAACTAATGATAAAGGAATCACTTTTTTGGATATCATGCAACTAACCTTGAATATTAAAATTGAATAATTATATGAGATAACCGTTACAGATGTGTTAAGATTTCAGTATGAATAAAAAAGAGAAGATAAAAAGAGCGGTTTTTGTTATTTTGGGTTTAGGTCTTTCGACCTATTTTTTATATGGTGGTTTTTCTATGCTATTTAATGAGAGAAACTCCAATGGCAAAATTCATAGTAACACAGTGAAGTGAGCCGTGTTGTTTGATTAGCTCAAAGCAGTTTATACCGACAATGTCTCTTTCCGGAAATGTTTTTCTAAAAATATCCAGCGCTTCTTCATCTTGCGCTACCCTATAAGTTGGAACCAAAACAGCTCCATTTACAAACAAGAAGTTTGCATAAGTAGCAGGAAGCCTCTCATTATCAAAGTAACAGGCGTAACTCATAGGAAGTGCAACAAGTCTAAAACCATACTCTTTGGCATAATCCAAAAGCTCATCTTCCATAAGTTTTAACTCTTTGTAATGCTCATCATTTTTATCTTCACACTTAACATACATGATGCTTTTCTCATCTATAAATCTAGCCAAAGTATCAATATGTGAATCCGTATCATCTCCGGCAAGATAACCATGTTCAAGATATAAAATCCGGCCCATACCAAACTCATTTTGAAGGATTTTTGTGATTTCATCTTTAGTTAGAGAGGCATTTCTATTTTTGTTAAGCATACATTCGGAAGTTGTGAGAATGGTGTCAACCCCGTTACTCTCAACTCCTCCACCTTCTAAAACTAGATCTATTTTGGTTAAGTTTTTACTGTAGTGATTTTTTATCGCCTCGCTCATAGCGTTATCTTTTGCGGCTTCAAATTTACCGCCCCAGCCAGTAAAAGTAAAGTCAAGAAGTTTTATGTCTGAATCCTCTTCCACGCAGAGCACCGAGCAGTCTCTGGCCCAAGTGTCATTTGTTTCATACTCCACAAAAAATAGATTTTCACTCTCTTGAAATCTACTTTTTACACTCTCTATATCATCGCAAACCACCAAGCATTTTTGATATTTTATAATGGCGTTAATGATGTTTGTAAATGTCTCTTGCGCCTCGTCCAAGTAATCAACCCAGTCACTTTTGGCATGTGGAAACATTATCTGCGTAAAACTCTGCTCTTCAAATTCCGCAATGAATCTTTTCATTTGGTATAATTCCCTCATGGCTTATATAATTTTAAATAAAAATAATTTTTTTAATAATCTCGACATTATTGCAAATCGTACCAAAAGCGTAGATAAAATAGCTTTGGTTCTCAAAGATAACGCTTATGGACACGGTCTTTTAGAGATGGCGTCAATGGCAAACGAGTACGGCATCAAAAAAGCAGTTGTGCAAAAAACAGAAGAAGCACTTTTGATAGAGAAGTTTTTTGAGTATATCTTAGTCTTAAGTGACACTCCGACCGTTTCAAGCGATAAGATTAGGTATACGATTAACGACATAAACAGCATCAGTAAATTTCCTCTTGGCACAAAAGTTGAGCTAAAAGTAGATAGCGGAATGCACAGAAATGGAATTTCTCCAAGTGAACTAGAGGCCTCATTTTTAAAGATAAAAGGGCAGGGACTACAGCTGGAGGCGGTTTTTACACACCACAGAAGTGCAGATGAGTTAACAACTGAGTGGTTTTGGCAAAAAGAAAATTTTAAAAAAATCAAGCAAGAGTCAACAAAACTAGCAGAGAAGTTAGGATTTACTGCTCTTAGATTTCACTCTTCAAACTCGGCAGCACTATTTAGAGATAGCAGTTTTGATGAAGATATGGCGAGAGTCGGGATTGTCGCTTATGGATGTATGACACTTCCAAAAGCAATATCAGTCGATGGCATAAAACCCGTTTTGTCACTATATGCAAATAAAATCTCATCAAAAAAATTAAAGAGTGGCGAGAGAGTCGGATATGGCGCAACGCGTGAGATAAAGAGTGATGCAGTTGTGAGTAATTATGATTTTGGATATGGCGATGGATTTTTTAGGTCTTGTTCAAATAACTATAAAACTCCCCATGATATTGAGATAGTTGGTAGAGTCTCAATGGATAACAGCTCTTTTTTATGTGACAAAGATGAGATATTAATTTTTGATGACGCCAGAGTTGTAGCTTTATATGCTGGTACTATAAGTTATGAGGTTTTGACATCTTTGAAGGCTGATATAAAAAAGATTTTTTAGTTAACCTTTACAATCGCCTCTGCGAAAATAACCCCATCAGCGCCCAAAAGTGCTAGCTCTTCTATGTCTTCCTCATCTTCTACCATAACTAAGATTTTTGCATCAAAAAGGTAGCTATCTGCGAGATCTTGAGCCGTTTTTGCAAGCTCTTCCTGGACAACTACATAAGATGCCCCAAGAGCTGAAGCATATAAAATTTCAGTGATATTTTTTACACTTACTGCAATTGACATACTGTTTATAACTGCGTGGTTGATTGTCTCAATATTTTTTTCGCTAAATTCTATAAAAAGTATTGACGATGGTGGTGTGCGAAGAATTGAATCTATGCCAGAGATATGATAAAATTTTTCACTCTCTATAAATCTATGACCAAAAAAAATCATTTCGCGTTCTTTAGGCACTCACTGCTGCAATAATATTTGTTTACACTTAAAATTGCATCGTCAAGTTCGCAGTAAATCCCACAAGTAGCACACTCAACCATATCGCTGCTTTTTGTTTTATCTTTTTTTGCATCGTTATCTCTCTCTTTGCTTTGTGTATGTGTAATCGGTTTTTTCTTAAACAAGTAAAAGTAAATCGCAACGAACACGCCAATAATTAAAAGATATTTTAGTATCATCAATTCTCTCCTATAAGCAAATAATGCCTGTTTTTTGTTTTTATAATTTTATGCTTCATATCTTTAGAGACTTCATCATAGACGCGCTCACCTTTGTAAAAAAGAAGTTTTGAGTTCTCATCTCTAAGATTTTTACTAAGCTCTAGAAGCATCTCAGTGTCCGTTACGGCTCTTGAAGTTATGAGTTCAAAAAATTCACTCTCCATATCCTGGACCCTCTTTTTGACAACTCGAACATTGCCCAGTTTCAAATCCGCTTTTACAAACTGTAAAAAACTAGATCTTTTTGGCGAAGGCTCAATCAAAACTACTTCTGTATCAGGAAGTCCCATTGCTAAAATCAGACCAGGAAAACCAGCTCCGGTGCCAATGTCTAGTAGATTTTTACACTTTGGTAAAAAACTTAGTGGGAAAATAGCATCATATATAAATTCATCTATTGTTTTTTCATCTTTTGCGCCAGTTAAATTGTGAATTTTGTTCCACTTAAAAAGATGCTCTTTAAACTTTTGGATATTATAAAAAAAGTCATCAGGAAGTAAAATTCCATCATCATGAAGCGTCTGTTTTAGATTTATCATTATAAAAGATGCCCCATACTCTCTTTTTTTACATTCAAATACGCCTCATTATGCGGGTTTGACTTCATAATAATTGGCACTCTATTAACAATCTCAATATCGCCTAAAGAGTCTATTTTTCTTGGGTTATTTGTAAGGAGCTTAATCTTCTTGATGTCAAAATGAGCCAAAATAAAAGGGACTATCTCATAAGTTCTCTCATCTGTGTCAAAACCCAATTGATGATTTGCTTCTATGGTGTTTAAGCCCTTATCTTGAAGGGCATAAGCATTTATCTTGTTCAAAAGACCGATATTTCGCCCCTCTTGTCTAAGATAAATCACCATTCCATTTGTTTGTGAAGCAAGCCTTAGAGCATACTCAAGCTGATCGCGGCAATCACATTTTAGGCTTCCTATGGCATCGCCTGTCAGGCACTCTGAATGAACTCTGACTATTGGAACTTCATCTAGTGGTTCTTTGTATATAACAAGGTGTTCCTTGTGTCCCTCTTTAAAAGCTTTAACTTTAAAATCGCCAAATCTAGATGGGAGATTGGCGATTTCTGATATCTCTATATTCAATAAACTTGTCCTTAACTTTAAAAAGGTAAAATATTTTTTTAAAAATTATAGCCAAAAAAAGGTTTAACTATGTTTCAAAGATTTCGCAGAACTCGCCTAAATGGTCATCTTCGCTCACTTGTTCGTGAAACTAATGTCAGTGTAAATGATTTTATCTATCCACTTTTTATCCGCTCAGGCAAAGGAGTAAAAATAGAGATTGCTTCAATGCCTGGAGTATTTCAGATGAGTATAGATGAGGTTTTAAAAGAGTGCGAAGAGCTAAAGAGACTTGGACTTTACGCAATTATCCTTTTTGGAATTCCTGATGTAAAAGACTCTGTCGGTTCTGATTCTCTTTGTAGTAACGGGATTATTGCTTCATCAATTCGTGCTATAAAAAAAGCACATCCAGAGATGTTTGTGGTGACTGACCTATGTTTTTGTGAATACACAGATCACGGACATTGCGGGATTATTGATGAGAAATTACAAACAGTAAATAACGATGCAACGCTTCAGATATCTGCTAAGCAAGCCATTATCCACGCAGAAGCAGGAGTTGACATGATAGCACCTTCTGGAATGATGGACGGAATTATTCAAACTCTAAGAGAAGCACTTGATGGCGCAGGATATGAAAACTTGCCTATTATGAGTTACTCAACAAAGTTTGCATCTGGATACTATGGACCGTTTCGTGATGTAGCGGAATCAGCTCCTAGTTTTGGAGACCGTGCAAGCTACCAAATGGATCCAGCAAACAGAAGAGAAGCGATAAGTGAGAGCCTTTCTGATGAGCTTCAAGGTGCAGATATCTTAATGGTAAAACCTGCTTTAGCGTACTTAGATATAGTTCGTGAGATAAAGGATAGAACCACTCGTCCAATGGCGGTCTACAATGTTAGTGGAGAGTACGCGATGCTAAAATTTGCTGGACTAAATGGCTTAATTGATTATGATAGAGTTGTAATGGAGACTATGGTTAGCTTTAAGCGCGCAGGTGCTGACATCATCATCTCATATCACGCTAAAGAGGTTGCGAAGCTGTTGCAAAAGTAGTATTAAAGTAAATTATTATAAACTTTTGATACTAAGCTCAGCTAAAATAGCTAAATTCGGTATATTTATTTAAAAATTTGGGAAAATTAATGAGACACTTTTTAACGCTAAAAGATTTTACAAAATATGAAATTTTAGAGATTATTGATATAGGTTTAGAGATAAAAAAGAACCTGAAATTAGGCATTTATAAGCATGAACTAAAAAACCAGACTCTAGCTATGATATTTGAGAAGAGTTCAACAAGAACAAGGGTTAGTTTTGAGGCTGGAATGTTTCAGTTAGGTGGGCACGCGCTGTTTTTATCAAATCGTGATATTCATTTAGGTCGTGGTGAGCCAGTAAAAGACACGGCACGCGTTATTTCAAGCATGTGTAATATGGTTATGATAAGAACTTTTGAGCACTCAAAACTTGAAGAGTTTGCCTCTTTTTCAAAAGTACCTGTCATAAATGGTTTAACGGATACTTACCATCCAGTTCAACTTTTGGCTGATTATATGACCCTGGTTGAGCACGGTATGGAGAAAAATATTGTCGCTGCTTATGTTGGCGATGGAAACAACATGACACACTCATGGATGATGCTCGCTGCCAAACTTGGTTTTGAGCTAAGGGTTGCCACTCCAAAAGGGTATGAAGTAAGTAGTGCTGTTTTGGATGAAGTGCAAGAGATTGCCAAAGAGAGCGGAGCGATTATCAAGATGATGAATGATCCAAAAGAGGCAGTTAGAGGCGCTACTGTCGTAACTACTGACACATGGACTTCAATGGGACAAGAGGATGAAAAAGAGGAGCGTATTAAAATTTTTAAAGGATTTATGGTTAATGATGAGATGATGTCTTTAGCTGATTCAAATGCTAAATTCTTACACTGTCTTCCAGCCTATCGAGGTTTGGAGGTAAGTGAAGAAGTTTTTGAAAAACACTCTGAAATTATTTTTAATGAGGCAGAAAACAGGCTTCATGCCCAAAAAGGGCTGATGGTTTGGCTGGATAGACAGAGATAGTCTGTTAATAGACTACGCTTCTCATTCTTGATATGAGATGCTCGGCATCATCTTCAAGGTGTCGCTGTGCCAAAGTGTAGAGCATCTGTTCCTCTTTCATATTATGCTGTTGCATAAGTATCATCAGCGTTTCCGAAACCGAAAAAAACTTCTCTTTGTCCTTTTGTTCAAGAGCTTTTCTCATTTTAGATAAAAGCTCACGCATCTGCTCATGCTCCATCTCCATAAGTTTCGCAGGATTATTCTCTATAGCGCTTACTTGAGCCAACGCCTGAAACAACACTATCTCTTCCATACTGAAATGATTGCTCAAATCATCGTAAAACTTCTCAAATTTTAAAAGTGCGTTGTCACTGTTGCTGGCAACGGCATCCTCCATCTCGGCAAATGTTTCGTCACACTCTCTGTGGTCGTTTGTCAAGAACTCTTTTATATTTGACATGTAAGCTATCCTGATAAGTTTTAGCGAATGATAGCTTTTTTAGGTTTTTTGGCGATTGATGGGAGTCAACATTAACTTTCTTTAGGCTTGTTTTGGTTAAAAATATTTAAGATTTCAATAGTGTTATTTTCTAAATTGACTTCATAGTTTATTGTATGTTTCTCGTATGTTAAATCTCTTATATCTTTATCGTTAAAATAAATAGATTGTCTATATTTGTATGGGAAGTTCGGAATATTTTTTATGAGCGTATCAAGTTCTTTTTGAAATTTTCTACTAGCACTAACCTTATCAGTGGCAATATGCCCTAAAGTAATTAAGAGATTTATTTGAAATTTTCTTGAACGAGTTATCTTCATATTTATTTTTCAAGTTCTGAAAAAAATTGTTGTATCTCTTTTTCATACTGTTCTTCTGATAACATCTCCATTTTTCCACTTTTAACATCAGCTCTTATTTGATGAAGTTCTTGTTGTCTCTCATAAAAGTAAGGGTCAAGTTCAAGGTTTTTATCTTTTGAAATAGTTATATTTGAATGACTGTTTTTTACAAAATTCATAAACTGTTGCATATAATCATCTTGTATATGAACTGATAAAGTTTGCATAATCCACACCTTTGTGTTTATTTTGTAGCTTCAATTATATCAAAACCTAAGTGATATTCACTGAAGTTTTTGATTGGCTCCACTGATTTGTTATACAGCTTCTTTGTGATGTTGAATTTGCATAATTTTGTCAGCTAACCAAGTTTTAATGATAGCTTGACGACTTACTCCAATGTGTTGTGCTTCTTCATCAAGTTTTTTAACCATCCATGTAGGAAAGTCAATATTAATTCTTTTTGGTTCTAAGTTCGGTCTCTTAATCGTTGATAAATCAAGATATTCAATTATATCTTCTTCATTGTCATCAAAAATTTTATCGAATTCTTCAGCTTTCATAGATTTCAATCTCCTTTTTTCTTGCTCTTCGTGCAGAGATAATTCTAATTTTATCTTCACGAATTGTTGAAACAACAGTATAAAACTTTGAGTTGATTTTGCCAATATTAATGAATCTTTCTTCATCTTCATAAGATGTTGAAATTTCAATCATTCTGTCATCATTCCAAAGAAGCTTTGCATCTTCAAAGTCAATTCCATGCTTTTGCTTATTTGATAAGCTTTTATTACTATCATATTCATATTTCATATAATAAGTATATCATTTTTATATTAAATTGTAAAATTTTGAGAAAAGTTACTGTGAATGTATAACGGTCGCGTAGCGAGCGGACAACTATTTATCCATACACATTATATACATAGTAACTTAAAAAAATAAAAATAACTTACATGTTAAATGTGTGTTAATTATTAAAATTTAGTAAAAAATAGACTTTTGGAGTTATAGAAAATCAATAATATTGGGGAGCAAGGGCTTGTCCTTGCTGATTATAGAAGAGGTTAGTAACTTATCCCAGTAACGCTTCTGATTTTCTCAATAGTCGTAAGTGCAACTTCCCTAGCCTTAGAAGCTCCCGCTTTTAAGATCTCTTTAACTTCGTCTTGATGAGCTTCAAAATATTCTCGTTTTTCCCTGAAATCTCTAAAATATTCCCACATAACTTCTCCAAGATAAATTTTAAAATGCCCGTGACCTTCGCCACCTCTTTTGTACCTCTCTTGAAGTGCTATCAGGTTGTCGCCTTCTAAAAAGAGTTTTGCCATATTGTAGACATTGCAGGTTTCATACTCTTTTGGCTCTTCCATCGCTACATTTTCGGTTACAATTTTTTTAATAGTCTTCATCTGGGCTTTTTCTTCGCCAAAAATATTTACAATATTTCCGTAGCTTTTAGACATTTTTTGTCCATCTATTCCAGGGACGGTTGCAACTTCCTCTTGAACTCTAAATTCTGGAATTGTCAGTATATCCCCATATTTGTTGTTGAATTTTATTGCTATATCCCTTGCAATTTCTACATGCTGAATCTGATCTTTTCCAACAGGAACTACCTCTGAATTAAAAAGTAAAATATCTGCAGCCATCAAAACAGGATAGGAGAAAAGTGAGTGATTTGTTGCAAATCCTTTAGCTGTTTTGTCTTTATAGCTGTGTGCTCGCTCGAGTAGCCCCATTGGAGTGAATGATGAGAGTATCCAATAAAGTTCAAGTACCTCTTTGACATCAGACTGAACCCAAAAAACTGATTTTTTTGGGTCAATGCCGAGTGCCAAAAAGTCAGTAGCACACTGCATTGTTAATTTTGAGAGTCTCTCTCCTTCGCTCACGCTAGTCATGGCATGATAGTTTGCAATGAAAGCAAATGTTTGACTATTCTCCTGAGCTTCGACCATCTGTTTGATTGAACCAAAATAGTTTCCAATATGTAAATCACCAGATGGCTGGATACCAGTTAAAACTCTCATTCTTAAAACCCTCATATAATTGTTTGAGAAATTATACTTTTTTTAACTTTATTTTGTTATCATTAAATAAACATAGGTTCAAAAGGATTTAAGATGAATGTACAAATTCACGCAAAAGATATTACACTCCAAGCAAATACAAGAGCTCATATTGAGGCAGCGATAGAGAGTTTTAAAAAATTCTCTTTAGACATTACCACTGTTAATGTTAATTTAAAAGCGGAAAAAAAAGGTGTTGAGATAGAGTTTGATATTCATATAGCTCACTCTCAACCGGTGGTTATAAACCAAGCTGATAATGATTTAGATGTAGCAATAGATTTAGCAATAGAGAGAGCATCAAAAGCGCTTCGTCGTCTTCATGATAAAGTTATATCTCATAAAGCTACCTCTATAAAAGATGTTGGAATAATAGAAGACTGATATGTATAGCTGGATTCTTTGGTTTCACATAATATCTCTGATTTCATGGTTTGCAGCACTCTTTTATATGCCTAGACTCTTTGTTTATCATGCAGAAAACATAGAGAATGAGGGATTTGTTGAGGTTGTGAAAGTCATGGAGATGAAGATTTACAAATATATTGGAATCCCGGCTATGTGGGCTACTGTTTTGAGTGGAGTCGCTATGATATTTTTATCAACCGCGCAGTATGGTGGGGTTAATATTTTTTCAACCGGTGGCTGGTTGCACGCTAAGATATTTTTTGTTCTTATTTTAATGGCTTACTTTTTTTCGCTTGGCTCATATAGGATAAAATTTTTAAATAATGAGTGCAAAAAGAGTGGGAAGTTCTTTCGTGCTTATAATGAAGTACCAACAATTTTGCTTCTGCTTATAGTTGCAATGGTTATTATAAGACCATTTTAAGCGCTTAACGCTATGCGCTTAAAAGGAAAATATCTAACCAACTAAAATAAAAGAGATAAATTTCTTCTTTTGAGTTTTTTTAAATCTTTTTATATTTATGTAAAAAGATTTACTTTTCCCCACGCTTTTTTGCTTTAAATAGAACAGGTGTTCCGCTAAAGTTGAACGCTTCTCTTAGTTGATTAGTGAGATATCTTCTGTATGTAAAATGAAGTCCTCTTGGCTTATTCATAACTATAGCAATTTTAGGCGGTCTTGTTTCATATTGTGTTGCATAGTAAACTCTAATAACTTGCCCACGCATACTTGGAAGTTGATGTCTTCTTAGGGCTTTCTCCATAACAACATTGAGCTCTGAAGTTTTTATGCGTTGAGAGTAATTTTCATTTATCTGCAATATCATATCATAGAGCTTATCAACTCTTCTGTGAGTATTTGCAGATAGTGTTATGATTGGAGCATAGGCCAAAAATTTAAACCTATCTCTAACATTCTCAATAATCTTGTCATAGTCTTCTCTTTGCGCAATATCCCACTTGTTTAGAACTATTATACAAGCAAGTCTGTTTTGATCAACTAAGCCAGCAATTTTCTCATCAAGATCCATAAACGGTTCGCTTGCATCTAAAACAACAAGAGCCATATTTGAGTTTTCAAGCATCTCTTTTGTTCTCATAAGAGCAAATTTTTCGATACCTACAATCTTTCCGCGGCGTCTTAAACCTGCGGTATCAACAAATGTTAGTTGTTTGCCTTTGTAGTCAATGCTCTCATCGATTGGATCAATTGTTGTTCCTGCAACACTGCTTACAACAGATCGCTCTTCGCCAAGCAGAGCATTTAAAAGGGAGCTTTTTCCAACATTAGTCCTGCCTATTATGGAAATTTTGATGTGATTGATATCATTTTCATCAAACTCTTTTATTTTATCATTTTGGGCAAAGATTGAGTCATCATCAAATTCTTCCTCCTCTTCTGCATCTGAATAGAAGAAACCATCATCTTCCTCTTCCTCGTCATGCTCTTCAAAGAAATCATCCTCTTCAATACTATCCTCTTCATTCTCTATATCGTCTTGCGACTCTTCATCTTCTTCTGCTACGATATCACAATCGGGAATTTTACTATAAAGCCAGTCAAATAGCTCAGAGGTGCTTCTGTTGTGTGCTACGGATATTCCAAAAATAGCATCAGTACCAAATTCATAAAAATCCCATAGTTTATCTTTCATCTTATCATTATCTATTTTGTTTACCACAAGTGCGACATCTTTACCGAGCGCTTGTAGTTGATAGAAAAGTTTTTTATCATCTTCCTCTGGCAAACTTTTTCCATCAACCATAAACAAAATTATGTCTGCATTTTTTGCAGCCAAGAGTGATTTTTCTTTGATTTTATCAAACAATTCACACCCTTGGTCTAGTCCACCCGTATCGAGTAGCAGAGCTTGTTTATTTAGAATCATTACCGGTCGTCTTTTAACATCCCTTGTAGTTCCAGCTATATCTGAAGTAATAGCGTCTCTTTTTTTAACAAGTCTGTTAAAAAGTGAGCTTTTGCCAACATTTGGACGACCTATAATAGCGATTTTTTTCATTTGATTTACCTTGTTTTTGTGAAGAAAATTTGTAGTTAGTGTGGAATTATAGCTAAATAAAAAGTGATAAGGTTTAACTTTTGGTGAGGGAGTTTATGAGCGTCTTTGCTTATGATTGCAGTTTTATTTGTCAAGAATCAGCCAGATGTATATCTCATCGCTTATTGGATCTCTCCATACATCTTCAATGTGGGCTGTAACATTGCTTGAGTTTACTGAGTATGAACCTTGCGTTTCCATGGATAGTGTAGAGTTGTCGTTTACAACTCTATCTTTTTTTTCAATACTTAGGGATATTTTTACACCTTGCTGTAATGCTAACTCATCAAGTCCTCGCGTGATCGCGAGTTCTCTTTGAAAAGCTAGACCTTTATAGTGTCTATTTGCAGTTCCAATTGCTCCTATTTTACCATTTAGACTTGGGTTTAAAACCCAAGCAGGTTGCAAATCTTTTGAATCTTTTGGTAAAGGTTTAACACAACCAACAAGAATTAACGCAAGAAGTAGTGAAAAGGCAAATATTTTTAGCATTAGTTAGTTGGAAACTCTTTGTCTAATCCTTCTAGAGCATTTTTAGATTGAAATTGTTGCCAAAGAGCTTCGTCATTTTTAAAGCTAGTTTTAACTTTTTCTTTTACCTCTTTGTTTACTGTAGCTTCAGGAACAGTTACAAGCATATAAAGAGCACCTGATGGAGCAGTCCAAGTGTCAACACCTTTTGAACCACTTAAATCAATTTTAGCAATTTGCTTTGAAACACTTGTTGCAACAGCGTCAACAGTCTCTCCTGAACCAACACCAGTCGTGCGAGTAAATGTCTCAACTTTTGCTTTTACTTGAGTTTGAATCTGTTGAGCTAAGTCTTGTCTACCATTTGCAGTAGCAATTGTTCTCATATGACCCATTCCAGCGGCACTCTTAGGAGTTATTCCAACACCAGCATAAGCACCCTCCATCATAGGAACACAAGTCCATTTTGGAGCTAAAACACCCTCTTGCTTACAACGAAAGTCAGCGTCTTTTTCAGGTGCTACAGAAGAGTTACACCCTGAGATAGAAGCAGCTATTAAGCCTGCTAAAGCTATTGATGAAAGAGTTTTGATCATACGATCTCCTTAAAATTAGATGTAACATTCTATCAATTCTAATCTTAAATAAGTTTTTTTAGTATAATTTGAGCATGAAATATTACGCTTATAATGATTTTAAAAATGATGTAAACACTCTGATTTCTATGGTTGCTGAGTTTGAAGCAGAGGCAATAGTTGCTATTGCGAGAGGTGGATTGACCCTTTCTCATGCTTTGGCGGAGGGATTAAATATAAGAGATGTCCAAAGTATAAGAACTGAATTTTATGATATTCAGATAAAAAGAGACGAGATTGCAATATTTGGAAGTTGTAATTTTAAGGAGGTTAAGAGGGTTTTAGTTGTTGATGATATCTCTGATAGTGGCGAGACACTGAGTGTTGTAATGGGTTGTTTGAAGTCAGAGTTTAAAAATATAGAGTTTAAATCCGCAACACTTTTCTATAAAGAAACTTCAAAATATGAGCCAGATTTTTGGATAAATATTGCCGATGATTGGATAGATTTTTTTTGGGAGAGAGACTTTATGCGGTAGTGTAAAAACTATGGTTTAGTCCAGTTAGTATAGTCCACCTCTTTTTTTAAAATCTGTCTCATAGATATATGTAGAAATATCTCTTAATACTTCTTTATCGAAGCCAAGATCAGGCATAAGAGCATGTTTTTTGATGGCATCTTGCATGATGGAAGTTTTAGCATTTGGATGCTCAACCCATGCACTCATATAGTTTACAAAATCCTCTTTTTTGCTAAACACACTCAGATATCTGCTCCTTAACTCTACCATTGATGGCGCAGATACTGTTTTTGTCTCATGGTGACAAGTTAAACAATTGCCATTAAAGAGAAGTGAGCTTGCGTTGTCTGCTTCAAGTAAGCATGAAACAGAAAGAAAAAGTAGTAGTTTTTTAGATTTTAACACTTTCTTTAACCTTTTTTATCATCTCATACGCTTGATTTATCTCTTGAGTTTTGGCAGTCGCCTCTTTCATATACGCCTCATCACTGTTTTGTGACTTTATGATGTCTGGATGGTACTTGCGAACCAAATCTCTATATGCTTTTTTAATCACGCTTATATCATCACTCTCTTTTACGCCCAAAAGTGCGTAAGCATCGCTTATATTTGTTTTAGGCTTGACATTTTTCATAATGTTTTCAAATTGGTCAAAAATAGCATGATAGTTGTCGGGGTCAAACTCAAAAGCCTCAGCTATGGTTATGAGCACTTCATCTTCGCTCTTGCTAACCTCTCCGTCAATAAAAGCCAACTGAATTAAAAAGCCCATAAATTGCTGCTGTTTTGCTCTATCTTTTTTGGTTGCATTCCCGAGTGTTTGTGCGATTTGGGCTAAATTATCAAAGTTATCTTTTTCTTCGTAAAATATCTCTTTTAATATCTCTTTTGTTTTAGTGGGCTCTGGAAAAATTGCTGAGATATCATCAAACATTATCCCAACAAGCTGTGCTTCAAGTGCATCAACTCTTCCGTCGGCTTTAGCTACTTTGGCGACAAGTGCGACAAAAAGACCCAAATCGCTTCGCTTAAGGGACTCTTTGCTTACTGAGAAATTTTTAAAAGCTTCCGCTGAGTATGCTGTGTATCTTGAGTAACTCTTAAATATCCAGTAAAAAAATCCAATCACGATTGCTAGAAGTACTATGTTTCCCATAATTTCCCTTTATTGTTTTGATAATTATAGAAAATAGAAGTTAATAAAGAGCTATAATTGCTCAATGAAAAGATTAAAAGAGTTTAACAGCGGTATTAAGTATATGCTTTTTGCATCATTTTTGTTTGCCATTATGGGGGCATTTGCAAAGCTTGCTTCAGCATATATGAGTTCACTTGAAGTTGTTTTTTTTAGAAATATTTTTGGTGTTTTTATCATAGGCTATGCCATATACAAAAAACCAATGACAAAAAAAGGTTCAAAACCATTTTTGCTCTTCTTTCGAGGCTTAATGGGGTTTTTAGCGCTTCTCGCATATTTTTATAATGTTGCTCATATACCTCTTGGCGACGCGATGACATTTTCAAAAACAGCCCCGATTTTTACTGCTATTTTTGCATGGTTATTTTTAAATGAAAAGTTATCCGTAAATGCTTGGTTTGGGGTATTTGTAGGGTTTGCAGGCATACTTTTGATAACTCAGCCTTCAAATATAGGTTTTACAAAGTACGATTTACTTGGAATTTTTAGTGGGGTAGGCGCTGCACTTGCTTATACCTCCATTAGAGAGCTTAAAGAGTATTATGACACAAGAGCAATCGTTCTCTCTTTTACTTTAGTTGGAACGGTTGGTCCAATAATCTTGATGATTTTGTCAAAATACTTTTATATTACGAGCTTGGATTTTATGCTTGGTGAGTTTGTGATGCCCATTGGAATTATTTGGATTTATATCATTGGACTTGGAGTGTTGGGGACTTTGTCTCAGTATTACATGACAAAAGCATACAGTGAAACAAAGGCTGGAATTATTGGTGCAATTAGCTATACAGGAATCATCTTTTCGATAATTGTTGGAGTTTTGCTTGGTGATATATTTCCTGATATTATAACTATTTGTGGGATTGTTTTGATTGTGCTTGCTGGAATTGTTGTGGCTAAAGAGAAATAGCAATTTTTATGTGATAAAATAAATAGTTAGTTTTATTAAAATTAATTTAACTTTAAAAGTAGTATTCTTATAACTATTTGGATTTTTTAGCATAAGAATTTTCAATAAAACAGTTACCATCTAAAGGTTTGTAGTGAATTCAGAAAGTATTTTTAAATTAAATCTAACTACTCGCCTTTTTTGGATTATAAGTGTGCTTGTTGTAGTTGGGTTGACGATTGACACGCTCAAACGCTATAGCCAAACAAAAGAGGCAATTGAGCTAGAGGGTTACAACAGGGCAAAAGCCTTAAATGAATACTTGTTATCTATGCGGTATGTCTATCATCAACAATTTTTAAAAAGCGGAATTGATCTCAACGACTCTACTGTTGGATTTTTGCCAGCACATGCTTCCACTCTTATTAGTGATGAGTTTTCAAAAAGAACAACTCAGGGCATAACTATCCGAAATGTCTCCGATCGACCTCGAAATCAAAAAAACAGAGCAGACAAGCTTGAAGCGGAGTCTATCGCTTACTTTAAAGCATATCCAGAAAAAACCCAATTTGTTAAGACTATTGTGCAAAACGGAGAAGAGTCTCTATTTTTCAGTGAGCCATTAAAAATTGTCCCATATTGTCTTGCTTGTCATGGAGAGATAGATAAAGTAAATGGGTATATAAAAGATAGATACAACGATACGGCGTATGGCTATAAAGTTGGCGATATAAGAGGTGTTACTAGTATAAAAATACCTAAATATATTTTTAAAGACCCTGCAATGAAGATTTTCTTAAATGCTACTTTTATTAATTTTGGAATCTCTCTTTTGTTTTTGGCGTTTATATACATAGTTATACGAAGACTTACTTATCGCGAAGCTCATATAAAGCAAGAGTTAGAGGTGATGGTAAAAGAAAAAACAACAAAACTCGAAAATGCATATTTGCATGAAAAACATCTTCGTTCAGTGCTTAGAACGGTGGCGGATGTAAATCAAGTCTTAATTACAGCAAAGAGTATAGAAGAGCTTATAGATCAAGCTGCATCGGCATTAAGTCTTAATGACTCTTTTTCAAGTGTTAAAATAGCCATCATGAGAGGTAAAGCGCTAGAAGTTATGGCTTCTTATAGCCCATGGAATGAGAAGATGATAACAAAAGTAGATATAGATGTTTTTGAATCTGCTCAGCAACTTTTGATTTTAGATTTAAAGAACGATAGTGTGCCAGAATTTTGTAGAGAAAAAGCAGAACTGTACGGTATTAGTACGATTTACTCCACTCCTCTTAAGAGCAATAGTTTTGCAAAAGAGTCAATAGGTGTTATGACGATATGCACAACAATGGAGAATGGATTTAGTGATGATGACATTAATATGCTTGATGAGCTCGCTGGTGATATAGGCTTTGCTATTAATTCATTTATACAACAAGACGCGCTGGAGTTTTTGCGTGAGGAAAAAATTAAAAGATATCAAGATTTTATTGAAGCGCTTGTGGAAATGATAGAACAAAGAGACACTTATACCGCAGGACATACCGCAAGGGTTGCTGAGTACTCTTCTATGATAGCTACAGAGCTTGGTTTATCTGAAAAAAATATAAAAGATTTAGTTGAAGCAGCAAAGATTCATGATATAGGTAAAGTTGTTACGCCAGACTCTGTACTGCTAAAACCTGGAGCGCTAACAAAACTTGAGTATGACCTTATCAAAGAGCATGTTATTGCTGGCTATGAGGTGCTCTCAAATATAGATTCATACAAAGAATTAGCAGAGATAGTTCTGCTTCATCATGAGAGATTTGATGGAAGCGGTTACCCATATGGTAAACAAGGGGATGAGATCTCGCTCTCTGGGTGTATATTGGCGATTGCAGACTCGTTTGATGCTATGACAACAAACAGAATTTATAAACCTAGAAAAAGTGTGGAAATAGCTATCGCTGAACTAAAAGAGTTGAGTGGAAGTCATTACCATCCGCTAGTTGTTGCGGCGGCAACAAAAGTATTGGCAGATGTTAAAATAAATCAGATCATAGACCAGATAGTACCAATGAGCGAGATAGAAAAAGAGAGATTGAGTTATTTCTTTCAAGATAGACTCACAAAACTATACAATGAAGAGTACTTTACTCTTGTTGTTGATGGTCGTTCAGGGTACCAGATTCCTGATAGCTTAAGTGTAATTTCACTATCTAATTTCACAAAATACAACAGAGAGAAAACTTGGGATGGTGGCAATAAGTTGCTCATAGAGTTTGCAGAGTTTTTGAAAAAAGAGATGAATGAGCTTTTAGTGTTTAGAATTTGGGGTGATAGGTTTGTGGTTGCGGATTGTAACTTAGATTTAGAGGGAATAATGACTCTCTCTCCGCTTATAAAGAATAATATATCATACAAAATAAAAACAATAAAAGCACCGTTTAAAAATATCAAAGAAGAAATTTTAAGAGAACTATAGTTTATTTTTCAGAGATTCTAAAACGAGCATATAGTGCGTTATGGTCTGAGTGTTTTGCTGTATCTATTACATGGCTATCTTTGAGCTCTATTCCGCGATAAAAAATATGATCAAGTTTATGACGCATAAAAGATTTGATTAGATGACCGTGGTCCATTGTGACTGATTGAAGATGCAGTGTGTGAGCGAGTTTTGAAAGCGTCTCCATCCTTTTTTTATTCCAACTGTTAAAATCCCCTGCGACAATCATCGCTCCCTCATGATGGCGAAGTACTTCTATGATTTGGTCCATCTCTTTGTTATAGACATTGGTTCCTCTAAAGTTAATTGCATGGAGATTTACTAACAGTAAAGTCTCACCATTTTTAAGTTTGTATGATGAAAAAACGGCACTTTTGTGGGTTGCAAGTACGCTCTCTTTATGTTTAGATAGAAGTGAAAATGTTTTTATTTCAGGAATGCACGCGCCGTTCATAACACCATAAATATTGTTAAAAATTTTGATATTAGGAGCGAATGAGAGATGAAATTGATTGAGGAAAGATTTACTACCCATATTTATTTTAACTTCTTGGAAGGCAATCAAATCTACTTTGTGTTCCCTAAGCAGTGATTCAAGATAGTTGTTAAAACGGATTTTGTCATTTTGTTTATAAATATTCCAGCACAGAAGCCCAAACTCACTTGTCAGTTTCTCCTTTTTAGATTTGATAAGCTCTTGTTTAATCATAATTGTGGGGAAAAGATTCTCATAAGATTCTCTAAGATTCTTCGCGAGTAGGAAGCTTTTTTCATTTTTTGTACCGATCCTTCTGTTAGTTTTTTAATCCACTGCTCAACTTCAATCACAACTCTTTTGGTATATACAAAACTGACAACTTCGTAGTTAAGAAAAAGGCTTCTGTTGTCAATATTAACTGAGCCTAGCATCACGGCATACTCATCAAAGAGTATCGCTTTTGCATGAAGCATTTTTTTGCTTAGTAGCACTATATCGACCTCATTCTCTTCGAGTTCACGCATATAACTGCTTCTAGCAACATTGGCAATCCAATGTTTTGAATCATAAGGAGTAATTAGCTTTACATCAATGCCCTTATGTCTGGCAATAATAAGTGCTTTTAGGATGTTTTCATCTGGTACAAAATATGGAGTAACTATCCATACTCTTTGTGTTGCGGCGTATATTGCACTTAGTAGAGCCTCATACAGTGCGTCACTTTTAACATCTGGACCAGAGGGGACAACTTGAACTAGGTCCTCTTGTGGTGAGGTAGAATTTTTTATTTTTGTTAAAATAGTCTCTCCACCAGCAAACTCAAAATCCGCTTTAAAAATATCAAGATATGGCAAAATAGCTTCCCCTTCAATTCGAAACAGCATATCAATCCACTGTTTTTTTGATGCTTTTGCCCCTAGGTACTCCTTGGAGATATTCATTCCTCCACTTACAACTGTCTGCTTATCAAAGATATATATTTTACGGTGATTTCGTAGATTTAGATAATTTTTAAATGGATTTTGTAAAATGGGATTAAAAAATAGCACATGCGCACCTGCTTCTTTAAGGGGATTAAGTAAATATTGGTTAAAGTAGAGCCAGTACGAACCAACGCCATCAAGTAAGAGTTTAACATCAACTCCTTGTGCAGCCTTGTCTCGCAGTGCACTCAGGATGATTTTGCCAGTTTCATCATTGTTGAAAATATACATACCAATACAGATAGACTCTTTAGCACGACTAATCTCATCCATTATAAGCTCAAAGGCTTCAACTCCATTAAAACATAACATCATTTTGTTTTTATAGGTTGTTGCAAAAATAGAGTGATGCTTCATAACTGTTTCAATTGGGTTTAAATAAGGCGCATCTTTAGGAAGAGTGTTTTGAGGAAGCAATATTTTTTTTCTATTTTTTTGTCCCGCTTTTCTGTTACCAAACACAAAGTAAAAGGCAAAGGCGAGATATGGAAATAGCATAAGAACCATCAGCCAAGCTAAAATTGCACTATGATTTCTTCTGAGATAGAGCATGTGAAGAGCTACTATTGCTTGTGTGATAATAATAAGAGTGATATTGAAAGATAGATAACTCATTTCACTTTTTAAAATAATATATTAAATGCATATTTGAACCTCAAAAATAGTAACAGCTTTGATTAAACCCATTATGATATAATTTTTTTCATTTTTAAAAGGTAAAATATATGAAACTACTAGCTGGACCTTGCGTTATTGAGAGTGAAGATAATATTTTTAAGATTGCTAAAGCGTTGGAAATTTATCAAAATGATAGCTCAATAGATTTTTACTTCAAATCTAGTTTTGATAAAGCAAACAGAACAGCACTTGATAGTTTTCGCGGGCTTGGAATCGATGAAGGGCTTCGGATTTTAGAGAAGGTGAAAAATGATTTTGGTTACAAAATAGTAACAGATGTCCATGAATCGCATCAAGTTGCTGTGGTTGCTGAGGTTGTAGATATGCTTCAAATTCCTGCGTTTTTATGCCGTCAAACAGATCTTTTGGTTGCGTGTGCTAAAACTACAAAAGAGGTAAATATCAAAAAAGGGCAGTTTATCAACCCCCCGGATATGAAGCACTCAGTTATGAAAGTGCTAAAAACTCGTGGATGTGATGAGGTTAGCTATGAAAACTCTAAAAAATATGGAGTCTATCTTTGTGAGAGAGGCTCATCTTTTGGTTATGGAAATATCGTTGTGGATATGCGCTCACTTGTTATTATGAGGGAGTTTGCGCCGACTATTTTTGATGCAACTCACTCTGTTCAGATGCCTGGTTCTTTAGGCGGCAAAACAGGTGGAGACAGTTCTATGGTTCCGTATCTTGCAAAAGCTGCTGCTGCGGTTGGGGTTGATGGATTTTTCTTTGAAACTCACTTCGACCCAAGCATAGCACTTAGCGATGGACCAAATATGATAAAGCTTGATGAGTTAGAGAGTCTGATAAATAAAATTAAAAAAATTAGGGAGATATAAGATGAATATCATAGAAGGCAAATTAAAAGTAATAAATGGCAAAAAAGTTGCTATTGTAAGCACAAGATGGAATCATTTCATTGTTGATAGATTAGTTGAGGGTGCTAAAGATGCATTTTTTCGTCATGGTGGGGAAGAGGCGGATTTAACTCATGTTTTAGCGCCTGGTGCATTTGAGCTCCCGATGGTAATTGAGCAACTTTTAGCAAGTGGAAAATATGATGCTATTTGTGCTCTTGGTGCGGTAATTCGTGGTTCAACTCCTCATTTTGATTATGTTAGTGCTGAAGCAACTAAAGGAATCGCTACTGTTAGTCTGAAACATAAAAAACCGGTATCTTTTGGACTTTTAACAACAGATACAATTGAGCAGGCAATCGAGAGAGCTGGAACAAAAGCCGGAAATAAGGGCTTTGAGGCGATGACTGTTGTTATAGAGATGCTTGATCTTTATGAAGCGATAGGTGCGTAATTATGGCGACTAGACATCAGGCTAGAATGGCGGTTGTAAGTCTGCTATACGCTTTTGATTTGGGAAATGGAAATATCGCAGAACATACAGACGAGATTCTAGAAGAGAAAAAAATCAGAAACAAGCAAAAAGATTTTGCGCTTACATTGTATGAGGGTGTCATGCAAAATATAGAGGCTTGCGATGAGGCAATTGTTAAACATCTTAAAGAGTGGGATTTTGAGAGACTAGGAGCGATTGAGAGAGCCACTCTTAGACTTGCAACTTATGAAATACTTTTTGGAGGGCTTGATTCTGCTGTTGTTATAAATGAAGCGGTGGAAATCACAAAAGCATTTGGAACAGAACAGTCGCCAAAGTTTATAAATGGCGTACTTGACGCTATTTCAAAAGATAAATAAATTAAATAGATGAAAAGATTAACAAAACAAGAAGCGCTTGAGCTTATTAAAAATGCAGATCTCAAAGAGTTGGGTCGAATGGCAACTGCTCGAAAAAAAGAGCTTCATCCAGACGGTGTTACAACTTTTGTGGTCGATAGAAATATTAACTATACAAATATTTGTTGGGTTGATTGCAAGTTTTGTGCATTTTATAGACATGAAAAAGATGCAGATGCTTATGTTTTAACTTATGATGAGATAGATGAAAAAATCGATGAACTTTTGGAGATTGGTGGAACGCAGATACTTTTTCAAGGCGGAGTTCATCCGAAGCTAAAGATTGAGTGGTATGAGGATATGGTTGAACATATTCACACAAAATATCCAACAATTACTATCCATGGATTCTCTTCAATTGAGATAGATTTTATAGCAAAAGTCTCGCATATAAGCGTCGAAGAGGTTTTAGAGCGTTTGAAAGTTAAAGGCCTAGCATCAATCCCTGGTGCTGGTGCTGAGATACTGAGTGATAAAGTAAGAGACATCATTGCACCTAAAAAGATTGATAGCGAAGTGTGGGTTGATATTCACAGAAAGGCTCATAAACTTGGTATCATGTCAACGGCTACGATGATGTATGGAACGGTTGAGAGCGATGAGGATATCATAGATCACTTCGATATGATAAGAGAGCTTCAAGATGAGACTGGTGGATTTAGAGCTTTTATTATGTGGAGTTTTCAAGGTAAAAATACAGAGCTTCTTCGCCTAATTCCAGATATGGATAAACCATCTTCAAATCGTTATCTAAGACTTTTAGCGGTTGCGAGACTCTATCTTGACAATGTACCAAATATCCAGAGCTCATGGGTAACACAAGGACCATATATTGGGCAGATGGCTCTCTCTTTTGGAGCAAATGATTTGGGCTCAACCATGATGGAAGAAAATGTTGTAAGCAGTGCTGGAGTGGCGTATAAAATGGCGAAAGAGGAGATGGTTCATCTCATAAGAAACATTGGAGAGATTCCAGCTATAAGAAATACGGCTTATGAGATTTTAGAGAAGTTCGCATAGATGATAAAAATATTTTTAACACTACTAATTTTAGGAAGTACAATAATGGCGACAGTTATACAAGAGATAAAAGTAAATGATATAGTCGTACCAATCATAATAGAGCAAGATAAAAGGTTACCATTAGCAACCGTGCAGTTTGTTTTTAAAAACAGCGGAAGCATCTCGGATGAGAAAAAAGTAGGATTAGCAAGATTTTGTGCAAAAGTTATGAATGAAGGTACACTAAAACTCGGCAGTAATGCTTTTGCTGAGGCTCTTGAAGCTAAAGCTATACATATCTCTGCCACTGCCGGAAAAGAGACTTTTGTTGTTGAACTAGGGTCGCTTAAAGGGCAACTAGATGAAGGACTTGGCTATTTCGATAGGCTTCTGCAAGACCCAAATCTTAGTGAAGATGTCATAAGTAAAGTTAAAACTACAACAATTGGCTCTATCAGCTCAAAAGTAAATGATTATGATTATGTCGCTTCAAACGCACTAAAAGCGATGCTTTTTAACGATACGCCGATGGCAAATAACGACTCTGGAACTATAGAGAGTGTAAAGAGCATTGAGCTTAGTGATGTAAAAGAGTTTCTCTCAAACCATCTTGTAGGCTCAAACCTTGTTGTTATGGTTGGAGGAGATGTTGAGATAGAAGATATAAAAGTAAAAATCTCTAAGATAATCGCTAACATAAAAAAAGGTACTGTAGGTTCTATTAAGCATCATGAAGTAGTTGTTAAACCTAGCGAGAGTGTTATCAAAAAAGAGACCCAGCAGGCTTATATATACTTTGGTTCACCATATAACATGAGAGTAGATTTTAGTGATAATTATAAAGCAAGAGTAGCGTCATATATTTTAGGCGCTGGTGGTTTTGGTTCAAGACTTATGGAAGAGATAAGAGTGAAAAAAGGTTTAGCGTACTCGGCTTATGCAAAAACAAATGTAAGTCAATCTAGCTCTTATATGAGTGGATATTTGCAAACAAAACTAGAGTCACAAGAGGATGCTAAAAAGAGCGTTAAAGAGGTCATTGAGAATTTTGTTAAAAATGGTGTAACAAAAGATGAGCTAGAGCAGACTAAAAAATTTATGCTTGGAAGTGAACCCTTAAGGGTTGAGACGATGAGCCAAAGATTAAGCCGTGCATTTATGGAGTTTTATGATGGTAGAGAGCTTGGACACTCACTAAAAGAGCTAGAACTTATCAAAAATCTAAAATTGGATGATTTAAACAGTTTCATAAAAGAGCATACAGAGATACAAGAACTTAGCTTCTCGATTGTGACAAAGTAATCCAAAAATATGACAATTTGCAATATTTTTTAATAAAAAAGTGTTTTTGATTATAATACCTCTTGTCGCCACCGATTAAGGCGGGACAATTTTAGCATGAGGAAGTTAAGATAAATACTCTTAACATAATCATGAAAAATATTAATGATTTTCTATGTGATTATCAAATTTTTTCAGAATTTTAACCAGGGGGCTCGACCTTCTTGTTTTTCAAGTGCTATGGTAATATAAAAAGGAAAAAGTATGCAAAATATAGAAGATACAATTTTGACTGTAATGCTTATGTTTATGGTGTTTGTGATAGGCAATTTATACTCACGAGTTAAGAAACTAGAGAACAAACTAGGCAGATAACTATGAGTTTTACAAAAGAGCAAGAGGAGAAGTTTAAAAAACTTGGTATAGCTTCTTGCTTGGAACTTGCCATAATTATCCCATCTAGCTATGAAGATTTACGACTTCATGATGAGCTTAGACCCCAAGAATCACAGCTTATAGACGCAACGGTTGAGTCGATTCACCGCTCCCAAAATTCAATTCAGATAACTTTTTATGCACATAATTTTGATGCTTTAATAAAAGGGGTTATTTTTCATCCAAAACCATATATGCTTCATCAATTTAGGGTTGGTATGCGAGACTATTTTTATGGTAGTATTGAGTGCAATAGCGGATTTTGCACTATGAGTATGCCAAAAAAAGTGATAAATATCGGTGCAATTACTCCAAAATATAAAACAACACTAAGAAGCGATGTCATGAGCCGTCTTGTTCAAGAGGTTCTGACAAAAGAGAATCTTTTAAGTGATGGAGTAAGAAAAGATATAGCAGATAAAGTGCTGGAGTTTCATTTTCCAAAAGATAATAGTCCTAATTTGCGAGAGCTATCCAAAGAGAGTTTGGATGCTCTAAAATATCTTGAGCTTTTTATTTACATGAGGCAGTTGTCTGGAAAAAGAAGATATTTTAAATCTATATCTTATGCCGGCGGCAACTATAAAGAGTGGGCAGAAAAATTGCCATTCGAGCTCACAAAAGCACAGCAAGAAGCCATAGAGGATATAAAAAAAGATTTCTCTAGCGGAGTTTCTGCAAAAAGAGTTGTTGTTGGCGATGTTGGAAGCGGTAAAACTATGGTTATTCTTGCATCATGTTTTATGATGCTGCCACACCGCTCAGTGCTTATGGCACCGACCACAATTTTAGCAAATCAGCTATTTGAAGAGGCAAAAAAATTTCTCCCCGATATAAAGATTGCCATAATTACAAATAAAACAAAGAAGATGGATTTGAGTAGTTTTGACTTTATCATCGGCACACATGCACTTCTTTATAGAGAGTTGCCGCCATCTTCGCTTATAATGATTGATGAGCAACATCGCTTTGGAGTTGTGCAGAGAAATACGCTTGAAAAGTTTATAGATAGCACCACGCAAAGAGCGCATTTTCTGCAGTTCTCAGCAACTCCAATCCCAAGAACACAGGCGATGATAGATAGTGCGCATATTGATGTTTCACTAATAACTTCAACACCTTTTAAAAAAGATATAACAAGCAAAATTATTCACAAGAGTGATTTTGCGGAGTTATTAGAGCATATTAAAAATGAGATTATTTTTGGTAATCAGGTGCTGTTAGTTTATCCGCTTGTAGAGCAGAGTGAGGTTGTAGAGTATCAAAGCATACAAGAAGCTAGGGGATATTGGGAGAAGAGATTTCAAAATGTATATGTTACCCATGGAAAAGATAAAGAGAAAGAAGAGGTTCTTTTGGAGTTCCGAGAAAAAGGGGATATTTTGATAGCCACAACGGTTGTGGAGGTTGGCATCTCTCTTCCAAAACTTAGCACGGTTGTGATAGTTGGAGCTGAAAGATTGGGCTTATCAACACTTCACCAGCTCCGTGGAAGGGTTAGTAGAACTGGACTAAAGGGATACTGTTTTTTATATACAAATGAAAGTGCTTCGCAGAGATTGGAAAAATTTACACAAACCATAAGTGGGTTTGATATAGCAAATCTAGATCTTAAATACCGAAAAAGCGGCGATTTACTAAGGGGCACAACGCAGAGCGGAAGTGAGTTTAAATGGGTTGATTTGACAGAAGATGAAGAGATAGTTAAGAGTGTGAAAGATGATTTAGCGAAATTAACAAAAATTCCCATGCTTTAAACATGGGAACAATAAATATCTTAATAGAGTCCAAATTTAGAGTCATTTCTTTTATATAAAACACGAGTTTTTCCATCATGACCTATAAAAATCTCAAATAGTTTTCCGTTCTCCTTTAAGTCTTGAAGAACATCTTCAACCTCGCGAGGCTTGTAAAGTGCGAGTTCGACTGGAACTATCTCATCTTCCATAGCTTCTGCCATTGCGTGCAGGTCAATCTTGGTTTCAGCTTTTGCTTCATTCATGCCAACTTTATTGTAATCAGTCTCTCTCTCATGTATTCGTCTCATCGCTTTTTGAGCTCTGGTGGTTGCTAAATCAATTGCAGTGTAGAGATCTTGGTCATTTTGACTAATGATAATAGAGTTTTTGTGAGCAAGATTTATAACAAACTCAACAACTGAGTGCTCTTTGTTTTTTTTGGTTTGTGTGGATGCTACGACATTTACTGAGATTATATCCATATGAAATTTGCTTAGTGTCTCAACTGATGTTGTTATGTGAGTTTTAATAGCGTCAGTTAGCTCTAAATGACGCCCCGTTAAAGATATATTCATGTTAAATCCTTTAATTATCAAGTATGAAATATTATAACATTAAAAAGTTTACATAGTTAGAGTTTTTGTATAGTTCTTCTAAAGTATGTTATTGGTTCCGTGCTTAGGTTTCTGTCCGTTGGAACGCTGATGGTTATATCCATAAGAACTGAGCCGTTTTGTTCTGTTGTGTTTATATCGTTTATATACATATCACAACCAGCAACTGGATTTGTAAATATATATCTTGTAGTTACATTAATATCATAAATTCCATCATCGGTCGTAGTATTAATGTTGCCTTGTGTGCAGCCACCATCAGCGATTCTTAAAAGAGTAAGTTCGGCTGTGCTTCTTGAGTACAGTACGGCTTGCTCATAAAGGTATAAATCCGCTGTTTTTTTATTTGTTTGAGATGTTAGGGAGAGTGAGAGAACCATTATAGTTGATATAACAACTACAACAATAATTGCCATAATCATGGCAATACCAGCTCTTTTGCTTTTAAAGTTTGCTTTTAAAATATAGTTTTTTCTTTGCATAAAGAGTACTCCTTCCCTGCAAGTATGGTTTGATTGACGCATACTTGAATTTTTACAATAGAGCCTATAGCTTTAAATCTAAAAGTATCTACATTTTGCATAAGCAGAACGCTTTTTGTTGCTGTTCCATCTCTTTTAAGGAGGTAGGTATCACCGAGCCATGGCTGATAGTCGTAGTGGAGTGTTAAATTTCCATTTGAGTGAACAACTGCATAAGCACTCCAAGCAAGTTGGTAGTATTCATATAGATCAGCTCCGCTAAAATTAACTCCAGCTATTCCTGATGCAAATATATTTGTGCCAACAAGAGTAGAGTTTATGGGGTGCATTGTAGAGTTATTATGATCTACTATGGCGCCACTCCATCCATACCCGGTTTGTATATCACTATTTGAGCCGATAAAATATATGGCGGAACTATTTATACCACTGCCGCCACCAGATAAGGCGCTGATATTTGAATCAATATTGGCTGTGTTTGTTAGTGGAGAAAATAGAGTTGCTGCAGTTGTGCTTGGATGATATAGGTCTATAATTCCGCTCCATGAAGGGTTTGAGTCTGCCCGCATACCATCAATATCGTAACCAATCCACTCAAGAATAGTTGCATTTTCGGCAAGCGTTGAACTAGCTAATGCTTGAAAATCGACCCCAGGTTGTCTTGCTATAATAGAGTCTTTTATGCGGTATTGAAGTCTAGTGGCAATTGTCTCAACTGCTGAGGCACTTTTTGATTGAAGCGAGTTGTTTATGCTTGAGGCAATAAAGCTATCATAAGCACGAGCTAAAAACTCCACACCAAACTTACTTAGAAGACCCATTATAACTATGACAAAAACAAGCTCTATAAGAGTAAAAGCATATCTACGCATTAAAACCTTCTTTTAAAATAATCAACTTCGCCAACATTGGCGCTTTGAGTTTTTAGGATTACGATGTTTGTACCACCATTTGCGATTGTAGTTGTGATTGTTTTTACATTGCCAACTTGAGCTACAGCAACGGTGCTTTGATATGTATTTTTGTAACCAACGCTATTTGTTGTTGTGTCCGTAAATATATCCTCACTTCCATGAACCGCGTTATTTAAATTTTGATCAGTTACATCACTAACATTGGCTACAGTCGCTGTATCGCTATCTAGGCATCTTCTATGAAACGGTTGATTTATATGTCCAGGCTTTAGTCTATATCTCTCTCCTACACTATTGTTGTCGCAATCTCCATTTATGTCTATAACCCTAGATAAGTTACTAACATTTTTATCTTCCATTGACCTTTTGTCCCAGTAGCTTGAAGTCGCACCGTTTAGTTCGGCTGAACCAGCAAAAATAGCTTCTTGTACGATATTGCTCTCCAATCCTTTTGAGGTAGCATCAGTTATGGTTGGCAGGGAAATTACAGCAATAGATATGATTATAATAGCAAAGATAAGCTCTATCATAGTAAAAGCGTATCTTTGTGCGGTTAGTTTTTGTCTTACCACATTGTTCTCCTGTTGGTTATTGGTGTTCCAACATTTTTAGTAGTAGTATCTGTTTCGTGAGCACCGCTCCATCCAGCCCCACCATTTTCAAACTCTATAGAGAATTGATTTCTTATAGCTAGTGGATTGTTGGGGTCATATATTAGCCAACCAGATGCGGTGTTTTCCATAGTTGTTTTATATGGATATCCTCTGGTTCCATCATAGGTTAGGGTTGTTCGTGCAGGATTTGTTGTCGCTCCAGCTCCATTAAATACACTGGCAACATGGTTATTCGTTAACTCAGTAATCACACCAACTGCGCCATGTGTTGCGCTATCATGGTTGTCGTTGATAAACCATCTTAAGTCATCGGTGTTTCGTAGGTTCGCACCTATTGTTGGGAGGAGCAGATTTTTGTTACATATGGTATTGTTTTTATCTGTGCCAAAACAGTAGACTTCATAATATATATTTGCGTCTCCTGCATTTCCACTATATCTTTGTCTTGAAGCATGAGTACGACCATATAGATGTGCAACACCCTTGTTTATGGTAGCTTTACCTCCCGTCATTTTGTCTGGAATCAGATCAGCATTAAATTTACAATTAAGATTTGTAGCTGTGCAGTTTACATCATAATTGCCGTATGTCACAACAATTGGATTAAGTGAATTGTTTACATCTCTTATGTAGTTGATATTTGTTATTGTTTTTGCTTCTCCAATTAATGTTTGATTGAAGTCACCAGGAAGCACTGTGATTGTACTGTTTAAATCACCACTAATGCTTCTTCGGATTGTGTTATCTTGGTTTAAATTTTTAAATACATAGCTAGGTGATGCAGAAGTTGTTGAGTGAGATACATTTATATCTAATTGTTTTGCATAACAGCCACTAACAAAGTTGCTTAAAACAGAATCGTCATAACCAAAAGCTTTTATAGAGCCATTAAAGTGTACTGACATGTTTTGATCTTCAGCTCTTGTTATATTTGCGTCATATATAAATGAGTTAACCCCAAGTGCTGCATTGTTTAATCCAACGGTTGAAGTTATAGTGCTTAAATCAAATTTATACGGATGGAATGTAAAGTCTTGGTCTTTGTATGTATAGGTACTTCCATTGCTTCCGTGATTCGTTTTGATTACACATCCATTTTGAGCTCCGGTGGTTGTTGATGAGTTTGTAACGCAGTCAGCCCCAATAGCAAAACCATTCGCCACGGTATGATGATCTATATATTGCCAATCAACAGCTGTCCATGAGTAATCAACAATACTTAGCTTATACTCTCCAACTTCTTGGTGATTGCGCTCTTCGTTTTGCATTTGTCCATTTGCCACATAGAATAAAATATTTTTATTTGCAGTATCATTACATCCTGTTTTTGCAGATTGAGGATCCCAAAACATTGTTGCATTGTAGTTGCTATCACCATTGAAGTATCGTGTGTAGCCAGGCACACCTAAAGAACTATCATCGTGTCCTGTGGCATTTATATCAAAACGATAACTATATCCTCCTGCCATATTTATACGACTTGATGCGGATGAAATGTTTGGGGAATACCCATACAAATTAGAGAGATTAACTTTTGTGTTGTTTTTAACATTTGATGGATCTGAGACAATATTGTATATTGGCAGTGTTTGATTGATATCATAAACGCGAACATCATACGATTCTGGACGGATAGAAAAATTATCCCTTGAGCATAAAGGTCTAGCATAATTATCTTTTATACACTCAAAGCATGCTGTAGTCTGCGCTTGCGCTCCTGCGTCAGTCGTTCCACACTTATTAGAAGCAGAACACTGCGTGTGTGTGCCACTTTTGTATAAGCCCGAAATACTAGAGAGTGTTTTACCGCTGTTTGATGTTGAAGCACTCCAATTTTGAATCAGTGTTCCATTGCTGTCATTAAAATACCAAACACGGAATGCACCATTTTTTACTGCAAAATTATAGTAATCATCAGTCTGAGCTGCTATCGTTGTTTGATAGTTAGCCGATGTAAAATTTATTGGAGTAAAAATAGGGGCAGATATAGCGGAGTCTGGATTTGCGCAAGAGGCATTTAGGTCACCAAATGCATCCATATCTACCATTTCTACTAAAACAGTAGTATTTATGTTGGATGTTGGAGCTGAATTGTTACCAGTTGCTGGCGTAGAATCAAAAATAACTGCTGAATTAAAGGGTTTTCTTGAGATCTGAGTCTCTAAATTGTTTGAAGTTTGTCCGCTTTTTACAACATTAAACTGCCCCCATGCTGGTTGATAACCATTGGTTGGTGGACAAAGAGGAACATTGGTGCTTCCTAGTAGATAGTCTGGATACTCTATCTTATTCCCACCAGCGACAATGTAGTATTTTAGTGATAATCCGAGTGGTTCATCTACTTCGCCCGTACCATTTATATAGTTAGGGGTCAGTTGAAATTTTGTATAAACATAATCTTGGGAGTTAAGCGAACCATTACCCTTTCGTATATCGTGGCCATTTGTACATCCATTGTTTGTTGTTGAGTTATCGCCATTTTTATCATAAGCGCAAAGTGGTGAACTTAAAGTTGGTGCCCCTCTGTCAATTAGCATTGAGCCATTTGTATTTGAAGTAGAGATATCTCCTACAAAGTTAAAACGCGTATCATTTACATCCGCTTTAAGTGCTATGCCTTGAGCCGCTATATCTGCCTCTCTGTTTTTCAAATAAACGACTATATCTAGTGGAGAAGATGAGATAGTTGAGTTTAAATGTGCTATAGGATAAGCGGTTCTGTTTACATCAAGATACCGTCCATCTTGTTTTATTGAGTAGTCATAACACATTTGTGGCAGATAGAGCTGAGTGGAAAAAGCAATTACTGATGGGAAATATGTATCTTGAGTTGATGTAAATTGAAATTTGGCCCCAACTTCATTGGTTCCTATAATGTTTAATGCTCCTGAAGTTGTACCGGTTTTGTAGAGTTGAATATCAATACCATTATTGTTGGTCAAGCTTGGGCTTCTGGTTCCAGTAACATCTACTCTTGAGTCAAATGTGCCTATTGATTGCAGAGTTGTATTGTATGTTAACCCAGCCATCTTAATAATATCTCCAGTTATATACTTATCTCCCTCTCCAGCAAAAACATATGTGTTAGAGTCTACTGTGCCAGATTTTGGTGTTAAGAATCCACTAACACTAATGTCTATATTTCCAGAGCTGCTTGTTACTTGCTTGTAGCCATCAAAAATAGTAACATTTCTAGCTACTGTTCCACTTGGGTCCTCATAAACAACTGCTAAAATCCATGCGCCGTATGCTCCTAAACCATCGCTTATGGTCTTGCTACCCGTTTGTCCTGTTTCTGTATAAAAACTTGTTGTATCAATATAGTATGTTCCATTGCTATCGACGATACTTGAAGCATCTGCGCTTGCAGAGTAGATTCTAATATAATTAGTTGAGCTTGTTGAATCAAAATCTTTTATATCAGCAGTTAGCGTAGTAAATGCTCCAGTAGCACCTTTTCTTATATTTATAGTTCCAGCAGCTGCTTTAGAAGTAGCATCCCATGCGTCATTAGAGCTTGTGGCAGCTTTGCGTCCCTGCCAATAAAGCCTAGCATATTTAATAACAGCATTGGATGGTATAGCAAGTGTTGAGTATGATGTTGGCGCTTTGCTTAAGTTTGTTTGTGAATTTGAATCCGTTGTTGTAGGTTCGACACAAGCACCACCACTCAGAACACACAAGACGGTGTTTCCTATAACTTTTACATCCCCAAAAAGATTATGCTGGGTTCGCTCTACAAAGTCTCGTCCGCCAGTTGTTTCAGTTAATTTTGGATCTACTGTGATTGTGAAACTATCCGAATTTGATGTGCCGTCATTATCTGTTGCTGTTATACTAAATGTTACCGCAGAAGCCGTAGCTACAGGTGTGCCACTAATAACACCTGTTGAAGAGTTAAAATTTAAACCGGTCGGCAGTGTGCCGGTGAGTGTGTATGATGAAATTGCATCACCGTTAGTGATGGTTACATAAGAAGATAAGTTAAGAGAAAATGCACTATCAACATTTGCCGTTTGGTTTGGGACATTACCCATGATTGGTGGAGTTTGATCAGCAACAAAGCTAAATGTAAAGTCATAATGTTGATTATTTGCGCTTGCAAAAACAGCCATATTGAAATCAGTATCAGCAGTAAGATGGATACTATTTCCTGAACTAAGTAATGTGCTTGAACCAGTAGGACAATTAGTTAAGTCGTAACGAAATGTTACCGAAGCTGTGGATGAATTTTTTATAAATGTTAATACACCCGCTAGCGGAACTTGAAAATAATAATTATATTGGTCGTTGTTGTCAAAACTATTATTGGTCACCGCATCCGTATAAGAGGCATTTGAACCAGATTCAGTAAATATATGACTGTCATGCAGAGAACCGCTGCTACAAACAGCCCCCCACCCAGACACAGAAAACATCATTAGTATTCCAAAAATGCCTATAAGCTGTGAAAATATTTTTAAAGATTTCATCTTATCCTCCTTGGGATTTAGCATACCTCTTATTTTTAACTTTGCTGCACACAAAAACAGGGCTCTAGAAGTAAGCGTTATACAATACTAGATTATACACGCAACTATGCTTATATGATGCTTAATAGTATTTTCTTATAGGAGCGCAAACGAGAGGAAGTTTTAAACCTTTCGTGGCTATATTATGAAAGGTTTAGTTAGGTTATTTGTTTAAAAAGCTAGATATTTTCTCGGCTACACCATACTCTGGGGAGTGACTTAAGATGACTTGAGCGGCTTTGTTGGTATCTGTGTTAAATATAAAAGGACCAGCAAAATTTACAAGCGATTCTTCAATTGGAGATTGGATAAGTACAATATTTAAAACAATAATATTTGATTTGTCGGTGATTTCTAGTAGCTTTTGAATATCATCGGGAGCTTCAAAATCATAGTTTCTTAGTATAAAAGGATCAATCAGCGCAAAAGAGATATTTTCTTCATTTGTTGGCTTCATTATCATAAGAGTATCATCGATTTTTTCTAGAGTTACCTCTTTTACATTTTCAAATCCTAGTATAGGAACGCACATATCAAATTTCATACTGTTCAACCTCTTTTTTTGGCATTATGACATTAAAGCATAAACCGTACCTAGTTTGTTTCGCGTTTAGCTAAAATATAAAATTAATGGTAATTTGTATAAAATGCCAACCTACCAAATATTAGGGATTTTGTATGAGATTTAAAAGTTATTTTTTAGTAAGTGTGGTGACTGTAACTCTACTGTTTTTAGGGTGCTCTAAAGAGATTGAGGAGTACAATAAACCTGCAGCGTATTGGTACTCCAAGATTGTCGAACAAGTTTCAAGCGGTGATTTAGAAAAAGCAGATAATTACTACAGTTCGCTTCAAAGCGAGCACGCTGGATCGCCACTTCTGCCCGAGGCTACTATGATTTTGGCCATCGCTCATATGCACGAAGAAGAGTATATCTTAAGTGAACATTTTTTAGATGAGTATGTTAAGAGATATGCAACAGCAAACGAGAGAGAGCAGGCTGATTTTTTAAAAATTAGAGCAAAGTATATGTCATTGCCAAACCCAAGAAGAGATCAAGCGCTTATAGATGAAGCTATAAAAAATGGTGAAGAGTTCAAGTTAAATTATACAAGCTCAATGTACATTGAAGTAGTCAACAGTATGCTTACTCGCCTATATCTTGCTCAAGCATCTCTAAATGAGGATATAGCAGATCTGTACAAAAGGCTTGATAAACCAAAAAGTGCATCTTACTATAAAATCTTAAAACCAGTTCCTTGGATAGTTTGGAGCGATGTGCAAAGAGCAGAAGTTCCTTGGTATCGCTCTTGGTTTGAGGGCGATGGCACCCAGAGTTGGTATGCGTTTATGATACCAAATACAAAAAGCGTTGTTTCAAGAAACTCTGTAAAAGATGACAATGAAACATCAGTAAAAGAAAATAATAGTTCGGAGAGTAAAAAATGAAATTAAGCGATTATAGTGACTTTCCAGCAGAGATACCAATTATTGCGGAGGATGAACTTTTTTTATATCCTTTTATGATTTCTCCACTTTTTTTAAGTGATGATGGCAATATAAAATCCGCTACAAAAGCCATAGAAGAGGGCTCTTTAGTTATGGTATGTCCAACAAAACCTTCTCATGAGGGAGAAAGAGAGTTTGAGTCACTCTATAATGTTGGCGTTGTCGGCTCAATCATGAGAAAAGTTTCACTTCCAGATGGTAGAGTAAAAGTTCTTTTTCAAGGTTTAGCTCGTGCAAAAACTTTTGAAAAAACATCTAACAACCCTCTTCGTGCAAGAGTAGACATTATACATGCCACTCATGTCAACTCTCTGAAAATAGATGCCATTTTAGAGGTTGTTAGAGAAAAAGTCAGAACACTCTCAAGTGTCAGTAGCTATTTTCCTCCAGACTTGCTTCGTACTATAGAAGAAAATCATGATCATAACCGTATTATAGACCTTATCTGCTCAACCATCAAGCTTAAAAAAGAGCAGGCTTATGGGCTTTTCGCAGAGGTAGATACTGAAAAAAGATTTTTAGATTTAATTGAGCATTTGATAGATGAGATAGAAGCTAACAAGCTCCAACGAGAGATTCGCACAAAAGTTCACTCTCATATAGAAAAAATAAACAAAGAGTATTTTTTAAAAGAGCAGTTAAAGCAGATTCAAAAAGAGCTCGGAACTGATACTTCAAGAGAAGAAGAGCAAGAGGAGTATAGAAAAAAACTCGAAGCAAAAAAAAGTAAAATGAGTCCAGAAGCCTATAAAGAGGTACATAAGCAGCTGGAGAGATTCTCAAGAATGCATCCAGACTCTTCTGACGCTTCGATGACTCAAACATACTTAGACTGGGTTTTAGAGATTCCTTTTGGTGAAGAGAGTACAAAAGCTCTCAATATTGATAATGTTGAAAATCAATTAGATAAAGATCACTTCTCATTGGAAAAACCAAAAGAGAGAATAGTGGAGTTTTTTGCTGTAAAAGAGTTAATGGAGCTTAGAGGAGTAAAAGATCAGGAGAGTACGGGTGCAATTTTATGTTTCTCGGGACCTCCTGGTGTTGGTAAAACTTCTTTGGCAAACTCGATAGCAAAAGCACTCAAGCGACCACTTGTAAGAATCGCGCTTGGTGGGTTAGAAGATGTAAATGAACTTCGTGGACATAGAAGAACTTATGTTGGAGCGATGCCAGGGCGAATTGTTCAAGGTCTGATAGATGCTAAAAAAATGAATCCAGTTGTTGTTTTAGATGAGATAGATAAAGTAGCAAAAACCGGAAGAGGTGACCCAACTGCAGCACTTTTAGAGATATTAGACCCTGAGCAAAATGTTGAATTTAGAGACTATTATCTCAACTTCAACATTGACTTATCTAAAGTTATTTTTATAGCAACGGCGAACGATGTTGGAAGAATT
Source organism: Sulfurimonas sp. (assembly GCA_021732045.1). The sequence goes on from JAKFWK010000004.1 coordinate 378,231, forward strand.
CCGGCTCCACTGAGAGACAGGATGGAGTTTATATCAATCAGCTCATACACTCCACAGGAGAAATTTGAGATTGCTCAAAGGTACATAATTCCTCAAGAGTTAAAAAAGCATGGACTTAAAAAATCAGAAGTATCAATCTCAACCCCTGCTGTAAAAGAGATAATCCATAGTTATACTCGTGAGGCAGGAGTTAGAAATCTTCGCAGACGAGTTGCAAATATGTCAAGGAAAATTGCAAAAGAGATTTTGCAGCATCCAGAGGTTATTAAGGTTTCTATAAATCTTAAAAATTTAAAAGATTACTTTGATAAAACTGTTTTTGAGATAGAAAAAACAACAAAAATCCCAGTGGTTGGTGTTGTAAATGGTCTTGCTTGGACAGCGGTTGGTGGTGATGTTTTAAAAATAGAGAGCATCAGGATAAACGGAAAAGGTGTGATGCAACTAACTGGAAGCCTTGGTGATGTTATGAAAGAGTCCGCAAGGATAGCTTTTAGTGTTGTAAAAACACTCATCGATAACAAAAAACTAAAAATTGATGCCTCAAATATTCCTCTTACCACAAAAGAGAAAGAGGATAAAGAAGAGATTGATGCCAGTGAAGTATATAAAAGATACGACCTGCATCTACATGTTCCAGATGGAGCTACTCCAAAAGATGGACCAAGTGCTGGAATCGCGATGGTTAGCGTTATAGCTTCGATTCTGAGTTCTAGAAAAATCCGCTCTGAGATTGCTATGACTGGAGAGGTTTCTTTGAGTGGAGATGTCCTACCAATCGGCGGACTTAGAGAAAAACTTATAGCTGCACACAAAGCAGGAATGACCAAAGTTCTGATTCCGAGCAAGAATTATGATAGAGATTTGGAAGATATCCCAAAAGAGGTTAGAGATAGCGTAGAGATTGTACCAGTCAGTAGAGTGGAAGAGGTTTTAAGCCAGATATTGGTTTAGAGCCAATTATACTTTTTAGTCTAGAATAGCTCTAGACCAAAAAAATTACTAAATCACAAGATCATTTATTTTTTGAAGTAAATCAATGCTTCTAATTGGCTTCATTAAAAATCCATTAGCACCAAGTTCTAGCGCTTCATTCTTCTTTGTTTCATCAGTAGTAAGAACAATTATTGGAACTTGCTTTATATTTTCATCTGAACGAATTACTTTTAACATCTCTATACCGTTCATGATTGGCATTATTATATCAAGAAGTATGAGATCTATATCGTCTCTTGATTTTATGAATCCTATTGCTTCTGCACCATTTTTTGCCTCAATCACTTCTTTGACACTTTCATTTTTCATTAACATAGATTTTAGAAGTTTTAGATTTATCATGTCATCATCTACTGCTAGTACTATCAAGCTTTTTATCATTATAGATTACCTCTCATTAATTAGTAAATAGAGATTTTATAACTTCTCTATCTACTGCATTTTTTATTATTTCATCTACATACTCTTTTTGATCAGATCCATTTTTTTCCATGGAATCATCAACAAGTACTATATGTGATTTTAGTCCATCTATGTTGTTTTTATTTCTGATAGTAGAAGATATATCTGCTATATCTAACTCGTTGTACTCTTTGTCAAACAGAACAACTCTATACGAATTATTTTTGATTAGTTCTTTAAATTCCGCTAGAGATGTTGCTGCTTCACAGCTTATTCCATCAATGCCCTCTATGATTTTGTTGTAGAGTTTCATTTCAAAACTACTTTTCTTTGCGATTAAAATATCAGCTTTGTATGCTGCCTGAGCTTTTGCTTCTATCGCTTCTTTTTCTTCTTGAGGACTATTTTGTACTGTTTTTTGTCTCTGCACAGAAATATCGCTTATATCAACAATGCTATCTACCAAGAAATGATTTAACAGAGAGATTATCTCTGAGCGGATAAGTGGTTTTGTTGTATATTCGTCAAGACCAGCTGCTAAAAACTTCTCTCTATCACCTTTGAGCGCATTTGCTGTTAGTGCTACTATAGGTATATGCTCTTGATTGTAATCTTCTTCCCACTCTAATATCTCAGCTGTTGCTTCGACGCCGTCTAAGAAAGGCATCTGTATATCCATGAAAATCATGTCAAACTTGCCATCTTTTCTTTTTTGAAATGCTTCAAGACCATTGTTTGCTATAGTTACGGTTATGCCTAAATCCTCAAGAGTTCTTTGGATTAGTTTCTGGTTGATTATGTTATCTTCTGCAACCAAGATGTCAGCTTTAAACCTTGATGTAAGCGTGTCAAACTTTCTACGATTTTGTTTCTTTGCAATCTGCGTAGTAGAGTTTAGCATCACATAATTTTCGAGTGTTTGCTTGAGTTTTGATGAGTGAATAGGCTCATAGAGAGTTTTAAATATATCTAGCCCTAGTGAGTCGATTTTTCTTATTAAATTGGATTTTGTAAGTACAATCAGCTCTAGAGAAAGTTTTGCAAACTCCTGTAGACTCTCGTTTGTAACATAGTCATAATCCACAAAAAGAAGATTGTAGTTTGTGTCATTTTGGAGAAGTTGTACTTTGTTGATATCTTTAAAAGTTGTATATCCTACGCCAAAATATTCAAGGTATTCCCTTAAGTATTTATCCTGTTTTTTAAGTTTTATTGAGTCGCTGAGTATTAGAGCATTCAACTGATTAAACATACCCTCTGAGCTATCATTTAGCGTCTCGACTTCATCAAACTCAATACTGAAAAAGAATGTAGTCCCCTGTCCTGGAATACTGTGAAGATCAAGTTTGCCACCCATAAGTTCAACAAAACTACTTGATATAGTAAGACCAAGTCCAGTTCCACCATACTTTCTAGTAATCGATGTATCTGCTTGAGAGAATGCTTCAAAGATTCTAGATTTTTGTTCACTCGTTACACCAATACCACTATCTTGAATCTCAAATTTTATAGTAGTTTTACCAATTGTGTCAGATTTTACTTTTCTTATGTCAACATTTATTGCGCCAGCATTATTTGTAAATTTAACTGCATTTGAGAGAAGGTTTATTATTACCTCTTTTAGTTTTGTTGGATCACCTTTGAGCGGGAACTCTAACGCAGGATCAATGAAACATCCAAGATCTATATGTTTTTCACTTGCTCTTACTGCGTAAACTTCAACAGCACTTTCAAACTCTAAGATTGGGTTAAATGCAATATTTTCTATCTCAAGCTTATTGCTCTCGATTTTAGATAAGTCAAGGATATTGTTTATAATTTCAAGAAGATTTTCAGAACTTTTTTCTATTATCTCAACAAACTCAATCTGTTCTTCTTGAAGTCCAGAATCTTTTAGAAGTTCAGTAAATCCAACAATTCCATTTAGTGGTGTACGAATCTCATGCGACATGTTTGCCAAGAACATTGATTTTGCTTCACTTGCTTCTTGTGCTGATTGTTTATCTCTTCTTGTTTGATCAATAATCTCTTCAAGAAGTGCGTAGGCCATATTTGTACCTTCGGCAGTATGAAGGTTAATTTTTTTATTATTTTGTAGAGATGTATCTTCTGCAACTCTTTTTAGAACGCTCTCTAGATGCTTAATGTTATTTGCAATTTCATTTGAAAGTAGATAGCCTAAAACAGCAAGTATTATAGCAATTAACCAGATACTAAAAGTAATAGCAAGAAATTGTATGGAGTCAGCTTGTACTTTTTGAGCTCTTTTGTCCATTGCTGCAATTAGTAAATTTTCTGCCTCTGTGATAATATTAATTTTTTCTGATTGCATGGTAAACCATACGCCGGAGGCAATTTCATATTCTCCACTTTGTGAAGCGGTGATTAACGCCGTTCTTTCTGTATTTATATCTTGAAATAACTCTATGCTATCTTCGCTCTTAAAGAGAGAATCTAATTTTTTAGAGAGTTCTATATTTTGGATGCCAGCGTAATTCACTGAGTCCGCTTTACCGATAATCGAAATCCATTTGCTTAGGTCATTATCAATAAGCTTTGCTGAGCGAGAGATGTTATATGACATATATCCTCTCTCAATGCCAGATGCCTCTTTTGCGTTAACCATGGTTATATATTGAGAATATAGTTGGCTAATCTCTTTGTCAATTTGATTCTCTGTAATTTGCTCTAACTGTTTAACAAACTTTCCTTGAGCATCCGTATATACTTTAAAGAAAAATTCATCAAACTTAGCATCTAGTCGATCGATTTTTGGTCTTACTGCTTTTATTTTTGCAATAGAAGTAACAACATCATTTATGTTTGCAACTAATCTTCTTTTTTCAGACGAACTGATGTTTGAAGTTTGTAAATCTCTTGAATACTTAAGAAATACTGCAACTTTTTCATCAACAACTTTTCTCTGTTCATGTAGTGACTTTAGAATATTCTCTGTTTTGTTACCAAGATACATGGCGCTCATACCACGTTCTCTCGCAATATTTCCAACTACTTCATTGAGATGTTTATTTTGAGTCAATCTGTTTTGTAGTTGCTCCGCTGCTTGAAAAGCAATATAAGAGCTATAAACATAATAACTCGTCAATGAAAAAAGAACAAGAATTGGGAGTAGGCTTATTAGGCGTAATCTATTTTTTAATCCTAGTTGCATTATTTACCTTCTATGTTTGAGATTTGGTTTAGTTTTGTTGTAATAACACTAATATTTTTTATAACCTCTTCGCTACTGTTAGAATTGATTATAGTATTGAGTTCATCATCGAACTTATGAATTCGCATATTGTCGCTCATTCCTTTTAGCTCTATTGCATCTTCTTTTGAGCTGTTGAAATCACCATTTTCCATAGATACAACTATGTTTTCGCATAGTTGACGACTGGTTTCTAGATACTCTTCAAGAAGTTTATTAAAACTATTTGCATCTAGTCCAATACTGTTGGCAACTAACTCTTTGTCGTACGAAAGAGCTATATTTAAAATTTCTTTTTCTATATCAGAATTATCTTCCTTTAGTGTAGCGTCTGTGTCTAATATCATTAGTTCTTCGTCGCTTATATTATTTTGTATGGGCTCTTTATTTTGTTTATAGAAGTCATCATCAGCAAGTTCCGCAATCTCTATGATGTCTGGTACTTGACTGTCATCTATTTCTAAAACTTTCTCTTGTATCTCAACACTCTTTGCTGGAAAAGGTTCTTCATCTTTAAGTGATAAAACAAAATCGTCCTCATCTATATCTATTTTGTTATCTCTTATGTCAGTTTGTGTGTATGTTGTGTTTTTGTTTTCGCTTCCTGAGAGCCTGTCGAGTGTTTTGAATAGTTTATTTAAAATTGTCTCTATATCGTCACTTTCGTTGACTGTACCAATGGAGGTTAATATGCTAAGTGCATCTTCTACTCGTAGATTTGCTGCCACACCTTTTAACTTATGAGAAAGTATTTTAATTTTATCTATGTCTTTGTCATGTGCAGCTTGATATAGTTCTGTTTTAAAACTATTGGCCTGAGCAATAAAATCTTGAATAAACTCTTCTATAAGATCAACTGGAAGACCAAGTGCTTCCGAAGCCGTTTCCGGACTAAATTTGTAGTTTGCAAACTCACCGAGATCATCATCTGCTTCAGTAATTTGCTTTGGCTCGAAAGCTGGCTGTTTTGAATCTTTTAACTCTTTAGATGGTATATGTTTTTTATTGTCTTGTGTAAGTTCACTTATATCAATATCGATAGGCAAGGAGATATTTTCATCTACTTTTGGATAAAGATCTGCCTCTATATTTAAAATTGGCTCACTAGATATCTGTTTAGGAACATAACTATCTGTTGCTTGAGTGTTTTTTGGTATATCTATTTTTGGTGCTGATGTAACTAGAGGCTCTATTTTTATCTGCTCACTTTGAGAATCAAGAAGTGCTCTGATATTTAGTAGATTTATAATATAGGCTTTTTGTGATGGGTTATCAGAGAGATAAATCGTCTGTATATCTAGTGAAGCTACGAAATTTTTGCTTTTTGCACGGATAATTACTTTTTGTTTTGCTCCTGAGTCATCACAAGCAACATAGTCAATCCAATGAACATGCTTGAAGTTATGTATATAGCCAACCGATTTTGCAAAAAGATCTGCAAAATCAGCTGCTTCGTGTTGAAGCTCAGCTAGGTTTGAAAAACCTAATACTCTTAAATCATTCTCATCAATTCCTATAAACTCTTTTTTGTGGTTGTAAATTAGCATACTTGCCCTTTGTGTTACACTGTTTTTGTTTAATTTATATGATTTATATTGTATTCTTCAATATTTTTTCTAGGTACAGGTTTGCTCACAGAGATATAACCTATTATTTCATCCTGATTATTGTGGATTGGCGCAATCTCTGAGTTTATCCAGTAAAAAGAGCCATCTTTACGCAGATTTTTTAAGAGTCCATTCCAAACTTGCCCACTTTTAAGCGCTTTGTGCATCTGGTTAAACACCTCATGTGGCATATCTGGATGTTTTACTTTGGAGTGATTATTATTTACGAGTTCCTCTGCTGAGTATCCCGAAATTTCACAAAACTTTCTATTTACAAAAGTGATATTATCATTTAAATCTGTTTGACTTATTGCCACTTTGCCTTCATAGATATACTCTTCACTAGTTGGTATAACTTTATTCATAAAAAACCTCTACTTAAATGTCACTATAAACGGCACTAATATATCATGAATAGTTTAAAATAAAACTTATTTATAAATGTTTTTTATAATTTGGGCATCTTTTTGATTTAAAATAGAACTTATCTCTTCAACACTTAATTCTCTAAGGGTATCAAATGTTTCAAAATGTTTTAAAAGCTTAACTATTTTTGCTTGTGATATACCATTTAGTGTCAATAGCTTACTCTCGTTGTCAAGTTTTAGTTTTGTTTTTTTATGAAAATTTATAGCGCATCTATGAGCCTCATCTCTCATGTTTTGAGCCCAATGGAGCCTTTTGTCGCTATTTGGTAACTTTACAATGTTCTCTCTGGTATACAAGATATCATTCGCTTTACCCTTTGCCCGATGGGCTTTTGCGTCTATTTTCTCTTTTGATATTGCAATTAAGTCTAGAGATATACCGTTTGACACCAAAATATCTGATGCCAACTTTAAAAGCGTAGCTCCACCATCGAGTATCCATAAATCAGGCGGAGAATTTTTTGAGAAACTCTCTACCCTTTTTGTTAGCATCTCTCTCATTTGCGAATACTCATCTTTTGCTTGAAGATGGTATATCCGGTAGCTTTTTTTATCAAACTTGCCGTCTTCATAAACTGCCATTGCTCCAACTGTTGCAACTCCTGCCATGTGGGAGTTATCAAAAACTTCTATACGATTTGGAGTGCGCTCTAGCTTAAAAAGCTCTTTGATTTCATCCAGTATCTGACCACTGTTTTGAGTTTTATCATTTTTTAAAAGCTCCTCAGCATTTAAAAGTGCTAGATTTATCAACTCCTTCTTTTCACCTTTTAGAGGTACTTTTATCTCTGCTTTTTTCCCAAAAACTTGCGTGAGATGCTTTTGAACTAAAGATAGTGACTCAAAGTTTGAGGCCACTAAAATTGGCGCGATAATTGGTGGTTTCTCATTTTTATAAAACTCTAACAAAACTCTCTGATAAAACTCATCTTCATCATAACCCTCATAAAGGTTTATGAAGTCATGAGTTGAGGAGATTATCTTGCCGTCACGCATAAATATCCTAACGACTGCTGCTCTTTTTTCTTTGGAACAGATAGCAAAAATGTCGTAGTTTTCATTAGTTGCAAAGTCAATCTCGCTTTTTATTTGTGAACGCTCAATTCTTAGGATTCTATCTCTAAGTTCTCCAGCCTCTTCAAACCTAAGATTTTCTGCATAAAACTCCATTCTATTTTGCAGTTTGCTTATGACTGTTTTTTTATTTTGAATCAACTCTATGGCTAAATCAACCTCTTTTTTATACTCTGTATCGCTCACGGCAAGTTCACAAGGAGCTAAGCATCTGTCTATTTGATGATAAAGACAGATCTTTTTTGATTTTAGTGAGCCCTTTTTTTGAACGAGTTTGCAAAGCTCGTAAATCGAGTCTAAAATATCTCTCGCACCAACAGAGTAGGGTCCAAAATATTTAATATCCGTAGAATCAATAACTTTTCTTGTAAGCTCAAATCTAGGATATTTTTGTGAGTAGTCTATGTAAATATATGGATAAGTTTTATCATCACGAAGCAAAATATTATATTTTGGATTTAGCTGTTTTATAAGTGAATTCTCAAGTATAAGTGCGTCATGCTCACTGTTTACGACGATATAATTAAGCGAAACAGTTTGAGCGAGCATCTTTGTTATGCGAAGAGATAGATTTTGGTTTGGCTTAAATATGGGAGTAAAATTAAAGTAACTTTTCACTCTGTTTGATAGATTTTTCGCTTTTCCTATGTAGAGCAGATGTCCATCTTTGTCGAAGTATTGATAGATTCCAGCGGAAGAGGGAAGCTGTTTTATAGTCTCTTCAAGATTCATGTTTTGCTTTTATGATTGTTAAAATACTCATAGCCAGTTCTCGTAGTTTTGGGTCCTCTATGTCTACTTCTATGTCGCCAGTCGCTCTCTCTACATAATTTGTATTGCCTTGATTTGAGCTGTAAACTTCTAGCGCAATCTTTGGTTTATGATCCACAAAACAGACAACATCTTTTATCTTCAAATCTGAACACTCTAGAAAATTTTGTGATTCCATAATCATAGGTGAGTTTAAAATTGATTTAATCATATTTATAATATTATTGACATCTAATTTATTTAAATTGGTGGACAAAACGAAGAAAAGTGTCTCATTTTTGATGTATCCAAATTTGATGCTTTTTTGTATGCTTGATAGCAGTGAAGATTTTAGTCTGCTAATACATCCATGTTCCAATAATCTGTGAAATTGAGGTTTGCATTGAATAGAATTAATAATTTGAGTAGCATTTTTCATCTGATAATTATAACAATCTTTTTGTTAAGTTTGAGCGGATGTGGGTATAAAGCAAATCCATATTATCAAGAAAAAGCACCGCAAGGTGATAAAAATATAGAGTTTATTATCCAAAACCAAAATATGGATGATAATGAAAGTGTTGATAAGCAGTAATGAAATATGATGTAATAATTGTAGGTGCTGGAGTAGCTGGACTTTACGCTGCACTGCACCTTCCTCGTGATAAAAAGGTTTTAATTATAAACAAAAGAGAGACATTTAAATGTAACAGTTTTTATGCTCAAGGTGGCGTCGCACTAGCGGTTGATAGTAAAGATATACCAATGCACATTAAAGATACTCTTGATGCAGGAGCTGGGCTTTGCGATGAAGACGCAGTTAGAGTACTTAGTGAGAGCTCAAGAGGTACTATTGATGATCTGATAAATCGCGGATTTCTTTTTGATTCTGATGAAAATGGAGAGCTTCTTTACACAAAAGAGGCGGCTCACTCAAGAGAAAGAATTCTTCATGCCGGCGGAGATGCAACGGGAAGATACTTGCACTATTTTTTACTATCAAAAAATCCTCATCCGATGCTAGGCGATGCCAGGGTGGTAGATTTGTTAATAAAAGATGGTGTTTGCTATGGTGTAACCGTGCTTGATCATAGAGAGAGCAGAAACATATATGCAAACAGTGTGATTATTGCTAGTGGTGGAGTAGGTTCGCTTTATGAGTATCACACAAATGCTCCATGTATTAGCGCCGATATGCAGGGGCTTTGCCTACTTAAGGATATAGAGCTTGAAAACATGGAGATGATGCAGTTTCATCCAACCGTTTTTGTAAAAAGTGAATCCGCACAAAAACTCCTCCTCACCGAAGCACTCCGAGGCGAGGGCGCTACTATAGAAGATGAAAATGGAAGAAGATTTTTGTTTGATTATGATGAACGAGGGGAACTTGCTTCCAGAGATATAGTTAGCAAGTCTATCTATGAGTACAATAAAAAAACAGGGCTTAAGGTATATCTCGCGTTTAGTAACTTTGACTATCACTATTTCACGCATAGATTTCCAAATATATTTAAGAGTTTACAAGATTTAGGTTTTGATGTACCGTATGAGAGAGTCCCAATATCCCCAGCGTTTCACTATGCGATTGGCGGAATTAAGACTGATGTTGATGGCAAAGTGCCAAATATAAAAAATCTTTATGCTATTGGAGAGGTGGCATCTACTAAAGTTCATGGAGCGAACAGACTTGCCTCAAACTCTCTTCTGGAGGGTTTGGTATTTGCCACAAGAGCGACCAAAGATATCCTGAACTCCAATTACTCAACTAAATCCATAGAGTTTAAAGTAGATGATGAGATTATGAGCTTTAAAGATGACAAAGCCAAAAAAAACCTGCTTCGTAAGATAATGTGGGAAAATGTCTCTATTGTTAAAACAAAAGATGGATTAAATAGTGCGTTGGAGCAGATAGATGCTCTTTTAAATGAGAAGATTGGCAGATTGTTAAAATTTCGTCTATTAACCGCAAGAGAGATAGTCTTATCGGCACTTAAAAGAGAAGAGTCGATAGGCGTTCATTATATAAAAGAGGATGTAGGTGATTAAATTTATCTTGCTGATTTTTGTTTCTACTTTTGCATTCGCAAGCTCTGGCTGTGCAGCAGAGACTATGCCAGATTTGACTCTAACATGGGCTGGAATAAGCTCTCTTCTTATTTTTATGATTGCATACTATTTTGTTGCAACTGAAGATAAGTACCATTTAGACAAATCAAAGCCTGCTCTTTTTGCAGGAACAATCATTTTTATTTTAGTGGCAATTTATTATGCTTTGAATGGTTTAGATATGGAGCTTGTGCATGCTCAAGCACAACATCAAATACTTGAAATTGCTGAAATATTTTTCTTTCTATTTGTGGCTATGACATATATTGAGACGCTAATTCATATGAATGTTTTTGAAAAACTTAAATATAATTTAGTGTCAAAAGGGTACAACTACAGAAAGCTTTTTTGGTTAACTGGACTTTTGGCATTTTTCATCTCACCAATAGCAGACAACCTAACAACAGCGCTTATTCTCTCAACTGTACTTATAACAATCGAGAGAGAAAAAACATCTTTTTTGGTTCCTGGAGCCATAAATATTGTCGTAGCAGCAAACGCAGGTGGCGCATGGAGTCCGTTTGGAGATATTACAACTTTGATGGCATGGACAACTGGAAAAGGGGTTTTTTCTGACTTCCTGTTTCTTTTCCCAGCCTCGGCTGGCGGATATGTTGTAACTGCATACTTGCTTAGTAGATTCGTACCACAAACTAAACCTGTTTTTGATGCAAAGACAGAGAAAGCCCCAATTTTAATGCAGGGGGCGGGTGGCGTGATTGCTCTTGGAGTTTTTACAATTGCCTCAGCCGTTTTATCTCATCAGCTTCTTCATCTACCAGCTATGTGGGGCATGATGCTTGGTTTGGCTGTGCTTAAGTTATTTCAATATAGATTAAAGAGAAAATATAATTCAAAACTAAACATCTTTGAATCTATGAGTAAAATAGAGAATAATACGCTTCTGTTCTTCTTTGGTATATTGGCGGCTGTTGGTGGACTTTACTTTGTCGGTTGGTTGGCTCTTGCATCTGTGGTTTATCATCCTGATGCTTTGGGTGCAACATGGTCAAACATTGGCGTAGGATTCCTCTCCGCAATAGTTGATAATGTTCCAGTGATGTCTGCAATACTAAAGGCAAACCCAGATATGGGAGTTGATCAGTGGATGTTAGTTACCATGACCGCCGGAATCGGTGGCTCTTTGATTAGTTTTGGCTCTGCTGCTGGCGTAGGTGTTATGGGTAAACTATCTGGAATATACACATTCGGCTCTCATATGAAGTACTCATGGACAATTTTGGTTGGCTATATTGTCTCAGTCGCAATATGGTATGTTCAGTATCAAATGCTCGGTCTCTACATAAAACATTAATGTTGATTATTGTATCCTTTCACTACTTGAAGGGGTGCAAATCCTCATAAATCCGCCTCTGGCACCTATAAAAACTCTTACAAAAGGCATTCAAAATGATAAATGTTAGCATCATAGTTTTAGATTTTGGCTCTCAATATACTCAACTTATAGCTCGTCGTTTGCGTGAAGATAAAATATATTGTGAAATTCTTCCATACTACACAAAAGCAAGCGAAATTAGAGCAAAAAATCCAAAAGGAATCATTCTTAGCGGTGGTCCATCATCTGTTTATAATGAAAATGCCTATACTGTAGATCAAGAAGTTTACGCTATGGGAATACCTGTTCTTGGCATCTGCTATGGTATGCAAAGAATCGCAGCAGATTTTGGTGGCAGTGTAATCCGCTCATCTCATCATGAGTATGGAAAAGCAGAGCTAAATATCATAACCGTTGGTGAGAATTGTTCACCACTTTTTAAAGATTGTGACGATGAGAGAGTTGTTTGGATGAGTCATAGCGATAAAGTAGATGTTCTCCCAGATGGATTTAAGCCTATTGCAACATCGCCAAATTCGCCTTACGCGGCCATTTCTAATGAAGAAAAAAGAATCTACGCAATGCAATACCACCCAGAAGTTCAGCACTCTGAGGAGGGTTATTTGATGCTTCGTAATTTTGCAAGAGGCATATGCGGCGTCAGTGAAAAATGGAAAATGGAACATTTCTTAAAAGAGCAAATTGCTAAAATCAGAGCTCAGGTTGGGGATGGAAAAGTTCTTTGTGGTCTTAGCGGTGGGGTTGATAGTTCTGTTGTTGCAGCGATGCTTTATGAGGCAATTGGTGATCAGTTGGTTCCGGTTTTTGTTGACAATGGACTTCTTAGAAAAGGGGAGAGAGAACAGGTTGAAGAAGTTTTTAAAATTAATTTAAAAGTTCCTTTGGTTGTGGTTGATGCAAGAGAGAGTTTTTTAAGTAAATTGGCAGGTGTTAGCGATCCGGAGAAAAAGCGTAAAATTATTGGACACACTTTTATTGAAGAGTTTGAAAAAGAGGCTAAAAAACATAATGGTATTAAGTTTTTAGCTCAAGGAACCCTCTATCCCGATGTAATCGAATCAATCAGCGTGAACGGTCCATCAGAGGTTATAAAATCTCATCATAATGTTGGTGGCCTACCAGACTGGATGGATTTTAAGCTTATCGAACCACTTCGTGAACTCTTTAAAGATGAGGTCAGAAAAATCGGTCTTGAATTAGGTCTTCCAGAATCTATGATAAACCGTCATCCGTTCCCTGGACCAGGACTTGCAATCAGAATCATGGGCGATGTAAACCAGCCAGATTTAGATCTGCTTCGTGAGGCTGATGTGATTTTACTAGATGAGTTAAAAGCTAGCGGATACTATGCAAAAACATGGCAAGCGTTTGCAGTGCTTTTAAATGTAAAATCAGTCGGTGTTATGGGCGATAACCGTACTTACGACAACACTGTTTGTGTGAGAGTTGTAGAGGCAGTTGATGGAATGACTGCTACATTTGCTCATCTTCCACATGATTTGTTAGAGAGAATAAGCAGAAGAATTATCAATGAAGTTGATGGGATAAACCGAGTCGTTTACGATATAAGTTCAAAGCCACCAGCAACAATCGAGTGGGAGTAAAATCATAAAAATTTCAATGCATTTTGAAATGATTAAAACTTCAGCATAGTTCACTATGCTTTTGTCTTAAAACATCCCAAACTACATCAAATTTTTTATGATTTGCTGTATTTAAACATTAGTGAGAATGAATGCCGAAAAAAATTTACCTCTTTGCTACTTCCAAAAACGAGAACACAATCAATATTAAATCTCTTGAGGTTCGTTTTTTAAAACCTTTCATAAATTTTTTAGATTATGACTATCTTATAGTTACATCAAAACAGACGGTAAAAGCGTTAGAGCAGTATAACAAAGAAGATTTTATAGCAACCGAGACTCTTTGTGTTTCACAAAAAACAGCAGTGGCTTATGAGAATTTTGGTGGAAAAGTTTTAGCTGTTGGCGATGGATATGGCGATAATTTAACAGAATTTATAGAGAAATTTCCTAAAGACACAAAATGGCTATATCTAAGAGCGGAATTAATTGCGTCAGACTTTGTACAAAAAAGTAGAGATAGCGGATATTTAATCGATGAAGAAATTTTGTATGTAAGTGAGTGTTCACAAGAGATTTTAGATGTGAGAATTAATGATGATTCTACACTTATCTTTACTTCTCCATCGTCAATAAGCTGTTTTTTAAAAAACAATACACTTCATAAAGATGCAAAAATTGTAGTAATTGGCAAAACAACGGCGCAAGAGTTGCCAGATGGGACAGATTTTTATATTTCCAAAGCAACATCTATAGAGAGCTGCGTAGAGCTGGCACTCACTCTTTAAAAGAAAAATCAAGTATCATTTTTGTACAATAGTGTTTATAGTCTAGGTAGTTCGACATATCGCATAATGAGGGTTCTACATATTCAACTTGCGAATAGGTAGGATTTTCGTGTGTGGTGCTATCGTTTGAGATATGTTAGCTCTGTCGAGATACTGCCGCCGTTAGAAAGTTCTCTCTTCGCCTAAATACGGCTTTTAGAACCAAGCCAATGCGAAACGGCTACTTGGGCTATTTTTCAAAAATATCTATTTAGAATTTACTGATTTTTTAAATAGATATTTTTTTATTTTTTTTGGAGTATGAATGAAAATTTTAATTTTAGGTAGTGGTGGCAGAGAGTACTCAATTGCTCGTGCGATATCAAACGAAGATGAAAAACATGAGCTTTTTTTTATGCCAGGAAATGGTGCTACGACAGATTTTGGAGTAAATCTTGATATAAAAGATTACAATGAACTAGCGCTTTATGCAAAAGAGAACAAAATAGAGCTGACAATTGTCGGTCCAGAAGCTCCGCTTGTCGATGGTGTTGTTGATATTTTCAAATCCCATGGACTTGTTATATTTGGACCAAGCAAAGAAGCCGCTCAACTTGAGGGTTCAAAAGTTTATATGAAAAATTTTTTGGCAAAATATAACATTCCAACTGCTCGCTATATTGAAACCGCTTCAATCGAGGAAGCATTTAACTTTACAAACAAATTAACTGCTCCAATCGTTGTAAAAGCAGATGGGCTTTGTGGTGGAAAAGGCGTGATAATCGCCCAGAATCACAATGAGGCAAAAATTGCAATTTCAGAGATGTTAAGTGGAAAAAGCTTTGGAGATGCAGGACTAAAAGTCGTTGTAGAAGAGTTTTTAGATGGATATGAGCTTTCCATGTTTGCGGTTTGCGATGGAGATGACTATATTCTGCTACCAGCTGCGCAAGACCACAAAAGACTTTTAAATAATGATATGGGACCAAATACTGGCGGAATGGGCGCATACGCTCCAACCCCTTTAGTAGATGAAGAGCTTTATCAAAAAGTAAGAGACAGAATTATTCGTCCAACACTAGATGGAATGAAAAAAGAGGGTGCACCGTTTGAGGGCGTTCTTTTCATAGGCATTATGGTTGTTAAGGGCGAGCCAATTACGCTAGAGTTTAATGTTCGTTTTGGAGATCCAGAGTGCGAAATTCTTATGCCTCTTATGACTTCAAGCGTGAGTGATATGTTCTATAAAGCTTCTACAAACAGACTAAAAGAGATAAAAGTAGAGTTTTCAAAGCAGTTTGCTGTAGGTGTTGTGATGGCTAGTGGAGATTATCCATATAAAAACTCAAAACCAGCAGAGATTATTTTAGATAAAGTTCTTCACACTGATGTAGAAAAAAATAGCCATATCTCTTTTGCTGGTGTGAGTATGATAGATGGTATTTTGTATGCAGATGGTGGTAGAGTTTTAGTTTGTATTGGTGTTGGTGATAGTATAAAAGAGGCAAGAGATAGAGCGTATCTGAGATGTGGACAGGTTCATTTTGCTGGCAAAAAACTTCGTACCGATATAGCTTATCAAGCGCTGTAGGATAAGATAAAAGTGGACGAAGAGATTCAAAAAATTCTTAATCATCAAGAGATGACTCTTGCTCCAATAAAAAAAAGAGCAACAGCTTTTTTTATAGATGAAGTAATTCTTACTGTTTTATTGATAATAGCAGTTGGCGACTCTTTCTTTGCAGCAAAAACACAAGAAGAGATGATTAAGGTTATCTACTCTTTTATTTTAGAATATGTCGCCATAAAAATATTTTATCAAGCTTTTTTTGTTATGAAGTATGGTGCGACAATAGGCAAAATAGTTATGAAAATTAGAGTTGTTGAGATAAAAACACTACAAAATCCAAATGTAATTATTTCACTAAACCGTGCAATTGTGCGAATTTTTAGTGAAGCTATCTATTATCTAGGTTTTTTGTGGGGTATGTTAGATAAAAATAGACAAGCTTGGCACGACAAGAGCGCTAAAACTTTGGTAATAAATGCTTAAGCTTCTCCTGTCTTTTTTGATATTAACCACATTTTTAGTTGCAGATGAAAAAGTTGAGCTCTACGCAACAAAAATGGATGCAAAAGATAACATAGTAACAGCAAGTGGTGAGGTTATAGTAATCTACCAAGATTATCACTTAAGCGCGAAAAAAGCAGTATATGATAGAAACAGTGGTGAACTAGAACTTTTTGATAATGTTAGAGCTTCTAAAGGGGACAGCGTTAAGCTCCTTGGAAATTATGCAAGACTAAATATTGCAAAAAAAGAGAAAGAGTTTAAGCCGTTTTATATGGCAGAAGATACATCAAGAGTTTGGCTTAGTGGGAAAGAGGGCTGTTTAAAAGATAAAGATTTAAACATAAAATCTGGCTCGATGAGCGGATGTGATCCAAACAATCCACTCTGGAGAATGGACTTTTCATCCTCTGACTATAACATGGATACTAAATGGCTAAATTTGTATAATGCAAGACTTTATATATACGATATTCCTGTTTTTTATACCCCCTATTTTGGATACCCGCTAGATACAACCAGAAGGACAGGACTTTTGCCTCCAACATTTGGAATCTCAAACAGGGATGGGTTTTATTATGAGCAATCACTCTATATTGCTGAGCAGAATTGGTGGGATTTAGAATTAACACCACAAATAAGAACTAGCCGTGGTGATGGAATATATTCAGACTTCAGATTTGTAGATACAAATACATCAAAAGGAGCACTGAATATTGGCTATTTTAAAGAAAAAAGTCAATATTTTATTGATAACAATTTAGCAAATCAATCGCACTATGGGTTTAAGTTTAACTATATTAATAGTGATTTTATCAATCAATGGTTCAATACAAATTTTGAAGGTCAGTCCGGCATATATGCTGATATAATAAACATGAATGATGTTGAGTACCTAAATCTCTCAACAAATAATATGACTAAAACCGTGACAGCAAAACAGCTACTCTCAAGAATAAACCTTTTTTATAACACAGATAAAAATTATATAGGTGCATATTTCAAATACTATAAAGATCTAATAAAATCCAGCAATGAAACAACTCTACAAAATCTTCCAGCAGTCCAATATCACAGGTATTTAGATACGCTTTTTGAAAATCACTTTTTATATAATTTTGATATAAAAAGTAATGACTTTTATAGACAAGTTGGCAAAAGTGCGGTGCAGACAGATATAAATATTCCATTGTCATTTCAGACATCACTTTTTAATGAGCATATAAATGCCTCATATAAGCCCTATATCTATGCACAACAGACAACCTTTAAGGGGCAAGACACAAATCAAACAGTTGACAGTGAGTACAGCAATGGCTTTTTTGCAAGAACTTCCCACTCGTTTTCTCTATCCTCTCAACTAACAAGGGCCTTTGATACAGTTACTCACTCCATAGATGTTGGTGCAACATATACTACTGCTGGAAGTGAGTTAAGAAATGGATATTATAAGGAGCGAAAAGATCAGTGTTCGCTCGCACAAAATAAGTCACTGCCAATTTGTGAATTTTATAATATTGCAGATGTTAAAGAGAATCTACAACTCTACTATTCACAATATTTTTACGGAGCTGATGGAGCGCAGATAATATATCACAGGCTTGCTCAGATTATCTCTTATGGTGATGTTAATGGCGGAGCAGGTGAGCTTGAAAATGAATTTGATTATCAGATAACTACTAACTTAAATTTCTATAATAATATGTTTTATAACTATGATGAGAGTGGTTTTTCTAAGAACTTTAACAAAATAACATACAGGAGCGGTAGTTTTGATATAGGTTTGTCTCACATGCGTCAAAATAAGTTTGTAGAGTCGATTCCAAATACAAGTTATTTGACCTCATTTTTGAGTTATAGATACAATAAACACTATACTTATGATTTTAAATATGATTATGACCTAGAGCTTGATAGAAAAAAAGGAGTTGATTTTGGATTATTATATAAAAAAAGATGCTGGGACTTTGGTTTAAGGTATATTGAAAACAACAGACCAACTCTAAGTAAGTATGGGATAGCAGATTCGATAAATGATAGATATGTATTTGTAACGGTGGCATTGAAGCCAATTATGCCATCAACTGTGCCAGGAAGTAAGGCCTCTGGATTTATCTACAAATTACCAGAAAACTCAAAAGGAAACTAAGTTAATGAAAAAATTATTGGGAGATAAAAAATGAAATATGATGTAACAGTAGATTTAATAAACAGAGAAGAGAAGTACTCTTTTGGTGAAGTTGCAAAACAGGCAAATGGTGCAGCATGGCTAAGAAGCGGTAAAACAGTTATTTTGGCAACAGTTGTTATAGATGAAACAGAGATAGTAAAAGATGATTTTTTACCACTGACTGTTCAGTATATAGAAAAAAGTTACGCAGCTGGAAAGATTCCTGGCGGATTTTTTAAACGCGAGACAAAGCCAAGCGATTTTGAAACATTAACATCTCGTATAGTTGACCGTTCTTTGCGCCCACTTTTTCCAAAAGGTTTTGGATATCCAACACAGGTAACCATACTAGTGCTTAGCGCAGATAAAGAGTCTGACCTTCAAGTCTTGGCGTTAAATGCAGCATCTGCTGCTCTTTTTGTTAGTGACATCAGTATTGATAAATCTGTTTGCGCACTGAGAGTTGTAAAAGTTGATGGAGAGTTGGTTTTAAATCCAACACTCTCACAACTAAATAGTTCCACATTAGACCTTTATCTCTCTGGAACAAAAGATGATCTTTTGATGATTGAGATGAGGACGATTGGCTCAAATGAGTTTGACAACAGCTTAGTAGTTGACCCATTTATGGATCCAACTCTTGGCATGCCGATAGTGGAAATGCATGTTTCAAATGCAATTAGTGAAGATGAGCTTATTGGAATTTTTGAACAAGCGCAAGAGGCTTTATCCCAGAATAATATAAAATATGAAGAACTTTTTGCTCCATATAAAAGAGAGTGCTTGAGTCTTGAGTATAAAGCACATAATATTAACGAAGAGATGGTTGATTTTGTAAGAACAACTCATATGCCAGAGATAAAATCTGCGATGAATCAAATGGCAAAATCGGAGCGTTCAACAGCACTAAGAGCGCTAAGAAAAAACATACTCAAAACGAACGCGAGTTGGGATGAAGTAGAGTTAAAAGATGCAGTAGAGAAGGTTAAGAGAGGACAGGTCAGAACTCAGATTTTAGATGAAAACATTCGTGCAGATGGTAGAACTTTAAGAGAAGTTAGACCTATAAGTATTAGCACAAATGTCCTTCCATCTGCTCACTCTTCATGTCTATTTACTCGTGGAGAGACACAAGCGCTAGTTGTTCTTACGATAGGTGGAGCTAAAGATGCTCAAATGTATGAATCATTAACGGATAGCGGAACACAAAATGAACACTTTATGGTTCATTATAATTTTCCAGGCTTTAGTGTGGGTGAAGCTTCGCCGATTACTGGCGTAAAAAGAAGAGAACTAGGTCATGGAAATCTTGCAAAAAGAGCACTAGAGCCGATTCTTGATTTAGACTCACAGACGATTCGTTTAGTTTCTGAAGTACTTGAATCAAATGGTTCATCTTCAATGGCCACTGTTTGTGGTGGCTATATGGCTCTTCGCGCGGCCGATATAGAGACTAGTGATATTGTTGCTGGAATTGCTATGGGTATGGTTAGCGATGGAGACAGATACGCGATTTTATCAGACATTATGGGGCTTGAGGATCATGATGGCGATTTAGATTTTAAAGTTACTGGTTCAAAAAATGGCATTACAGCTATGCAGATGGATATAAAATTAGGTGGAATCAGCCTTGATGTCCTAAAAGAGGTGCTTTACCAAGCAAAAGAGGGCAGAGCACATATAATTGATATTATGCTTGAGGCCGAGACAAACATAGAGCTTAATGATGGCGTTTTACCAAATTCAGATTTCTTTCATATAAATCCAAGTTTTATTGGTGATATTATCGGCCAAGCTGGAAAAACTATTCGTGAAATTATAGAGAAATTTGAAGTAGCTATCGATATAGATAAAAAAGATGGTAAAGTTAAAGTTACTGGAAAAAGCAAAAGTGGTGTAGAGGGAGCAAGAGCTCATATTGAAGGTATCATAAACACACCAAAAGTCGCAAAGATAGAGTATAAGGTTGGAGATAAATACAAGGGAATCGTAAAAAAAATAGTTGATTTTGGAGCGTTCATTGAGCTTCCAGATGGAACTGATGGACTTTTGCATATCTCCAAGGTATCTGATCAAAGAGTAGAGAAAATCTCTGATGTTCTAAGCGAAGGCGAAGAGATTGGCGTTGAAATCTTGGAGTTTAAGGGCAATAAAATCTCTCTTGGTCGTGCATAAAGGTTTTTAAATAATCTTTTAGTACAATTCTTGTATAATTCGCAAATCAAATTTTAAGTAGGAAAATAGTTGCATTTATGTATCTATTGCTATTCGCAAGAGTGGTTACGCTAGCCGAACAAATTTGTAATAATTATTGGAGATTCAAATGAAAAAAATTCTTTTCTTGGTGGTAGCTTTTACTGCTGCTGCTTTCGCTGCTGATGGTGAGGTTGCTAACCAAACTCTTAAAGCTTACTCGATGATCGCTGCTGGTCTTGGTCTTGGTTTAGCTGCTCTTGGTGGAGCTATCGGTATGGGTCATACTGCTGCTGCAACAATCGCTGGAACTGCAAGAAATCCAGGTTTAGGCGCTAAGCTTATGACTACAATGTTCATCGCTCTTGCAATGATTGAAGCTCAAGTTATCTATGCACTAGTAATAGCGTTAATCGCTCTTTACGCTAACCCTTACCTAGGTTAATAAGTAAAAATACCTCAAAGTCTAACTCATTTTTGAGTTAGACATCTCTCTTTATTAAAAAATGCGACCGTGGTGGAACGGTAGACACGCTACCTTGAGGTGGTAGTGCCTTACGGGTGTGGGAGTTCAAATCTCCCCGGTCGCACCATCTATATTTAAAATAAAGTTAAATTTACTAAATTGATATGAAGCTACTTTGGCATAATCTAGCTCCTATAATTGATAAACTTGGCTCTAACTAAAAAATTTAATTGCGACTATATAAGCTATCCGTAAAACTTACAGATAGATTTCAAGTAATATTCCTTTTTTTTTAAATATCACCCACCAATTAAGCCCTCTCTAAGCAACTCTTACCTATAATTCCCATCCACAAACAAAGCGACCTAAAGTTTAGGTGTAACGCTCTAGAAGAGCCGAAATAACTTCGTTTGAGATCATTGAAAACTAAGCAAGTAAATAGAACGAACGACTAATAACTTTTTCAAAAGTTGTTAAGTTTTTTATTCGTAACAAGTTTACTTAG
>JAKFWK010000005.1 GCA_021732045.1 Sulfurimonas sp.
TTACTTAATACAATTTTTACCTATCTTACAAGAAATTTGGCTATATAAAAACCGCTACCTGCCATGAAAACAGAGCCAATTGCACTGAGAGTAATATTGGCTATAGCTAGGGCAAAGTTGCCACTGTGAATGCCGCCCGTTGATAATAGATAGAAAATAGAGTATTTACATATTTTTATAAATTTTAAATTAAATAGGATAATAAGTCACCTTCAAGAGAAGTATAGGTGACTTATTGGAGATTTTGTTGTAAGAATTAATCTAGTTGTTGTCTCATATAAGATGGTATATCAAGGTTATTGCTATCAAAAGTTCCATTCATAACAAGTCTTGGACGAAGAATTTTTGTTACTGGGGCTGGATTTTCGCTAACAAAACCTTCGTTGTTTGCAAAATTCTTCTCAAAGCCTGTCGCTACAATAGTTACTTTCATATAGTTTTCAGGAAGTGAATCATCAGTAGAAGTACCAAATATTACCTCCGCATCTTCATGAGCACTTTCTTGAACTACTATCATAGCTTCTGATGTCTCCATCATCGAGAAGTTTGGATGCATGTTAAAATGAACTAGCACACCCATTGCTCCATTGATTGACATATTATCGAGAAGAGGTGACTCAATAGCTGCTTTAATAGCCTCGTATGCAGCGTTTTCACCCTCAAATTCACCAACACCCATAAGTGCCATACCTCTGTGACTCATTACAGTCTTTAAGTCAGCAAAGTCAAGATTTATATCATTTTCACCATTAGATAAAATAACTCCAGATGTTCCGCTAACGGCCTGTGCTAAAACGCTATCAACAATTTTAAAGCTATCTTTGATTCCTAGTTTTTTATCTATAATTGAGAGAAGTTTATCATTTGGAATAACGACTATGGAGTCACTCTCTTTTTTAAGTTCTTCAAGTCCAGCCAATGCGAGTTTAGCTCTTTTTGGTCCCTCGAACATAAATGGTTTTGTAACGATAGAGATAGTTAGCGCACCAACTTCTTTAGCGATTTTTGCAACAACTGGAGCAGCACCAGTTCCAGTTCCGCCACCAAGACCAGCAGAGATAAAGACTATATCAGCACCTTCAAGTGCATTTCTTATTTCATCGTAACTTTCTATAGCAGACTCTTTGCCTATATCTGGCTTCATGCCAGCACCAAGCCCTTTTGTTAATTTGCTACCGATTTGGATTTTAGAAACTGCTCCGATATCTTTTAAGGCTTGTGCATCTGTATTTACCATTATAAGTTCAATACCAGCAATACCCTCTTTGACCATATGACTAATCATATTTCCACCACCGCCACCAACACCAACAGCTACTATTCTTGCTCCGCTAAGATTGCTTGCTTCTTCAACTAAAAATGGTTCCATAACTTCTCTCCTTAAAATAACTGGGTTGCCCAGTTCCAAAATTTACTAAAACTACCAGCCTCGTCACCTTTTTTCTCTCTTTTGAATGGGATGGTTGGCATTTTCTCTCTATTGTCTTCAGTGAAATTTGTATTATTTGTTGTGCTACTGTTTGAGGTCATATGAATATCAATGTGTTCGCTAAAGTCAATATTGCTTTCGCTTGAATTGATTTCATTAATATGTCTAACCCTTTTATTTGCATCTATCTCGTACTGAGTATAAGAAGATGCTGCATACATAATCAAACCTACTGCACTTGAGTATTCTGGTGAACGAAGATTATCAAAGAGACCATTCATCTCTTTTGGTTTTGCTAAACGAACAGGAATTGATCCGAAGGTGGCTATTGCTAAATCTCTCATCCCTTCCATTTGTGAAAATCCACCAGTTAAGACAATGCCAGCTCCAATTTTATCTTTTAACCCGCTGTTTTCAATAAATTGAGCAAGTATCATAAGAGTTTCTTCAACCCTTGCATAAACAACATTATGAACAACCTCTAGGGATACTTCATGTGTTGTGCTTTCATCACCAATTATTGGAAGTTCTATTAAATCACTACTTGGTGTAAGTAGTGAACCATAATTTATTTTTACGCTTTCCGCAATATTTAGTGGGGTGTGAAGTGCCATTGATAAATCACTTGTGACATGGTTTGAACCAACGCCTAAGAAGTCATTGTATCTTATTGAATTCCCAGAGTGAATTGTTATATTACTAGTGTTTCCACCCATATCAACAACAGCAACACCTAGCTCTTTCTCATCATCATTTAGCACCGCGATAGAGGAAGCATAACCCGTCAAAACTACATTTTCAACTTCTATGCCAGCAGCGCGAACAGCTTTTTTAAGGTTCCCAAGATTTGTTTTTTGAGTTGTTATAATGTGAGTATCAACCTCAAGCCTCGAAGCATTCATCCCAAGAGGGTCTTCTATAAAATCTTGATCATCAACTTTAAATTTATAAGGAAGAGCATGTAAAACATCATATTCATTTGATATATTTGCATTGTATAGAGCAGTTTGCATAACTCTCTCTATCTCTTTAAAACTAACTTCTTTGTTTTGAATATTTACTATGCCATTTGAATTTATACTTTTTGTGTATGCTCCAGATATAGATACAATAGCACTTTTTACATTGCTACCAGAGACTCTTTTTGCATCATCAACTGCCTTTTTGATTGATTTTGCAGCTAGCTCTATGTTGGTAATACTTCCTCTTTTTAAACCTTGTGATTTAGAGATTCCGGCACCAGTAATAGCAATAGAATCATCATTCGCTATCTCGGCAATAATCGCGCATATCTTAGTTGAACCAATGTCTATAGCTAAAACTGTTTTGCTCAACTTATAATCCTTGAATAAAAATCTCAGTTTTGTACTTGTTCTGGAGGTTCTTAATGATACCTTCATTAAATAAAGTACTCTTTAATCTAACAATCGGATTGTTTTGATTAGTGTTAGTTTTATTAAGCAGTTTTTGTTCCAAAATACTATAAATTACAATATTTCCATTGCTTAGAGGAGTATATCCTCTTTTTGTCTCTGAATTAAACACTGTTGCTAAAAATTCAGTTGATAATTTGTTAGTTAAATCTGTTAGCTTGTTTGTATCACTGCTAGTTATAAAATCAGTAGTAGTGCCTTTAAATGTATTGACAGATTTCTCTGCTGTTTCTTTAAGTAGTCTACTTTTTTGCTCATCTACAAAAAGAGGTATTACATCTTTTTTGGCTTCTTCAAAACTTTTTGTTTTGGCGCCGTTTATCTTTGTTAATTGGAATATAAGATACTCTCCATTAACAAGTGTTGGCTTCAAAAATGCAGATGCAGGTGTTAGTTTGGAGATGCTTTGTAACGCTTCAGTTCCAAACGGATTATTTGAAGATGAAATTGTAATGCTATTTATTTGCAAACCATCATTTTTGCCTTTTTTAAACTCTATATATGTTTTGAGTGCTTCGGTTTTTGTCTCTTTTTCTGCAAGTTCTTCTAAGACTTTTGCTTTAGACTCTTCATACGATAATATTTTTGCATCTTCACCTTTAAAATGAGTTTTGTTTTCGTTGTAATATTCAGTTAATTTAGCCTCATTAAACTCTTTTGTAGATTTTGGTTGTTTTATATATTTTAGTTCATAGCTAACTTCACTTTTGAAATTATTTTGTATTTTTTCCCAATACGCTTTTAAAAGGGTATCAGATGTATCGATGATAATTGAATTTTTATCTAAAATTTTGTACTCAATTTTATCAGCTATATTTGCTGTTGTGTCCAAAATGTTAAGTTCGCTCTCTTTTGCATTGACTGGAATCAGTTTGATTGTTTTCCTGATTAATAGGTCTTTTTTAACATCAGTTTCATACTCTTTTGTACTTAGATTATTTCTGAGTAAGGTTTGTCTGTATATCTCTTTGTTAAAAATCCCATCTTTAAAAAAATAATCTTGAGATTTTATTTCTTTTAAGAGCTCATCATCACTCACAGTTAAATCATATGATTTTGCTAAATTAAGTATGAGTGCTTGCTGTGTTAAGTTGTTTAGTGCTTGTGCTTGCAAACCAAGACTTTTTGCTTTTGCTTCATCAAAATTCCCTTGAAGTATTTGATTGTACTGATTGTATAGATTTGAGTAGCTTTTTTGAAGCTCTCCTTTTGTTATCTCTATGCTACCAACTTTTGCAACGGCCCCAGCTTTATCTCCATAATCATATCGTCCCCAACCGACAAAACCAGCTCCAACAAAAGCGATAGTAGAAATCCAAATAGTAATAATTAGATATTTTTTGTGTTTTTGCATCCAAGTGATCATAAATTTATAGCCTTGTGTACGATATTTTTGTAATTTTATGTAAATTCGCATTAAAACTTGATAAACTTTACCTTGTCATGCGTATAAATGATGGTATTTAATATTAAGTGACCTCTAAAATTAAAGCTTGTAAAATATAAATATGTTGATTAAAAAAGGATTTGTAATGAGTGAAATAAAAAAATATGAAAATATAGAAGAAGAGCTACCAGAATTACCAGAAATTTTGTTAAATACTATTCAGTCGGATGTGTTGGAAATTAGGCGAATTGATAAAAAATGTGAAAAATATATAGCTTCTTGTGAGAAATTTCCTGAGCTTGTAGATGCATCTTTTGTGGTTTATTCAAAGTATATAGATAAAAATAATCATAAATATGAAAAATTTATATTTTTAAGTGAGAAAGGTGCTGAAATTTGTGATGTTAGTGGTTCAACAATCGAACTATATGGACTGCTTTTATGCAATAATCTCTCATTTACGCAAGAGTATGAAAATTTAAATAAAAAATAATGAACAACTTAGAGCTAAAAAAGAGGGATTTGGATGTTCTCTGGCATCCGTGTACCCAAATGAAGGATCATGAAGCACTGCCATTAATTCCAATAAAAAAGGCTCATGGAGTTTATCTGGAGGATTTTGAGGGAAATAGATATATCGATGCTATTGGTAGTTGGTGGGTAAATTTGTTTGGGCATACAAATGGTTATATAAACAAAAAGATAAAAGAGCAGTTAGATAGTTTGGAGCATGTAATACTTGCTGGTTTTACACACGAACAAGTTGTGCGATTGTCAGAGAGGTTAGTGAAGTTAGCACCTAATGGTCTCAAGAAGTGCTTTTATGCAGATAATGGCTCAAGTGCCGTAGAGGTAGCACTTAAGATGAGTTTCCATGCACATAAGAATGACGCTAAAAACAGAACTATTTTTGTTTCACTAACAAACTCATATCATGGTGAAACAATCGGTGCTCTTAGTGTTGGAGATGTTAAACTCTATAAAGAGACATATGAACCACTTCTCATTACAACTGTTCAAACTCATGTACCAAAAGATATGAGTATAGAATCCGCAAGAGAGGCAGCTATGGAGTTTGAGGAGTTGTGTAAAATACGCTCAGATGAAATTTGCGCGATTATTTTAGAGCCTCTTGTTCAGGGTGCTGGATCTATGCATATGTATCATTATGAATTTCTATCTCTTGTGCGTGATATTTGCAGCAGATATGATATTCACATGATTGCCGATGAAGTAATGGTTGGCTTTGGGAGAACAGGAGAGTTGTTTGCATGTAGCAGCGCTAACATAACACCAGACTTTCTTGTTTTGTCAAAAGGGCTTACCGGCGGTTATTTACCACTCTCTGTAGTACTAACAACAGATGAAATTTATGCAAAATTTTATTGTGATTATAATGAGCATAAAGCATTTTTGCACTCTCATAGTTATACCGGAAATGCCCTTGCTTGTGCAGCTGCAAACGCAACTCTCGATCTGTTTGAGATGGGTAATATAATAGAAAAAAACAGAGAAACAGCACTTTATATGGGAGAAAAACTAGAAAAATTTAAAATTTTGAAAAATGTTTTATCCATTAGACAAACTGGCATGATTTGCGCGGTTGAGCTTGATGGCTATAAACAAGAGGAGAGAGTAGGGCTAAAAATATATAATTATGCCCTTAAAAATGGAGTACTGCTTCGCCCACTTGGGAATGTGGTTTACTTTATGCCTCCGTACATTATAACCCACCAAGAGATTGATAAAATGATGGAGACTGCTTACGAAGCCATTGCAGTTTTATGTTAAATGAATGCAGGCGAAGAGTTACTTGAACCAGCTTTTCATCTTCTCGATTGCAGAATCTAAAACGCCCTCATGTGGTTTTGATTCTATTCCAAATGACTCTTGAAGTTTTTTGAGAAGCTCTTTTTGTTCATCACTTAATTTCTTAGGATAAGTGATATTTATTTGCGCTATTAAATCCCCTTTTCCGTGCCCATGAACATCTTCTATGCCTTCGCCTCTAAACTTAAACTGTTGTTTATCTTTTGTACCAACATCCAGTTTTAGTTCTAGTTCACCGTTAAGTGATGGAATAGTCAGGCTCTCTCCAGTAACTGCCTGAGTGAAAAATACTGGGATTGCAATATAAATATCATTTCCTTCTCTTTGAAAATGCTTATCTGGTTTTACGCTAAAAGTGACATAAAGATCGCCTCTTGAGCCTCGTTTACCAATGTTTCCTTTGCCGGAGACTCTTAGGCGGTTTCCGTTATCAATTCCTTTTGGAATTTTGATTGTAACATTTCCTTTTTCTTCCTCAAAACCTCTGCCAGAACAATCTTTACAAGATTCAGTTGCTGCACTGCCTGTTCCTTGGCATGCTGGACATGTTTGAGAGAAAGTCATAAAGCCTTGTTTCATAAAAACTTGGCCTTGACCTTTACAGTGTTTACATGTAGAGAGTTTGCCATCTTTGGCACCAGTTCCTTTACAGCCAGAACAAGAGTTTTTGTACTTAAATTCTATATCTTTTTCGCATCCAAAGACAGCCTCATTGAAGCTAAGATTCATATCTACATTCATATCAAGAGGGTATTTTTCCATGTCTGCCGGATTTTGACGGCTTCTGCTTCTGCCACCTCCAAAACCGCTAAACATATCTTCAAACATTGAGCCTAAATCATCAAATCCACCAGAAGAGCGACGACCGCCACCACCTTGAAGTCCCTCTTTGCCATATCTGTCATAAATAGCCCTTTGCTGATCATCACTTAGGCACTGATAGGCTTCATTGCATAATTTGAATTTATGTTCAGCGTCTTTGTCTCCTTGATTTTTATCTGGATGATATATTTTTGCCATTTTTCTGTAGCTATTTTTAATGGTTGTTTTGTCTGCATCTCTTGTTATTTCTAGTATTTCATAATAATCTAATTCTTGCATAATAAGTCATTGTCCCCATAAATAATATTTTTGCGATTATAGCTATTTTAGTTTAATATGAGTATAATCGCGGTATGAAATATGCCTATATATTACCATTTATTGCACTTTTTTTGTTTGTTGGGTGCTCTAGAAGCCCACAGATTTTACCACTAAGTGTTCCTGAACCAAATCTCATAAAAAGTAATTTCAGTGATTTGCCAAATTGGGAAAAAGAGGATTATTTTGCCGTTGTTTCTTTGTTTATAGAAAATTGTAAAAGCGGTAAAACGAAGAAAATCTATGGTGAATTGTGTACAAAAGCTCCACTGGCATCTGATGCAAAACTTTTTTTAATGGATGAGTTTACTCCATACAGAATCAGCACTCAAAGTAGTGAAAAAAATGGTTTACTAACTGGCTATTATGAACCACAATTAAGAGGTTCACTCACAAAAGAAGAGCCATATTTATATCCAATTTATGAAGCTCCAGCTGATATGTTGACAATAGATCTCGCAGAGCAATACCCAGAGCTAAAGGGATATAGACTCAGAGGAAGAGTTGTGGGAAGTAAAGTTGTTTCTTATTATCAAAGAGAAGATGTGCAAAAGGCAGATGCGCAAAATATACCACTGCTAGATTCAAAAATTATATGTTATGTTGACTCTAAGGTAGATCTTTTTTTTCTGGAAATTCAAGGTTCCGGTAGAGTTTTGCTTGATAGTGGTGAGACAATCTTTGTTGGATATTCTGATCAAAATGGATATAAATATAGTGCCATCGGAAAATATTTGGTAGATGCCGGTGAGATATCGTCAGAGAAGATTTCACTTCAGAGCATTAAAGAGTGGCTTAGACTGAATCCAAATAGAGTTGATGAGGTTTTAAATTTCAACAAATCAATGGTCTTTTTTAAACAGAAAAAAAATCCAGCAACTGGCGCTCTTGGGCTTATTTTAACTCCAAGTCGCTCGGTTGCGGTAGATCCAAAATATATCCCACTTGGTAGTATGCTCTATTTGCAAGCTAAGACAAATAAGACAATATTAAATAGAGTAGTTATGGCTCAAGATACAGGCGGTGCGATAAAAGGTCGTGCTAGAGCGGATCTGTTTTTGGGTTATGGAGCAGAGGCAGAGGCAGAAGCTGGAGATTTAAAAGCACCACTTGGGCTTTGGATATTTTTACCAAAAAGTAGTAAAGAAGAGAGTAAATGAGAGGCTCATTAGATAAGTTTAACAAGTTAGTAGATGCTCTTGGAGAACTTCCTACAATTGGGAAAAAGTCAGCAATTAGACTGGCTTATCACATGGTAATGAGAGATAGTTTTATTGGTATGAAAATCTCTCACGCTATTGAAGAAGCTCTAGGGACGATAAAGAGATGCAGTTCTTGTGGCGGAATGAGTGAAGATGATTTGTGTCATATTTGTTGTGATGAGAGCAGGGATGAGTATGCTTTGTGTATAGTTGAAAATGCAAAAGATATACTGCTTTTAGAAGAGAATGGACTTTTTGACGGTAAATACTTTGTTTTGGAGTCATTAGATGAACTTAGCATGTCGATGCTAGAGAGAATTGTGAAAAATGGCACGAGCGAGATAATCTTTGCGCTTACGCCGTCTGTGTCAAACGATGCCGTGATGCTTTACATTGAAGATAAATTGAGTGATTTTAGTTTGAATTATTCAAAAATAGCCCAAGGTGTTCCAACTGGAGTTAGTTTGGAAAATATTGATTTGCTCTCACTAACAAGAGCACTAAAAAACAGAGTAAAGGTTTAGGGATGAAAAAAATTGTATTTGTAGTATTAATTATGAGCTTTTCGCTCTTTGGTTTAGAAACGAACAGTAAATTTGATATAGGTCCTGTTGAGAACAACGAATCAAGAGAGTATATGATTAATTGGTCAGATGGAGCTTTTGAGCTAAAACCACATAAGGTAAATTATGTTATGCCTCTCTCTTATGTTGATGCTCGTTTTAAAAAAGAGGATCCAAATGCGTATCAATACAAAAGCATAGAGACTGAGATGCAGGTTAGTTTAAAACTAAATATTGGGAGTAATCTGTTGGGCTTAAACGAGAGATATTTTCTTGCATATACGCATAGATCTCTATTTCAGCTTTATGCCCACTCATCACCATTTAGAGAAACAAACTACAATCCAGAAGGGTTTGCTGTGTTTCCAGTAACTGGCAATAAAGAAAATTTAAAATCTATTACTTTGGCGCTTGCACATATGTCAAATGGAAGACCTGAAAATAGTAATTATAAATATATATCTGATGATCCAGATAATCTCTCTAGAAGTGTAAATTATACATACTTGAACTTTGCATTTCAGCATGATTCGCTCATAACAGACCTTAAGTTTTGGACAGCTTTGCCAGAGAATAAAAAGGAAAATAATAACCCAGATATAATGAGCTATTATGGAGATGCATCTTTGAAATTTACATATTTTTTAAACAAACATATGTTCACACTTATGGGTAGAACGAGCTTGACGCATGGTCATGGAGCAGTAGAATCAACATACTCTTACCCGCTGCGCAATGGTGTGTTTGCTTATGCCAAAATATTTAGTGGTTATGGTGATAGTATGATAGATTACAATAACTATGTAAATAGATTTTCGCTCGGATTTGCTTTTTCTAGATAGTTGTAAAGCTTATATATATATTTTGTTTTTATAATTAAATATGATAACATAATACAAATTAATATAAGAGATGCAGATGAAAAAACGCACTAAAATCTTAGCTACAATTGGTCCTGCTTCTGATTCATTGGAAAAGTTAGAGGCTCTTGTTAGGGCTGGTGTGAATGTTTTTAGGCTTAATTTTTCTCATGGTACTCATGAGCATCATTATGAAATTTTACAGAGAATTCGCGAAGTAGAAAAAAAAACAGGCTTGCTTGTTGGTGTTTTGCAGGATATTAGTGGTCCTAAGATTCGTGTAGGTATGCTTGAGTCACCTTTTAACCTTGTAAGTGGTGATATAGTTGAGTTTGTAAAAGATGAAATTATTGGCACACAAATCGCACCAAATAACTATATTTTATCAATAAATCAGGACTCAATTTTAAAACAACTCGGTTTTGGTGAGTACATTTATCTTTGTGATGGAATGATTCGAACAAGAGTAACAGAGATTTTGCAAGACGGCGTTAGAGTGGTAGTTGAAACAGATGGAATACTATCTTCGAAAAAAGGCGTTAACTTCCCAAACACTCGTCTTGGAATTGATGTGTTAACAAAAAAAGATCGCCAAGATATGCTTTGGGGAATAAGGAACAATGTAGATTTTATTGCAATCTCTTTTGTTCAAAATGCTGATGATATGATTAGAGCAAGAGAAATTATCACAGAAAATGGTGGTAATGTTGAGCTGTTTGCAAAAATTGAGAAATTTGATGCTGTTGAGAATATAGATGAAATTCTAAAAGTTAGTGATGGCATCATGGTTGCAAGAGGGGATCTGGGCATAGAGGTTCCTTTTTATGAGGTTCCAGCGATGCAAAAGATGCTGATAAGAAAAGCGAATGAGGCTTCAAAGCCAGTTATAACGGCTACTCAAATGCTTTTGTCAATGATACAAAATGACAGAGCGACCCGCGCTGAGATAAGTGATGTTGCAAACGCTGTTTTAGATGGAACAGATGCAGTTATGCTCTCAGAAGAGAGTGCAGTTGGGCATAACCCTGTTTTGGCTGTAGAGACTATGGTTCAAGCAATCCAAGGTGCCGAGAAAATATATCCATACAATAAATGTAGCACATTTAAAGTTTTGGATGTGACAGACAGCATAAATCAAGCTGCTGTAAAACTTTGTGAAGAGGTCGATGCGTGGGGTATCATCGGGCTAACTGCTTCAGGCTCGTCTGTTAGAAAAATTGCCAGATATAGACCTAGTCATGACATATATGCTGTTGTTCACAATATAAAAGTTGCAAGATTTTTAACAATTTGCTGGGGTGTTGTTCCGGCATTTTTTGTAAAAGAGGACTCTTTGGGACAGATGATGAGTGAAGTAATGAATAAAGGGTTTGACAGAAATATACTTAAGCTTGATAAGAGTTACATACTAACCGCAGGAGACCCAGTTGGGATAGAGGGAAGTACAAATATGATACGACTACTTCGCGCCCATGAGATGGAGTTTTTTAGAACACTGAAATATTAAATAGCTCAAAAAATGAGCTATAGTTAGTTTTTATGCTTCTAGTGCTTGTTTCATGTCGGCTATAAGGTCTGCTATGTTCTCTAGCCCACATGATATGCGGATAAGTCCTGCTGGAACACCGCAAGCTTCGAGTTCTTTTTCTTTCAACTGTTGGTGCGTTGTAGATGCAGGATGAGTTATGATTGATTTTGAGTCGCCGATATTTGCAACTATAGAAAAAATAGTAACTTTATCCAAAATATTTTTTGCAATTTCAAGGTTTTCTATCTCAAAACTAAGAAGCCCACTACAAGCACCATCTTGAAAATACTTTTGAGCATTTTTATAGTTTGCATTACTCTTTAATCCTGGGTAGTTTACTTTTTTGACTTTTGGATGAGACTCTAAAAACTCTGCAAATAATAGAGCGTTTTTAGAGTGTTCTCTCATGCGAAGAGAGAGCGTCTCTAAACCTTGTATCAGTAGCCAAGAGTTGAATGGACTGATTACGGCACCAGTATCTCTTAGGAGTATCATCCTTGCTCTGAAGGTAAAGAGCATTCCACTTACTACGGAATCCGCAAAGACTAAACCGTTATAGCTAAGTTCTGGCTCATTAAAATATGGATAACGACGGTTACCTTTTATTTTATGAGATAAATCTTTTCTCTCTACTATAAATCCACCAAGAGCAGTTCCTTGACCTGTAGTGTATTTGCTAGCACTATGAATAACAATATCTGCACCTAAAAGAAGTGGCTGAAACAGTATAGGCGTAGCAACCGTGTTGTCTACAACCGTTAGAATATTATATTTGTTAGATATTTTTATGATTTCATCAAAATCTGGCACATCGATGCTAGGATTTGATATTGCTTCAAAAAAGATACATCTTGTTTTATCATCAATCAAAGATTCTATTTTCTCAGGCGAGTGGATATCAAAAAATCTTGCTTCTATACCTAGTTTTTTAAGTGTTTGATTAAACAGAGTAATTGTTCCTCCATAGAGTTGGTTGGAAACAACTATATTGTCACCGGATTCTGCTACATTTAAAACAGAGTAAAATATTGCCGCCATTCCGCTAGCAACTGCGAGACATGCACTACCACCCTCAACTTCAGCAAATCTTCTCTCTAAAATAGCGTTAGTAGGGTTTCCAACTCTTGTATAAACATGATCTGTACCTTGCTCGAGGTTAAAACTACTCGCAGCAAATTCCGCCGTTCCAAAATCATATGCAGTTGTTTGATAAATAGGAACCGCCATGGTTCTACTAGAATCTTTTTCATAACCTGCATGAAGTGCTATAGTTTGTAAATCCATTTAATTATCTCGTGTTTAAATTTTTAAAAATATTGGTATCTGATGTTACTCACTTTTGTAAAAAAAGGTGTAAAAACAGTTTGTATTTCTCGAAAAACTTGTTTTTCGTAGCTTTAGGGGATTGGAAGGGACTTTAGTCCCTCCCACTAAAACGGACGCGTTCGTTTTAGTGCATAATACTTAATAGTTAGATATGGTAGTTTGGAGCCTCTTGAGTGATGATGACATCGTGAACATGAGACTCTTTTAATCCAGCACTTGTTATCTCTACGAACTCAGCCTTTTCCCAGAAAGTTGGTATATCTTTGCTTCCACAATATCCCATAGAAGAGCGAAGTCCGCCCATCATTTGGTGGATAATCCCTGCAATGCTACCACGAAAAGGAACGCGTCCCTCGATACCTTCTGGAACTAGCTTATCTGCCGCTGTTCCCTCTTGGAAATATCTATCGTTTGAGCCTTTTTGCATAGCACCAATGCTTCCCATGCCACGGTAAGATTTATATTGACGACCTTGAAACATGATAGTGTCACCTGGAGACTCTTCTGTTCCAGCTAAAAGTGATCCAGCCATAATACATGAAGCACCGACTGCAAGGGCTTTTGCAATGTCGCCCGAGTATTTGATACCACCATCAGCAATTACAGGCACACCATATTTTCTAGCAGTATTGGCACATTCTGAAATTGCCGAGATTTGAGGAACACCAACGCCAGCTACAATTCTAGTTGTACAGATTGACCCAGGTCCGATTCCAACTTTCACACCATCGGCACCAGCTTCTATTAGAGCAATGACAGCTTCTGCGGTTGCAATATTTCCAGCTATAACATCAACCGCTAGAGTTTTTTTAATCTCTCTTACTGTATCTAAGATTCCTTTTGAGTGACCATGTGCAGAGTCAAGAACTAAAACATCAGCACCGGCGTCAACAAGTGCTTTTGCCCTATCTATTTGACCAACGCCGATTGCCGCTCCAACTCTAAGTCGCCCAAAATCATCTTTGTTTGAGTTTGGATAGTCGATTCTTTTTTTAATATCTTTTATAGTTACAAGCCCTTTTAAAAATCCATCCTCATCAATTATAGGAAGTTTTTCTATCTTGTTTTTATTCATAACATCAGCAGCTTCGTAGAGTGAGATGCCCTTAATTGCAGTAATAAGTGGCATTTTGCTCATAACTGCATCGGCTGTTTTTGTCATATCTTTCTCAAATCTCATATCACGATTTGTAAGTATTCCTAGCAGTTTATTGTGTTTATCAACTACTGGCAAACCAGAGATTTTATACTCGCTCATAATCTCATCAGCTTCTGAAAGAGTACTATCAGGATATATAACGATTGGATCTATGATGATTCCGCTCTCGCTTTTTTTAACTTTTCTAACCTGCTTGCACTGAGTCTCAATATCCATATTTTTATGAATAATCCCAATTCCACCAAGTCTCGCCATAGCGATAGCGGCTTGATATTCAGTTACGGTATCCATGGCAGCAGAGACCATCGGTATGTTTAGTTTGATATTGCGAGTAAGTTTAGTCTCTAGGGATACATCTCTTGGCAGTACCTCGGAGTATTGTGGTACCAATAAAACATCTTCAAAGGTTAAGGCGCGTTTACGAATTTTCATGATAATCCTTGTGAGGGTAAAAGTTTATTTATGTTTCAATAAAATTCTTTGGATTATATCTTTGTTGTGATTAAAAATAGGTAAAGTAGTTTTTAAATTATTGTTAAATTTCTTCATTAATCCAAGCTTGTATTGCATCAGAGAGAGTCTCAAATCCACTGACTCGCCCAATAATAAAAACTTCATCAAAAACATAACAGCAGATATTGCTATTTAGCTCCAACATAAAGATAGCATACTCTTCCCCTCGCACATCTTTTGAGATTACTCGCATACCGTCAACTACATCATTTATCTCTATAATCGCGTCATACTCAACATTTAGAAGTTCTTTGCCATTGCTAATATATGTAGCCATGTTTGCCTCTTTGTAATAATGATTTTTTTTATATGCGTGAAGCAATATACATTCTCATTGGTAAATTATTCTACAAAAATCTTGCTTATGATCTGGTTATACTTATTCATACATAGAAATTTAAAAAAATTATGATTTGACTGCACATCAATTATAAAAGCAGTATAATAACACCAGATGTCAGATGTTTTTTTATTGCGTTTTTAAAATAAAGAGGGGTACAGAATGTTTCGCAGTGTCCATGAATATAAATCGAGATTTCGCATATTAAAAGGTGGGAAAATTTCTCTGGTCGTCTCTACATTGCTGGTAGGCTCATCGATGGTTGGAACGAGTCTTTATGCTGCTGAGGTAATTACTGCCACTCAGACAACGACCCAACAATATGATTATTCAGGAGGAGGAGATACCGATGTTGATCTTCTGGTGAGCACAGGAAGTATTGAGTTATCAAATACAGGGCTTCAAACGGCGGTAGATGTTATAAGACCGTCAGCTTCATCATACGCTACTACAATTACCAACAATGGTACAATCTCAGCTGATTCAACAGATAACAGCAATAGCACGGGAATTTCAATCAAGGGGGATTCATCAGCTCCTACAGTCGGTGATGTGACCATTACTAACGCTGGGGCAATAGCTGCTACTACCACAGGTGAGGGCAAAGGGATTTATATTGTATATCATGATTCGCTCATGCATATTCTCAACGATGCTACAGGCACCATAACCTCTTCTACTTTCGGTCTTAATTTTAAAGATATTAATTTTCAGTCTGGTTCAACTATAGCCAATAGCGGACTGATTCATACTGAGACAACAAACGGTAATTATGCTAGTGCAATCTATGTTTATAATGATTCCGCAACCACATTGAGTGGCATGATTACTAACCATGCTGGAGATGGTACTACAACCGGTGTAATTTCGGCACAGGCGGATAATGGTCAAGCTAAAGGCATTGATCTATACGCGTACAATGTTGATGGGCTGCACTTAACCAACAGCGGCACCATCAGTTCTACAGCAGGAAATGAGGCGTATGGAATTCAATTTCGTAGTAATGGTTATTTAAATATAAATAATACGACGATTTCCAATGAATTAGGTGCTGAAATTTCAGCAACATCTACAAGTTCAAGTGCGATTGGGATTGATTTTTATTCAGGTAATGATTATATTTATCTTAATAATACAAGCATCATAAATGCAGGATCTATCAGTGCGGAAGTAGCGGATGGCAGGGCTTATGGCATTAGAATGTATAGTAACAGCGGCACATATATATATAATTCATCAATTACGAACAGTGGAACGATTAGTGCATTGGCGGGTGATAATGGTACTGCGTATGGAATCTATGCCGGAAAAGTGGATGGATCATATATAAGCAATAGCGGAACAATAAGTGCAACGGTAGGTAGTTATGGTTCTTCGAGAGCTATTTATATAGTAGATATGATAACCTCATCATACATCAGTAACAGTGGAACAATAAGCGCAACAGCTGGTCATCATGGTTATGCCTACGGCTTAAATATCGGGAATATGGCTGATTTGTCTTATGTTAACAATATTGGAACAATCAGTGT
This sequence comes from Sulfurimonas sp., assembly GCA_021732045.1. The sequence continues at coordinate 16,243 of JAKFWK010000005.1, forward strand.
GTTGGCAGATCATGACAGTTATGCGTATGGCTTAAACATCGGGAATATGTCTGATTCGTCTTATATCAGCAACAGCGGAACGATTAGCGCAACAGTAGGCTATGGTGGTGCAGCAAAAGGTATCAACATAGGAAGCCTATCATCATATATCAGCAATAGTGGAACAATTAGTGCATTGGCGGCAGATCATGACAGTAATGCATATGGCATCTATATTGGAAATATGAGCAGTGCATCACATATCATCAACAGCGGAACAATAAGTGCAATAGCTGGCTACAATGGTTCCGCGAAAGCTATTTATATCGGAAATATGAGTGACTCATCATATATCAGCAATATAAGTGGTAAAACAATCAGTGCTGAAGTAGGTAATAATGGTAGTGCAGTGGGAATTAATATGGGAAATTTATATAATACAGCACACATCACAAATGGCGGAACAATTAGTGTGACAGCGGGTTCTAATAGTACGGCAAGAGGTATAGATAGTGGATATTTGCGTGATAACTCATATATTAAAAACAGCACGAGCGGAACTTTTAGTATAAGCGGTACAGATGCTTATGGTATTATGGCTAGTATGGATACCTCTGCGACGATAAGCAATGAGGGAAGTATTAATATAGATGGTACAAACAGCGCCTATGGAATTATGATTAATAATAGCACTATGGGATCGGCAATAACCAATAGTGGTACGATTACGGCAACTATTAACAATCAAGCTGATGCGTCAGGGTACTCTCTCCAAACACAAGGTGATGTTAGCATACATAATACTTCGACGGGGAATCTCAATGGTAACTTAGCTGTATTTGGAACATTGACCAATGATGGAAATATTAGGCTTCCATACAACGCAAACAGTTCGACATCGCGTGCAACTGTTGGCGATTTCATTCAATCGTCTGCTGGTATTTTGGAAATAGGTCTAAATACAAGTGCGGACGGAGTTGTAACCAATAAGTATTCGCAACTATCTACTAACAATGCTACTTTTGCAAACGGTTCGACAATCAATGTTAATGTCCTAACGAGTGGGGCTAATCAAAATATTTTAGTCGGTAAAACACTAACTGATGTTGTCAGTGCCACTACAAATCTGACACTTGATGGAACATTGAATGTAACTGATAACTCGGCATTGCTGAATTTTGAGTATGTTTTGGACGGAGACACTATCGACTTAAATGTTGTTCAGGGAACTACGCTTCTTGATTCGGTAGTTGCTGGCGGGGGAAACACAAATACACAAGCGGCTGGGCATGCACTGCAGACTATTCAAGATAATGGAAGTTTTACGGCTATGAATAGCTATATCGCAGCATTGAATACTCTAGGAACCGATACGGAAGTTGCTCATGCAATCTTGTCCACGACTCCGATGGCTACTGCTGCAACTTCAACTGCGAGTACTCAGATCGCAAACAGTATTCAAGGTATGGTCGGAGTGCGTCAAAGTAGCACGATGGGTTCAGGTGGGATGAACTCAGGGGATATCGCACTACGCGATCAGAACCTCTGGATTAAACCATTCGGAAGTAAAGGCAAACAAGATAAAAAAGATGGTATTAACGGCTTCAATGTCAAATCATACGGATTTGGAATGGGTTACGACGCCGAAGTGGCACCGAAGCAGCGTTTTGGTGCGGCACTCTTCTATACTGCCGCAAGCGTTGATATCAACGGTATGCCTCAAACCAGCGACCTAAAAATTTACACGGCACTTATTTATGGAAACACCTCGCTTAATAGCAATACTGATTTCCTTTATCAGGCAGGATATTCATGGCAAAAAACCAATAGCGAACGCACGATTCTTCCAACTTATGATCATGCGAAAGCTGAGTACACTTCTAAAACTGCGTCGCTTGATTTGAAATTGATGCAAAACTATAAAATTGATAGCGCTCTTAGCATCCGTCCGCTTGTTGAGACAACCTACCGTCACAATACTAGTCCCTCATACAGTGAGAGCGGAGCAGGGGCCATGAACCTGAATGTTAATGCATTTACCTCTACTCAGTTGATCATAGGGGGCGGAGCGATTATCGACTATAAGTTGGATAAAAAGTCTGCATTAGTAAGTGAACTGGAGGTAGGATACGATCTTCGCCATAATGCCCAAACGGTCACTTCCTCGTACCAAGGTGCAACTGGAGTGGATTTTACAACAGCTGGTATCGATAATGGTGGCTGGCGGTACAATGTGGGTCTTGGGTACGATATGGCAAACATCCTTGGTGGTGAGCTGAACTTTATGTATAACTATCAAGCACAGGGTAGCAGTTTTGATAACCATATGCTCTCAGCCAAATACATATACAAATTTTAAGGAATGCTTTGAGCCATATCGCTTCATTCTCTTTTGCGATCATTCTCCTTCTATTATGGGGGTGTGGCACGGTTCCGACTCCGCAAGAGCGTCAGGAGACACTCAATACTCTGGCGGCAGATGAAAATCTTTCTGCTTCCATAATCCATACAACCCATTTTTCCCTCTCCTCCATTGTTTCAAGTCAGTGTGAGAATAAAGTAATGCGGGTTTATATCGAAGGAGACGGACTCTCATGGATTACCAGCTCCCGTCTCTCTGACAATCCGACACCTATCAACCCATTGGCGGCTAAACTAATGAAGATTGATCCTAGCGGATGCAAAGCCTACTTAGCCCGTCCGTGTCAATATACCAACGACACACAATGCAACCAAGAGTACTGGAGCAATAGACGCTTCAGTCCTGAAGTGATTGAAAGTTATACTCAGGCACTTGATACTTTGAAAAAACATTATGACATTAACACATTCACTTTGATTGGATATTCAGGTGGGGGAGCCGTTGCGGCACTCAGTACCGCAATGCGCAATGATGTAACACTACTTATTACCGTAGCTGGAAATCTGGATACAGATAAATGGGTGCAGATACACGATATTGCGACATTGAGTGGTTCTTTGAATCCAGCTGACTTTACATCTAGACTTGAACATATTTCACAAATACACCTGATTGGAAAACAGGATACTGTTATTCCTAAAGAAGTATTTATATCTTATAGAAACAGATTTAAAAATAAAGAATTGATTCAATATTATGAGGTCAATGCAACCCACCATGACAGGCTGGAAAAAGAATATCAGATATTTTTAACAAAGGTCAAATAATGAAACCATCTAAACTTGATAATCAGAAAATTGATTTTACTTACTCCGTAAATATCGTAGAATTCTTAAAACAGATGAGAAGCACTATTCTTATGAGTACCTACCAAGGTGGTAAAATTATGATAATGGGTCAGCATAATAATGCATTTGACATCCGTTATAAAGATTTTCCTCGCCCTATGGGAATGTTTACAAGTAGTGGGAAGCTTTGGGCGGGTTTGGGACATGGAATTTACCAGTTTGCAAACTACAGCAGTGTGACCAGTAAACTCGAAGATGGAAAGACCTATGATGCGTGCTATCTACCACAGAATATTCACTTCACGGCCGACATCGATATTCATGAGATGGAATATTGCAACAATGAACTGTACTTTATTAATACCAAATTTTCATGTCTATGTATTAAAGAATCCAACAGCAGTTTTAAACCAATCTGGAAACCTCCGTTTATAACACTCCTGCAGCCAATTGACAAATGTCATCTAAATGGTTTTTGTACTCGTGATGGCGAACCCAGATATGTGACAGCTCTTGGCGAGACAGATGAGCCGCTAGGATGGAGATCCAACAAAGCAAATGGCGGAATCTTAATGGATATAAAGACCAATGAGATTTTAGTCAAAGGGCTGAGTATGCCACATTCTCCACGATGGCACCAAGAGAAACTATGGGTTCTTGAGTCAGGAAAAGGAGCTTTATCCTATTATGATTTTAAAAAGAAAAAGCTGATAGAAGTGGTATCTCTTCCTGGATTTACGCGAGGACTTCAAATTGTTGGGGATTTTGCCTTTGTAGGGCTATCAAAAGTTAGAGAGAGCGCGACATTTAGTGGTCTTCCGATCACAAAACTATTAAAACGAGTAAGCGGCGTCTGGATAGTGAATATTAAAACAGGAAAAATTGTCTCTTTTGTAGAATTTACAAGCGGTGTGGATGAGGTATTTGCTATAAGTGTACTTCCATTTTCAAAGATAGAGATATTTGACTTTGATAGTGATTATTCAAAAGCAAATTATATTGTAGCGGCAGAAGATATTGATCAGGTTAAAATGCCCGAGACAGCAATAGAGCAGGCTGCACCGTTGTTTGAAAAGGGTGCAGATTTTTTTAACGAAAATAAAAAAGAAGAAGCGATTAAAGAGTATAAAAAAGCGTTGGCTATTCAGAGTGATTACCTTCCTGCGACTTTAAATATGGCGATTGCACTCGGTGATCTTGAGCGGTTTGATGAAGCTTTGGAAGTTTTAAAAGAAGTAATTGATAAAGATGCTTCCATGCTGGAAGCATATGACTCTTTAGGTTATGTTTATTATAAAAAAGGTGACTTCAAGTCCGCAAAAGAGAACTATATGAATATCCTTGAACTTGACCCTACTAATGCTAAAGCTAAAAATGCACTTTCTATATTAGCTAATGAAACTAAAGCAAAAAAGAAAAAATAAGCCCATTAGCTTATCTCAAATAGCTCGAAGTTGAATTAATTCATATTTTGTAAGAAGTGGTTATTAAGTTCAATAATCCGGTGATACTATACAGCTGTAGTATAATTTATACTGTAGCCATTTTTAGTAACTTATTTTACTGCTTTATATTAGATATCTTATGGATAAGAAGCTTATTTTTTTAAGCTTTATATCCTAGCTTTTTTTCTAAGCTAAGCGCACCATCAAAAAGTGTCTGCTCATCATAGGCTTTAGCAATTAGTTGAAGTCCAACAGGCATACCGTTTTGGGCATTACATATTGGAAGCGATAGAGCAGGGAGCCCTGCAAGGTTTACGCTGATGGAGTACAAATCACTCAAGTACATGTCCATTGGGTTTTTAAGCTCTCCAAATTTAGGTGCGGTACCAGGTGCAATCGGAGAGAGTATCAAATCAACATCCTCAAAGATTTTTACATACTCATCTTTGATGATGTGGCGTACTTTTTGCGCTTTTACATAGTATGCTTCATAATATCCGCTTGAGAGTACAAAGTTTCCTAATAGGATGCGGCGTTTTACTTCATCACCAAAGCCGTTGCTACGAGTTTGAATAAAAGTGTCTTCGAGATTTTTGCCATCAACGCGGTTTCCATAGCGGATACCGTCATATCTAGCCAAATTTGTCGTAGCTTCAGCGGTTGCTGTGATATAGTAAGCAGAGATGTCAAATTTAGCGTCCATTAACTCTTTTTCAACTATCTCATGTCCAGAGGCTTTTAGTGCTTCTATGGCTTGTGCATAAGCTTTTTTTACTTCGTCGCTTGCATTTTCAATATGTTTAGGAAGTACAGCAACGCGAAGTTTTCTAGAAGCGTCTAGTTTATCAGATACTTTGTCGTTCATGTTTGCTGAAGTTGAATCTTTTTCATCATGTCCGCTGATGATGTCATACAAAATTGCGGCATCTTCAACATTTTGAGTCATAGGACCAATTTGATCAAGAGAAGAAGCGTAAGCACCTAAGCCATAACGACTAACTCGTCCATAAGTCGGCTTCATCCCAACGATTCCACAAAACGCAGCAGGTTGGCGGATAGACCCACCAGTGTCACTTCCAAGAGCAGCAATAGCAAGACCAGCAGCAACAGCAGCCGCACTTCCTCCACTACTTCCACCTGGAACGCAGTCACGATTTCTAGGGTTTAGCGTTTTGCCATAAAAGCTTGATTCCGTAGTTGAACCCATAGCAAATTCGTCCATATTTGTTCTGCCAAACGCACTAAGTCCAGCACTTAACATCTTCTCGATAACAGTAGCGTTGTACGGCGAGATGTAGCCTTGAAGTATATTTGAGCCAGAAGTAACAGACCAATCTTTTACTTGAATATTGTCTTTGATGGCAATCGGAACACCATCGCCCACATTGTTGACATCAATGTAAGCATTAAGCTCAGAATCCGCTTCGATTTTTGCTTTTAAATCTTCTTTAAATTTATTTAAATCTTCTTTATTTAGTTTTAGAGCTTCTTTTAATGTAATCATTAAAATATCCTGTTTTTTAAATTATTGTTGGGATTATAGCTAAATGTGTATATGGTTTTAAAGAGCATGTTATATTGTTTGCTATGCTCTGTAGGATGAACAGCAAATAAAACACCAATAGTAGAGATAATCATGAAAGGTATTTTGTAAGTGTAAATTGCAAACTGTGCTTACAAAAGTGGAAAATGTCAGAATTCAGATGGTAGTAGTCTATTCACTTTATAAGAAGTAAATAAAATGGTTATCGTCTGGCTTTATATAGCTTGAAACGGTTGCAATTATCTTAGTTATGCTTTGGCTGCTTGGACTTGCCAGCTCATACACTATGGGTGGATTTATTCATATCCTTCTTGTTATTGCAATCGTGGTGATTTTAATTCGTGTTATCCAAGGTCGTAGTGTACTTTAAATAGAAAATTCTTCTTTTTATTATGATAACAAAAGCGACAGAACTATTTGCTTATAGATGGTGTAATATTTAATGTTGACTCTTTTTAACATATTTTTACAAAAGCGCATAACATCAAATACTAATATGAGTTTTTAGATGCGTGTTTACTTGAATTTTTTTACCAAAAATATTCCAATATTAATTAGAACAAATATCGCAACAATAGTAGTTACGATAAATGAGCTCTCAACAGGCTGTGAAAAATCAGGCATTTACTACCTTTGAGCATCTTTCACAAATACTCTCTTCGTCATGAGATTGATATTTCCAACATCTAGGGCATTTCGCTTTGGTTGCTTTTTGGATAACAAATATATCTCCATCAACCTCAAATTTCCCAAGTTCTTCTGTTGGTTCTTCATCTGAGATACCGGAGACAACAAACCAATCTTCTGCGGCAGTTTTATCCATTTTAGAGACTATTTTAGATTGAGTTATAATTACTAACTCTAAAGTATTTTTAATGATTTTCTCTTTTTTCAGAGTATCAACTATCTCATAAAAGCCTTCTCTTGCGCTGCTCATGTAGTCAATATTGAAATCATAATCTTCTATTTTTATATCTTCATAGACAAAATCAAATATATCTTTTGCATCGCCTTTTATGATTGAAGGAGCATGCTCTATAATCTCATCAGCCGTATAAGTTAAAATCGGAGCGATTAAAACCAAAAGAGATTTCGTCATAATTGCCATGGCACTTTGACTGGAGTTTCTTTTTGGATCACTAACGCCGTCGCAGTAGAGACTATCTTTTGTGATGTCGATGTAGATTCCACTTAACTCATTTACGATAAAGTTGTTTAACATGCTCATACCATGAACAAAGTTGTATTCGCTAAACGATTTATGAACTCTTCCAAATACACCTTTTGCTTCTGTAAGTATCCATTTATCCAGCTCTCCCATTTCACTGTGTGGAGTTATCGTCTTTAAGTCGCTGATATTTGCTAGCATAATTCTAAAAGTATTTCTAAGTTTACGATAGTTTTCGGCAGTTTGTTTGAGAATATTTTGAGAGATTTTCAGATCTCCTTGATAATCACTTGAGGCTACCCAAAGTCTAAGAATCTCACTTCCATACTCTTTTAAAACCTGTTCTGGTGCGACAACATTGCCTTTTGACTTAGACATCTTCTCGCCTTTTTCATCCACTGTAAAACCGTGAGTAAGAACTGCTTTATAGGGTGCTTTATGCTCAACTGCAGCACTTAAGAACATTGATGATTGGAACCATCCGCGATGCTGATCGCTTCCCTCAACATACAAGTCAGCTTGATACTCTCCGGCATCATAGTTGCGAGATTTTAGTACGGCGTTCCATGTTGAGCCACTATCAAACCAGACATCTAAAATATCTGTTACTTTTTCAAGTTCATCAGCTTTATAACCAGAACCTGGGTAAAGAAGCTCTTCTATTGGCATTGAGTACCAAACATCGCTTCCCTTCATTTCAAAAATCATAGCAATAAAATTTAAAATCTTCTCTTCAAATATAGCCTCACCAGTAGCTTTTACTCTGAAAAATGCTATCGGAACACCCCAATCTCTTTGACGAGAAATACACCAGTCTGGGCGATTTTCAACCATAGATCTTAGTCTATTTTTTCCACTCTCAGGAAAGAAAAGAGTCTTTTCAACCTCACTAAGAGCGATTTCTCTTAGTGTCTCATTTTGCTCGTTCGGCTTAGCATCTACACTTATAAACCACTGCTTTGTTGCTCTAAAGATTAGAGGAGTGTGACTTCTCCAGCAGTGCGGATATGAGTGGGTAAATTTACTTACTTTTAGAACACTCTCGCCCATTAGTGTGATTAAATCATCATTTGATTTGAAAATGTGACGACCAACAAAATCCTCGCCATTTGGAATCAGACCAAGAGTAACAACGCTCGTATCAAAACATCCAGTTTCATCAACTGGCATAACAACCTCTAAGTCATAAACAAGACCAACGCGGTAGTCATCTTCGCCATGTCCAGGAGCCGTATGAACACAACCGGTTCCGTTGTCTACTAAAACATGCTCTCCTAAAACGATGCGAGAAGTTCTGCCATTTAGTGGGTTGATTGCTAAAAGATTTTCAAACTCACTAGATTTGAAAGTTTTTGCAATATCACCATTTACAATATTTTGTTCTCTTAGAGACTCCAAAAGTGTTTTTGCAACTATATAGCCGTCCGTTGTAAGTGCATAATCTTCATTTGGATTTAGCGAGATACCTGTATTTGCTGGGATTGTCCAAGGAGTTGTTGTCCAAATTACTAAAGCAGCTTTAGTTGTAATACTAAGTTTAGTTTTTGCATCATTGCTTAATTCAAACGCAATAAAAATAGAGTGAGACTCTTTGTCTTCATACTCAACTTCAGCCTCAGCAAGTGCAGTTCTCTCGGCCCATGACCAAAAAACAGGTTTGCTTCTCTCGATTAAAAGACCTTTTTTTGCTACGCTACAAAGTGTTCTATATATATTTGCTTCAAATTTGTAATCCATCGTCACATAAGGATTTTCCCAATCAGCTAAAATACCCAATTGCTTAAATTCATCTCGCTGTATATTTACAAACTCTGACGCATGAGCACGGCAAAGCTCTCTGATTTTAGCAGTCTCTAGCAGCTCCTTTTTCTGTTTTCCGCCTAGCTTTTTTTCAACTTGTTGCTCAATTGGCAGTCCATGACAATCCCAACCAGGAGTAAAACGAACAGATTTTCCATTAAAATAGTTATGTTTAACAATGATGTCTTTTAAAATTTTATTTAGTGCATGTCCAATATGAGTATGCCCGTTTGCGTATGGGGGACCATCATGAAGAGTGAAACTTGTTGCACCCTTGCGGTTATTTTTCATTTTTTCATATATTTTATTGTTGTTCCAAGCGCTGTATCTTATAGGCTCATTCTTGATTAAATCGCCTCGCATGGCAAAAGTTGTAGTAGGTAAGAGTAGTGTATCTTTGTAATCCATAAGTGCCTCTGGGGGTTTGTAAAATTTCTGCATTGTATCTATAAAGTGTTTAAACGCCTATAAGAGTGATATAATAAGCCAAATAATTTGCTAAAAAAGGCTATAAAATATATGAAATTACATCTTTTATTTATTGGAAATAAGTTTATATATAACCATTCGCTCAGAGAGTATGTAATCAGACAAATAGAGAAAAAAACAGATTTTATTGACTCTGTTTCATACTTTAAAGAGAGTGATAACTCCCTATTCTTATATCTTGAACAGGAGCTAAATTCATCAAATAAACTAATAGTAGTTACAACAAAAAGACTCTTTTCAACCATAGGAAAACTTATATGTACAGCAACGAGTGATAATCAAATATTAAAAGATGGCATTTTGATTCCATCTAAATGTTTGGTCTTTGAGGGGGGGAGTTATGTTGTCAAGCATAATGGTTCTATTGCGAATATTTTACAAGTAGATGAGATGCAAAAATTTCCAGAGATTTTGCTTAGCTTTGAGGACTCTAGAGCAACTCTGCATCTTTTTGAAGAGGATAAAGAGAGTGCAATAGCACTTCTCTCTCCAATATCACAGACTTATGATGTAAAGCTAGATATGATTAAGTTGATAGATGGGTGGTTAAGGGTTGAGATAAGAAGCAAAAAGCATGGAAATATCTCTAAGTTTATTGCAGCGTCAAAGCAACTTTTACCAAAAAAGGTCATTGGTGCAACATCTATTGCTAGTTATATTATAGAAAAATTATTCCAAAAAGATAAAAAAATCACTTTTGCTGAGAGTTGTACCGGCGGACTTTTGAGTTATTATTTTACTAAAAATAATGGTTCTTCAAAAATATTTGACGGCTCTTTGATTACATACTCAAATGCACTAAAAGAGAATTGGCTAGGTGTTGATGGCACTACGCTAGAAGAGTATGGCGCGGTAAGCGATGAGGTTGTGTCTGAGATGAGCGCTGGGGCTCTCAATGTTAGTGCGGCGGATTACGCTATATCTATAAGCGGAATTGCTGGTGATGGCGGTGGAACTGAGTTCAAGCCAGTTGGTACTGTTCATATCGGAGTAAGAAGTAAAACTAAACATAGTGAAATAGAGATTAACCTAGATGGTGATAGAAATTATATTCAAGAACAGAGTGTTCTTTTTGCAATAAAGATGTTGATACTGCTAGATAAAGAGACTTTTTTTTAAATTTAGTCCTTTTTATCTTGACAATCAAAACCTATTTGCCTATAATTTCGTCCTCTAAAGAAAACAGAGAAATCGTCTTGTTAGCTCAGCTGGTAGAGCATCTCACTTTTAATGAGGATGCCGATGGTTCGAATCCATCACAGGACACCATTTAAAAAAAATATTTATGCGCGGTGGTAGATCAGTTGGTTAGATTACCTGCCTGTCACGCAGGGGGTCGCGGGTTCGAGCCCCGTCCACCGCGCCACTTTAGGGCGTTTAGCTCAGTTGGTAGAGCGCTACCCTTACAAGGTAGATGTCACAAGTTCGAGTCTTGTAATGCCCACCATTTTGTTTTATATGCACGAAGCTTTTGACTCATGTACTTTTGTACACTTCGCCAAAACCTTAGCACATCTAAAATCAAAAAACAAGTTTTATTTAAAGCCTTTTTGTTTATGAAAGTGACCCTTTCGTCTAGTGGCCAAGGACACTATCACTTCATGGTAGGGACAGAGGTTCAAATCCTTTAGGGGTCGCCACTCTTTTGGTGTTATGTATTAGTGAAAAATGGGCGTTTAGCTCAGTTGGTAGAGCGCTACCCTTACAAGGTAGATGTCACAAGTTCGAGTCTTGTAATGCCCACCATTTTTTAATTATACTTCGTTAAATTTTAACTCTCATATTTAAGTATGTTCCATTAAAATTTGCTTCTAATAAATGCGCGGTGGTAGATCAGTTGGTTAGATTACCTGCCTGTCACGCAGGGGGTCGCGGGTTCGAGCCCCGTCCACCGCGCCACACTTTTTAAATATTACAAATACTAAAAACTAATCCAGACTCAAGCAAATATTACTAATTCTATAAAAGCACATTTTTGTTTGAAATTGACAAACTTCATATGCCATCAAATCTATTTTTTCATCTATACTGCTTTAAACAAAACTCTTTTTTCCGCCTCTATCGTAGAGATCTTTGTATCTAAATGTTATAAAGTTCTGCATTATCGCAAAAAGAATCATAAAGTTCATAAAACTACTTCCACCATAGCTAAACATTGGTAGGGGGACACCTACTACGGGTGCAAACCCTATGGTCATGGCAATATTTACACCCATATATATAAATATCATAAAGGATATGGACGCAGTGATTACTTTAATATAGTAATCACTGCTAAATATGCTTAAGCTTATGAGATGCAGTATAAGTATGATATAGATAGATATTATCCCAAAAGCACCCAAAAAACCTGTTCTCTCGACAAGATAAGCAAATATAAAATCGCTTGTAGCAATTGGTAAAAACTTCATCTGTGTCTGCGTTGAGTCTTCTTTGCTTTTGCCAGTTAACCCACCTGAACCTATTGCGATTATTGATTGTTGCACATGATAAGATGGTTTTTTGCCTATAAAATCCGTAATCCTCTCTTTTTGATAATCGTGCAGTAAAAACTTATATGCAATTGGTGAAAATAGAAGCATTGCACTAAAGATAAAAGCCCATATCTTCCAGTAAACCCCTATAAAAAAAAGGACGCTATAACAAAGAAGAAAGATAACGACTGCTGTTCCTAGGTCTGGCTCTTTGGCAATTAAGATAAATGGAAGAATTATGTAAAAACTTATTTTTAAAAAATCTTTTATTCTGTATCCGTTGATTGGTGGTGGTTTTTTATTTATAAGGTAAGCCAACATCAAAATAAGGGCAGGTTTTACAAACTCAGAGGGTTGGATTGTTGCATTAATGAATGGTATATCTATCCATCTTTGAGCACCAAGTCTTGAGTGACCAAAAACCTCAACTCCCAAAAGGAGGGCGATTGCAGTCCAATATACAAGCGGAATTAACCAGTTCATTTTACGAATTGGTAGGAAAAAGATACCAATAAATGATAAAGTTGCAACACCAATATAGGCTAGTTGTTTTTGAGCAAGCATTTGAACTGCTTCGTTAATTAGCCAGTTTGAAGTAAGCACAAGAGGGATGATTAGGACAATAGAAAAAAAATCAAATTGTGCCAATATCCGCTTATCAATTCTCCACAAAATTACAACCCCATAAAATTTATAGAACTTCTGTGATAAATGTCAAGAAATCTAACACGAAAGAAGAAACTCTTTGTTTTTTTGAGATTTTATCTGATTTTTATATTTTTATCAACAAAAAGTATAAATAACATCGACAAACAAGCCATTTTGGTTTTTATAATTGAATAATTTTAATTTACAAAATGATTAAATTCAGGAACAATTTCTTTTAATTTTTTCAGCTTATTGTCAATACAAAGTAGCTCTTCTATATCTGCATTTAGCTTGCATATATTGTATTTTGTAGGCTTTGCAACTGTAATAGAGTTATACTCAGTTGTATAGTCAGCTTCATCTACAAGTAACTCTTCAAAGAGTTTTTCTCCTGAGCGCAAGCCGATAAACTCTATCTTTATGTTCTCTTTATTGCTAAGTTCAATCATTTTTTTAGCTAAATCTACAATTTTTACAGAGTCTCCCATATCAAGGATAAATATCTCTCCTCCCTTACCAATAGAAGCAGCTTGAAGTACAAGTTCACAGGCCTCTGAGATAAGCATGAAGAATCTTGTGACATCAGGATGGGTTACTGTTATATTGTTACCATTTTCTATTTGGGACTTGAACTTTGGAATCACACTGCCACTGCTTCCCAATACATTACCAAATCTAACTGACACAATCTCTGTCTTATTTTTTTCTTCGTAAACAGGAGAGTTTTCTGAAGAAACTGCGTTTTGGGCATAAAGCTCGCAGATTCGCTTAGTTGCCCCCATTATGCTTGTAGGTCTTACCGCTTTGTCTGTTGATATTAACACAAACTTCTCTGTGTTATATTTTATAGATAGATCAATAATATTTTTAGTGCCTATAACATTGTTTATAATACTCTCTTGTATATTATCTTCAACTAGTGATACATGTTTATACGCTGCTGCATGAATTACAATTTGAGGCCTATGTGTCTTAAAGCTATTCTCTAAAATATCTCTGTTTACTACATTTTGCATAATTCCAACGCACTCTACACCTTTTATCTCCTCAAGCAGGGCATAGAGGTTATACTCACTATTATCAATTGCAACTATTTTTCTTGCACCATATCTTTGGAGTTGTTTACATATTTCACGACCAATACTTCCGCCAGCACCTGTAACTAAAACAACTTTTTCTTTAATGAATAGAGCAATTTTTTCTTTATCTAAATCCTTTGGATAGCGAGCTAAAAGGTCTTCTATGGAGATATTTTTTAGCTCGGATTGTAGCCTGCCATCTTCTAGTATATTATCGGCAGATGATAGAATTTTAATTTCTAAAAATAGATTACGCAGATCATCATATATCTCTTTTGTTTTATCTTTATGTGTAGTCGCGATAGCAAGTAAATCAACTTTTTTATTAACAGTTTTTTCTTTAAACTTTTCTCTCGAAAGTATAGGAATAGAGTCTATTGAACGGTTTTGTAAAGCTTTGTCATCATCTATGAAAAATTTAATTTTGTATTCACTATTTGCAAGTTCATAACTCAGTTTGATTCCATCATTGCCAGCACCATAAATTACCACTGACTTTGTTTTTATGACATTACTTTTGTTTATTAGATAATGGTAAAAATACATAGCAAAGTTAATACTAAAAAGATATAAGAAGAGTTCAGAAGCCAAAAAAGCAATTGTAATCTTTGTATAAAAGAGTGGGACAGAGATCAAAAAGGCAACTATATAAACAAAGCTCTTTGTGAGAAATGTCTTTTGTGAGGCTTTGGACCAAGAGAGTGAGTAGTCATTAAAAATCAAAAATGAAGCCATAAGGCGAATAGATATGACACTAAAAATAACAATCAGATCAACTTGAATATGAAATATAAAAAATGTCCATAAAAATGTAATTGACGATAGTGCTATTATTGCTAAAATATTTAGTATTTTTTTATCTATGTTCATTAGTATTTGTGTTCTAGCTTCTCTTTTAGTATAATTTTTCCAGCTTCTACTCCTGGCTGATCATACGCGTCAATGTGCATAAATTTTGCACAAACTGATGTTAGAAGCTCATACTCATACATAAGCCCGGCGCAACTTCTCTCGCTTACCCCGCCTATGGTGATTACATCGCAGGGGATATCTTGCAGGTTATTTATGGACTCTATTGTAGCATCCGCTTGTTTGTTTATGAGGGATGAAAATTTTATGTTATCCAGATAATTAAGCTCAGAGAGTCCTTCTAGCTTTATTGGTGGAATTATCAAATCACTGTCAAAATCATCTATTTTTATAACCGTTACTGTTTTGTCTCTTTTGCCCTCAACTATTAGCTGTAAAAACGAGTGTTGGTCTATGGGTCCTATGATTCCTATTGGAGTTAAGCCTTGTCTTGAGTTGTTGATATCTATCTTGCCAAGACTCTCGCCCCAAAGTTGGATATACCATTTGTTGAAACCTTCAAGTCTTGATGAGTAAGAAAAAACTACATTTATATTGAAACTATTTTTATACTCTACAAAAAATCTAGCTTTTTTAAGTACTCTTTTATAGCTCTCCTCTTTCAAGAAAAACGAGTTGTAAACATCTTTAGCGCCATGAAGTAGCTCGTCAATATCTATGCCAACGATAGCAAGCGGGACTAAGCCAACCGCACTAAAAACAGAAAATCGCCCACCTACATTTTTTGGTATCTCAAAACATTTCATATTATTTGCTTTTGCATATTCGTTTAGCTTAGAGTCACTCTCTGTTATGATTAGTGTATTGTTTTTGTCGCATTTAATAAGAGAGTTTATATACTTTAAAATGGAAACTGTCTCAACTGTTGTTCCTGATTTTGATATAACAACAAAGAGCGTGTCGTGTAGGTCTATAGCTTCAACTTTTGATTTTATATCTATTGGATCAGTTGTTTCTAAAAAATATAGTTTTTTGTCGAGCTTTTTTGAGTGTTTTAAAAATTTATATATTGCATAAGTGCCAAGTGTACTCCCACCAATTCCTATGACAACTATATTGGACTGTTTGATGGTTTTTGCATACTTCTTAAAAAGAGTTGTGTCTTGAGTTGCAAGATTATAGTAGCCTATATGCTCTTTTTCTTTTACTATTTGATCAAATATGTTTTTATCTGATAGGGTTGGATTAAAGTTGCTAAAATATTTCATCTAGTTGTTACCATTTTTCATAAAAATAATTTGTAGCTTCCACAAAACCATCTATGCTTCCGCAATCAAATCTCTTGCCTTTAAATTTATAGGCGATTACTCCGCCTTTTTTCGCTTGGACAAGCAATGCATCGGTTATCTGAATCTCTCCACCTTTGCCAGGTTTTGTCTCTTGCAAGATGTCAAAAATATCTGGAGTCAAGATATATCTGCCGATAATAGCTAGATTTGATGGTGCATCTTTTGGGTCTGGCTTTTCAACCATATCTGTAATTCTAATAGCACCGTCTTCTTCTGTTTTTCCAGTTACAATGCCATACTTATTACTATCTTCTAGTGGAATTTCTTCGACTGCAACAATGGAGCATCTGTACTTATCGTATAGTTTTACCATTTGAGATAGTACTGAGTCTCCATCATTATCACACAAATCGTCGGCTAGGATTACAGCAAAAGGTTCATTGCCGATAAGAGTTTCACCACAAAGAATTGCATGACCCAAACCCTTCATTTCAATCTGCCTAGTATATGAAAATGTACATTTTTCTATAACATCTCTAATCTCTGTTAAATAGTGCTCTTTTGATGTCCCTTTTATCTGATGCTCTAGCTCATAAGATACATCGAAGTGATCCTCTATGGCTCTTTTTCCGCGACCAGTGACTATTGCCATTGTCTCTATTCCTGCACTTATTGCCTCTTCTACTCCATACTGCAAAAGTGGTTTTGTAAGTACTGGTAACATCTCTTTTGGGATTGCTTTTGTGGCAGGAAGAAATCTTGTTCCATATCCAGCGGCCGGAAAGAGACATTTTTTTATTTTTGTTTTATCTTTTGGCATATTTAGAACCTTTTGCTCGCTTTTGCTAAAAATTTTATCCAACGGGGGCTTAAATTTTTAGCTTATAAACTTTTGCATGTGGATTTTGTACAACTAGTTCAAATAGCGATTTATTATACTCTTCAAGCACCATCAACTGGATATATAGCGAGTTGTATGTCTTCTCATCAAGGACTAAAAAAGTATTATAGCTTGACATATATATTATGCTTAAGTTTGCGCTCTCATTAAAAACATCCACTCTTTTAC
This sequence comes from Sulfurimonas sp., assembly GCA_021732045.1. The sequence continues at coordinate 33,246 of JAKFWK010000005.1, forward strand.
TAAAGTTAAGTTCTTTGTCATATCCTGTTTGAACAAACCTCTTTAGTGGGATTTTCTCTTTTGAGACAGTTATCGTTTTTTCTTTTGTGTTAAATAAAAAGCCATTTCCTAGGTCAACAATATCACCTTTTTGTTCAAAATTGTTGCTGCTATAGAGATTTGGCTCTTTGCCCATCTCCCCATTCATAAGGTTTATATTTGAAAAAGAGGCAACAGTTGAGTAGATACTTAACATTCTAAATGGTAGATAAAAATAGATATCTCTTGTTTTTTGTGGAAGTTTTATATCTGTTTGGAGTGAGTATAGAAAATCATTAGTGTCGTCGTAACCATAATCCTTACTTATTTGTTCTATGTTTGAGGTAGCTGTTTCGTTTGTCTCTGCATTTTTTTTGAAACCTTTTTCGGTATATTCGACATCAAGTCTTGCTATTTTTGCTGATAATTCGGCAGGATTTGTCAGCATAAAACTAACTGGAAAATTTACACTTCCATCATGTTTTCCGCCATCAATCAGTGTTTTCATGTCAGCATAATAGCGGATAGGATAACCAAAATCCCACCATGCAACAACATAATCTTCTCTGGATGCTTTTGCTTTTAGCATCTCTAAAACCTTAACTTCATCAGAGTTAAATACGGTCGGAACTCTATACTCCACTATATGCTGGATATTTGGAGATAAAATCACAACCGTGAGTGTAAATATAGTCAAGATTTTTATTTTAATATTTGGTATAAATCTAGCAACTTCTGTTATCAAAAATGCAACACCAAAAGCCAAGATAGGTACGGCGTAGATAGTAAATCTAAGTCCACCAACGCTCGCCAAAAAACCAAGCCCAATAAGAGGAATAGCAATAAGCATCACTTTGTGCCTAAAAACAAGATAGATATAGCCAACAATAGAGAGAGCAAAAACGATAACGCTTCCACTTATCCTCTGCGCAAAAACTTCAAAAGGAATATGACCGGCTTCCCTGACTGTTTGCATAACCGAGAAGAAATGGAGCCTCATTCCATGCTCACCTACGATTAGAGCATCTTTGAAAACATATCCTTTTAATTGATCCCAAACAGGATTAAAACCGCCGGAAACAAAAAATAAAATGATTGAGACTCCCAATATATAATAAACAAATTTATCAAATTTATTCTGTTTATATACGAAATATATAGCAGTAATCAGCGGAAATCTTATATATATGTCAATGTTTAGCATAGCAATCATCATAATTGCTAAGAGTTTATAGTTAAATAAATTTTTTCTATCAAAAACTAGCACATAAAAGAGTATAAGAGTAAAAAATGATAATTCCAGTGAATAGCTCTGTGGATACCACAATCTATAGACTAAAATATCAAGTGCTGTTATGAGCAGATATTTCTCTTCGTCTGTTTTTATTGCCCAAATTATTGACCACAATAAAAACATAGGAAGAACTATATTTAGCATATCTGTGTCAAAGTAGCCTATCATTGTTCTATTATAATAGCTATTTGCAATGCTTGCCAGTAGTGCAGCAATAAAACCAAGCTCTAGATTTTTTAAACTTTTACCTATAAGAATTATTGGTATTACAACAAGAGAGCCGAGCACCATTGGCATAAAAAGGATAATGGTTTCAAATGAGAATGGCAATATATAAGCAAAAAATGCTGCAAATTTTGATACCACTTCGGTGACTGGGGATAGATCATTTAGCTCATGATGTCCAGCTAAGATGTCTCTTGCTCCCTCTGCCCAATAGTAGCCATCATTTGTGTTTATCATAAACTGACCATCATGTATAAATGGCTCATAGCCATAAAATTGGTAGTACCAAATCATTCTAGCCGCAATAGAGAAAAGAAGAGCTATAAATATATAAAGAAGTGTTAGTTTTGTCTCTCGTGTTAATGTACTCAATTTTGTATCCTCAAATTACCAGACTTTTATCTCATTGTATAGACTATCGCGCTCAACTGGCGTAAAACCACTATTTTTTATAACCCCGACAAGCTCATCCAGATCAACTCCATTTGCACTTTTTGCGCCAGCAGCAGAATTTATGGACTCTTTTTCTATAGTTCCATCAAGGTCATTTGCACCAAACTCCTGCGCCACTAAAGCTAGATTTATAGTTGAAGTAACCCAATACGCTTTTAGATTTGGTACATTATCTAAGACTATTCTAGAGATTGCCATGGTTCTTAAAATCTCATTTGCAGTCAGTGGTTCTTTTATGGTTAGGTAGTTGTTTTCAGTCTGATAAACAAGCGGGATGAAGCAGTTGAAACCGCCAGTGACATCTTGAAGCTCTCTGATTCTCATCATATGGTCTATGCGATTTGCTCTACTCTCTACATGTCCAAAAAGCATAGTAACATTACTTTTCTTGCCGCGTTCATGCCACTTTTGATGAATATCAAGCCACTGATCGGATGTAACTTTGCCTTTACAGATGAAGTCACGAACTTTCTCATCAAATATCTCCGCTCCGCCACCTGGCATAGAATCAACACCATTTTCAACCATCAAATCAAGAATCTCTTCATAGCTTTTGCCATATTCGCGAGACAAAAAATCAACTTCAGCTGCAGTGAGTGCTTTTATATGAAGATGCGGATAAGCAGTTTTAATTTTTTTAAATATTTCTAAGTACCACTCCAGCCCAGTATTTGGGTTATGTGCAGAGACAATATGCACCTCTTTTATCCCGCGAGAATCTATATCTTTTACAATATCCATAATCTGCTCATGAGTCATAGTGTATTGGTTTGGATTTTTTCTAGTGGCGCTGTATGCGCAAAATTTACACACATCTGCGCAAACATTGGTTGGATTTATATGACGATTTATGTTGAAATATGTTTTTTTACCGTGCATCTTTTTTCTGATGTTATCCGCCAAATCGCCCAAATCAAACAAATCTATATCATATAGGGTTAATGCCTCATCAAATGAGACTCTCTTGCCTGTTAAAATTTTATCTTTTAAATTCATGTTTGTTTTTTTACCTTAATTTTTCTTATATTTTTGGACTGCTCTAAACGCAAGCTTGTCGATGAGCCGAAATATTATCATCTACTTACTTTATTTGAACTATTAAATCTATTTTATAACTCTTATTTGGGTTGAAAAAATAATATTTTTAAGAGAGTTATATTTCTATCTCTCTCTTTATAAGAATTTATAATGTTGATAATAGAATTAAAATAAATAGCATTAAAAAGTAGTTTTATAATTAAAAACATGTCAATAGTGTTAAAGTCTTTTTTTATTTTTTTCAGATAATATAAGCAATAAATTTTTTAGTAAAGTGATTAAAAATGACCACAAAAGCAAGACTTTTACTCGTTGTAACTTTTATGCTGCTAGGCTTAACGGCGGCTACGATAATTAATATTTCTCTCAACTTTAGAGATTATAGTATAAATAGCGCTATTGAAAAATCACAGATGGCCGCCAATATTGTAAAAGACGGGCTAACGGCTCATATGGTTAATGGCATAATGGACAAACGAGAATACTTTTTAAATAAAATTGAAACAAGTAATAATGTAAAGTCATTATGGATAGCAAGAGGAGAAGGTGTTGTTAAGCAGTATGGAAAAGGTCTTTATACTGAAAATGTAAGAGATGCAATAGATAAAGAAGTTCTGCTAAGTGGTAATAGTATAAAGAAGATAACAGAAAACGCAGATAGTACGATACTCAGGGTAACAATTCCATACAAAGCAACAGCTCCAATTGGTGATACAAACTGCTTGACTTGTCATAATGTGCAAAAAGGTGACACGCTTGGAATTGTAAGCATGGAGTTTGATATAAGTGATATGAGAAATAGTGGCATGATGACTATTTTGAAAATTTTCGGTATCAATTTACTATTTATTGTCGTCGTTCTTTTCCTGATTAACCGATATGTTTCTCCATATATGAAACTCTTCTCAAATCTTCAAGATGGTATTAAAAAAGCATACAGTGGAGATTTTACTCATAATTTTGAGACAAAAGTCGGCGGAGATGCTAAAGATGTTGTTGAGCAGATGAACTCACTCTTTAGTAAAATGCAAGAGACTTTCGGTGATATTAAGTACAATCTTGCAACCTTTATCCCTCAAGGATGTGTCTCATCGGCAGACCCACTTCATGAGGCAAAAACAATCATCAACGAACTCTCTGATATATATAAGTTCAAAAAAACCATAGAGCTTGATGCCTCAAAAGATGAAGTTTATAGAAGAATTATAGATATTTTAAAACTAAAATATCATGTTGGTCATTTTGCTTTTTATGAGACAAACAATATTACTTCTGAGAGAAAGTTAATCTTTAGTACCGAAGATAAAAATATATGTTTTGAGAAAACAAATAAAGATGCAACAAATTGTAGAGCATACAGAACAAATAGTGTAACGATTTCAACAGAGTTTCCAAACTTGTGCCAAGCTTGTATTAATGAAAATATTAATTATGTTTGTATACCTTTTAACATAAATCATGATATTTCTCTAACTGTGTCAATGACATCTGAAAATATAGATGAAGTGCATATGATGAAAAAAAATATTGCAAGTATTAAACACTATTTAGAAGCAGCAAAACCTGTTATAGAGAGTCAGATTCTTATGGAGAAATTAAGAGATACTTCACTTAGAGATGGTATGACTGGATTATATAACAGAAGATTTTTAGAAGAGACTATTGACAAGATTATGAGTCAAGCAAACAGAAATAAAATAGGCTATACAATTATGATGATTGATGTTGACTTCTTTAAGATGGTCAATGATACATATGGACATGATGTCGGAGATAAAGTTATTGTGGCTCTCTCTAAAGTATTAAAAGAAAATATTCGTTCAGCTGATTTGGCAATCCGTTATGGTGGGGAAGAGTTTGTTGTCATACTCAACAATCCTACTGATGAGGGCGCTATGATGGTAGCTACAAAGATTCATTCTGAGTTTGCGGCTCTCTCTTTTGATGTTGGTCATAGTGAAAAACTCAAAAAAACAATGAGTATCGGAATGGCTAAATTCCCAACTGATGGCGATACTATTTGGAAATGTATCAAGTATGCTGACACTGCCCTTTATGTGGCAAAAAGTACAGGAAGAAATAAAATAGTTGAGTTCAAAGCAGAGATGTTCCAGGGAGAAGATTTTTAAAATACCGTTTTACTATAGGCTTAATGCTTATAGTAAAAGTAGTTTTGTAGATAGTGTTTAGCTCAAAAGAGTTTTTACACACTCACTTACTCTTTTTCCATCTGCTACTCCAGAGAGCTCTTTCGAGGCCGTACCCATAACTTTTCCCATATCTTTTGCGCTTGTTGCTCCAACTCTGCTTATTATCTTTTTTAGAGCACTGCTTAACTCATCGTCACTCAGTTGTTTTGGTAAGTATGGCATATAGATAGCTATTTCATCAAGTTCTATCTGTACTAAATCATTTCGTCCCGCACTTTTAAACTGAGAAGCTGCGTCGTCTCTTCTTTTAACTTGAGTTTGTATGATTTTGATAATATCTTCATCGTTTAACTCTTTTCTCTCATCAACTTCTATCTGCTTAAAAGCACTCATTAAAAGTCTTAACGCATCTCTTTTTTTTGTATCTTTGGCTTTCATTGCCTCTTTTACATCTTCACTAATTTTCTCTCTTAAGCTCATATTTATGCCTTTTTGTGGAACTGTTATTGCTATCATTATAACAAAAAACTAAAGCGATAACTATGAAAAAAACTTTTTTATTCTATACCATAACTTTTTGTGTTATACTTTTTACATCTGGATGCACTGCAAATTTGACAGACCCTGAGATGGATTTTAAACCGCCGGTTTATGTTGAGCAGATGCCTTCACTTGAAGACAAAAAAGATTTTGGTGCAGTTGGTAGTATCTTTGGGCAGGGCGATAATCCACTCTTTTCAGATCATAAAGCTATGCATGTCAACGATATAGTAACTGTTGTGATTTCAGAGAGTGCGAAAAGTTCAAACACTGGTTCAAAACAGCTAAGCGAGAGTGATACATCGGCTTTGGGTGGTGGCGCTTTTACTTCAACTGGCGCAAATGCGGCAGTTAGTTCTGCTGTTGGGAAGGTAAACGGATTAGCAAATATTGGGTTTAATAGTACTTCAAACAATGCTTATAAAGGGCAAGGAAGTGCCACAAAAGACGCAGCTTTTAACACAACTGTTTCGGCTAGAATAATAAAAGTTTTACAAAATGGGAATTATTTTATCTCTGGAAAGAGAGAAATTTTAGTTGATGATCAAAAGCAGATGATACAAATAGGTGGTGTTATCCGCCCATATGATATTGACCAATACAATAAGATTAGCTCTTCAAAGATTAGTGAAGCAAAAATTTTATATAAAACAGAGGGAGATGTAGAGCGTGCAACAAAACAGGGCTGGGGAACCAAGATTATTCAAGCTGTTTGGCCATTTTAGTTTAATGTTAATAGTATCATTTAGTGCGCTTAGTGCAAAAGATAGTTTTGAGGATTTTAAAAAGTCACAAGCCGACTCTTTTAAGTCATATAAAGATGAGAGAGACAACGCCTTTAACAAGTATTTAGAGGAGCAATGGAAGGGTTATGAAGCTTATAAGGGAACACCCCTCTATAAAGAACCAAAACCAAAAGAGATACCGCCAGCCAAGCCAATGGAAGCAAAACCAGTTGGTCCAAAAATCACAATTCAAATTAAAAAAATCATAGAACCAGAAGCCGTAAAAGAACCAATAACTCAGCCAGTAAAAGAGGCTGTTAAAACGCCATCTAAAGAGATATCAAAAGTACTCCCAATAGTAATTGCAGAGCCAAAGATTGATAAAAAAATAGCTGAAGCTATAAAGCAAAAAGATATAACTATCGAATTTTATGGCTCCACTCTTGGCTTTAATGTTTCAAAAGAGCTTAAAAAAGCTTCATTTTATCCTCAAAATCAACAAGGAATATCAAACTTTTTTAGTGCGGCAGCATCTAGTGAACATCAAGATTTAGTCTCTGATGTCATTAGAACTTCAAAAGAGATGAATCTTAATGATTGGGGTATTTATCTGCTTGTTGTGAAGCTTTCAAATGCAATCCACAAAGATCAAGATGATGCAAAGCTTCTTAGTTGGTTTCTTTTTAATAAGCTCGGTTTCGCTGTAAAAGTAGGTTTTGCAGAGAAGCATGTTGTGGTTATGCACTACTCAAAAAAGATTATATACTCAACTCCAAGTTATAACTTTGGAGGTAAAAAGTACTATGTGGTTGATAATTATGCAAAAGGGAGTGTAGGAAAGCTTTACTCTTATGAGCAAGATTACCCAGGATCTACGAAACCTCTGAATTTATCTCTAGATTCACTTCCAAAATTTGAACAAAAATTAGAGAGTAAAACTTTGAGTTTTTCTCAAGCTGGGAAAGAGTATAAAGTTCCATATAACTACAATAAAAATTTAATTGATTTTATGGCAACTTATCCTCAAGCTGACTATGATACATTTTTTAATGCACCAGTTGATACTGCAACATATAAAGCTCTAGTTCCTGCACTTAAAAAATATATAGACGGTAAACAGGCGAGCGATGCTATGAATTTTGTTCTTAGTTTTGTTCAAAAATCTTTTGTGTATGAGCAAGATGATCAACAATTTGGTAGAGAAAAGGTTATGTTTGCGCAAGAGACACTCTTTTTTAGCAAATCAGATTGTGAAGACCGTGCTATTTTATACTCATACCTTATGAAGGAACTTTTTAATGTGTCGATTGTTGGTGTGAAATATGATGATCATATGGCAACAGCTATCTATGTGCCGTTAGACGGTGATAAAGTAAATGTTGAAGCTAAGCAATTTGTGGTAGCTGATCCAACATACATTAATGCAAATATTGGTATGAGTATGCCAAAGTACAAAGCAGTTAAACCGCAAAGCTTTATTTTTGTAAAAAAAGATTGAAGTAAAAATGAACTGTGGCAAAATTGTAGATATAGATGAGAGATCTGCTCTTATAAAATATCTGGATGAGATTCCGTACGCAAACCTGCTTCTAGTTGATGTAGATAATTTTAGTAATTTCAATAATATGTATGGTTTTGACTTTGGAGATAGGGTTTTGATAGAAATATCAAGACTTATAGATATCTCAAAACCAGCACTTTCAAGAGTATTTAGGATTAATTTTGATGAGTTCGCGATTGTTAATTTAGAGATGCTAGACACAAAGCAATTATCTAATATGGCAGAATCAATGATCTCTTTTTTCAATCAAATAGATATAGATGTTGATGATATTTCCGTTAAAGCTTCTATTAGTGTTGGTATCTCGATTGGCAAAGGAAATAATATCCTAAACCATGCAAGAACGGCTATAAAAGAACTTAGAGAACACAGCAGAGGATCATCTAAGATATATGATTCTAATTCTGAATTTATAAAAAAACAAAAAGAGAATGTTTATTGGATAAATAAATTAAGAGATGCTTTTGAAAATGAAAGCTTGCAGCCATTTTTTCAACCAATAATTAACAATAAAACAAAAAAAATAGAAAAATATGAGTGTTTGGTAAGAATTCGCGATGAGGAAACTATTATCTCTCCATATAGGTTTATGGAGGTTTCAAAGCTTACGGGCACATTGTCTCTTGTTACAAGGACGATGATTGAGCAGAGTTTTAAAATGTTTTCAAATAATGATTATGAGTTTTCTATTAATATCACGAATGCAGATTTATACTTAAATTATTTAGAGAATTTCTTATTGAAACAATCTAGAAAATATAATATAAATCCATCGAGAGTGGTGCTGGAGATACTTGAAGATATAGATTCGTTAGATTCACCAGAAATTTTATCACAACTAAATTCGCTTAGATATCATGGCTTTAAAATTGCAATTGATGATTTTGGAAGTAGAAGTTCAAATTTTTCTAGGCTTTTGGAATTTTCACCAGACTATCTAAAAATAGATGGTTCATTTATAAAAAATATTTTAGAAGATAAAAATAGTCTGATTATTGTTGAGTCAATAGTTTTTCTATGTAAAAAAAGTAATATAAAAATAATAGCCGAATTTGTCCACAGTGCAGAAGTCCAAGCAAAAATTGAAGAGCTTGAAATTGACTACTCACAAGGTTACTATTTTGGTGAGCCTAAAGCCGAGATTAACTATACTTAGTATGTGGGCTAGAATAAGAAGTTATCTTTTGATATTACTATACATATGAATTAGATAACTACTTTTTCATAATAAAGCATAGGTAAAATTTCTATTGTAAAATGGATAAATCTTTGATTGGTGAATTGATTTATTGGTGTGTTTTAGATTATAAAAAATAAAATTCAAACAAACGAGGTATGATGAAGAGTATAAGTTTAAAGATTAGATTATTTGCATTGGTAGTAGCTCCAATTTTGGTTGTTTTGGTGTTGTCTACGGGTAAAATAGTTTACGATATTGGTGTAAAAGAGAATCTTGAGATAACAAAAAATCGTATTGTAGAAGCAGAGTCTTTGGCAAAAGTTATCCATTTTATGCAGATAGAAAGAGGTCTTAGTGTTGGATTTGTTGCTAGTGGCGGAGTAAAAAATGCAGATAAACTATCTGATATTAGAGGAAAAGTTGATAATGCAATTTCTGAAGTTAATAAGATATATGAAAAAACAAAAGGAGACACTTCTGTTTTAAGCAGTTTAAACGAATTTAGTAAAAAAAGAACTTCTATTGATTCACTTAATATAAGTGCTCCTGATACCGGAGCCTACTTTACAAAAATTATTGTTTCTATTGTAGATATCACAACGGTAATCCCATCAAATATGGAAGATAGACAAAGCAGAAACACGATTCAAGCATATACTCATTTAGCTTCAGCAAAAGAGAATTTAGGTCAAATAAGAGCAAATTTAAATGGTGCTTTTACTAAGAATGAGTTTACTGGAGATACATATTTTAAATTTTCTGGAAGTTTTGGTGCATATGGTGTAAACATAAGAAAGTTTATTGCTTTGGCGCCTGATGAAATTAAGAAGTTTTATGAAAATAGCTACAAAGGTGAGGCTGTAGATAAAACAGTTGCTATGATTGATATAGCAAAATCAAAAGGAGTGAGTGGTAATTTTGGAGTTGAACCATCTGTTTGGTTCTCATATGCTACAACTTCTATTGATATACTTAGAGAAGTTGAAATTGAGTTATATAAAAATATTTATAATCAAATAGATAGAAAAATAAAAGAAGCCTCTTTAAACATAACAATGTTAGCGATTGGGCTTTTTGTGGGTATTTTTATCTTTGCATTCTTTATATTTTTTCTTGTGAAATATTCTATCTCAAAACCAATTGATGATTTTAAAAATACACTTCTTGTAATTGGTTCAAATCATGATTTAACTATAAAGGCTGACGAGAATGCGCCACTTGAGCTTTCTCAAATGGCGCAGAGTTTTAATAGTCTTATTTTAAAACTAAAAGATCTTATAGAAACCTCAAAAATAAGTTCAAGCGAAAATGCTTCTATTGCCCATGAGTTATCCACTACTGCAGTTGGAGTTGGAGAAAATGTTGGTAAGTCTGTAATCGTAATAGACGAGGCAACTAAAAAGGCAAATGATGTAAAAGATGAGATACAAAGAGCAATTTATGATGCGCAAGAGAGTAAAAAAGATATTATTAGAGCAAATGACAATCTAGATTCTGCAAGAAGTGAAATTGTATTGCTTACAATAAAAGTGCAACAGAGTGCAGAACTTGAGACGGAGTTGGCAGGAAAAATGCAAACTCTGTCTCATGAAGCAAATGAAGTAAAAAATATCTTAGGTATTATCTCTGATATTGCAGACCAAACAAATCTTCTTGCGCTTAATGCGGCAATAGAGGCAGCAAGGGCTGGCGAACATGGTAGAGGTTTTGCGGTTGTAGCTGATGAAGTTAGAAAACTAGCAGAAAGAACACAGCGTTCACTTACTGAGATAAATGCAACTATAAATATAATAGTGCAGTCCATCATGGATGTGAGTGGCCAAATGAGTGATAATTCGCAAGAGATTCAGGGATTAGTAGATAGTGCCTCAGATGTTGAGAGAAATATAAATATGAGCGTTTCGATTGTAAAAGAGGCAGTGATGGCAAGCGATAAAACCGTTATGGATTTTCAAAAGGCTGGACTAGATGTAGAGTCTATTGTTACACAAGTATCGGAGATAAATAAAATCTCTTCACAAAATGCTAGAAATGTTGAAGAGATTGCTGCTGCTGCCGAACATTTAAACTCTATGACAGGCGCTCTTCATGCTAAAATAGAGGTGTTTAGAACTTAATGAATACTCTGACCCATAAGGGGCAGAGCCAATATTATTTGATAAGAGAGTTTAACTGCTCTGCGACTTTTGCTTGCTTACTCTCTGCGTCAGCTAGAAGTTCTCTGTTTTTAGCCAGAACATCCTCTGGCGCGTTTGCTACAAATCGTTCATTGTTTAGCATGCCAACCAGCTTATCTATCTCTTTTTGAAGTTTCTCATTCTGCTTTGTTAGGCGGCTGATAATTGGTGCTAAATCTATACTTTTGGTTGGGATAAATGTCTCACAGCTATCCGCAATATCACTAACTGCATCTGCAATTTTTGCATCACAAAACTCAATAATTTCAACTTTCGCCAATTTTGCGATAAACGGAAGCATCATAGCTTTGTCATCTTCGCTGATGCTATCTATCTTAACAAAAGCCTTCTCAATCTTTTGGTTTGCCAAATCAACTAAAATCTTGGCTCTTCTTATGGAGATAATGGCGTCCATAATCAGTTCAAATCTAGCCTCATCTTTTTGACGTTTTTTTGTTTTGAAAGGATACTTTTTAATCATGATAGACTCAGAGCTTTCAAGTGTAGTACCACTTAGTTCATGGTAGAGATACTCTGTAATGAACGGCATAAACGGATGAAGAAGCTTCATTCCCTCTTTAAAAATCGCTCCAAGCTCAACAATAGCGCCTTTATCTGCCTTACTAAGCTCAATTCCCCAGTCACAAAATTCATTCCATAAGAAGCGATAAAGCACAGTTGCTGCATCGTTAAATCTGTACTCATCCATACATGAACGAACCTCTGCAGTTGCCATGTTCAGGCGAGATAACATGTAGCGACCAAGTGAACTCTCAACACAAAAACCTTTTAGATCTGGAAATGTTTCAACATTCATTTGTAAGAATTTTGCCGCGTTGTAAAGTTTGTTTGTAAAGTTACGAGTAAGTTCAAGTTTTTCATTACTCATTCTGATATCGCGACCTTGTGCCGCCGAGATTGCTAGAGTGAAGCGAAGAATATCAGCGCTGTACTTCTCAACCATATCAAGTGGGTCGATAACATTACCCTTGGATTTACTCATTTTTTGACCATGTTCATCACGAACAAGCGCGTGAAGGTAGATATGGTTAAATGGTAACTCGCCTATAAAACTCTCACCCATCATCATCATTCTAGCAACCCAGAAAAAGAGGATATCAAAGCCAGTGATTAAGAGTGAGTTTGGATAGAACTCTTGCATATCTTTTGAACTAAAGAGTTTGTCCATGTCCGTATCGCCATTCCCCCATCCAAGAGTAGAAAAAGGCCAAAGTGCTGAGCTAAACCAAGTATCAAGTACATCTTGGTCTTGAGAGATATTTTTAGAGGCACATTTTGGACATGCTTCTTCACTATCTTTTAGACTTGCCCACTCATGCTCACAATCTCCGCAGTAAAATACAGGAATCTGATGTCCCCACCAAAGTTGACGAGAGATACACCAATCACGTAAATCTCCCATCCAAGAGTTATATGAGTTTATCCAGTGAGGAGGGAAAAACTTAGCTTCGCCGTTGTTTGTTTTCTTGATAGATTTTTTTGCTACTTCGCTTCTTACAAACCACTGTTTTGAGATATATGGCTCAACAATGTTTTTACATCTGTAACAGTGTCCTACTTGATGTTTATGGTCTTCTATTTTAACTATAAAGCCTTCTTCATCAAGTCTCTTTACTATGATGTCACGAGCCTCTAAACGCTCTAAACCTTCGAACTCTCCAGCGTACTCATTCAAGATACCTTTTTCATCAAAAACAGTGATAAACTCTAAGTCATGTCGTTTTCCAACTTCATAGTCGTTTTGGTCATGTGCAGGAGTAACTTTAACCACGCCAGTTCCAAAATCCATGGCTACATGAGTGTCTGCGATGATTGTCACTTCTCTGTCAGTTAGTGGAAGTTTTACTTTTTTACCGATTAAGTGTTTATAACGCTCATCATCAGGATGAACCATAACTGCACTGTCTCCAAAGTAGGTCTCAGGTCTAGTAGTTGCAACTTCTACAAATCCGCTGTCGTCGGCAAATGGGTAGCGAATATGGTAAAACTTTCCATCATGATCTTCATGCTCAACTTCTATATCACTAAGTGCGCCATCATGTGTACACCAATTTACCATATAATTTCCACGAACGATTAGCCCTTGATTGTAAAGATGAACAAAAGCCTCTTTAACGGATTTTTGAAGCCCATCATCCATAGTGAATCGCTCTCTTTTCCACGCAGGACTTACACCCATTTTGCGGAGTTGGCTTGTCATGATGCCAGCAGATTCTGCTTTCCACTCCCATGCGCGTTTTAAAAATGCTTCTCTACCTATCTCTTCTTTTGTAGTGCCCTCGGCTAGGAGCTGTTTTTCAACCACATTTTGTGTTGCGATTCCCGCATGGTCTGTTCCTGGTTGCCAAAGAGTTTTATATCCATCCATTCTTTTATATCGAGTAATAATATCTTGAAGTGTAAATGTAAGTGCATGACCGATATGAAGACGACCAGTTACATTTGGAGGAGGCATCATGATAGAAAAAGTTTTCCCTTCTTCTACGACAGCGCTGTTTGCGTCTACTTCAAAGTAGCCTCTCTCTTCCCAAATTTTGTAAAATTTATCTTCAGTTTCTTGTGGTTCGTAGCTGTTCGACATATTAAATACCTTGATTTTTCTAATTTAAAAGTTCGCGATTGTAGCTAAAGTGTAGTGAGGCTTTGCTTAGACAAGAGTTTTATGAGCTTTATATGTTACTGATGGGAATGAAAATATATTTAATAATGCCTAAAGAATACAAGGAATACAATCTATTGATATAAAATTAAACTTATAAGAAGCTAGGTAGGTTGGTAGGTTGGTATGTGCTTTCGTTATTATTTTAATTGTCTAGTTTAGCAGTTCTTTTGAGGTTGTAAAAAGATGAAAAAAATTCTAGTTGTTGATAGTTCAAAAGTAACTTTAAACCTTATTAGAAAGATGTTGTCACCTATTGTTGGCTTGGGGATATATGAGGCAAGCTCTATGGCGGAAGCGCAAGTCTTTATGCAAGTACACAAAGTTTTCGTGGTCTTGACTAATTTAATTTTAACAGATGCTCCAGATATGGAGATGTTGAACTATTTGGCAAAAGAAAATATACCTACTATTGTTTTTAGTTCTAATGTTCAAAGTGCACTTTTACAAAGTAATCTTTACTCAAATATTATAGATTATGTTATCAAAGATACCAATGGTTTGTTTTATCTAAAAAGGCTCATAGATGGGCTGATGTATGCAAGAGATAAAGAGGTGCTTTTAGTAGAAGATTCTCAAAGTATGGCTTTGTATGTAAAGAAGATTTTAGAAAAACTTTTGCTTCGTGTAGTGGTGGCACAAAATGGAAAAGAAGCCCTTAAGATTTTAGACAAAAAAAGAAACATCTCTTTGGTTATTAGTGACTACAATATGCCTATAATGGGTGGCTTAGAGTTTACAAAAGTACTTAAAACTGATAGTAGATTTACTAAATTAGTACTCATTATTATAATAAGTGAGAGTGCAGATGAACTTAAAGTACAGCTATATAAACATGGAGCAGACGATCTTATTATAAAACCTATTTTACCTGAAGAACTTAGTATAAAAGTGCTCAATATTTTTTTAAACCTCAAACAAATTGAAGAAATTAGTGAATTTAATGCGATTGTAGATCAACATGTAATCTCTTCTGCAACTGATACGAAGGGAAATATCATTGCAGCTTCTCAAGCTTTTTGTGAGATATCTGGATATACAAAAGAGGAACTTTTAGGAAAAAACCATCGAATTTTAAGAGATCCTAGTATGCCTGATAGTTTGTATAAAGAGTTATGGGATACAGTTACCCATAAAAAAGTATGGAGAGGAGAGATTAAAAACCGCAAAAAAGATGGCGGATATTATTGGGTAGATGCCATTATAGAGCCAAGCCTCTCAAAAGATGGTGGAATCATAGGTTATAAAGGACTTCGTTATGATATCACCGATAAAAAGCGAATAGAAGAGATAAGCATCACTGACGGACTTACAAATATTTTTAATAGACGACACTTTAATAATACTTTTCCAAAGATATTAGAGGACGCAAAAAGAGATTACAAAATAGTTTGCTTTTTGTTGATGGATATAGACCACTTCAAGCAGTATAATGACAACTATGGACATCAAGCGGGGGATAATGTGCTTATAAAGTTTGCGGCTTGTTTGAAAAGATCTTTGCAAAGAGCAGGTGATATGGCATTTCGTTTGGGGGGTGAGGAGTTTGGGCTTGTCTATAAGGTAGATACAAAAGAGAAAGCTTTATTGTTTGCAAATAGGGTAAGAGACGATATTGAAAATCTTAAAATAACTCATGAATATAGCAGTGCGAGCAAGTATATAACAGCTTCTATGGGGCTAGTGTGTGGTTATGCTTCTGAGCTTGGAAACATGGACGCACTATTTAAAGAGGCAGATGAATTGCTTTATGAAGCAAAAGAGAGTGGAAGAAATCAAGTAAAAGGAAATTAGCTATCAATGCTAAATATTTAGAACTCTTTTTAATTAAGTTTAATAGAGATAGAATAATTAGCAAAACATTTAGGGGTAAATATGCCAAATACAAAAGAGAATTTAGAAGTAGCGTTTAGCGGAGAGAGCGGAGCATACCAAAAATATAGTGCATTTGCAAAACAGGCAGAAAAAGATGGATTTACAAATATTGCAAAACTTTTCCGTACAACGGCAGAAGCAGAGAAAATCCACGCAGAAGGACATTTAAAAGCGATGGACAAGATAGGCTCAACGCTAGAAAATCTAGAAGCAGCAATAGGTGGGGAGACTTATGAGTTTGAAAATATGTATCCACCAATGTATGAGCAAGCAGTAGCAGAAAATCATAAAGCAAAAAAAATGTTTGGTTATGCTCTTGAAGCCGAGAAAGTTCATGCTGAGCTTTATAAAAAAGCATTTGCGGCAGTTAAAGAGGGCAAAGATATTGAAGAGATAGGAATTTATCTTTGTCCTATATGTGGCTATATAGAGTTGGGAATGCCAACTGAAAACTGCCCAGTATGTGGCGTTAAACCATCTGCATTTGTTCAAATTTAACCAAGATGCTCCTTTTGGAGCATTTTTGCAATAAATCAAAATCAAGCTTATCTTAGTACAATCTCACTCTTAAAATCTTTGTAGGAGTTGATTTGCCACTTTCTCGTTTAAATGAAGAGCAGTATGCAGCAGCGACTTCCAAAGAGCCTCAAAACCTCATTATCGCCTCTGCCGGTACCGGTAAAACTTCTACTATAGTTGGTCGTATCGCCTATCTTTTAGGGCAAGGTGTAGAGCCTTCACAAATCCTGCTTCTTACTTTTACCAATAAAGCGGCAGCTGAGATGATTGATAGGGTTGCTAACTATTTTGGTAAAGATATTGCCTCAAAGATAGACGCCGGGACTTTTCATGCAGTTAGTTATAGATGGCTAAAAAAAGATAATAAAAAGATAGTTTTAAAACAACAGAGAGAGCTAAAAACTCTCTTTAGAAGTGTTTATGAAAAACGATCGTTTGGGCACATCGGTGCAGAGGTGGCACCTTATGGCGGAAATTATCTTTATGATGTTTACTCCTTTTACCAAAATACAGAACTGCAGAACCATTTTGAGGATTGGGTTAAAAATAGGTACCCGGAGCATGAACTTTTTGCGATGATTTATGCTGATATAGTTGATGAGTTTGAGAGTTTAAAGAAAGAGTATGGTTTTGTAAACTTTAATGATTTGCTTTTGCACTTTAGAGAGATGTGCAAGAACAGAGATTTAGGCTATAAAGAGGTGCTTGTTGATGAGTATCAAGATACAAATGCGCTTCAAGGAACTCTTATAGATGCGATGAATCTGCCTTCAATTTTTTGTGTCGGTGATTATGACCAGAGCATTTATGCTTTTAATGGTGCTGATATCTCAATTATCGGCTCGTTTACTACAAAATTTCCAAACGCAACAGTTCATACTCTTACAAAAAACTACCGCTCAACCGTTCCTATTCTCTCTCTTGCCACGAGAGTTATAGAACATAATGAGAGGATTTATCCAAAAAAATTAGAAGTTACAAGAGAACAGAACTCTCAGGCTCCAAAGCTTCTGGCGTATGATGAACTTTTTGACCAGTACCATGCCATGGCGGCGCAAATAAGGGACTCTCAGACCCCAAGAGAAGAGATAGCGGTAATTTTTAGAAACAACTCCTCTGCGGATGGCATAGAAGTTGGACTTCGTGAACTTGGAATCCCATGTAAAAGAAAGGGCGGAACTAGCTTTTTTGACTCTCGTGAGGTTAAGGCTATTTTGGATTTCTATACTCTGCTTGTAAATGAGGCGGACATGATGTCGTTTATACACCTTTTTGAGTTTGCAAAAGGGGTGGGGAGTGCCACGGCAAAAGAGCTTTATATCGGGCTAAAAACTCTTGGACATGGGAGCATGTTTTATGGACTTTATGCGCCTAATGAATCTATAAACAACCCTTTTGAAAAGAGAAAGTTAAACCAGCAGCTAGGACTGTTTGATGATTTTTTGGAGCTTGGAAGCGTTGGAAAATTTGCAAAACTTGGATTTGAAGATAAGTTCATGAAGAACCCGATTTTAAAACATCCAAAGCTCACGAAAGATAATGCTATGTTTTTATATGACTTTTATCTTCTTTTTCGTGATTTAAAAGGTGTAAAAGAGCCTCGTGTTATTGTAAAAAAGATCTCACATTCCGCCATATATAAAAATATTTCTGAAATTTTAGCAAACCAGAGATCAACACTAAAAGATGGCACGATAGATGAGAAACAAAAAGAGGAGTCACTCTCAAGAATAAGCAGAAAAATGGTTCTCTTGGAAGAACTCTCAAAGCCATACTCGCAACATGATAGGTTTTTAAATGCCATGATTTTAGGCTCGTCAGATTTAACGCAAGGCGAGGGAGTAAATCTGCTGAGTGTGCATGCCTCAAAAGGTTTGGAATTTAAAGAGGTTTTTGTGGTTGATTTGATGGATGGAAGATTCCCAAATAGAAAATTGATGCAACGAGGCGGCTCGCTCGAAGAGGAGAGAAGACTATTTTATGTGGCAGTGACAAGAGCAAAAGATATACTCTACCTAAGCTATGCAAAATATGACAAGATTAAAAAAACAAATTTCCTACCATCGCAGTTTTTATATGAGGCGGGTTTGGTTCCTAAAGATGAAGCATATAGGGCTATGGTTATGAAAGACACAGATAAGGAAGATAGAGATTAATCTTCAATACTCTTTGTGGCGCGAATCCCTCTGACTTCCAGAAAATAGCTATGTCCCAAGTATATGACAAAAAAAACCGCTCCAAAGAATATAGCAAAAGGGATTAGAGATATAAGGTAGAGCGTTAAGGTTTTTACTCTTAAACTTTTTGAATTAAAAAAGCTTATCTGTTTGAACTCTTTTTCTGTTGAGATGTTTGATGAGATGTCATAGAGCATCATTTTGTGAAAAAAATAGTAGAGTGGGAGGTTAAAAGCTATGATATTTATGATAGGGATGAAGTAAAACGGCGTTAAGGCTATGAAAAATAAAATCATAAAAAAGAGGTACTTGACAAGTAAAAACATCGCTTCAATGATGTTTGAGTAACCAATCATCTCTACATCATTGTAATGTTTTTGATGGATTTTTTTTAGAATTGTGGGAGTTAGAAATCCTATGGCTAGAATGGCTACAAAAACAGAGATGTAGAGCGTGAAAATCATACCAACAAAAAAAAGTAAAAACGATGCCATCCAAGATGCTAATATGTGGGTTGTTAGGAAGTTTAAAATAGTGCTTCCATCAAACTTTGCTGAGATATTTTCAGTGTGAGGGACGCCGTTTTGGATAGTTGTTTGAGTGCTTTGAAAGTCAAGAACGCCTATGTGCTGGATTAGAGTTCCATAAAAAGTAAAGAAAAGTACAAACATCAAAATAATCGTAAAAATAAAGGGCAGGGTGGCGAGTTTAAGCATATCTTTCGTTAAAAAATCTTTTATACTCTGTTTAAATATTCCAAGTTCACTGTTCATTTTTTACTCCAAATCTTCTCATTTAATTTTAACTCTTTTACTACGCCAATAGCTAAGTGAAGCGTTTTTACATACTCCATTGCCGTCTTGTGATCCAATAGCGAGCTAAAGACAACTGGCTCAAAGAGATCTTTGTCGTAAGAGATTGCTATGTAGATTTTACTACCAACAAAAGAGATGGATACTCTTCTTTGTGATCTGTTTTTGAGCTGCAAAAACTTCTCCATAAGTGAGTGTGAGAGGATATATCTTGCCTCTATCTGATCGGACGAGTAGACAACAAACTCTTTTTCAAACTCCACACTGTCCATCTTTACAAGCTCATCTCTTGAAGCATTTTTTGATTGTAACCAGTTACCGATGATGTTGCCAAATGTGCCTTGTGCGGAGTCTGGAAGCACAACTGTTTTGCCTATAAAGTTTTTATTAAACTCAGAGACAATAAAAAGCCCTTTGAAGATTGTTATAAGTTCTGAGCCGCCTTTAGAGTTTTTTCTCTTCTCTTGTGCGTGAATGTCTGAAAACTCAATATTTACGCCATCAACTTCGCCTCTAACTAAATCGTTTCCGCTAAATTTATCTGCTTTGTTGAAAAGAGTTGAGCGCTCAAATATAAGCTCAGATAGGTACCCATCTTGCGAGTAGATAAGCTTTTCTCCAATTTCGCCAATAAGTGGTTTGATGACGCCTTGTTTGAACTCCGCTGTGTAATCTTTGGTCATTGACTTGTATAAAATCGTCATAATTCCAATATATGCAAAAATAACAATCTCAAAATGACTCTTGAGTATAGAGGCTATAATAATTGCGATTGCACCTATGATTACCCCGACTACTATAACTCTATGTTTTAGATTTGTTCTGTCGGTTTCTAGTTTTTGAAGGAGTGGAAATAGCTCCTTATAGTAATAATCAGTTAGTTCGCTTATGTTTTTCATATGTTAAACAGATAATTTGTTTTAGTGCATAACATCAGTTAAAAAGCTCTTTAACTGACACATTTTCTCTTTGACTCTCGATTACAATAAAAACATCTTTTCTTTTGTAGTTTATGATAGATGCCATTATACTAGTTGGAATCATCTCAATAGCGTTGTTATAGTCTGTTACTGCCTGATTGTAAGCTCTTCTTGCCGCAGAAATCTGCTCTTCAACCTCATTTAAAGAGCGTTGCAGGTGCATCATAGTTTCATTTGCTTTTAGCTCAGGATAACTCTCAACTGCCACCATAATAGAGCCAAGAGCAGAGCTTACTTTTGCATCAAGTGCAATCTTTTGTGCTTCATTGATATTTGGTCTGGAAGCGTCAGCTCTAAGCTTTGTAACCTCAGCTAGAAGTGATTTTTCATGTTCCATATATTTGCCTACGGATGCAACAAGATTCGGGATGAGGTCGTAGCGTTTTTTAAGAACCGTATCGACACTTGCAAAGATATTTTCAACCTGATTCTTTTTTGCAACAAGAGAGTTGTAGATCAAAACTAAGATAAGAGCAATAACAATTAAAACAATAAGTGTTGTCGACATGTTTAAATCCTTTGTATGAGGTTAGTAGGGTAGTCTATCCAAAAAGGGTTGAAATTTCTATTTTTGAAGTTTTGTTTCTGTATGATAACATCATAAAACCACTATATACGGAGACAAAATGTGGCAGATGTTACTCTTGAAAAAAAGATACTACTCTCATAGCGAGATAAAAGAGGATGAAAATCAGGAGTACTACAGAAGCAGTTTTCATAAAGACTACGACAGAATAATTTTTTCAAACTCATTTAGAAGACTATCAAAAAAGACACAGGTTCATCCGCTCTCAAAAAACGACCATGTTCACAACAGATTAACACACAGCCTTGAAGTTGCAAGTGTCGGCAGAAGTTTAGGGCTTAGGGTCGGAGAATTTTTGAGTAAAAAGTATCCGCACATAGAGATAAACCCTTACGATGTCGCATACATCATCCAGACTGCTTGTTTGGCACACGACATCGGAAATCCGCCTTTTGGACATGCGGGAGAAGAGGTTATAAAAGAGTGGTTTGAGACAAATAGGAATGAGGATTTTTTAAAAGAACTCTCACAAAATGAGATAGAAGATTTTATCCATCTTGACGGAAATGCTCAAAGTTTCAGAGTTGTCACTCAAATAGAAAATAATCTTTTTGGCGGCGGAATGAATCTTACTTTTGCGACACTCGGAGCTTTGGTAAAGTATCCGCACTCTTCAAGCAACTGCAAAAATATCGGTAAATCAAAGTTTAACTATTTTCAAAGTGAATCTGCTTTTTTTAAACTCCTTTTTAGCGAACTCGGATTGATTAGAGCAGACGGAACTTTTAAAAGACATCCTCTCTCTTATCTTATGGAGGCCTCAGACGATATCTGCTATGGTTTGTTGGATTTGCAAGATGCACTAGAGCTGAAAATCATAACGCTTACGGATTTAAAAAATATCTTTACCCTTATCTGCGGTGAAGATGAGGTTGCGAAAATATACTCAGAGAGTAGCATTGAGGATACTAAAAAAGTCTCAAGACTTGTTGCTATATCCATACACCTTTTAGCCGTTCATACGATGGAAATTTTTGAAGAGAATTTTGATGCCGTAGTAAGCGATGAACAGCCGAAAGATTTGATTGAACTCTTTAAAAAACATGAGTTTAAAACCGCCATCAAAGAAGCAAAACGGCTTGGAAGCGCAAAAATATTTAACGAAAAAAGAAAGATAGAACTAGAACTCGGAGCTTACAATATTATAGAAACTCTGCTAGAAAACTTGATGCATGCCACATACGAATTTTATAAAAAAGGCGACGAGACAAAACTCTCTTTTAGAAACAAGAGAGCACTGGAACTTATGGGCGAAAACAGACCTCAAAAAACTCAGAGTCTCTACAATATGTACCAAAGGGTTATCGACTACATCGTCGGCATGACGGACAACCACGCGATGTATGTTGCAAATCAGCTCAATGGGATGGGGAGCTAAGCAAAGGAGTATTTATGCTAAAGTTTTTACTATTTTCTATCATCCAGATAGCTCTTTTTGCAGTCGAACCAAATTTTGGAAAGTATGACGGAAGTGCTGTTATACTAGATCTAAACAGCTCTAAAAGAGTTGTTTTCGGAGAGCGTGAAAATGAGAGATACTCGCCGTGTTCTACATTTAAAATCTTAAACAGCTTGATAGCTCTTGAAGTAAAAGCCGTAGAAGATGAGAATGAGAGTATAAAGTGGGATGGGGTTGTGCGTGAGTATGAGGCGTGGAATCGTGATCACTCTATGCGCTCGGCTATCGCGGAATCTACCGTTTGGTTCTATCAAGAGATGGCAAGACGCATAGGTTATAAGAGAATGGCAGAATATGTTAAGGGGACTAAATACGGCAATATGGATACATCACGCACTCTTAGCGACTTTTGGTTAGGAAGCGGAAGTCTTGCCATCTCACCGAATGAACAGATTGATTTTCTCTCGAGATTTGTTCGCAACGATCTTTTGTTTTTGCAACAGAACATAAATACGGTAAAAGATATTATGACCATAGAAAAAAAAGATGGATACACGATCGCCGCAAAAACGGGAAGCTGCGGCGGTATAGGATGGTTTGTCGGTTTTATAGAAAACGGGCAAAGCGGAAAAGTTTTTGTTTTTAATATAAAAGGCGAGGGAGCAAACGGAGCAGAGGCAAAGCGGATAGCTTTAGACTATTTTAGAGCTAAAGAGTAGTTATGATTTTGCTATATTCCTAGCCGCTAAGTACCCGCTTGCCCATGCAAAGGCGAAGTTGTAGCCGCCACGGCGACCTACTACATCTAAAACTTCTCCGCAGAAGTAGAGGTTTTTTTGTTTTAGCGATTCAAAAGTTTTTGGGTTTATTTCGCTTGTATCGATTCCGCCGCCGCTTACTTCTGCGTGACGGAAACTGTGTGTATCTGTTACTTCAAAGCGCCAAGATAAAAGAGAATTTGCTATTTTTTTACTGAGTTTTATCCCGATTTCATCCCCGCTTATTAATGTTTGAATTTTTAAATCTTCCAATATTCCAACTGCGATTTTAATAGGAATAAGTCCGCTTAAAATATCAATAATGCTAAATTTTGGCTCCGATAAAGCCATTTTATTTATATGGTTTGACAGTTTTTGAGCATCAAATTTTGGAAGTAGATTTATGGCTATAGCAACGCTTGAAAACTCCATTAAAGCAATGCTTGCTCGTTGAGAGATATCTAAGATGGCAAAACCAGAGGCGCCATAATCTGTAAAAAGTATATCGCCACTGCATGAGAGCTCTTTTTTATTATTTATAAGCAGCGTTACTTCACCATCAATTTTGGCTCCGCTCATTTTTTTTGCTATTTGAGAGTTTAAATGTAGTTGAACTAGTGATGGATAAGTGGGAATGATGTTGTGTCCAAACTCCTGTGCAAAATTAACTCCATCTCTATTTCCGCCAAGATGAGAGGCTGCTTCAGAGCCAGTAGCGACGACTACCGCATCATAGTCATACAGAAGTTTTTTTATATCAGAGATTTTTGTGTCTGTGTGAAAATTTACACCGAGATTTTTAGCGTGGTTCACAAGAAGTGATGCGACACTTTTTGCCTCATTACTCAGCGGATAAGCTCGTCCATCATCTTTGATATCAAGTAAAAGACCTATGCTTTGGCAAAATTTTTCAAACCCTATAAATCCAAACTCTTTTATGGCAAACTCTACAAATGATGAATTTTCTGAAAAATAGTCGCTTGATGAGAGATTCTTATTTGTTATGTTACAACGCCCATTTCCAGAGACTAAAATCTTTTTGGCACATCTTGAGTTTTGCTCATAAACATCCACAATCAAAGATTCTTTGGCACAAAATATGGCGCAAATAAGTCCAGAAGCTCCACCGCCAACAATCGCTACTTTTTTCATATACTATATTCCTTGTGAGTACATTTTATCAGAACCATAAAAATTAATCAATTTATGCAAGCACTTTGCTGTAAAAACTATATATTAGCGATAATTTTACTAAAATATTGGAGATTTAAAAGAGGAGTTGAGATACAATATAAATATAAATTTTTATAAAAGTCCAATGAGTGTAGTTATATTAATAATAGTGAAGAGAGATACTGTATGTTAAAACCAATGTTAAAACTAATCTTTGCATTAATGGTTGTTGTGAGCGGTTCTGTGGTGGCAAACGAGTTGCCAAATATTTGCAGTAGAGATCAAAATGTCAATGAGTTTACAATACTAAGTTATCACGAAATAGCCGCTAAAGGCGAGACACTAGACTCAACATATACGGTTACTCCAGAACATTTTAATGAGCAGATACGCTGGTTTATAGATAATGGATACCACTTCGTTAGTGTGGATGATATTTTAAGATATCGAAAAAATTCAAAATTATTGCCAGATAAGGCAGTTTTGCTTACTTTTGATGATGGTTATCAGTCTGTTTATGCCAATGCTTATCCTGTTTTGAAAAAATATAAAATTCCAACAGTAATCGCGCTTGTTGGCGGTTGGTTAAAGTCAAAAGAGAAGGTGGATTTTGATGGGCATATGATTGACCGAAGTAAGTTTTTAAGTCAAAAAGAGATTAAAGAGATGGTTGCTAGCGGTTTAGTTGAGATTGCTAGTCATTCATATTTAGCACACAAAGGAATACTTGGAAATCCTCAAGGCAACAAACAGCCGGCAGTTAGAACTCGTCAATGGTTTCCAGATAAACAAGTTTGTGAGGATGAGACATGTTATGAACAACGAGTTCATGATGATTTACTGGAAAACAGTAATTTTTTAAAGCAATATACAGGACAAAAACCTCGCGTGATGGTTTGGCCATATGGATACTATAACACCAAAGTAACTAAAATCGCAAATAAGTTAGGGATGCCTATTGGACTAACGCTAGATGATGGAAGTAACACAAAGATTACGCCACTATCTAGACTTCGACGAATATTGGTTGAAGGGAAAATGACACTTCCTGATTTAAAACTAAATATGTTGGTGAGAAATGCTAATTTCACAGACGATGCTCGCACAACAAAGGCGGCGCATATTGACTTAGATTATATTTATGATCCAGATCCAAATCAACAAGAAAAAAATCTCGGTGGTTTGCTTGATAGAATAAAAAAGCTGGGAATAAATACAGTTTATCTTCAAGCCTTCGCCGACCCTGATGCCAATGGTGCGGCGGATTATGTCTATTTTCCAAATCGAAATATACCAATGCGCGCCAATCTGTTCAACAGAGTATCTTGGCAGATAGCAACTCGCACACAAGTGAAACGAATCTATGCTTGGATGCCTGTCATAGCTTGGGAGTTACCTAAAAATAGTCCTGCCGCAAAAGATTTGGTAGTAACACTGCAAGTTGATCCAACCCACCTAAACATGGGGTATCCACGACTCTCTCCATTTTCTCCAAAAGCACAAAAAGTGATTAAAGAGATTTATGAGGATTTGGCAAAATCAGTTTATATTGATGGAATAATATTTCATGATGATGTGACTCTGTCTGATTTTGAAGATGACAGCAAAGCAGCTAGATTGCAATACAAGAAGTGGGGATTATCACAAAGTGTTGCCAAAATAAGAGCAGATAAAAAGCAGTTTGCTAAGTGGACAAGACTCAAAACTGAGTATTTGGATGATTTTGCAATGGAATTGGCTCAGATTGTAAGAAATGAGCAACCAGGGCTCAAGACAGCTCGCAATCTATACGCACAAGTTGCACTAAGTGATAACGCAGAGGAGTGGTATGCTCAGTCATTAAAAGATTCAATAAAAAAATATGATTACACAGCGATTATGGCGATGCCATATATGGAACAAGCAAGCAATTCGACAGAGTTCTATGATAATATTGTAAAAAGAGTAAAAGAGGGTAAGTGCGGTTTAGAGCGCACGGTTATGGAGCTGCAGAGTGTAGATTGGAGAAAAAATAGTGAGGCTATCTCATCTTCTGAGCTTAGTCAGACCATAAGACATCTTTATGACTTAGGTGTGCATCACATCGCGTATTATCCTGATAATCAGTATAAAAACATCCCCAATGCAGATGCAATAAGAGAAGATTTTACAAAAAAACCATTACGAATGCACACGATAGTGCCAAGCAATGTCACATCAAATAAGTAAGGATAGTTTTTGACAGATTTTTATGTATTGTGGCACTTTGTTTGGCATGCAGTTCTTGGTTATGTATTTTACTATCCGCTCTTCATGTCAACTCTATGGATGATTGGCGCTATATTTTTTTACTTTAAAAATGAGAGAAAGTATGTTAATCAGACGATTCCAGAACTCGAAGTTGGCGAGAGTTGGCCTGGCGTATCTATCCTAATTCCATGTTACAACGAAGGTCAAAATGCTATTGAGACAATCTCTTATGCTCTTAATGTTATATATCCTGATTTTGAGGTAATAGCTATCAATGATGGAAGCAAAGATAACACGCTAGAGATATTGGTGGGGCTTGCAAAAAATAATCCAAGACTGAAAGTTGTCAACTTAGCACAAAATCAAGGTAAAGCATTAGGGCTTCAAGCTGGAGCACTTTTAGCAAAATATGAGTATCTTGTTTGCATAGATGGAGATGCCCTGATTGATCCATATTGCCTCTACTGGATGGCTAAACATTTTGTGCATTATCCGCAAGTAGCAGCCGTAACTGGCAATCCAAGAATACGAAACCGTACAAGCCTGCTTGGCAAAATACAAGTTGGAGAGTTCTCTTCTATTGTTGGTATGATAAAGCGAGCACAAAGAAGCTTTGGGCGTCTATTTACGATTTCTGGTGTAATTGCTGGCTTTAGAAAATCTGCAGTTCATGAAGTTGGTTACTGGAGCCCTGATATGTTGACTGAAGATATTGATATAACATGGAAGCTACAGAGAAATGGTTGGGATGTTCGTTTTGAGCCTAAATCTTTAGTCTGGATTTTAATGCCAGAGACTATCAAAGGATTATGGAATCAACGCCTTCGTTGGGCAATGGGTGGTGCTCAGGTAATGTTTAAAAACTTTAGAGTTCTGTTTTTGCATAAACAGACACATCTTTGGGGGCTTATGATTGAGTTGATGTTGAGTATGATTTGGGCTTACAGTATGGTTTTGGTTATCTTGGTGTGGATTGTTGGTCTGTTTGTTCCAGTTAACTATCTGATGCCTAATGAATCACCAATTTTGCCTGATCAAGGTAGCGTAATTTTGATTGGCGCATGTCTAATACAGTTTGCAATTAGTAAATGGCTAGATGGTCATTATGATAAAGGCTTGGGAAAAAATTATTTTTGGATGATTTGGTATCCATTTGCTTTTTGGTTTTTAAATCTTTTTACGGCCGTTGTTGCGCTTCCAAAGGTTATATTTGGCAAAAAAACTCGTGCTAGATGGGTTAGTCCAGATAGGGGTGTTCATCAACAGCTAACAAACACCGAAGACAAATCCTCCATGAAGGTTGATATATGAATCATGAAACTTTGATTATCAATAAGCGCCATGAGTTGCCTCTTCGTAAGAAATCGGTTTGGGACGCGGTGACTGTTTTATTGTGGGCTGGTTGGATATATCTTTGGAAACCACTATTTCATGTTTTTTATAAAATGATTAACTTGGATGCACCTGCTGATGAGATATCATCAGTTATTTTTGATGAAGTTTCGGCAGTAACATTTGAACACGCAGTAGTGATGTTGGTCGCTACTCCAATCGTTTTATTTATTTTGTCATGGTTAAACCGACATGTTGCCCCAAGCGAACATCTGATTTATGAGTTTGATGAGTATGCAGATTATTTCAAAGTAGATAGTGAGAAACTAAAAGAGTCAATGGATGCTCAACTAATAACTATACATCATGATAACCATGGACATATAGTAGATTTAGAGAATCAAATTTCAATAAAATAGTAACTAAAGCGATACTATTTTAGCCCCAAATCCACCCATACTTTGCGGTGCATCTTCAAACTTTTTAACACTAGGATGAACACTAAGGAAATTTTTAACTGCATAAGAGAGCTTTCCAGTGCCGATGCCATGGTAAACTATAACTTCATCCCAGCCAGCAAGCAGCGCATCTGATAAAAATTTGTCAAGCACTTCTGTTGCTTCATCGGCTCTTAGACCATGCAAGTCGCATTTTAATCCAGCTCTTTTTTCTACACTTACTTTTATATCGGTATTTGGCTTGCAGCTTACTATTTTAGTATGTTTTAGTTGTGTTGTTTTGACTCTGACTCTCATTCCGTCAATCTCTATAATTGCATCTTTTTTATCGTTAATAGCAACTATTGTCCCTTTTTGGGCGTGATACTTTACAACATCTCCCATCTTAAACGCAACATCTACTTTTGGTTGCTCTTTTGGCGGAGGAGGAAGCTTTTTGTTTGCCTTATCCATAGCTCTATGAATAGCTTTGATATCGCCAGCTTTTGCGGCAGATTTTGCTTCATTTATGGCAATCTCATAACTGTGAATTAGGGAATCTTTCTGTTTTTGAAGCTCATCAAAATCTCTTTGTCTCTGCTCTTTTAGCTCTAGTTCTTGTATTTTTAACTTTTCTATTCTCTCGTCAACAACTTTATGTTTTTGTCTTAACTCTCTCTCTAGTTGTGAGCCTCGCTCTATAAGTATATTTAGTTTTTCGCTGTTGTCGCCGTAAACCTTCTTTGCTTCACTAACTATCTTGTTTGAGATTCCATAGCGACTCGCAGTTTCAAATGCGTAACTTTTACCAATAATCCCATGGATAAACTCATAAGTAGGGGTTCTGTTTGTTTCATCATAGATAGCCGCCATAAGCTCAACATCATCACGATCAGCCATTAGTGCGGCTAGGCGTTTGTGATGGGTTGTTACAACTATTTTGTGTCCTCTTTGTATCAGTTCGCTAAGCATAACCTTAAAAAGTGCCGCTGCTTCGTCGCTATCGGTTCCTAGTTCTATCTCATCAACTCCAACAAGAGAGTTGTTGTAATCAAAAATCTTAGAAAATTCCTGCATCCGTCCAGCAAATGTTGAGATGTCATTTTTTACATTTTGAGGGTCATCAATAATAGCTAGGATGTTTTTAAATGAGCCAATATGTGAGTTATTCTCGTTTAATTTCATAGGAATTATATATTTTGCCATAAACACAGATGATAGAATTGATTTCAAGAGCATAGTTTTTCCACCAGCATTTACACCTGTAATCATCAAAATATTTTTAGAAAAGTCCACAAATATGGGCTTTGCTTTATGCAGAGCAGGGTGGATAAAGCCATCTAAGACAATCTTTGAATCTTTTTTTGACTTAACAATCTGCAAATTTGAACTTCTTGCAAAAAGAACTCTTGCCTGATAGTTGTCAAACTTTGTAAACTCTTTGTCTATGAAAGATATGAATGGCTGAAGGTCAAAAAATTTGATAGAAAACTCTTTTGCATAACTGTAAAAGATGGCTTCTCGCTCTTGATTTATATAGCGAATCTGCTCTTTTGCTTTTAAGATAGTGTCAGGAGAGACATAAAAACCACCGCTGCTGCTTCGTCCAATAAGAGCACCTTTTAGAACATGGTTAAAACCGCCACGAACCAAAAGACACTCTTCATCATTTATGAGATGGACTTGCGTGTCAATGAGATAAGAGGAGAGTTTTGAGCTGGTTGTAAGTCTTCTTAGAGAGTCATTTATGTTATTTTTATGCTCTTTTATCTTCGCACTTAAACCAAAAAGATTTGTGTCCAGATTCTCTTCAAATTTTCCATCATGAGTAAAATACTTCTCGACCTCTGTGAACTTTACATCTATAACAAACTTACTCATCCATTCGCCGATGATTCCATCAACTTCCCTGCTTTTAAAATAGCGAAAGTATCTAACAACTTTTACTATCTCAAAAATCTGCTCAAAGTTTAAAATACCATGTTTTAGTAGATGAAGTTTTATGTTTGTAAAGTCAGCAACCTTTGGCGGTGCCTTAAACTCTATAGCATCAAGTGCCTTTATGTAGCGATAGTGAAGCTCTTGGTCGCCCTCGATATAAAGCTCGCTCTCTCTTGAGAAAAAACTTTTAAAAGAGTTTATATGTTCATTTAAATCCAGTTGGTTTATAATAATTTCTGTTTTTGATAATTTATCTGTTTTCATAACTGCCTATAAAAATTTTATATTTATTTGCAATTTTAGCTAAATTCTTTAATCTCTTTATCTTCTTTAACAAATCCATCCTCAACTCTTAAAATTCTGTCAAAAAGTGGCAACATTCGCTCATCATGCGTTACAACTACAATTGCAACTCCTTGCTCAGCTGAGAGTTTTTTAAGCAGTTGCATAACCGAGAGTGCTCGTTGTCCATCAAGTGCTGCTGTTGGCTCGTCGGCTAGGATAATTTTTGGATTGTTAGATAGCGACCTTGCGATGGCTACTCTTTGACTTTGTCCGCCTGAGAGCTGAGAGGGCATATTTTCTAATTTTTCTCCAACTCCGAGATAATCCAGAAGCTCTTTTGCTTTTTTGTTTGCATCTTTAATGGCAACACCATTCATTTGCGGTACAATAGTTACATTTTCTCTTACATTTAAAAAAGGGATGAGATTGTGCGATTGAAAAATAAAACCGATATTTTCACGGCGTAGGCGACGAGTGTCTTTGATCTGCCACTTTGTGTCATAGATTAGTTTTTCATTTAAGTGTAGTTTGCCACCACTAGGTTCCGTAATGCACCCAATCATCGTGATGAGTGTTGTCTTTCCTGAACCACTAGGTCCCAAAAGAGCTACCGTTTCACCTGCGTATATCTCAAATGAAGCCTCTTTGATTGCAGTTACTGCACTATCACCGCTTCCATAAGTTTTACTGA
Source organism: Sulfurimonas sp. (assembly GCA_021732045.1). Next base: position 64,481 of record JAKFWK010000005.1, read on the forward strand.
TATTCTGCATTTTTATAACACTCTGTCTCAATTTACCCTCCTATCGCGCTGGCAGGATCTATGCGAAGCGCAGTTCTTATGCCTGAGAGCGATGATAAAATACTAACAATAATAACAACAACCATGAGTTTCAAAGCATCATCTGTGAGCAAAATAATTGTTTTTGGAAATTTATCCGCGGTTAGTTGAGCAAAAATATTCCCACCAATAAAAGCAATAGCACCAAGAAGAAGTGATTGTTGAGCAATCATTTTTGTGATTGTAAAGTTTGAAGCGCCGATGAGTTTAAGAATGGCTATCTCTTTTATCTTTCCAATTGTCATAGTGTAGATGATTAGTGAAATGATAACAGAGGCGACTATAAGTAAAATAACCGTAAACATTCCAATCTGTTTAGCAGAGCGCTCTATAACATTTTTGGTTAAGATGTCTTCTTGTTCTTTGGCATTAAAGCACTCAAGATGCTTCCATCGCTTTATCTCTTTTGCGACTTCTGCTGGATTTATGCCAGGATATAGTTTTAAAGTAAAACTGTTTACCATAGCTGTTGCGCTGGAAGCACTTTGTCTCTCGCGGTCATTACGAATCTGCGCATTACTAAAGAGAAATTGCAACTCTTGCGCCTCTTTTAAATCCAGATAAATCATAGGATCGCCACCAAATGAAACCGCTTTATGTGTTAGTCCAACTACTCTGTAGATATTACGCCCAAGGCTAATAGAGTCATCAAGTTTAAAATTTGTTTTAGAATCTACAATAATCTCATTGAACGGCGTAGCAATAGGGCGCCCTTTTATGAGGTGATATGGTTGAAATGAAGTACGCGTGTCATAGCCAAGCGCAAAAACACGAATAGGCTTTACACCTTGAGGAATCTGAATACTCTGAAAAGTTAGCGGGTTAACCTCTTTTACTCCAGAGAATCCCTTTAGTGAATATTTAAAATCCTCGTGCATTCTTGAGTTTTCAGCAAATGGTCCGAGCGTATCTTTTTGGACAACCCACAGATTAGGCGCTATGTCATTTGGCACAATCATCGCATCATGAACTAGTCCACGATAAACGCCAAGCATAATCAAAACTACTCCGATTAGCATCCCAACACCAAGTGCGGTTGTTATAAATTTACCTAAAGAGTGGGCAATATCTCTTTGAGCGAGATTAATCATAAACGAACCTTGTCTCCGGTTTTAACTTCCCTCTCATCCATAATAATTACTTTTTGTGATTTGTTTATTCCGGAGACAGCAACTTCTCCCTCGCTATTTCGCTCTATCACTTTTAGCGGATAAAAAACAGCTTTTGAATCCTTCTCAATCCAAACCCCACTACCATCTTTTGTTGAAATGACCGTATTGGCTGGCATAGTCAATATTTTTGGGTAGTAAGAGATAATTATTTTACCCTCAGCCTGCTCGCCGAGATGAATAGTTTCTGGGTTTTTATCTAGAGTAAGATAGACAACTCTCTCTTCTGTTATGCGGTCGCTTGTAACGCTAATTCTGCTTATGGTAGCTCCAAACTCTTGGTTTTTTATAGATCTAAGGGTTACGATTGCTTTTTGTCCTACTTTTAACGCTCCAGCCTGATGCTCATCAATATATACTTTTACCCATACTTTTTTAGGATCAGCAATCTTAAAAACACTCATCCCAGTATTTACGGTGCTTCCTTTTTCGGCGTCGCGTGAGATTACTATCCCATCAATGCTAGAACGAAGAGACAAATCATCAACTTTTGCGTTAAGTGCACCGCGAGATGCGATAGAGCGCTCTATCTCATGTTGGGATTGGTTAAGAGTCTCTTTGGCATTTAAGAGTTGCGCGTTTGCACTTCTTGCTGAGGCTTCCACGCTATCTAGCTCTGCTTGAGTGACATATCCACCTTTTATCAAAGTTTTATAACGAGCAAGCGTTGCATCGGCTAAATCTTTTTTTGCTTGATAATCTGCTATTTGTGCTCTTTGAGAAGCCATTTGAGCACGATTTTTCTCAATTGTTGCCGAACTCTCTTTTAGATTTGCATCAAGTTCTGAGAGCTCCATTTTTGCAAGTATGGAGCCTTTTGTTACTATGTCGCCCTCATCTGCAAAAAGTGTTTCTATCTTGGAAGTTGTTTTAGGGGCAAGAGTGATAACTTCTTTTGCTTCAAGTGTTCCGACACCACTGATACTCTGCATAAATGCCTTCTCTGTTGGCATTGCAAATTCGTGTGTTATTTTAGGCAGATATACTTTGTTGTAGCCAATTGTTGCAATCAAAGCTACGGTTGCTCCGCCAACAATAAATGGTTTAATTTTTTTAAATGTCATTTTTAAATCCTTTATGGTACTAAAACAATAGAGTTTTGAGGTTGATTTAATAGTCGTTGCATATGTGCCCACGCAGCTACTTTTTGAAGTTTTGCTGCTGAGAGTTCTGATTGTGCATTATCTAAAACACTACGAGACTCAAGTACATCTACAAATGTTGCTAGTCCTTGTGCGTATCGTCCAGTGATTAGATCAAGAGCTTTTTGTGTTGAGTTGATTACGCTCATTTTGGCGACAATAGTCTCATCAAAACGAGAAAAATCACTATACGCACCAAAGAGTTCCTGCCATAATATTTTCTCTCTGCTCTCATACTCTTTTTGTGCGCTAGAGATGCCAATACGACTTTTTTGTGCTTGAGAGGAGAGTTTTCCGCCATCATAGATTGGAATTACACCAACAACGCCAACTTGTGAGCTATCATAAGATGAGATAGAGTCGTCATAACCATAAGATGCAACTAGAGAGATGGTTCCATAACCCTCTTTATCGCTTGCATTTGAGTTTAGTTTTGTTTGCTCAATAACGGCTTTTAGTGATTTTAATCTTGGGTTATTTTCAGATAGTTGTCCCCTGAGGGTATCTGCATTTTTAACTACTTTTATTGTGCTTAAAAATTTTTCTAACTCCTCTTTTTCAACATCCAACGCTTCATCGCTTCCAACTAAAAGCTCAAGAGAGAGTTTGGCTTTTTGTGTCTCTGCATGAACTGACGCAAGTCTATCTTTTGCTTCACTCAAAGAAGCAAAAAAACGAGACTCGTCCGCTTCCGTCCTTAGTCCACTTTTTCGCATGTTAACTGCGCGAGAGTATTGAGCTTCGTAAAACTTAACAGACTGCTCGGCGCTGATAATTTGGTATTTTAGATACGCTAAAGTATAGTAACGAGCGATTACCTGCTCAACAAGAGTGCTTTTAGCCTCATCAAGATTTGAATCTGCTTCTCTGTTTTTAAGAAGTGATGCATCGTAACGGTTGCTTGAGCGTCCAGCATCCCAAATCACATAACTTCCAGTAATATCGGCGTGAAGCGCATCACTTTGGCGAGTTGCAAATGTACCAGCGGAAGGCATTACTAGCGTTTTAGTTGGATAGTAGTTTGCATTAAAATCTATCTTTGGGCGCAAAGTGGAGAGTGTACTTTTTGAATCAAGCATTGTGCTTTGTTGATTAAGATTTGCAATCTGCATATCAGGATGAGTTTTTAGTGTTTTATCTATCGCGTCTTCTAAACTAAGCGAAGCACAGTTTCCATCTAAAGCTAGTAAAATCGTTAAAATAATGGATTTTTTGTATTTCATTTTGGCTCAATTTTTGTAATTTCTCCTCGATTGTACATAAAAAAATTAAATATTAACTATAAGTATAAAATTTAATAGTAGTAAATTATCTATTTATTTTTTTATTATAAAAATTTTAGCCAATCAGTTTGCGCACCTGTTTAAAATAGTTGATTTTTTTACAACTATGTCATATAATGGTGGCTCCAAAATAATTTGGGCCCTTAGCTCAGCTGGGAGAGCGCTTCGCTGGCAGCGAAGAGGTCAGCGGTTCGATCCCGCTAGGGTCCACCATCTCTATAAGCAAATTTAACATCATCCAAAAAATAAAATGGCTATATTGATTGAAGTCAATGATAACAGTTATCAAAGAATGCTATTATGTTAAACTTTAAAAATCAGGAATAAAAATGAAAAAAATTATCTATATATATTTTATGGTAGTTACACTTTTGCTTGACACAGCTGGAGCTAGTGAAAAGCTTGATAAAATCGTTATCGCAGGGCCTTTTGCATCTGTTTCTCATCCGATTTTGCATATGATTGAGACAGGAGCACTTAAAGATGTTGCCAACAAGGTTGAGTTTAGATTGTGGAAAAATCCAGATGAACTTCGTGCCATGACCATCAAAAATGAAGTTGATTTTGTGGCACTTCCCACAAACACAGCGGCAACTTTAAACAACAAGGGCGTAGATATAAAGTTGCTAAATGTCTCTGTATGGGGTATTTTAGGCATGATTAGCCGTGATAGTACGATGAAAACACTAAAAGATTTCAGAGGCAAAAAGATAGCGGTTCCGTTTCGCGCTGACATGCCAGATCTTGTTTTTATGCAACTGCTTAAAAAAGAGGGCTTAGACCCTAAAAAAGATTTTGAGCTGGTTTATGTAAGTAGCCCGATAGATGCTATGCAGATGTTGATTATGCGCAGAATTGACCACTCGCTATTGGCTGAACCTGCTATCTCTATGGCTCTTCGTAAGACAAAATCTTTCCCAATCAGTATGGTTGCACCTGATTTATACAGAAGTGTGGACCTGCAAAATGAGTGGGGCAGGGTGTTTAATACAAATGGCGATATTCCTGAAGCTGGTGTAGCGGTAACTGGTAAGATGAAAGATAAAAGTGTGATTAAAAGATTTGAAGAAGAGTATAGTAAATCACTCACTTGGTACAAATCTCATCCGAAAGAGGCTGGAAAGCTTGTTGCAAAAACTATTACAATGTTAAATGAAGATGGTGTAAGCGACTCAATCTCACATGTAAGACTCAAAAATGTTAGTGCAGTGGATTCCAAAAAAGAGTTGGAGTTTTTCTTTAATGTGCTAAAAAGTGAAGATCCAAAAAGTATAGGTGGCAAACTACCGCAAAATAGCTTCTACTACGGACTGTAAGAGTGAAATTTGCGCTAAAAATCCTTAAAGATTTTCCTGCCTATCTTTGGAGTGGCTGGGGAGCGGTTGCTTCCATACTTCTTTTCATTGCGTTTTGGGACGCAGGAAATCAGGTTTATGGCGATTTAGTTTTGCCATCACCGCTTGAGACATTTAAAACTCTTTCTGTGATGCTTAGTGATGAGAGTGTTATCACAGAGATAAAAACTACGCTTTACCGTGCATCAATAGGCTTCGGTCTTTCGCTTGTTTTGGGCACTTCTCTTGGACTTTTGGCTGGTTTTTTTGCAACGGCGTCGATGATGAGCCGCCCAATTGTTACTATTTTAGTTGGTATGCCACCGATTGCTTGGATAGTATTGGCGATGATATGGTTTGGCATGGGCGATGAGACGGTAATTTTTACGGTAATTGTAGCCTCGTTTCCTATCGTTTTTGTTGGAGCACTTCAGGGAACTCGTACTCTTGATGGAGAGTTAAAAGAGATGGCAAAGAGTTTTAAGTTTCCATGGCACATGAAATTCTTTGATGTCTATTTTCCGCATATATTTTCTTATGTTTTTCCTGCTTGGGTGAGTGGACTTGGCATGGCTTGGAAGATAGTTATCATGGCGGAACTACTCGCTACAAGCAACGGCATAGGGGCTTCTCTGGCGGTTGCAAGAAGTCAGCTTGATACGCCGACTGCGCTAGCAATCGTTGTGATAATGATAGGCTCGCTTATGTTTATTGAGTACATTATTCTAGAGCCTATCAAGAGAGAAGTTGAATTATGGAGAGATTAGAGGTTAAAAACTTAAACCACAGTTTTGGGTTTACAAAAATTTTACAAAATATAAATTTTACTCTGCAAAAAGGTGAAGTTCTCTCCATCGTTGGTCCTAGTGGCGGCGGTAAAACAACACTTCTTCATCTTTGTGCAGACCTCATGGATGTGCAGGAGGGAAGTGTTACAAACTCATTTGTAAGTAGCTCTTTTGCTTTTCAAGAGGCGCGACTTCTTCCATGGAAAAATGTAATTGACAATATCTCTATGGGGCTTTTGGCGGCTGGATACAGACGAAGAGATGCTATAGAGGAATCAAAAAAGATAGCGCTTAGATTTGGGCTAGAGGAACGAGATTTTGAGAAGTTTCCAAAAGATCTGAGTGGTGGAATGAAGCAGAGAGTCAGTTTTGCCAGAGCTTTAGTTCTGAAACCGTCACTTTTGTTTCTTGATGAGCCGTTCTCTGCTCTTGATATAGGGCTTAAAAAAGAGTTGCAAACGATTCTTATAGATATGATAAGCAAAAAAGAGATTAGTATACTTTTTATCACTCATGATTTGATGGAAGCAATAAGATTAAGTGATGAGATACTGCTTTTAAAAGCAGATCCGGGGCATATAGTAAAAAAATTCTCTTATACTCTGCCTCAACATGAGAGGGATGATGCGTTTGTTTATGAGCAGAGTGCAAAGATACTTCAAGATGAAGAGATAATAGATACATTTGAGTTGAGGATGAAATAGTGAGCCAAGAACAAGAGAAACTCCATGCTACAAGTCACTATCTCTACTATCCCGATGAGAAGGATATTCCGCCATATTTAGCTTATGGATTTAGACCCATCTTTTTATTGCTTGCCCCATATATGATAATCTCAATGGCTCTTTGGGGAGCTCTTTGGAGTGGTGTGATTTATATCCCTTTTATCGGCAATATCTTAACTTGGCATATTTATGAGATGCTTTTTGGGATTTTAACTGCCGGAACTTTGGCATTTCTCTCAACAGGTTTGCCTGAGCTTTTTCCAGGAATGGTGCCATTTGTCGGTAAGAGACTAAAATATATTATGATTTTATGGCTCGCTGGACGCTTAAGCTTTTGGATGATTGATGTAACGGGTATATATCTGGCGGCTTTTTTAAATCTTTCAATGCTTGGCTGGATTATCTGGTTTGCAAAAGATGCGGTTTTAGACAAGCTCCAAAGACACGCTTCTATTGGTTACACACTTGTGGCTATTTTTGCTATTGAAGTATGGTTCTTTGCATCTGAGCTTGGTTTTGCAAAGAGTTCTAGTTTAGATATACTAAAAGTTGCCGCTGGAGCAATCGTTGTTTTGGTTCTTTTGGCCATGAGAAGAGTAAACATGGAGGCAGTGAACGAGTTGATGGAGGACAAAGGGATAGATGACACTTTTATCTCACGACCGCCAAAAACAAATCTTGCCATTTTCGCTATCTCACTTTTTACTATTGTTGAGTTTTTATATCCAAATAACTCTGCACTAGGTTGGCTGGGACTCGCAACTGGTGCCGCGATTCTCGCTATTACAGCGGATTATAAACTAAAAGATGAGTTCATTTTAAACCAACCGTTTGTTATATATCTTGCTCTGATTTATCTGATGCTTTCTGTTGGTTACGCTCTTATGGGGTGGGATATTTTAAATGTTAATATAAATGGAATAAATCATTTTAGACATTTTATAACAAGTGGTGGAATAGGTTTGGCGTATCTTGTGGTTATGATAATTATAGGCTGGATTCATACCGGACGACACCTGACATCAAATATTTACACACATCTCATGATAGGTTTGATAGTAGCAGCAACTTTCCTGCGAGGTTTGATTCCATTTTTTCCAGAGTACACAAGTGAGTTTTACGCTTATTCAGCAGTTCTCTTTGTGATACCTTTTGTGCTTTATATGAAAGTTTTCTTTGGGTTTTTAATGGCGCCAAGAGCGGATGGGATAAAAGGCTAACTTAGTTTTTTTGTGATAATAAAATAAAATAAAATAAAATAAAAGAGAGAAAAATGAAACAGATGCAATTTAAAGATAAATATCCAATTTTTACAATGGAGATTTTAAAAACTGAGACAAGTTTTAAAAATATTGATGAGATTTTTCTGTTTTTAAAACAAAAGATCGAGTCTCATCCAATTGCTACTTTTATAGCAATTTTTGACCACTTCTCACACACAAAATTCTTTAGTGATGGAACTGTGGCTGATGGGATAATTGATGCTAAAAATCTAATTTTTTGTTTTGGAAAAGAGATTCCAACAAGTAAAATTTTAGCTGTTCGCCCCAGAAGTATTGGTGTTTGTGAGTTTGATGATCATTTTGATATCTCTATTTTAGAAGTTCCAAATGAGACTCTTCACAAAGTACTTGAGGGATGGATAAAAGATATATCAAGTAAAAACTAACTATAAAATTTTATAATTTGAGAGTACAATGATAAAATCAAATTATCAAAATGGAGTTTAACATGTCACAAGTTCTTGTTCCTATTGCTACTGGTTTTGAAGAGATTGAGGCTATTACTATCATAGATGTACTGCGTCGAGGTGGAATAAATGTAATTATGGGGTCACTCACTGAAAATCTTTTAGTGCGTGGTGCGCATGGAATTGTAATTCAGACTGATCGATCTATTGCTGGTTTGAGTGCAGATAAGCTTGATATGATAGTCCTTCCAGGTGGATGGGATGCAACTAAAACACTTGCATCCGATAAGGCTGTTAATCATATTCTTAGGGAGATGAATATCCAAGGCAAGGAGATTGGGGCAATATGTGCCGCTCCATATGCCCTTAGCGTCGCAGGAGTGCTCAAAGATGGGTATACTTGCTATCCAGGAATTGAAGATGAGATCTCAGCAGAAGGGTATGACTCAAAACAGATGGTCGTAGAGAGTGCAAACATCATAACCTCTCGTGGCCCAGCTACTTCTATCTACTTTGCCCTTGCTATTGTTAAAAAATTAGCAGGTTATGATACTTATGCAAAGGTGCAATCTGATTTATTGTCTAATGAATGCTAATCTACAATCTCTGAATTTTGCTATTTTTTATGGCATTTTATGCAGATACTCATTGGGCTTTTTGCATCTATAAGTGACGCAGAGTCGGAGGCATGTGGATTGTGACAGCTGATACATTCAATCTCTTTTCCTGGACGAGAAGGGTCTGGTTTATCGCGAGTTGGATGATTTTTGTTGCCAAAAGTGTTGATAACATGCTTTCCTTCTCGTTTGTCTATATGACATGAAGTGCAGATGTCCCACGGTTTAGCCTTTAGATAAAATTTATTCTCAGATGAGTGAGGATTGTGACATCGTGTACACTTTTCTGAGTCCACTGGCATATGATGAAATCGTTTTGTTTCCCACTTTTGGCTCTCTTTATCATGACACTTTAGGCATGTTTTGCCAATCATGGAGGGGAGAGTAAACTTTGAATCGCCTAGCTCTTTTTTTATTTCATGGCAAGATGTGCAGAGCCAGTTTATTGCCGGTGCATGACCATATTTACGCGTTGTGAGTTTTTGGTGGCACTGAAAACAGTTAGAGTCTGCTGGATTTTCAAAGGCAATCTTTGGAATCTCATTGACCTCCATTTTATGACATGAAGAGCAGAACCGTTCATTTGTTGGAGTATGAAAACTCTCTTCCATATACTTTTCTGGAGGATATTTGTATATCTTTTCCGACACAATATCATGAAAAATAAGCACTGAAATATTTTCTATTGTCCCATCTTTTCCAAATCCACTTACAGTTATTTTGTTTTCTCCGGGAGCTAGTTGTACCGTTTTACAGTAACTATTCCTCTCTTTTTGACGAATAATTTTGCTGCTTTGGTTTGATTCAGCAGAGATAATAACGCCATCGATGAGTGGTGAGACAAAAGTAACAACAACAGATGCTGTCTCTTCGTGATATATAGTCGATGGTATTGGAGTAATGAGTTTTATGGCACCAACTTCACCCCATAAAGTGGAAAATGAAAAAATAAATGAAAGCATAAGAGTAAAACGCATTATTTTCCTTTGATGTTATTATCTATTTTTTTATCTACATGTGGAGACTTTAATAAAAAGCGATAATCTGACGCATGAGGATTGTGACACTCCGTGCAGCCATCTTTTTGTTCTCCTGGACATTTTGAGTTTCCTCGTATTTGTTGGGATAATTTTTTATCGGCATGACACTCTAGACATAAGAAGCTAGAATTTACTCGCAAAAACATCTTGTTGTCAGAAGAGTGAGGGTTGTGGCATCTTGTACACATTCCAGCTTCAACTGGAAAATGTTTGTGTTTTTTTGTGTCCCAACTCTGCTTGTTTTTGTCATGGCAAGAAAAACAAGCAGATGCAATCTGTTTGGGAGCGATAAATTTAGATTTCTCAATTATGTTTTTACTCTTATTTTCTATCTCTCCGGTATGACAACTTGTACATAGCCAGTTTGCTGATGGAGCATGGGCATATCTATCTAATGTAATTGCTTTATGGCAAACAAAACAGTTGGAGTCTTTGACATCAACAAAAGCAACTTTTTTTTGTTCATTATTGCTCATATCGTGACATTCTGCACATAGTTTTTCATTTTTATCGGTGTGAAAAAAGCGCTCTTTATATTTAATCGGAGCTTCTTTGTACTCTCTGAAAGCTTGTGAGGCGCAGTAGAGCTCATTTTTTACTTCATAAGCCAGCTCCTCGCCAATATATCCCTCAACGCGAATAGAGTTCTCTCCAAGACGAAGTTTTATTATTTTGGAGCATACATTGTCACATTGGGTGGTTAATTCTATGGGGTAATGTTCATTTTTGTCAGTAACTATTAGTACTTTTGAGATGTTTTTGTTGTTTAGTTTAATAGTAACTGACACATACTGCTCATGAAAGATTTTTTTATCAATTGAAGGAGAGATTTCTATGCTCTCTGCACCCATCAGCAGAGAGAATGTTGTGCTTACCATTATAGTTGATATAAATATCTTTTTAATTATTTTGCTCATTATTTGCTATCTTTTTGACCAATGCCTTTGGGCGTGCTTCGGTCATATTCAAATTTCTTGTGACAAGCTGGGGCACAAGAGCCACCATTTGGCCCATCTATAAATCGAAGCGGAAACTTTATACTATTAAAATCAGTATAGTCACGAATTAAATGTTTATTTTTCGACGCATGCTCATCATGGCAGGCGCGGCAAGAGCGACCTTTTTTATCATTGACATGCAGGTAATGAAGATTTATATCTCCATCACGAAATTTTGTAACATCACTATTTGTTGTGAATCGTTCCGTTATCTTAGTCTCTTTGTGGCATTTAAAACAGAAAAAATCTTTATTTTCAAGATCAGCATAGAAATTTTTGGTAAATGATTTTTTAAGAATACTGAAATTATCTGATCCATGTGCATCATGACAAGCATTACATCCCCCATCTTTGGAGTCTGCTTCTTTAATTGGCTTGTGCCAGTTTGGATTTTCTTTTAGATGTTGAGCTATATTCATCATTGTTCCACCATCTTCTTTAGATTTAAGTGATTTGTTGTGACACTCTAGACAAACCTGTACTGAATCTTTTTTGAGAATATTTGGATGATTTGATGAGTGTGGGTCATGACACTCAAGACATTTTCCTTTGCTATCATCAACTGCGCCATGTTTATATTTCGCACTATTTATCCATTTACGCATATCTTTATGATCTTTTATGGAGCTATGACAATCAAGGCAAAACTCAAGACCAACCTCTTTTTTCATTAGTGTTTTATAGTTTGAAGTATGTGGATCATGACACTCTAAACAGCTTTTTTCGGCCGGCTTGTGCTTGTATTTGCCATTCATGGTGATAAATTTTGTTACACCTTTTGCTCCATTTACTTTATCGTGACATTTAAGACATGTGTCGTTTACTGAAATACCTTTGAGTAATTTTGGTGTGTCTGATTGATGAGGGTCATGACATTTTGTGCATTGTCCATCTTTTACTGGTTTATGGTCAAACTCTTTTGTGTATTTTGTTTTATGACACTCATAACATATCTCATGAATGTTATTTTTAACTAGAGCCGCAGGATTATCTCCCTTTGGGATATGACATATCTGACATGCACCCATTTTAAATGGTTCATGCATATATTTTTTAAGTGGTTTTAGTTTGGCTGGAATATCTTTTAAATCAATGAGTTTTGCTTCTTTAATCATTGTTTTAGTGTGAGTAGGTCGCTCTTCGGCACGAATTTCGTCTCTTGGTATTTTAGTGGGAGCTGCTGGTGTATGTTCTGCTTCAGATTCTCCTCGCTTTTTACCCTCAAGATCGCTGGCAATCTGTCTTACATTAACTTCAGCTAGTTCATCATCACTAATTTCTACTATCTGCTCCGGCTCGCCATTGAGTACTTTAATACTAATATCTTTCATTACAGTGATGAAACGACCAAATTTTTTTCCAGCATCCACTTGGTAAAGCGCAACTGTTCCAATTAGTAGTAGTAAGAAAATAATCGTTTTTGTGCCATGTTTTTTTATCATTATTGACTCTTCTTTTTTGTTTTTGCTTTAGTGACTACTATGCTTTATCTCAGGCAGTGTTGTCTCGGCATCAAACTTCCCTGCTGGACATGTAATTTCAGTAACTGTATTTCGAATTAACTTCTCTTTATCTGCATGATGCGGACTATGACACTTATTGCAGTCAAGTTCTTTTCCATTAGGCTTAATGCCATCAACTGGAGTATGACACTTGTAGCAGAGCTCACTAACGGTGTGAGTTACAATTGCTGCCGGCTTAGAGCGATTTGGTGCATGACAGACAGCACAAGCTCCCATTCTAAAAGGGGAGTGAACATGCTCTTTGAATGGCTTAAGTGCTTCAGGGAGATATTTATAATCTATATCTTTTGTTGTGCCTGTATTGGCTTTGATATAAGCAGTTGTCATCTCTTCAAGTGGACGAGGATCACCATGAGTAGCGTTTATCATGTTTGTTGCTATATCTTTAGTTATAACCGCAAGACGACCTAGTTTTTCAGGCACTCCCATAAGCACAAACGCTACAATAAATATCACTGCCATAATAGTAGCAATTATCTGTTTTTTACTAAATTTTTTCATAACCATCCTCCAAACTACTCTGACTTAACTGTGTCAGCAAGAGTTTCAGGGGCCTCAGGAAGATGTTTTTCAAGTTGATAATGTCCTACATGTTTATGACAATCAACACATCTTGCCAACTCTTTTCCCTCATTTCCCATAACGACTAGTTTTTTAGCAAAGTATGCCTTATGCGCAGTAAATGCTTTTTTATTAGGGCGAGTTCCTCGAAGAAGATTTTCGTGACAATGAAGACATCCAGAATCATATACCCAGTTGCGTCGTTCATCTCGTTTTTCATGCCAATCAATCTTAGAGGTGTCATGCGTTGTCTCTACCCAAACATCCCAACACCCAGTTCTGATTTTTTGAACCAAATAACCCATCGTAGATTCATGAGGTAGATGGCAATCTGTACATTTTGCCATAACACCAACATGCCCATATCCGCCATGGACATCGTTTCTATACGCATCTGCCATAGGCTTCATTGAGTGACATGCAGAGCAGAAATTTACCCCTGATGTTTCTTGAACTGCTACAACTGTAATAAATGAAATAACTAGCCCAGCTATCACTCCGCCACTAAGTAATATACCTACTCCTTTCCATCCAAACCAAAATTTTCTTTTTGGTTTTTCGAATTTGTTTGTGTGATCTTCATATTCCATGAAAGCCCCTTTTTTTACATTTTTTTAATTTATTTATTAATTGTATCAAAAAATACCTGATTAAATAAATTTTTTTATAATAATTAAATGTAATATGTAAAATTTCTATAAAATCCTGAAAAAGCCCTACAATAGGCTCTATTTTGTGATAATATAATTAAATTTTTTTATTGAAATTGAAGAAAAAAATATTTTTTAAATCTATACTTTAAATAATTTTATGTTTTTTGAGAAGTAAAAAATAGAAGCAGCAGAAGAGCAAAAAAATATTTTTTATAGACGAGCTTTAAAGATTTTACATTATATGTATGAGCTGTTAATTTTTCTCTACTGCTTTTAAAGTATGCTTAAACATAACTATCCAAGCTAAAGAGAGCGAGATTTGAAACATGGTAGAGGCAAAAAGTTTTACGATGGCAAATATCTCAAAGCCTGAAGCTATTAGGAGCACTGAGCTTTGATCTAAAACAAAAAGAAGAAACAGTGTGTGAGTTGCTATGCGTTTTGTGTTTTCGCTAATAGTTTGGATAAAGCTTAAAAAATGTGTGATTGCCATTAGTGCGATTGAGATAAAAAGAGTGTGCGGAAGTAGAACTTCTAGCAAGCCATGCAAGGATTTTTGGGCGTAGTAGTTGTTGATTGCATCTAGTGAGAAGCCGATAGTGTGGTAAAACAGTAGTGTTCCAAGGAGTGCTTGGAGGATTGTAAGTGCACTAAAACCAAGAGCTAAAAAAGAGAGTAGGCGAGTATTCATTTAGTATCTTTTTCTCATTATTGCTATTATCAAATCTAGTGAAGCGATTATGGCTAGTAGATGGAAGATAGTAAAAGCACCTAGTGATAGGACAACTCCTGTGCCCCCAAGCATTCCAGAAAGAAGTAGCCCAATCGGATAAATAAGTAGTGTGGCGATAGATAAAATCATATAGCCAATTTTTACTACTTCGCTGTGTGCGGTTCGAGTATAGAGTGATGCAATCATAATAAAAGTGATAATTAGTCCAAAAAGATCAGTATGAACACCAAGTAGCAGATCTTTAAATCCAAGTGGTTCGATAAACTCCGCCTCATTCCCAATAACTCTTTTTATCCACTCATCTGGAGCAAATCCAAACTCTATGCCTTTTGTGACAATACTTAACGACATAGCAACGATTAACGCAAAAAGCATCCAAAGTATAGTTGCTCGAAGAGTTTTGTTGTCAGAGAGTTTTTTACCGGCGATAAATTTCATGTTTTACAGCTTTGTAATTTTTAGTAGTGCTAATGCTACTCTTGCGCCATCAGTAATTGTTCTAGCTGAGAGTGTAGCACCCGTTTTAGCTGGAATGTCTTGATTTAACATAAGAGGATTACTTTCGCTTTTGTTATCAAACAGCTCTAGCCAAGTTTTACTCGGAAGATACTCTGCTGGCTCATTGAATGCCACTATCTCAATAGATTTGATTTTTTTATCAGTTGTAATAAGATAAAGAGTAACTGCATTTTTTGTTCGTATTTTTTTGTTAACAAGTACGCCATATCCTGCAACTTTAGAGCCATTTTTTGCGATGAAAACACGATAAAGTTTTGTATCGATTTTCTGTTTTGATGCAGTTGATAACTGTCCTATTTGAGCATCGTTCAAGTTTATATTTTTTGTCTCAATAGATTTCATGCCAAATGTACGCCCAGTTATAGCCACTGGATCGGCTAGATTTTGTGCAGTACCTAATGAGAAAGAGAGAAGTAAAAGTAGTGTTATTTTATTCAAGAGATAACTCCTATATTTTGATGTAAGAGTATAATTATACTTAAAGAGGATAGAAAAACTCTTTTATTAAACAAGCGAAAAAAGTAATAAATATGATAAGATGCAATTATGAGACTAATTTTAATTCTATTTTTTATGGCTTTAACTCTTTTTTCTAGTGAGCGAATGCAAGTTCATATGGGAACCATGATAAGTGTTAAGATAGATGATGAAAATGCTACTGATGCAGTGTTTAGTCTATTTAAAGAGCTGGATGAGAGCCTATCAACATATAAAAGCAACTCCGAAATCTCAAGATTAAACAGATATGGCAAGTTGCAGTTAACTTCGCAAACAAAAACTCTACTTGAGAGATCTTTGGAGATTTCAAAATTAACAAACGGTGTTTTTGATGTGACAATCGGAGCACTTAGCCATGGAGCATATCGCTTTGGTGGAAACGAGAGAGTTCCAAATAAAACCGAGCTCAAAAGAGCGCTCGTAAATGTTGGAGCGGACAAACTGACTATCAAAGAGGATTACGCATTTTTATCTCATGGAGCGATTGTGGATTTGGGCGGAATTGCAAAAGGTTACGCGGTTGACTTGTCTATTGAACTTCTAAAAAAAAGAGGAGTTGATAGAGCAGTAGTGGCAGCAAGTGGTGACATTGGCTGTATTGGAGTATGTGAAATTGCTATAACTGACCCATTTTCACCAAATAAAACATTCGCAACCATCCACTCAGTGCTTCCTATTTTTGCAGTTAGCACGAGCGGAAATTATGAGAGGTTTATAAAAAACAAAACACACAATCATCTACTTAATCCAAAAACAGGCAAATCCGAACAACTCTTCGCATCAGTTACTTTAATGGATAATGGTGACAACACACGACTTGATGCAATGGCTACAGCAGTTTCTATTATGAGTCTAAAAGATGCCATTGCTCTGCTTCGGCGTGAAAAGATCAGCTTTGTTTTGGTTTTAAACAGTAGGGAGATAATTAAGAGCGAATTGCCTGATGGTGTAGTTGTAGATTTTTTTTAAAAACTAAAATCTTTTTCTGTATTGATAAATCTAGGGAAGTCGCACTAGAGAATCTTTTATATCACTAAGACGCACAAAAATAAACCCCTCTTTGCGTAAGGCATTTATAGCCTCAATAAACCCCTCTCTTGTTCCTGATTCTGGATGGTTCATGTGGGCAATAGTAATATCACCAGCATGTGCACTTTTGATTTGTTGTGCAACTTTTAAAGCGTCATATGAAGCACCAGCATCTCCCAGTACAGAAAAGCCGATAACTTTAACTCCACTTGAGAGAGCAATTTCAACTGCCTGCTCATCATAGTGAGCGGTTCCTGCTCTGAAGAAAGTTGGTTTTTTACCTGTTAGTGCAAATATTTTTCTACTGTTTTCATCTATCTCTTCGATTATTTCGGCTTTTGAAGAGGTTCCAATAATACCATAAGCGGCTTTTGCGTTCATAGAGAGAGGTTTATGTCTGGATCCATGATTGGCAATTTCAAAATTTGGACTTGAGGCAAGTTCTAGGAATATTTTAGGATTTGAGTCAATCCATCGTAGGTTAATAAAAAGTGTGGCAGGAATATGGTTGTCGCTTAAAAATTTGATTAGTTGTGCGTCATATTGAGAACTCTGCACACTTCCACCACATGCATCAAAAGTAAGAGCTATCTCTTTTTTTGTTGTGTTAAAAGATTTGATTACTCCTGTAACACTCTCCCCCCACTGTTTGGGTGCAGAATCAGCTAGAAGAGCAGAAGCCATAAAAAATAGATATATAAATTTAAGAGTAGAACTCTGTTTTTTGATTTTATACATAAGAGGCAGTTTTCTCAAAAACTAAATTTTTTAAGCCTCTCTCTTCATTTATGTTTGCAAATTCTTCTAGATTTTGAACTCTTTTTACAAAACTAAACTCTGGCGCGACCTCTTTAAATAGCTCTATTAGATAAGATGAATCTAAATCTGGTGAGTTTAGGCATGCCAAAACAGTGCAATTGTCACTCGCCAATTGCGAGAGTTTCGCGATGATTTTTATATAATCTTTTGAAGCCTCAAAACTCCCTTTTTGCAGTGTTGGCGGGTCAATTATGATAAGCTCATATAGCCCTTTTCTTCTTATGCCAGAGAATGATTTAAGTATGTTGTACGGTAAAAACGAAACATTTTTAGTCTCTAGGTTATTTAGATGATGATTTGCTCTTCCAGTTGTGAGCGCACTTTTGCTCATGTCAACATTTACAACACTTTTTGCCCCGCCAAGCATAGCAGCAATGCTAAAAGCGCAAGTATAGGAGAATAGATTTAGTACATTTTTGTCTTTAGAATTTTCTCTTACAAACTCCCTGCCATTTTTCATGTCGGCAAAATAACCACTATTTTGGTTTGAGCGTAGGTTCAGTTTTATCTTCATACCATTTTCAACTACAAAAATATCCTCTTTTAACTCACCAACTATAACTTCAGTTGGAGAGCCACTTTTATAGCGTCTTTGGAGGATTATGATTGTGTGGGATGTGCTTTGAATATACTCTTTTAACATGCCGATAAGCTCTGTCTCAAGCCCGCTTTGTATCTCAAAATATAGTGCCACGCTAAGTATTTTATCAATAGAGTCAATAGTTAAAAAACTCCACTCATCATAGACTCCACCGCGTCCATGAAAAAGGCGTTTGAACTCGTTTGATAAATTTTTTGAGTTATTTTGTAGATGATTTTTTAGTTCTTCTATTTTCATTTTATGCTACTTTTTAATCGAGAAAGATATTGGCAGTATTAGGGTTGTGACTTTTTTTGGCTTCGGCAAAATTTCATCTTTAAGCGAGAGTACAGACTCTAGTGCTGAGTTGTCTAAAAGCTCTCTTCCTGAGGATTTGTTGATGGTAGCATCTAGGAGCTTTCCGTTTGTGTCTATGATCATTTTTATCTCTGTTGTTCCTCCCCAGCCCATTTTTTGGGCTCTATTTGGATAGTATAGATTTTTGGTTGCCATATCTCTGATTGATGAGAAATTTGTTGTCATAAACTCGTCGTCTTGCTCTTTTTGTATCTGTTTTGGCGTAATTGGTTCACTTTTTTTTGTTATCTCGTGAGTATATTGTTCTATAGATGGTGCTTTTGTTGGTTGCAGATGCAAAAGCTTTGTCTCTGCTGGCTGTATTTGGATAATCTTCTCTTGAATAAACTCTTTTTTTACTAAAGAAGTCTCGCTTACTGCCTCTTGAATAGCTTGTTTTTTAACAACTATTTTTTGGGTTATTACGCTCTCCTTAACAATACTCTTTTTTGGTTCTTGCAGTTTCTTGTTTTTGTTCATTGGACACTTCGGCATATCGCAGTTGCAAATACACTTCATTGGTATAGCTATCTTCCCTTGCTCTTTTTTCTGGAAACTATAAAAGTAAAAAAAATAGAGAGCTATAAGTATTATGTGAAAAATAAGCGATGCGATAAGAGCCTTTTTGTTGTTGCTTATAAGTGTTTTTATATTCATAAACTATCAATATAGCAGAACAAAACCAGTTGGTTTTGTTAAGTTCTCTCCCAAAAAGTACCGTTTGGAGTATCCATCAAGCTAACTCCAAAAGATAAAATTTCATCACGAATAGTGTCAGATAAGGCGAAATCTTTTGCTTTTTTTGCCTCATCTCTCTTTATGATAAGTTCGGCAATTTTTGCTTTTGCATCTTCATTCAAACCAAATTGAAAATATTCAAACGGATTTTTAGCCCCAAAGCCAAGAATTTTTTCTATGTATGTTAGATTTGAGAGCGTCTCTTTTTTTAACTCTTTATGTTTCCCTGCTGTATCTAGCGTCTCATTTGCAGAGCTTATCATCTCATCTATCAGGGCTAGTGCGCTTGAGATGTTCAGATCATCGCTTAAAGTATCTAACAGTTTCTCACAAAAAGCTGTTCTCTCATACGCGTTAGCTAAACCAAAAAGGCGTTTTTTGAGTCTATAAATCCTATCTAGGCGTTTTTTTGAAGACAATAGATCATCTTCGTTGAAATTAAAGTTGCTTCTGTAGTGTGTGCTAAGAAGATAAAATCTTAAAACCTCGCCATCATATGCTTTTAGAGCATCTTTGAGAAAAAAACTATTTCCCAAGCTTTTGCTCATCTTCTCGCCATCAATATTTACAAAACCGTTATGCATCCAGTAGTTTGCCAGAGGATGAGAGGTTGCACATCTAGTTTGAGCAGCTTCGTTTTCGTGATGTGGAAAGAGCAGGTCAGCTCCGCCACCGTGAATGTCGATGGCATAAGGACTACTTACAGTTACAAAATGTTTTTCTATCATGGCAGAACACTCTATGTGCCACCCTGGACGACCAGAGCCAAATGGTGAGTTAAATGAAACACCACCATCATTGACGCTCTTCCATAGAGCAAAATCAGCACTATTTTTCTTCATGGACGAACTCTCAACCCTTTGGAATTTATCGCCCTCATCTTGAACTCTATTTGAAAGAGTGAGGTACTTGCTATCAGATGCTGTGTCAAAATAGACATCGCCATCTTCGGTTTTATAAGCGTGTTTGTTATCTATGAGTTTTTGAATAAGTTCAAACATGGCATTAAGTGATTCTGTTGCTTTTGGCTCAATATCAGGTTTTTTTATACCAAGAAACGCCATTTCTCTATGATAAGCAGTTGTGTAAAAATCCGTAATCTCTTTTATGGTTCTGTTTTGTTCTTGTGCTTTTTTGATTATTTTGTCATCAATATCGGTTATATTTCTTGCATAGATTACACTGTATCCATTTGCTTCTAAAACACGCACTAAAAGGTCAAAAACCAAGGCACTTTTTGCATGTCCTAGATGAGCATCATCATAAACAGTCGGACCACATACATAGAGCGAAACTTTGCCTTCAACCATTGGAGTGAATTTTCGTTTTGTTTTCTGTACAGAATCAAATATATGCATGAAGAAACCTTTTGATTATTAGAAATATTATAGATAAAATAGGTATAGATACAAGTAAATATAGCGAGTATTTTGAGTGAAACATACTAAAAAAATCTTTTGTTCCAAAGGCTTTTATGGTCAGTATAAAACCAACAATTCCGCTTGCAGTTGTTGCAAATGCTAAGCCTTCGACGCCCATCGGTTTAATTAACGCTAAGCTAAGAGCTACATAAAAAACCAGTGAGATTGTAGCTATTTTAGCGGCTCTTAGTTGCATCTGTTTTGCATATATCCAGAGTAAAAATAGTTTTTGTAGTCCAAATGGAAGCAGTCCAATCATATACATCTGCAAAACAGTCGTTGTTGTTTGCGTATTTTCAGCCGTAAAAGCACCTCGCTCAAAGAAAAAATGAACCATTTCGTAGGCTAGGATATATCCACCTAATGTGCTCATCGTCAGCAGGAATGCTAAAAACCAGAACGCTTTTGTTAAAAAGGCTAAAGCTTTTTTCTCATCCGAGTTTTTAAGATATTTTGAGATTTGCGGAAACAGAGCTATAGAGGTGGCGATGGCAAAAAGAGCGAGTGGGAGTTGAAAAATACGGTTAGCATAGTAGAGATAAGAGATAGATCCAGCCGTTAAAACAGAAGCTAAGAAAGTATCTAAAAATCCACTAATTTGAGCAGTTGAGTTCCCCCACATGGCTGGAAAAAATTCTCTACGGAACTTTCTTGTATCTTTTTTTATAATCTTTGATTTTACTCTTAGGTACTTAAATCCACCAAGTAAAATACCCATAAGTCCTAGTTTTTTCACAGCAATGATGTGGACAGCTAGTTGAGCAATCCCGCCGATAACAACGCCAAAACTTAGATAGTAAACTATTTCACTTTGAGATTTATCTTTTGAGAGAATTAGAGCCAAAATTAGTGATATATTTAAGAGCGCAGTTGAAAATGCTGAAGTTGCGAAGTGGTGTTTATATTGCAGCATTGTGCTCAAAAAAGTAACCATAAAGATTAGTGGCAGATACCAGAAGTTTATGGCCACAAACGGTGCCGCTAGCTCTATTGTTGCATCGTTAAATCCAACTGCGATTAACTTTGTTGCAAGTGCAGGAAGTAAATTTACTAGAAGAGTTATTATGAGTATGATGGAAGAAAAAAGTAAAAATATATTTGCCGAAAATACGCTTTTATGGATAGAGCGAGCAAACGCTGGGATAAAAACCTGTGTAAAAGCACCTTCAGCAAAGATACGACGAAAAAGATTTGGGAGCTTAAATGCTATGAAAAATATGTCACTGTATATATTTGCACCAAGAGCTGCTGCTGTCATCAAATCTCGTATGAAACCCAAAATTCTTGATACTAAAATTCCAAAACTATTTGTAAATATTGCTCTAATCATGGGCTTCTTTGTGATTTTTACGAAAGTTTAACAAATATTTGATTAAAATGAACGGTTTAATTTTATAAATTTATTTTTAGGATGGGTGCAGTGGGACTATTTGAAAAAAATGATAATGTCATTCAAAAACCAATAACCGTACATCCAACAATTATTAAAACACAATTTGTTGCAAAAGAGATTGCTGAGCTTGCAAAAAGACATAATATATCACCAAATACATTGGATTTTAAAATACTTGAAGTTGAAACATATACCAGAACCAACAAAGAAAAGAGTGAAGCAGATTGGGAATTAATTGATGATGAAATGCTTCATAAGATAAGCGATGATGCTGAAATTTTAAATAAAAATTTTCAGATAAAACAGATATATGAAGTTAAAATATTTTTAAGAGAAAATGATTCTATTTTTAAAAATTTTAACTCAGCAGTCGGTGCAAATGCAACAAAGTGCAAGATATATCTAAGTATAAAAGCAGGTTCGAAAATTAAAGTTGATAAAACATTTGAGAAAGAGTTTGTGGACTATATAAATAAAAGTAAAGTTCGTGCTGGAATTTTAATCTATGTATTTGACAAAATGCTCAAAGAACTTGTTTTAAAGATTTCAGCACAAGCAAAAGTAGATGGAACTTTAAGCTATGATAAATCTATAACCCTCCTTATTGCCGAGTCTCATGAGCCGGTAGCAACAATACACGACAATCTGATTTTTCACTATAAAAAGGACACAACGCAGCCGATTAATGGTGCTATTGATTACTCCAAAAGAGGTTTTATTAATGGTGTTGGCGAAGGCAATCTGCTTATTGAGTATATAAAGCCAAAAAAAGGTCAGCCTGGTAGAAACTGCTCTGGAGAGTTTTTAGATCCAATGGAACCATTTGTTAGATATGCCCCTTCATTTGGCGTTGATGATACAATAAGTGTTATAGAGAAGGCAGACACTATAGAGTATGTTGCTAAAAAAAGTGGGTACATAGTTTTAGAAAATGGAGTTTATCAGATAAAGTCAGATTTGCAAGTGAATACCATAGATTTTAAAACAACTGGCTCAATCGTCTCTGGTTTAGATTCTGATATAGCTTTGAATGTAAAAGAGAGTGATTTTGAAAAAGATGCTATTGGTGAAGGAATGGAAGTTGAAGTAAATCAAATAGATGTAGAGGGGAATATTGGAGCCAGAGTAAAAGTTAGAGCAAGAAGAGCAACTATAAATGGTCAAACCCACAAAACATCAGAAGTTAATGCAGATGAGCTGACAATAACAGTACATAAAGGTTTAGCAGTTGGTAAAAATATTAAAATTGGACGATTAGAATCTGGAGAAGTTAGAGGTAGAATGGTTTCAATCGGACAAGCAGTCGGAGGAGATATAAGAGGTCAAGAGATAGAAATTTCTCTCTGTGGTTCACATGTTAAAGCGACCGCTTCAAAGCTTATAGAGATTAAAAAATTACAAGGAAGTGAAAATATTTTTACAATAGATCCGCTGGTTCATAAAGAAAAAGAGGAGCTATTTTCAGAAAATATGGATAACATAGATGAGCTTGGAAAAGAGACCAAAGAGATTGCTAAAGAGATAGTTAAATATGAAAAGTTAGTAAAAGATAACACAGCTGCATTCAATGAGATAAGAAAAAAATTAATTCACTATCAGCAAAACAAGATTGCAATGCCAGCGTCTTTTGTTGATAAGTATAAACAATTTCAAAAAATTCAAGAGCACTTAGAGTTAATAAAAAAAGAATATATTGAAAAGCAGGAGAGATTTAAATATTTAACAATGAAAATTGCCTCTTTTCAAGAGAGTATATTTGAAGCAAGAATTATAAATAGAGATAAATGGAATGGATATAATGAGTTGATTTTTAAGTTAGTAAGCCCATCAATAGACATAGTATATAAGCCGTTTGAGGGTTCAACAGAGCAGATTTTTGCTCTTGTTGAAACAGAAGAGGGAACTTTTGAAATTAAACCAGTACATGAGTGAGGTTAGTTTAGGATGATAGTTGGATTAAATGGCAAGGTTGAAAAAAAAGAGCCGTCTTTTGTGCATGTTGAGGTTAATGGCGTTGTGTATGAGGTTTTTATATCTCTGCAAACATTTTCAGCACTTCCAAAAGATGAGGTAAAATTGTTTATCTCCCACATTATTCGTGAAGATGCTCAACTTTTATATGGCTTTTTAGAGAGTGGCGAGAAAAATCTTTTTGAGAAACTTATAAAAATAAATGGAGTTGGTCCAAAGGTAGCGATGGCAATCTGCTCGACTTATACGCCGTCTCAATTTGCAACCGTAATAAGCTCTAGCGATATAAAAGCGGTGCAGAGAGTTCCAGGAATTGGACCAAAGAGTGCAGGGCGTATTTTGGTAGAGCTAAATGGTTTTGATGTTGAACTGCTTATGACAAAAGGTGAACCACAAAATCTAGCCTATTCTCAAGCAAGTGAAGCGCTGGAATCTCTAGGGTTTAAAAAAGATAAAATCTCAAATGCGCTCAGTTCTTGCAGCGTTGGCAGTGATACGGCTTCTCTCGTAAAAGAAGCTCTTAGACTTCTACAAACAATTTAATTAAGGAAAAATATTGAAATTAACAATTTTATTTGGCGGCGCTAGTTTTGAGCATGAGATTAGCATCGTGAGTGCGATAACAGTAAAGGGAAAATTAGCAGGATTTGATTTAGATTTTATCTTTTGTGATCAAGACCATCTCTTTTATTTGATAGACTCATCAAGCATGAAGGCTGTCACTTTTTCAAAAGGTTTGCATAAAAAAATGCCGCAACTCTCTTTGACAAATGGCGGTTTTGTTCAAAAAACTCTCTTCTCGTCAGTTTTACACACAGGTACGGTTTTAAATCTCATACATGGTGCCGATGGAGAAGATGGAACAATTGCTGCACTTTTGGACTTTTTCTCTATCAGATACATTGGACCAAGAGTTGATGCGAGTGTGTTTTCTTATGATAAAAGATACACAAAATGGCTCTGCAGTGCAAGAGGTGTAAAAAGCGTGGCTCATGAAGAGCTAAGTTTAAGTGAGCATAAAAATATAAATATCCAATATCCTGTTATAGTGAAACCAGCTTGTCTTGGAAGCTCTATTGGAGTGAGTATTGTAAAAGAGGATAGTGAACTTAGTTACGCTCTAGATAGTGCATTTGAGTATGATAAAAATATTATAGTTGAACCATTTTTAAACGGTGTAAAAGAGTACAACTTAGCAGGCTTTATGGCAGATGGTAAAATGTATTTCTCAATAGTTGAAGAGCCACATAAAGAGGAATTTTTGGATTTTGAGAAAAAATATATGGATTTCTCAAGAAGCGAGCAGGTTTTAAAAGCCGATGTTGATGAAGAGTTGGAGCTAAAACTAAGAATTAATTTTGAAAAAATCTATAGAAATCTTTTTGAAGGCTCACTTATAAGATGTGACTTTTTTGTAGTTGACGGCGAGGTGCTCTTAAATGAGATAAATCCAATCCCTGGTTCTATGGCAAACTATCTATTTGCAGATTTTAAAGAGTCTATAGCTCTTCTTGCAAACTCACTGCCGCACACAAAAAGAGTAAAAGTAAACTACGAGTACATTCACTCAATCTCTAAAGCAAAAGGTAAATAGTGGCGGTAAAATCTATTTTATTTAATCATCACACCTTGGATATTAGTTATGAAATTGTAAATCCTAACGCAAAAATTGATTTGATTGTTTTGCATGGTTGGGGTAGCAACAAGGGATTGATGAAGCAATCATTTTCACCATATATGGATAGTTTTCGCCACATTTATATTGATTTGCCAGGGTTTGGAGGAAGCACATGCAACTTGCCTTTAACTACGAGAGACTATGCAAGAGCAGTAGAGCTTTTAATGGTTCATCTAAATGCATCTAAAGATATTATTTTAGGGCACTCTTTTGGTGGAAAAGTGGCGCTTATTTTAGAGCCTCAAGTGCTTGTTCTGGTATCAAGCGCTGGCATCTATGTGCCAAAATCTCTTAAAGTTAGAACAAAGATAGTGATATTTAAACTTTTAAAATCATTAGGACTATCAAAATTTAGAGAATTTTTTGTGGCAGCTGATGCAAAAGCGCTGAGTGAGCCGATGTATCAGACATTTAAAAATGTAGTTAATGAAGATTTTTCCGAAGAGTTTTCTCTCTATGGCGGAAAGGCTCTTCTTTGTTGGGGAGCGGAGGACAGCGCAACTCCACTTAGCTCTGGAGAGACTATGAAGAGCCTTATAAAAGACTCCAAACTCATAGTCTATAGTGGTGATCACTACTTCTTTATGAAAAACGCTAAAGATATATCTAAAAATATAGAAGAGACATTTTTAAAAACATTGGAGCACTAGATGCAAAACTATGAAATCTTGGTGGCTTTTGTCACAAATGTATTTTTTGTAACCACGCTTGGCTGGTATCTTATAACAAATCTTCAATGGTATGACTACAGACTCTCTCGCGTTATTTTAAAGCACCACAAGCCGCTATGGCATATTTTTTACTTTCTAATCCCATTCGTTGCATATTACGCATTTCATGACTATTTTTACCTGTTTTTTTATCTAATACTGTTGCCAGCTATGTTTATTTGGCATAAAAAATTGGATAAGAAGCTTATTTTAACTTGGAGAGTCAAGAGATTTCTAATTCTTCTTATCTCTTTGGTGTTGCTTTTTGATGTGTTATGTACTCTGAAATCAGCATGTCATGTTTACAGTGTGTTTATGCCTTTAGCTACTGCTTATATGGGTAGTTTTTTGATAGAAAAATTTCTGTTTATGGCATTTAAAAGAGAGGCAAAAAAAAGGCTTCAAAGTATTGCCAACCTTCAGATTATAGCCATCACTGGAAGTTATGGTAAGACTAGCATTAAAAATTTTATGGCAGAGATACTAAGTAAAAAGTTTAGGGTTTATGCAACTCCTAGAAGTGTAAACACCATCGGTGGGATTATCAGAGATGTAAATGAGTCTTTACCACTTGATACAGAGATTTATATTTGTGAGGCAGGAGCCAGAGAGAGTGGCGATATATATGAAATCACTTCATTTTTAGAGCCACAAAGAGTTGTTGTTGGAAAGATTGGCCTAGCACATATAGAGTATTTTAAAACTCTTAAAAATATTATCACAACAAAGCTAGAAATCATACACTCCCCTAGGCTAGAGAGAGCGTTTATACACTACTCTGTAACAGATGAGCCACATGATAAAGTGATTTTTTTTGGGGATGAGATTCAAAATGTTGACTCAAATCTATATGGAACCAGCTTTGATTTAGAACTTGATGGAGAGATTTTATCTCTTCACACAAGCATATTAGGCTCTTTTCAGACAATGAACATAGCGGTTAGTGTGAGAATTGCTAAAGAGTTTGGCATGAGTAATGAAGATATAAAATTAGCAGTTAGCAAGTTAGCTCCAGTTGAACATAGACTTCAAAAAATAGTTGCAGGTGGAAAAATAATACTTGATGATGGATATAATGGAAATATAGAGGGAATGCTTGAGGGCGTAAGACTCTGTTCACTCCATAATGGCAGAAAAGTTATAGTAACACCTGGTTTGGTTGAGAGTAGTGACGAGCTAAACATAAAACTCATAGATGCGATAAACGAAGTTTTTGACATAGTTATAGTCACAGGCAAACTAAACGCGGAACTTTTTGATAAGCATCTGAAAGTAAAAAATAAAATTATGCTGCATGATAAATCCAAGTTAGTAGATGTTTTAGCACAAGAGACAGCCTCTGGAGATATAATCTTGTTCGCAAATGATGCTCCAAACTTTATCTAGGTAACACTGTTTTTTATTGAAAAAGTCTATTTTTATAAAGGATTATTATGAAAGATATTTTGTATGCCCCATGGCGGGATGAGTATATAAAAAGTCATGATGTTGAGGGCTGTGTTTTTTGCCATATAAGCCAAAATGAGCCGCTTGACGAAGAGTTACATGTTTTATATAGAGATGAATTTTGCTTTTTGGTCATGAATAAGTACCCATACACTCCTGGCCATTTTATGATAATTCCGCATAAGCATACGGATAAACTTGAAGATTTAGAGCCTGAAGTTTGGCTTCACATGAGCACTTTGGCTCAAAAAGGCGTAAGACTTTTAAAAGAGGGCATTAACGCTCATGGAGTAAACATTGGGATGAATCTAGGCAGTGCAGGCGGAGCGGGAATAGCTGAGCATATCCATATGCATCTGGTTCCAAGATGGGAGAGAGATACAAATTTTATAACCTCCATTGCCAACAATAGGGTCTATTCAACCGATTTTTTAAAAATTTATAAAAAAATAAAATCTCTAATACCGAAGTATATCTAGCTTGTTTAAAATCATCTTTTTTTGTACTATTTTTTTTGGTGCCATAAACGGTGCTGAATTTCCTCTGATTTATGCAAATCTAGGTGACCCACTCTACAAAACTATAATACCACTCTCAAATCTTTGTGATATTGAAGAGCTGGGAGATGAGGGAGCAAGATATATAAATGATGCAAGTGCCACCATGGAGCTGGGTCGCAAGGCTGAAGTATCAACCTCAGATAAAGATAAAAGAGAGTATCTCAGTAAACTGCGAATTCTTCAAAAGCAGTATGGCTATGTTTTAAATGTTTTACATAAAAATATCAGTATATCTATAGACAAAGATGAGTATGAACTTTTTTTAAAATTGACTAATTATGAGTTTGACAATCTACTAAAAAGTAGAGCTATATCACAAAAAGCTATTGAGTACTACAAAAAAAAATCATCAGATAAGAAGTGTCAACTTCTAGAAAAAAAGATGAAAACAGATAAATTAATACAGGAGAGTCAAAAAGAAGTTTTTGAAGAACCAACCACAACTACGCTGGTTTCAGATAAAAATGACTCAATATCTTCCGCAAAAAACAGTGTAGAAATAAGAGCTACAAAAGAGCAAAACTACATATCCATAACCATACAAAACAGTAATCCATACAAAATTACTCTCAGGGTTGATGGCAAATATGAGAATTTAGAGTATGACAAAAATCAACAAAATGAAGTAGTGGTTGATGCAAAAAGTAAAGTGGAGTATATAAAACTCTATTTTACAAAAGAGCCATACTCTTATAGCTTTACAACTAGCTGGATAATTGGTTCAAAAAATGCAATTCACGATGATAACTATATCTACAGACTTCCATTTGCAACAAATGCAATCTGCAGAGTAACACAGGGCTATAATGGGCAAAAATCACATAAAGGGCATGGCAAATTTGCTATTGATTTTGGGATGAGTGTTGGAACTAAGATTTATGCTGCACGAGACGGTATAGTTGTGAAAACAAAATCAGACTCAAATATAGGTGGTTTTGGAGAAGAGTATAAGAAATATGGTAATTTTATAACTATAGAGCACAGTGATTTTACATTTTCAACATATTATCATCTTATGCAAAATGGAGTGGCTGTTAAGGTTGGAGACTCCATTAAGAGAGGTCAGTATATAGGAAATTCTGGAAGCACCGGAAATCTAGATGGGCCACATTTGCACTTCGCAGTATTTAGAACAAAAGATGCAGGCTCGGTGGAGACAATTCCAATTAAATTTGAGTGTCAAACTGGGACAATTACAGAGCCAATAAAGGGAGCTTTTTATCAAGCTAAGTAGCTTTACAGAAGTGGTTATAAATAATTTTATTCGCCAATTTTAGTTTGTAGGAGATATTGCAAGTGGACACTCAACTCTTCATAAATCTTATTAATTTTGTAAGCTTGTTTTTAATACAATCTATAAGAGTCATAAAATATCAAAAGGATTTATAGTGGGTGGATTTATTCGCAACTTTTTTTTGTTTTCTTTTTTTGCAGTTGTATCGCTCAGTGCAAAAGAGTTAGATGTAGAAGTTGGCATATGGGAGTGGAAAAGCACTATGGAGATGTCAGGGATGTCGTTTGTATCACCTTCATATAGTGTTTGTTTAACAAAAAAAGATTTAGTACCAAAACAATCTGAAGAAAATAAAGATTGTAAAATGGTAGAAAACAAGATTTCTAAAAATAGTGTTTACTGGAAAATGGAATGTACAAACGATGGTGTTAAGTCCGTCTCAACAGGCACCATACTCTACAACAAAACAACAGCCAATGGTAAAATAGAAATAGATACAAACGGCATGACTATGATATCAAATATAAGTGGTAAACGCACGGGGGCATGTAAATAAGACTATTTGAAGTATTTTTCAGTGAAATGAGTAGAAAATTAGTGAGTTAGTTTAGGTGAAAATTGCACTTGTTGCTAGAATTGGCGTAGTGTTTAATGAAGTTTTAAAGTGGATGGGGTGAAGGGATTCGAACCCCTGAGTGTTGGTACCAAAAACCAATGCCTTACCGCTTGGCGACACCCCAGTGTTTAATTTGAAATGTTGGTTGCGGAAATAGGATTTGAACCTATGACCTTCGGGTTATGAGCCCGACGAGCTACCGAACTGCTCTATTCCGCGGTGTTTCAGACAGCTTTTGTGCTGTTGAGGCGGAATTATATAGCAATTGTCTTTGTTTGTCAAGGACTTTTTTGTAAAATTTAAAATCTATTTCACGACAGAGATGTAGCTGGAATGGAATATTTTTATCTTGATGCAATCTTCATTGCAATTTTGTGTGCAAATGGAAAAACAAGCAGTATGGTTGGGAATGCGATGATATATGCAACCAACCACGCATGAATCCAAATATTAACAAATCCATTTACTGGTCCAAGATTTATAAGCGTAATTGCTCCGGACATAATAAAGCTCATAAATCCAGATAGAAGAAACGCTTGAACCTGATGAAGATAT
Organism: Sulfurimonas sp.; assembly: GCA_021732045.1. Next base: position 94,939 of record JAKFWK010000005.1, read on the forward strand.
TTGATTGAGACCATATTTTGAGCCTTTTTTATTTTAATTTAGTTAACTGATGTTGTATGCTAAAGTGAACAGATCCACTTTAGCAGGAGGGATTGCCATTTCTTCCAACCCCATAAAGCTAGGAAAAACAATTTTTTCGAGAAATACAAAGTGTGTTACGCTCCTTTTTGCAAAAGTGTGTAACATCAGTTAGCTAACTGTTTTTATATTCTTGTAGAGCTTTTTCCAGTTTTTCCAGTATAAGCGACATCTTTGTGGATGATACCGCAAAATTTAATCTCATAAATCCACTGCCTTCTCTGCCAAAATTAAGTCCAGCACTAAGTCCAAGTCCTGCTTTATGGATAAAGAAGTCTCTTAAACCTTTGCCATCAAGTTTCATGTCTCTACAATCTAACCATGCCAAATAAGTTGCTTCTATCGGAGTTATTTTTATAATTGACGGAAATTTTTCGCACAACTCTTTTAGCATAATATAGTTTTTTAGCAAATGAATTTTAATCTCTTTAAGCCACGCATCACCATTTTTATATGCACTCTCAAAAGCTACATGAGAAAGTGCATTTCCTTGGGCGAAGTGTATGCGGTTATAGCTTTTTAAAAATTTAGCATGTAACTCTTTGTTTGGTATAGCAACGCTACTCATGGCAAATCCTGCCATATTAAAGGTTTTTCCAACTCCAATAGCCGTTACGCTTATTTCCCTTGCTTGCTTACAGAGCGAGGCAAATGGAATATGGATATTTGGTTCATAGACCAAATCAGAGTGAATCTCATCGCTAAAAACCACAATATTGTGCTTTAGACAAACCTCTAAAATTTTCTCCAGCTCCTCTTTTTTCCAGACTCTTCCAACGGGATTATGAGGTGAGCAGAGAAGCAGAAGCTTCGTCTTTTCATCTATTTTTGATTTTAGATCTTCTATGTCAAACGAGTATATCCCATTATCATCAAGCTTTAGCGGATTTTTCAAAATTTCTCGATTGTGCTCCATAACGCTATGAAAAAAAGGCGGGTAAACTGGTGTTTGAACTATAACTTTATCGCCAATCTCGCTAAAAGCATCTATTGCGGTATTCATACTAGCTACAACGGAGTGTGAAAAAAGCATATCTTCGAGCTCAAATTCCACTCCATGAACCATTTTCATCCACTCTATCTGAGCCAAAAATGCACTTGCTGGCACCTCTTCATAGCCAACTATTGGATGCTCTAATCGCTTTTTAACTGCATCAATCACAAAATCTGGCGTGTCGATATCCATATCAGCAACCCAAAGAGGCTCTACATCCTCAGTTCCAAAGAGTTTTTCTCTTAGAGTATATTTTTCTGCGTTTGTGTTTTCTCTTGCTGCTGAAGTTGAAAAGTCATAACTCATCTTTTTCTCCAGACACTAACCTCTGCAACACTATGTTGGTATTTTCGTTGCGTCTCTTTTATGACAAACTCCAAATCCTCAACATGTAGAAATTCAAAATTTTTCTCCAGTATTTCTTTTAAAGTATTGATGGTTTTAATCTCTCTGCCACTATCATCTTTGTATCCACCGAGCCAAAACGCTTTTTTAGTGGAACTCTCTTGCCAAGTGTATGGAGATGTCAAGACTAAAATCCCATCACCATTGAGTCTCTCGTGCACGGTATCTAAAAATAGTTTTGGATTATAGAGTCTGTCTATAAGATTTTTTGCCAATATCAAATCATAAGAGTTAAAGTTTGGTTTCAAATTACAAGCATCACCTTGCCAAAAAGAGACCCGCTCTTTTATATTTTCATATCCAAGCTCCTCAATTGTTATTTTTTTGTTTTTGTATAGCTTACCCTCTTGATATGTTCTAAAAGCTATATAGCCATCATTTTTCAACTTTGAGCCAACTTGAATAAATCTAACTGAAAAATCAATACCTTCAACTTCTTGAAAACTTTTGGCTAGTTCAAATGTTGCGCGTCCCGTTGCACAACCCAAATCGAGCGCCTTATTTGTGTTTTTAACAAATCTTGAAGCTATTTTCACGCTCTCTTTTGCAAAATTTTTAACGCCAAAGTATTCATCTCCATACTGAAATTCACAATATTGCGAGACAAGTTCATCGCTCTCGTAGATGTCGGATTCTACTTTTGTCTTTGCATTTGAGATCACATATCTAAAGCCTGCGTTTTGATAAAAATGTTTTCTAAAAGCGTATCTGGAGTGCTTCATGATAAGATTTCCACTACTTGCCCAAGATGAGCCGAGTATAAGTACATGTCTGTTGTCAAAAGTGGGAATCGAGAAGTCATCATAAGCAGGATGTATCTCAAAGCCGCTAAAACCAAAAATTGGAGTTCTGCTCCACTGCCAAACATTTCCTACAACATCATATATGCCATTAAAATCAAACTCGTTTACAGGACATGAGCTAAAGTAGTGATAAAAATTCAGATTTGCTCTGCTCTCATGAAAATCTGGAATATCTTCTAATTTTGCATGGTTATAAATCAGTCTATACTCTGCTTCACTCGGTAAAGAGTAGGTTACGCTATCTTTTTCTCCTTTATATCTACAAAAAGCCTCTGCTTCAAGTGCGTTTACATCTACAGGCCAATCAAGTGGCATCTTGATTTCTCTGCTTAGGGTTCTGTATTTGTAAGTATCGCCACTCTTAACCCAGAATGATGGATGTTTAGCGCCGCTTATTTTTAAAAACTTTTTGCCCTCGTCATCCCAATATTTGTCATTTTCATATCCACCATCTTCTACAAACGACATATATTCGCCGTTGCTTACAAGGTATTTTGATACTTGAAATCTTTCTATGTTCTCTTTGTATTGTCCATATTCATTATCCCAGCCATAAAGATTGTGCGACTTCTCTTTTCCTAAGATTACAGCTCCACTGTTTATCTGAACCATCTCATTTTTTGGAGTTTTTGAGCTGTGAGAGCAGATATTAAACTCATTTACATCTTTTATAAACTCCAATGGCATCTGTCTGTGTAACACTAGCGATGTTTCTATGTGAATTCGCTCATGCTCAATTCCCATAAGTATAATCCACATATCACTATCTTGGGTTATTGGCAAAGTTAGTGGAATGTCCATGATAAGTTCATTTACTAACTCCCTGACTTTTGCTCTATAATCCCTCACATCGGTAACATTTGGCCATTTGATGTTTGTTGAATCCATATCATCCCATACCATCTCATCAACACCAACTGCAAATATTGACTCAAATTTAGGATTGATTCTCTCTTTGATTATTCTCATATTTATTAGCTTGTTTACAAAAAAAGTTGCAGTGTGACCAAAATAAAATATCATTGGATGTCTGGTAATTTCTGATTTTTTATAGAAAACAGTGTCATCTTTTAACAGTTCAAAAATCTTCTCAAAAATTGAAAATGTATTGTTAAAATAATCTCTAATCTCTTCCCTTTTTGCTTTTGCGTCCGTCCCATCAAGGGTTACTGGGTATAAACTAAAATTACTCAAAAAATGCCTTTGTGCTTAGTGTGGTTATTATTGTAGCGAATAATTAAGATATTTTTTTAGATTGAAGTACTTGTGAAGCTAAAAAACACTCACCAATATCAAACTGCGATTAATCAACAATTTTATATAATTAGCGAACTTTAAAAGAAGAAGAGTTTATGACACCAACAAATAGAGTATTAGAAGCTATAGAAGAGATAAAAAAAGGAAAAATGGTCATCATGATTGATGATGAAGATAGAGAAAATGAGGGCGATTTAGTTTACGCATCTGCTTTTTCAACACCATCACATGTTAATTTTATGGCTACACACGCAAGAGGTTTGATTTGCGTTGCGCTCAGCAAAGAGATAGCAACCAGACTGAATTTAAATCCCATGGTAAGCTCAAACACATCATCGTATGAGACGGCTTTTACGGTCTCTGTTGATGCAAGAGGTGCGGCAACTGGAATATCTGCACATGAGAGAGATGACACTATTAAGATTTTAGCTAACCCAATTAGCCACGCTGATGAGTTAGTTAAACCTGGACATATTTTCCCGTTGATTGCTAAAGATGGTGGAACACTTGTTAGAACTGGACATACAGAGGGTTCGGTTGATTTGTGCCGCCTAGCAGGGCTTAGTCAATCATCTGTTATTTGTGAAATTATCAAAGAAGATGGAACAATGGCAAGACGAGATGATCTTGATATTTTTGGTGAAACGCACAATCTTAAAACTGTTTTTATTTCTGATATTGTTGAGTATCGACTAGCAAATGAGCGACTTGTTAGTGAGATAAGTGTTGAGGAGATGGAATTTTTTGGTGTAAAAACTAACAAACATACTTTTAGGGATCACGATGGAGTTGAGCATACAGCCATAGTGTTCGGCAAGGCCGGTGAAATTGCTAATGTAAGAGTTCACAATATAATCCCCGACATAGAGTTGTTGCTAAATCAGAAAAAATATAACAATTTAATAAATTCAATAGAGTATTTGAAACTAAATAGTGGTGTTTTAATCTTCATCAATAAACCAAATCATCACGATAATGCAACAATGAAAGAGTTTGGAATAGGCGCACAAATACTAAAATCACTAGGTGTTTCGAAGATGAATCTTTTAACCTCAATGAAGCAGGCTGACTTTGTTGGTCTTGGCGGATTTGGTCTTGAAGTTAATGAAATTATAGATATATAATTTGATGTTACGCACTAAAGTGAACAAGTCCACTTTAGTGGGAGGGACTGCGGTCCCTTCCAACCCCCTAAAGCTACGAAAAACAAGTTTTTCGAGAAATACAAAGTGTGTTATGCTCTTTTTTACAAAAGTGCGTAACATCAGAAAATAAAATAGAGTTGGTTGTAGATGAGAGAAATTTTTAGCAGAATAGAAGATGGTAAAATAGTAAAAATTGAGGTTGTTTTTGGTGCAAAAGAGTATCAAGAGCTTAACCCATGGTTGTTTAGTGTATTTATAAAATATAACTCATTTAATGATTCTGATGACGGAATAGATGAGTTTTTTGAGACAAAAGAGGCGCTTATAATTGCGCTTGAGCATCAAGACCAAGCACACTTTGTCGGTAACAGACTTGTTGATGATTGGAGTGAGCTTTACTTTTACGCACCTGACTCCAAGGGACTTGATATAACAACCATGAAGATTTTAAAATCAAGCGGATATGTTTATGAGAGTAGCGTTGTAAAAGATGCAAAGTGGGAGTTTTTTGATTTCAATATATTTCCAACAGAATTAGAGATATGCATTATGCAGAGCAACAAAATAGTTGAACTTTTAGAGGAAGAGGGCGATAATCTCTCGATAGCCAGAGAAGTTGAACATTATGCTTCATTTGATACCCCAACTCAAAAAGATAGGTTTGTAAGAAAAGCACTGGACGCTGGATTTGTTTTTAAAGATGATATAAGTAGTGAAGAGTTTGACCATGGTGTGGCACTTACAAAAGAGCACAGTTTAGCGGAAGAGGAACTCTTAGGCGTCATAGCGGAGATTTTTGCCCTTATAGAAGAAGAGCGAGGTGAATATGAACTTTGGAGTACAACTTTAGCGCAAGAGCTTGAGTAAGTGAAAAAAATGTTTGCTATCGCTGGCGTTATAAACTACCTTTTGGTAGCTTTTTTAAACGCCTTTACTGATTTGGGTCATAAAATAATCATTCAAAATACAATCTTCAAAGTTTACGATGGAAACACGCAGATAGTTCTAACGGCAATCGTAAACGCGCTTATGCTTCTGCCTTTTATACTGATGTTTTCGCCATCTGGTTTTTTATCTGACAGATTTGCAAAAAATATCATCATGAAGTATTCTGCACTTTTTGCTGTTGTTATAACGCTAGTCATAACATACTCATATTATCAAGGGTGGTTTCTCTTGGCGTTTGCTATGACTTTTATGCTTGCACTTCAGAGTGCTCTTTATGGGCCTGCGAAGTATGGATATATAAAAGAGTTGGTTGGCGAAAAGTTTTTAAGTGCAGGAAATGGCGCAGTTCAGGCGACTACTACGGTTGCTATACTTTGTGGAATTATTTTTTATACGGTGCTTTTTGAGAATTTACTGGGTAATAACTTTACTTCAAAAGAGGATATATTAAAAGTCATAGCGCCTTTGGGTTGGCTGTTGGCATTAGGTTCTGTTGTTGAATTTTTATTGGCATCTAGACTTCCAAACAAGATGGTGGAAGCAAGCAAAAGAGAGTTTAAACTGCTTAGATACATTGGAGGCGCATATTTAAGAAAAAATATGTTGATGATAAGGCGAAAAAAAGAGATTTATGACTCTATTGTAGCATTAGCTCTGTTTTGGTCAATATCACAAGTTGTTCTAGCTATTTTTGGAGAATATGCAAAAAGCAATGTTGGCATAACAAATACAATAGTGGTGCAAGGTCTTCTCTCACTTGCTATTTTTGGGATAGTTTTTGGTTCAGTTTTAGCTGCAAATCTCTCAAAATATTACATAAATATGGGCTTATCGGCACTTAGCGCTATTGGAATTACTATAGTTGTTTTTTTGGTTCCTTTTACAACTTCAACCCCATTTTTAGGTATAGAGTTTATATTTTTTGGGCTTTTTTCAGGTTTTTTGATGATTCCTTTAAATTCAAAGATACAGCTTTTATCTTCAAATGTTCATCTTGGAACTATACTCGCCGGAAATAACTTTATACAGACTATTTTTATGTTTGTTTTTTTAGTTTTGACAACAATTTTTGCATATTTTGGAATGGATGCTAAGATTTTGTTTTATCTTATGGGTATTGTTGGCATATATCTTAGCTATAGGCTTTTGAGACGATATTTCGTAGCGCTGCTTTGGGCACTTTTGGAGTTAATCCTTAAAACTCGTCATAGCTATAAATATATTGGTTTAGAAAATATTCCACAAAATAAAGGAGTGCTGCTTATTGGCAATCATGTAAGCTGGATTGATTGGTTTGCTATGCAGTTGCCAATAGAGAGGCGGATAAACTTTATGATAGATAGAGATATATACCATTGGAGACTCTTTAATTGGTTGCTTAGAGCAGGAGAGGCTATTCCTATATCGACAAAAGCTGCCAAAGACTCATTTGAAGAGGCATCTAAAAGACTAAAGAGTGGTAAAGTTGTTGCCATTTTTCCAGAGGGTGGGATAGCTGATAGTTTGGATGTTGGAAAATTTCAAAGAGGTTATGAGTTTATAGAGCTTGGAGATGCTGTGATTGTTCCTTTTTATATAGACGGCGTTTTTGGAAGCTTATTTTCAAGATATAAGGGCGAAAGTAGGAGAAATTTTTTTACAAAAAGAGAAATTATTGTATACTTTGGCGAACAAATTTCAACAAAAATCGCAGCTGATGAGCTTAGAGAAGTAGTTATAAAATTAAAAAGATAATATAAATTTAGGAGATAGACTTTTTATGAGAACAACATTGATAATCGGTGCAGGCGGAGTTAGTAGAGTAGTTGTGTACAAGTGTGTTCAAAACGCTGATGTATTTGGAAAGATAGTGTTAGCAAGCAGAAGCATCGGTAGATGTCAAGATATTAAAAATGAACTTCCAGATGCAAATATAGAGATTGCGACAGTTGATGCTGATAAAACAGAAGAGGTTATAAAATTAATCAACTCTTGCAAACCAGACATTGTTATAAATGTTGCACTTCCTTACCAAGATTTGGCGATTATGGACGCTTGTATTGCTACAAAAACACCATATTTGGACACTGCAAACTATGAGCATCCAGATGAGGCAAAATTTGAGTATAAACTTCAATGGGCAAGAGATGAAAAGTTTAAAGAAGCTGGAATTATGGGGCTTTTAGGCTCAGGATTTGACCCAGGGGCTACAAATGTTTTTTGTGCCTATGCTCAAAAACACTATTTTGATGAGATTCATACAATAGATATTTTAGATTGTAATGCAGGAGACCATGGATACGCTTTTGCAACAAACTTTAATCCTGAAATAAATCTTCGCGAAGTCTCTGCAAAAGGACGCTATTGGGAGAATGGAAAGTGGATAGAGACTGAGCCAATGGAGATAAAGATGGTTTGGGATTATCCTGAAGTTGGAGAAAAAGATAGCTATCTGCTCTATCATGAAGAGATGGAGTCGTTGGTTTTAAACATCAAAGGGTTAAAGCGAATAAGATTTTTTATGACATTTGGGCAAAGTTATTTAACTCACATGAAGTGCTTGGAGAATGTTGGGATGTTAGGGATAGAAGAGGTTGAACACAAGGGCATGAAAATAGTTCCAATGGAGTTTTTAAAAACACTGCTTCCAGACCCAGCATCACTTGGCTCTCGTACAAAAGGTAAAACAAATATAGGTGTTGTTGTTGAAGGCATTAAAGATGGCAAAAAAAGAAAGATATATATCTATCAGGTAAAAGATCATGAGGAGTGTTTTCGTGAAACAAACTCTCAAGGTGTCTCTTACACAACGGGTGTTCCGGCTATGATTGGTGCAAAACTTATGTTAAAGGGCATCTGGAGTGGTGTCGGAGTGTTTAATATGGAGCAACTTAATCCAGATCCATTTATGCAAGAGATGAACACTCAAGGACTTCCTTGGAAAATTATTGAGCTAAAAATATAGTCATGACTTTTAAAAATATCATAACAGACATAGAGTCTTTAGCACCACTTTCAAATACTGCCTTTATGATACAGCAGGTATATAGTTGTTCAACAGAAAATATAGATATCATAAAGCTTGTAAAAATCATAGAGGATGACGCGGCATTAGCCGCTAATATCTTAAAGATGATAAACGCTCCAATCTTTGGTTTTTCAAAGAAAATAGCTTCAGTATCACAGGCAGTAACTCTTTTTGGAACAGATATTATTTATGGTTTAGTTCTGAAATACTCAGCACAAGAGCAACTAAAAGCAGATACATCCATCTATGGGATTGATAACAAAGTGTTCAATGATGTTTGTCAGCTTCAAAGCAATCTAATGCTTCAGTGGTACTCAAAAATTGATTTAAGACATGCTCAACTTATGGCTCCTTTAGCCTTAATTATGGAATCTGGAAAACTTGTTTTAGCCAATGAAGTTATGAGAAGTAATTATGTAAAGAAGTTTAAGCTTGGATACGCAAAGAGCGATGATATTGCTAAATTTGAGCATGAGATTCTAGGTACAACTACATATTATATTAGTGCAATGTTGTTTGAGCATTGGAACCTTGAGCCGTTATATGTCAAGATACTAAAAGGTCTTGATTTTGAAACTAATGGTGGTGAAAAAATTGAATCATTTATAAACTCACTCGATGTTATCAGAGTAGCTGTAAACTTAAGAAATGTACTAACTAAAAAATCCATAAAAGAAGCGTCTTTGGTTGTTGAAGATCTTGGATTTGATCCTGAGTATTTTATAAAAGTTGCAAATAGGGTTAGGGCGCAATATGATAAGGTGCTGATAAATAGAATAAAAAATATTAAATTAGAACAAGAGTAGGGTGATGAACAGATTAGAAACAATAGCCACTCCATACTACATGTGTGAAGAGTCGCTACTTAAGAGAAACCTTGAAATCTTAGATTATATCCAAAAGCAAAGCGGAGCCAAAATAATCTTGGCTCTTAAGGGTTTTGCTATGTGGAGCACATTTGATTTGGTAAAAAAGTACCTAAAAGGGTGCACTGCAAGTGGGCTTCATGAGGCTCTTTTGGCAAGAGAAGAGTTTGCAAAAGATAGTAAAATTTTGGAAGTGCACACATATTCGCCAGCTTATAAAGATGAAGATATAGATGAGATAGCACGGATATCTGACCATATAGTTTTTAACTCTCCAGCTCAGCTGTTTCGTTATTGTGATAGAGTAAAAGAGATAAATCCAACTGTAAGCCTTTCTTTAAGAATAAATCCTGAGCAATCATCTTCTCCAAAAGATATCTATAATCCATGCGGACTTTACAGCCGTCTTGGAACAACACTCGAGAATTTTGATGAGAGTGTGCTAGAGCACATTGATGGACTTAATTTTCATGCGCTCTGTGAACAGGATGCCGATGCCTTAGAGGATGTTTTAGTGGCATTTGAAGAGAAGTTTTCAAAGTATTTTAAAAACTTAAAGTATATAAATTTTGGTGGTGGACATCATATAACTAAAAAAGGGTATGACATTGAGAAACTCATAGCCATCATAAAAGAGTTTAAAGCTAAATACGGCGTAACTATTTATCTCGAGCCTGGTGAAGCAGTTGGATGGGAAACTGGAGTGCTCGTTAGCACTGTTTTAGATATAGTTCACAACAGAATGGATATAGCTATTTTAGACACTTCAGCAGAGGCTCATATGCCAGACACTCTCGCTATGCCATACCGTGCAATGGTGCGAGAGAGTGGCGAAGCGGGTGAAAAAAAATATACATATCGTTTTGGTGGAAACACATGTTTAGCGGGAGACATCATGGGAGATTACTCTTTTGATAAACCTCTGGAAGTCGGAGATAAGGTCATTTTTGAAGATCAAATCCACTATACATTTGTAAAAAATACCACATTTAATGGTATAAAACTACCATCGTTAGTTATAAAAAGAGAAGATGGTGCTTTGGATTTAATAAAAGAGTTCGGTTATCAAAATTATAGAAATAGATTATCTTGAAGGAGATTAAAATGATAGATGATAAACAAAGATGGAATGAGAGATATTTAGAGAATCCTATGCCACAAACTGTCTCGCCTTTGGTTGAAAAATATGTAAATCATGCCAAAGTTGGCAATGCCATTGATGTGGCGTGTGGAACTGGAAGAAATGCTCACTATTTAGCAGAGCTAGGTTTTATAGTTGATGCTGTTGATATCTCTGACTATGCTTTAGGCAGAGTCAAAAACAGCTCAACTATTACTAAAATAGATGCAGATTTGGATAAATACAACCTAATCCCAAATAAATATGACTTGATAGTAAATATAAACTATTTAAATCGTCGTTTGGTTTCTCAAATGAAAGATGCACTAAAGAGTGGCGGAATTATTATTTTTGAAACTTTTATAGTTGCACATGGAGATTTTAATCTTCCAACTACAAATTTAGATTTTCTTTTACGAAAAAATGAACTTTTACACTCTTTTATAGGATTAGATGTTATTTATTATGAAGAAAAAATTGATATAAATTTAAAAGGAGAGAAGATTAAAATCGCTTCTCTTGTTGCTAAAAAAATATAATATTTTATTATGATTTATTATAGTCTAGTATAATATTTTATAATTAGGTATAATAACTTATTATTTTATTATAAAGGATGTGTAGTAGATGAAAAGAGTGCAAATATTTTTTCTTTTTATGATTTTTTCAACGCTATTAGCTGGATCTAATGTTTCAGTTAATTATAATGGTGAAAAGGTTGATGTTAAAGGAAATTTTCCGAGTGTTGGTAAAAAAGCACCGATTGCTCGTGTTACAGGAACTGATTTTTCCATAAGAACTGTTGGGGGTAAGAGCAATAAAGTTCAGGTAATTGCAACTGTACCCTCAATTGATACACCAATATGTTCAGCGCAATCAAAAAAATTTGATGATGAAATCAAAAAGATTCCAAATGTTGATATGATAGTTGTCTCTATGGATCTTCCGTACGCAGATGATCGTTTCTGCAAGGGTCAAGGTATTAAAAACATAACAATCGCTTCTGATTTTGCTTACCAAGAAGTTGGCAATAAATATGGTGTAGCTATTGCAAACGGAGAGTTTAAGGGTTTGCTTATTAGATCTATATTTATTGTTTCAAAAGATGGCAGAATTATTTATCAAGAAATTGTTCCAGAGATAAATGTGGAGCCAGATTATAATAGGGTTATTGAAGCTATTAAAACTGCTAACTCAATGAAATAGATAAATTAAGTGCATTGCTTAATTTTGAATAGATTCAGAGTTTTTATAAAAAATATTTTAGTTTTGTTTTTTCTAATCTTAGTTATTTTACCATCTGTTTTATTCTCTAAAGCAGATGAGTTAGCTAAGGTGAATGTAGTACAAGATAAAAATAATTTTAATATAATTATATCCACAACAAAAAATTCATATATTTTAGAAGATACTCTAGATGTTAGTGTGTCCGGTAAATCAGCTCTTTTAAATAGTGCCTTTTATCAAGATTCAGAACTAGCTGATGGTCATAATGTTTTTTGGAATAAAACAAAAATTAAAATAATTGTTAACTCTAAAGCCGATGAAAAATTTACGATTAAGACCACCTACCAAATCTGTAATGATTTGCATATATGTTCAAAACTTCAAAAAAATGAGAAAACATTTACAATCTCAAAGCCGATAGAAACCGTTGTCGTAGATGAAGCAAAAAAATATGTCGTTGATAGTAGTAAAAATATTGAAGAGATAGATTTGTGCGCCAAGCAAGATATATGCCCTAAGATTTCTGAATTATTGCAGTCATCAGAATTTAAAGCAAAAGCAGCAAATCAAAAAGAGAACAAGAGTACACAGGGTGCTAAAAAGGTAGTTAGTGAACAAGATAGTATTGTTGATATGATTAAGAGCAGCAATTTACTCTTTACGCTACTAACATTTTTTGGTTTTGGATTGCTTTTGGCGTTTACACCATGTATGCTTCCCGTTATTCCTATATTGTCTGCGGTTATTATCTCTAAGAAGGAGCGTATAAGCACTAAAGAAGGTTTTTTGCTCTCTTTGACTTATGTTGTATCTATGTCTGTAGTTTATGCATTTGCTGGTGTTGTAGCTGCTTCCTTAGGAAGTAATATACAGGCCTTTTTTCAACAAACATGGATTATTATAATTTTTAGTTCTCTATTCTTTTTGCTTAGTTTGGCGATGTTTGGGACATTTTCAATAGAGATGCCAAAGAAAATTCAAACATTTCTTAATCGTAAAGCTACTTACGGGAAAGATAGGACATACTATGGCGTTGTGCTTCTGGGTATTCTCTCGGCACTCATTGTTGGGCCGTGTGTTGCACCGCCATTAGCTGGTGCGCTTATATATATTGGGCAGACGGGAAATGAGTTAATTGGAGGACTTTCTCTATTTTTTATGAGTCTTGGTATGGGGGTTCCGTTACTTCTTATAGGTGCTGGTGCTGGTAGGTTTATACCAAAGCCTGGGCCATGGATGGTTGATGTAAAGCTATTTTTTGGTTTTACTATGATTGGTTTTTCTATATGGATTCTTTCTCGTATATTAGAGCCACAAATTGTTCTGTTATTGTGGGGTATATTGCTTGTAGCAATAGCTATTTTTATGAATATTTTTGAGAACAAAGCTTGTGCAAGTATTGACAGTATATATCATTTAAAAAAACTGATTGCATTGCTAATTTTAATGTATGGAATTATACTTATGGTTGGTTCTATTGCTGGTGCAAGCAGTATAAAAGATCCATTGGAACCATTTAAGACAAGGCTTACTCACTCTGAAATTGCTTCAAGGGTTTCGTTTAAAACAATACTATCTGAGCAACTGGACAGTGTTGTGAAAGAGTCATCCAAGCCAATAATGGTAGTTTTTACTGCAAAATGGTGCGATAATTGTAAAGAGCTTGAAGCAAATGTATTTAGTCATGATGATGCAATGCAAGAGCTAAAAGAGTTTGAACTATTTAAGGTGGATATTACTCAGCTAAGCGATCTTGATATAGCGCTATTAAAGAAATACTCTCTTTTTGGTCCTCCTGGTATGATATTTTTTGATAAAAACAAGGAAGAGCTAAAACAATACCGTTTGTCTGGCAAAAAAAAGAAAAAAATCTTTATTGAGCATATACGAAAAGTGAAGAGTAGTTTGTAAAATCCTCTAACCACTTAAATTTTTTATTTATAACCCTTCAAGTAAAACAAGCCATAGGCTATCTATCTCTTTGTCACTAAGAAAAAGAGTAGATTTATTTAAAAACAGCTCCATAAAAGCACTTTGGCTTATACCTAGTTTACGACTACACTCTTTGTGTGTTGGTAAAAAAGCTCTTAAAAGAGATATATCATCATCTATTTTAAAAGAGCATAAAAAACAGCTCAACTCCTTGTGAAGTCTTCCTTCGTGCTCTAGAAGTTTTACATAAGATTCAATGGCAACTCTTTTTGGATTTTGTCTATTCCAGTTTTGTGAAGCACTCTCTATGAGATTGAAGTAAAATTCATCTAGTTCAGATGCATCTTTTAAGTGTTTGTAAAATAGAGCTAAAAAATCTTGCCACAATCTTAAAAGTTTATAATCATTTATCCACTTGTAGCCTATATGAATTACATCTTTAAGTCTAAGTATTGTTGATTTTGCAGAATTCTCTTTTTCATAATCAATTTTGAAGCCAAGATTTATAACCCCATGTCTGGCACCATAAAATCTATAAAGGATGTCTAAGCTCTCTCTTGATAAAATAACTACTATTAAATCTTCATCTTTAACTTTATTGAGATTTAAAATAAATCCTTGCATCTTCCGCTTCTTTTATACACAAATTTTAATTTTTAACAAAAATTTATCTAAGAATTATACTTCTTTAAACCTTTAAATAGTAGAATATAAAGATTTGTCTTCGTATAGACTAAGTTTCTTTAAAAGAATATTAAATTCATAAAGAAATTTGATAAATTATTAAATTTAGGAGTGAAAATGGTTGAACATCATGACTTATTAAGATCATTTAAAGATAATTGTGGTTTTGGGCTTGTTGCCAATATTAAAAATATAGCTTCCCATAAAGTTTTAAATGATGCAATAACTGCATTAGAGAGAATGATGCACCGTGGGGCTGTTGCGGCAGATGGAAAAACTGGTGATGGAAGTGGACTTCTTTTGTCATTACCAGAAGAGTTTTTGCGAGGGGAAGCTTCTGCTAATGGTGTTGAGTTGCCGATGCAGTTCGCAGTTGCAGCTGTTTTTACAAAAAACATAGCAAACATCCAAGTGTTAGAAAAAATTTGTGAAAACAATGATTTAAAGATTGTTTTTACTCGTATTGTGCCTGTTGATACAAAAGCTCTTGGAAATCAGGCCATGGAATCTTTGCCAAATATTATTCAACTTTTTATAGCTCCAAACTCCATTATAGCCACAAATAGATTTGATGCACTTTTATACCTATCTCGCAAAGAGTGTGAGCATAAACTAGTCAATGATAAAGATTTTTATATCGCATCTATGTCTTCAAAAGTTCTTTCATATAAAGGGCTTGTTATGCCTACGCATATAAAAGAGTTTTACAAAGATTTACAAGATGAAAATTTTAAAATCTCATTCTCTCTTTTTCATCAAAGATTCTCAACAAATACACTTCCAGAGTGGAGGCTTGCTCAACCATTCCGTGCAGTTGCTCACAATGGTGAAATTAACTCTGTTGAGGGCAATCGTTTTAATGTTGCTATAAAATCAGAATCTATTAAAAGTGAAGTTTTTACAGATGAAGAGATACAAAGAATTCTTCCAATACTTCAACTTAACGCATCAGATAGTGCCAGTGCGGATAACTTTTTTGAGTTTTTGATAGTAAATGGTATGGATTTTTTTAAAGCTGTTCGTGCAGTTATCCCTGGAGCTTGGCAGAATGCTCCTCACATGGATGCAGAACTTCGTGCATTTTATGAGTTTCACTCTACTGTTTTTGAGGCTTGGGATGGTCCAGCTGCATTTTCTGTAACAGATGGTCGCTATATTGGGTGTGTATTGGACAGAAATGGTCTTCGTCCATCAAAATATATAGTTACAAAAGATGATAATCTTTTAATTGCCAGTGAGTATGGTGTTGTTGATATTGCAGAAGAGGACATAAAAGAGAGAGGTCGCCTGCAATCTGGCGAGATGATAGGACTTGACCTGAAATATGGAAAATTACTTAAAAATGATCAAATAAATGATTACATAAAAAGTTCAAATCCATATATGAAGTGGCTAAATGAGCATATGATTTATCTACAGGAGCATGTTGATGAGCAGTATGTAACTCAATGTAATTATGATAGAGAAAATTTTATAAACAAGCAGCGATATTTTAACTATACCCACGAAGTAATTGAGCAAGTTATTGAGCCCATGATAGTGGAAGGCAAAGAGGCTGTTGGCTCAATGGGTGATGATACTCCTTTAGCTGCTTTTTCCATTAAGCAAAGATCATTTACTGACTTCTTTAAACAAAAATTTGCTCAAGTAACAAATCCACCGATTGATCCAATCCGTGAAAAAGTTGTAATGAGTTTAAACACAGGCTTTGGCGAAGTTCATAATATACTTGATGAGTTGCCATCTCACGCACATAGACTAAAATCAATTTCTCCTATTGTTACTTACGAAAAGCTTCAAGTTTTGAAATCATTCGGAGATCCTAAGTCGCCTCGTTATCAATCTTTTTATAAAAATGAGAAATTTTCTACAGCTTACGATAACAATCTAAAAGATGCGCTAGATAAATTGGTGCTAGATGCTATAGATGCTGTGAAAAATAGGGGCATCAGAATACTTATTTTAGATGATGGTGAGTTTAGCAAAGAGAAGAGGGTTATTCCGATGGCTATGGCTATTGGAAGACTAAATATTGCCCTTTTAGATGCAGGTGTTCGTCATCTTGCATCTATGATTGCAGTAACTGGAGAGGTTTTTGACTCACATGGAGCTGCCGTTTTGATTGGATATGGTGCTAATGCAATATATCCAAATCTTCTTTTTGCAACAGTAGCTGAGCATGTAGAGAGATCAAAGGCAATTACTATTAGTTGCACTGAAGCGTTAAAGTTAGTTCATGAGGCGCTTAATGCAGGTCTTTTAAAAATCATATCAAAAATGGGTATCTCTACAATTGCTTCATATCGTAATGCGGGTCTTTTTGATGTGATGGGGCTTAATAAGGAGATAGTAAAAGATTGTTTTAGCTCATCTCATGCGGTACTGAGTGGACTTAATTATGAAGATATTGACAAACGACTTATTAAGTACCATACAGATGCTTTTGAAGAGAGTGGATTCAATAGAATCTTTCCTTTAAATATTGGTGGTTATTACAAGTTTTACAACGGACAAGAACATCATGATTTTGGTCCAGCTGTGATTCACGCTATCCATGCGACGGCTGGAAGTGGAGATAAAAAAGATTATGAAGTACTTAGAGATTTGGTTAACAAAAGAGGTCTAAAATTTATTCGTGACTTCTTTGAGTTAAAATCTGACAGAAAACCAATTAACATCTCTGAGGTTGAACCAAAAGAGGCTATCTTTAAGCGATTTGCTTCAGCGGCTATGAGTCTTGGTTCTATCTCACCAGAAGCACATGAGACTATTGCAATTGCCATGAATAGGCTTGGTGCGCAATCAAACTCTGGCGAGGGTGGAGAAGATAGTGAAAGATTTGGGACTGAGCGAAACTCTAAAATTAAACAGATTGCATCTGGTAGATTTGGTGTTACTCCGGCTTATCTAAGAAGCGCGGAAGAGATTCAGATAAAAGTTGCTCAAGGTGCAAAACCTGGCGAGGGCGGTCAACTCTCTGGGTATAAAGTAAGTGCGTACATTGGGAAGCTTCGTCACACTGTGCCGGGAGTTACACTTATATCTCCACCGCCGCATCATGATATCTACTCCATAGAAGATTTGGCTCAACTTATTTTTGATATGAAGCAGGTAAATCCAAATGCAAAAGTGGCTGTTAAGCTTGTTTCATCTATTGGAGTTGGAACAATCGCTGCAGGTGTTGCAAAAGCGTATGCTGATAAAATTATTATTTCAGGTGGAGATGGCGGAACGGGTGCAGCACCTCTTACTTCTATAAAATTTGCTGGTAATCCTTGGGAGCTTGGATTAAGTGAAGCGCACAACGCTCTAAAAGCAAACAATCTAAGAGGGTTAGTTGAAGTTCAAACGGATGGCGGACTGAAAACTGGCTTAGATGTAGTAAAAGCTGCGCTACTTGGTGCAGAGAGTTACGCATTTGGTACTGGAGTATTAACGATTGTTGGTTGTAAAATGCTTAGAATATGCCATGTCAATAAATGTTCTGTGGGTATTGCAACCCAAAATGAGACTCTTCGTCAGGAGTTTTTTAAAGGACATGTAGATCAAGTTATTAACTATTTCACGCTTATGGCGGAGGATATCCGCTCTATTATGGCTGAACTTGGCTATAAAACAATGAAGGAGATGATTGGTAGAGTTGATTTACTAAAAGTTGTGGATGATGAGTTTGCTCAAAAGTTTGATTTTTCATCAGTTCTTCATCAAGAGAGTGGTGTAAATACATGTCAACAAAAATTCAATAACCCTTTTGATGACAACAGCTATGAAAAAGAGATTTTAAAAGAGGTTATGGGCGCTATAAAACATCCAGAGCATCCAATGACTTTAAATAGAGAAATAGCAAATGTAAACAGAAGTTTTGGAGCCCTAATAAGTGGTGAGATAGCACAATATTATGGTGATAACGGCTTAAAAGCAGATACTATCAAAATCAATCTAAGCGGTATATCGGGACAAGCATTAGGCGCATTTTTGATTCCGGGTGTTTCAATCTACTTGGATGGTGTCGCAAATGATTATATCGGTAAAGGTATGCATGGCGGTAAAATAATCATCACTTCTAAAAACGAGGGTGAAGCGTTTAGTGCTGGCGGAAATACATGTCTTTATGGTGCTACTGGCGGCAAACTCTATATCTCTGGAAGTGTTGGCGAGAGATTTGCGGTTCGTAACTCTGGGGCATTAGCCATTGTTGAGGGAACTGGTGATAACGCTTGTGAATATATGACTGGTGGTATCGTTGTTATTCTCGGCAAAACAGGAAATAACTTTGGCGCTGGTATGACTGGCGGTGTTAGTTTTGTTTACGATAGAGAGCATAAATTTATAGAGAGTGTTAATCGTGAGTTGGTTGAGGCTGTTCGCATTGATATGGATGATGGTGATGAAGCTAGACACTATCTAAAACGCCTTCTTAAAGATTATGCAGTAGAGACACAAAGTAAAAAAGCAAAAGAGCTTCTTGAAAATTATAGAGTAGAGGTTCGAAATTTTTGGTTAGTTCGTCCTAAAAACCTAAAAAAATTACCTATGAACCTAGAGATTGGAGATTAATATGAGAGAATATTTAACAATTGAGAGAGTTGAAGCTAAGAAGAGATTAGTTGTAGAGAGAACAAAAGATTTTGAAGAGATTTATGATATTTTTGGTCAAAATGATGCCGCTTCACAGAGTGAGAGATGTATTCAATGTGGAGATCCGTTTTGTCTAAATAAATGCCCACTTCACAACTATGTACCACAATGGCTAAAAGCTGTGAGTGAAAAAGATTTGGAATTTGCATTTAAACTCTCAAACGAACCATCTCCATTTCCAGAAGTTATGGGCAGAGTTTGTCCTCATGATAGACTTTGTGAGGGTGCTTGTACTCTAAATGATGGTCATGGTGCTATTACAATCGGCTCAGTTGAAACTCACATAACAGAAGAGGGTTTTAAGGCTGGTTATAAGCCAGAATTCCCAGGAGTTACAACTGATAAAAAAGTTGCAATTATAGGAAGTGGTCCAGCAGGTCTCTCTGCGGCAACATATCTTCTTCGCTCAGGAATTGCTGTTACGGTTTATGAGAGAAGTGATCGAGCAGGCGGGCTTTTAACTTATGGAATTCCAAATTTTAAGTTGGATAAAAAGATAGTTGAGCGCCGTGTAAAGTTTTTGCAAGAAGCTGGAATGGAGCTTGTGTTAAATTGTGAAGTTGGAAGAGACATCTCGTTTGAAGAGATAGCAAGTACACATGATGCAATGTTTATTGGAGTTGGAGCAACTAAAGCTAAAATTGCTCATATAAATGGCGAAAATGCAAAAAATGTTTATAAAGCTATGGACTATTTAACTGCTATTCAGAGAAAGATTTTTAAACTTACATATGATAAAAAATTTGATTTTAAAGATAAAGATGTTGTTGTAATCGGCGGTGGTGATACTGCTATGGATTGTCTAAGAACGGCAAAAAGAGAGGGTGCGAAAAGTGCAACTTGTCTTTATCGTCGCGACGCGCATAATATGCCAGGAAGTCAAAAAGAGTATAAAAATGCAATAGAAGAGGGTGTTAATTTTATGTTTTTTGCCTCTCCAAAAGAGATTGTACTAAACGAAAATGCAAATGCAATTGCAGTTGAGGTTATTAAAACTACACTTGGTGCAAAAGATGAGAGTGGACGACAAAAGATTGAAGAGGTAAGAGGCAGCGAGTTTAGAGTAAATGCTGATATTATTATTTTATCTTTAGGCTTCAATCCAGAAGTCCCACCGTTTTTGCATGAAAATGGTATTGAGACAAACAAATGGGGTGGAATCATCATCAATGAAGAGACTTTTGAGACAACAACTGCTGGAATTTATGCTGGTGGAGATTGCTTTAGAGGTGCTGATTTAGTTGTGACGGCTGCATATGATGGTCGTGAGGCTGCTAGAAATATCTCTAAAAAACTACTAAAATAAACAAATTTATTTTTCCCGCTAACCCCTATATCATGGGAGTTAGTGCTGCTAAAAATTAAATAAACTCACAAACAAATCACAAATTAGATATAATTCCGCTTTATTTGTAACTACAAGGATACTCTATGAATCTCTTAAGCATTTTTTCTAAAAAAGTCGAATTGAAACAGCCTGTAAAAAATGAAGCATCTTCTCACTGGGTAAAGTGTCAATCTTGCCAATCTCTCATGTATCACAAAGAGGTTGAAAATCAAAAATTTGTATGTCCAAAATGTGGTTTTCATATTCGCATAGGAGTAACTGATCGCATCGCTCTTTTGGCTGATGAGGGGACTTTTGTGGAGTTTGATGGTAGCTTAAAACCCATAGACCCGCTAGAGTTTGTTGATAAGATATCTTATAAGCAGAGAATTGCAGATGCTACAAAAAAAACAGGTAAAACATCATCTGTTGTAAGTGGCGAGTGTATGATGAACGGCGTACCTGCACAACTTGTTGTGTTTGACTTCGCATTTATGGGTGGCTCTTTAGGCTCTGTTGAGGGTGAGAAAATTGTTCGCGCAATCGACCGTGCAATACAAAAAAGGCAAGGTCTTATAATCCTTAGTGCAAGCGGTGGTGCTAGAATGCAAGAGAGCACATTTTCACTCTTGCAGATGAGTAAAACTTCAGCAGCACTTGCAAGATTAGCAAGTCACAACCTTCTTTATATCTCTGTTTTAACTGACCCAACTATGGGTGGCGTTAGTGCTTCATTTGCTACACTTGGCGATATAATCATCGCAGAGCCAGGCGCTCTCGTTGGTTTTGCCGGACAGAGGGTTATCGAGCAAACTATAGGCTCTGCTCTTCCTGATGGATTTCAACGAGCAGAATTTCTACTTGAAAAAGGTTCTATTGACATGATTGTAAATCGTGGTGAGCTTAAAAAAACACTCTCAGACTTACTAGCACTTTTTAAAGTAGCATAGTGATACTTTATGCTCTTTGCGACCAAGAGTTTCTGGATAAAAAAGCTCTCTTGGTTGAGGAGTTTGTGGAACTTGCAAAATCACAAAATGCAGAAATTTTACAGTATCGAAACAAGAAGGATGATACAGAGTTTATAAAACAACAACTTGTAAAAATTAGAAAAATATTTGATGGTGTGTTGATAGTGAATGATCTTTTTGAACTTGCAGAGTATTGTGATGGTGTACACCTCGGACAAGATGATTTAAAAATGATAGATAAAGATATTTTCAAAGCCGTAGAAATCGTAAGAGCTACGATAGGTGAAGATAAGATTTTAGGTATATCAACACATAATGATTTTGAAGTAATTCAAGCGAACGATATGGACCTAAACTACATAGGTTTGGGTGCTTATAGAGATACAAATACAAAAAAAGATGTAAACAATATCTTAGGTAATAAACTTGATGGAATAGCCTCTAAATCCAAGCACCCAGTTGGCGCAATTGGTGGGATTTTGCTAGATGATAGATTTTCGCATGTAACATATCTCGTAATTGGAAGCGGACTGCTTAAATGAATATAGATATTGTCTCTATAGCCAAAAAAGAGCATTCAACTTATGATCCGCTTTACAAAGAACTAGAAAAAATGATTTCTCGTTTTGCAAAAGTTAATGACATAGAGATATTTAACAAAGATATACTAAAAGCGCATACAACTTCGCCACTTGCTTCAAAGCAGGTATATACAAAAGTTTTAGAGCCATATTTATCAAAGAGTTTCAATATAGCTCTTCATCCAGATGGAAAAATAATAGATAGTTATGAATTTAGTAAGCTACTTGATGGTAAAATTGCAATTAAATTTTTTATTGGCGGAGCTTATGGTTTCGAGGATGAATTTTTAAAGCGTAACGATGCTGTTATAAGTTTAGGTAAATTAACTATGAGCCACAAGATAGCAAAAGTTGTTTTGCTTGAGCAGGTTTATAGAAGTTTTTCAATACTAAGTAATCATCCATATCACAAATAAGGGAAAAAGTGCAAGATAGTGAATTAAAATACTTTAAAGAAATTTTAGAGGGTAGAAAAGAGCAGATAAAGAAAAATATTTTAGGTGTAAATGAAGAACTTTTACAACTAAGTTCATTAGAGTTAAATGATGAGGGCGATTATGCTTCTGTTGGAAATAGTTCAATTGTTGAGAGTGCTATAGTTCATCAGCAAGAACAAGAGTTAAAAGAGATTAATGTTGCTTTAGGGAAAATAGCAAATGGTGGTTACAATGTTTGCGATATGTGCGAAGAGCCGATTGGTATTCAGAGATTAAAAGTTAAGCCACACGCAGCTTACTGCATAGTTTGTAGAGAGATTGTAGAAAAATCTAGAAAAATCTAGAAAATAAGGATTGGATTATGCAGATTAAACGATATACGATTGCAACGCTTATGTTTGTTGTTTTGGTTGGTTGGTTTGTCTTCGCTTATGTAACAAAAGAGAGCATAAGTGTTGACTTTTTTGGAACAATGTTGCCATCGCTACCTATTGCTTTTTTGGTTATTGTTCCATTAATTACCTTTTATATCGCAACTGTTGCTCATATGTTGTTTCACTCTCTTATAAGTATTTTAAATCTACAAAAATATAAAAAAGATCACCAAACTCTAGTTGATGCAATAGTCGACGCTTATCTTGGAAAAATGAATCGTTCACATAAGTTTAAAACTGAGAGATATAAGCTTCTTGGTACGATTGTTGATAACGCTACAATTTTGCCTTTAGGTGAACTTGAAGTAAATATTGATAACAAAAAGGTAAGCGAAGTTATAGGGATAATAAACAGTATTAAAAATGGTGAAGTGGTGGATCTTAAAAAATACTCACTTCTGATTTCTAATAAGTTTGTTATCCAAAATGAGAGAAATAGATATAAAAAAGGTGAGATAAGTGCCGAGCATATAATCAGTAGTAGCAATAAATATGACAATACTCTTGCGCAAGAAGTATATGTAGATTTTGTAAAAGATGCTCCATTTTATGCTATTGAGAAGTACAAGAATTTTTTAACAAAAGATGCACTTTTTGAGATTTTATCAAGAGTAAATGCCGATAAGAACACTTTAGATGTATCAAACGAAGCGCTAATGTCACTTTTTAGTGAATTAGAGCTTAACTCAGATGATTATATAAAAGCATCTCAAAAACTCTCAAGAGGAATGATTCCAGAGCAGAGAATTAAGCTATTTGAACAGTTAAGTGTTGAAAATGAAAACACAATGGAAGCTTACCTGTTTACACTTTTTGATCTTGAAATGTTAGACCCAGCAAAAGAAATTTTGGGTAATTCTCAAAATAAAGAGTATGTCTATTTTAAAGCATATAGCTCGTTAAGAGATTGTGGTAAGCATTTTGACATTAATCTTTTTATGTAAATTATAATTGCCAAAATGTTAAAAAAATTATCTTTCGATAGTCCAATTTATGTTTTGGCGCCACTTGCTGGATATACAGATTTGCCATTTAGAAGTGTTGTAAAAAAATTTGGAGCAGATCTTACTGTTAGTGAGATGTTAAGCTCTAATGCTCTAGTTCATGGCTCCACAAAAACTCTCCATATGATAGAAAAAAGCCCAAATGAAGATCCATACTCTGTTCAAATAGCAGGCGCTGAAGTTGATGTTATAAAAAGAGCTGTTGAGATTTTAAATGAGCAAGATGGTATTGATGTAATTGATTTAAACTGTGGATGCCCAGTTCCAAAGGTGGTTGGTCATGGAAGTGGAAGTTCACTGTTGCTTAATCTCCCACTTATGGGTGAGATAATAAAAACTATAAAGACAACTTCCAATAAAAGCTTAACAAGCGTAAAGATTAGACTTGGTTTTGAGAAAAAAAATCATATCGAGATTGCTAAGATGGTAGAAGATAGTGGTGCTGATTTTATAGCTGTTCATGGAAGAACTCGTGCTGGAAAATTTAGGGCGGCTGTTGATTATGACGCTATAAAAGAGATAAAAGAGAGCGTTGGTATCCCGGTTATCGCAAATGGAGACATAGACTCATACGAGAAAGCAAAATGGGTTTTAGAGCATACTGGTGCGGATGGTGTAATGATAGGAAGGGGCGCGGTTGGTGCTCCTTGGATTTTTCATCAACTCCGCACTGGGAATAGTGACATTGACAATAATCTTAAGCACGCTATAATAATGGAGCATTTTGATAAGATGATAGAATTTTATGGTTCACATGGCGTGCCCATGTTTAGGAAGCATATACATACCTACTCTAAGGGTTATGGTGGAGCATCTGCGCTTAGAAATATGATTAATCATATAACGGATGTTAATGAGTGTCGCGCTCTGATAGATAATTTTTTTAAAAATAGTGAGATAATTTGTTAGATATAAGCAAATCAATTAATTCCCTTGATGATAGTGATATAGCGGATAATCTGCTTCATTATGATTACAATGTTAAGCATCTTTTATCGCTTATAGAGAGTGGCATAGATAAAGAAGATCCGCTTTATCTTAGCTCTTATCGCTCTTTTGAAGGTGAAGTATTTGAGAATTTTGTTTATGAAAAACTGCTTAGATATGCACTTACAAATGATCATGTTGATAAGTTTGTACTAAAGGGTTTTCATCAAGATAAATCAAAAGCTCACTCAAACACTCTCTCGATTAGTGAAAAACAGCAGATAGTTTACAGAACAAAGAGCAGAGAGATTAGTGAATTTGATGCTATGTTTATTACAAAAGATAAAGAGTTGTATTTTGTAGAGATGACACTTGTGAAGTCTGTACTTAAACTAAGGAAAAGACTTAGAAAGAAAAAGGCGTTATTGGAGATTATCTTTCCAGATTTTGAGATTAAAGCCCTTATTATTTTAAACGATGGAGCTACTGGTGTTAAGCAGTTTCCATCATATTGTAAGGTTTGGATTACAGAAGAGTTTTCAGCTAAAAATGTATTTGATTATATTGTAAGCAAAGATAGCAAAAAACTAGTTTCAAAACAGAGAGTAGAATCGCCAAAAATGATAGAGGCAGAGTCTCTAAAGTTGTACCCTTTTAGATATTATAATACTATGAGCTGGATTACAAAAAATCTTAGAGGTAGTAAAAAACATATATTAGATATGAATTTTTTAATGAGTCAAAAAGTTCAAAGATATCATGACTTGTACAATAAGTTTTATATAGGTTATATAGATGCAAAAGATATAAGAGATGAGCTTGGATTAGATAGCAAGTGCGATGATGCCCAAAGAGTTATAATTGCAATTGAGAAAAAACATTCAGATGAGATTGTCTTAACATATTACACGCAACTTGGACGAAAAAATCTACTTTTATATACTTTTGATAACGGTAAGGTCGTAAAAGAGAAAAAAGACCCTTATGGTATTACGATAACTGAAGTTTATCATATAAGCAAGATGATGGACGAGAGCTACAAGTTAAGCATTCAAAATTTAGACATCATAAAAAAGTTGTTAGAAGATAGATTTAAAAGAGCTCTCTAGGCTTCGTAAAGCATAGATGCGGCTCTCTCTTTGTAGGCTTGAATCGGCTCTTTTTTCTGCTCACTCATATTTAAAAAATCATTTAACTCTTTATTTCTATTTTGTAAGACGGTATTGAAATCATCTTCTGTTATGGGTTTGTTGTCTGTAAATTTATCAAGAAGTATATTGCTTTTGCCAATTAGAACAAGATAACTCTGCTCCCCAAATTCTAGTAAAACAACACTGTTCTCGCCATTTATAGGCTTTTGAAATTTTATACTAATCTCATTATTGTTTAGTTTGATATCTGGCGCTTGATATTGAGTTTTAGCTGTTTTTTGTGGATTATTATTAAATAGCCATGAACTATTTAGTTCTAAACCTTGTTTTGTAGCAATTCTTTTTTTAATAAAAAATAACAAGATAATCCCAGCGATAAGAACAGTTATCACTATATAATAACTTTGAGATACGCCCTCATCTTTTTTCGTCGGCAGAGAGCCAAGTTGTGCCACTGGCTTATCCATCTCATTTTTCTCAAACGAAGCCTTAGAGGCAAATCTTAGTCTTAGCCCATAAGCATCAGATGTTTTTGATGCTGATAAGATTGTAGAAGGAGTAACCACGGCAACTATTCTAGTGTTGTTATCCGTTGGGGTAATACTTAAAGAAGTTATGTAGTTTGAAGTGACTGAGTTTAATTTTTCAGACTCTATGGTTGCATCTTCAAGCTTTATTATAATGGAAGAGTCACTTTTTCCCTGCTTTATGACACCGCTGTACGGGGTGTCAAATGTTATCATTACATCAACTCTATCTTCTCTTTCATAAATATTGTAACTCAAAATTTTAGAAGCGTATAGTGAGAATGGCAAGATAGCGAGTAGTAAAAATTTAATCATAATTTCTCTTTTGAAAGGTGATATAAAACTGCACTAGAATCAAGGATTTCATTTATACGAATGGCGAGATTTTTCTCATAAACCATAACTTCGCCTTTTCCTAGAATACGACCATTTACATAGGACTCAACACTCTCTCCAGCTGGTTTTTTTAGATCTATTACGGAGCCCTTTTTTAATTTCAGAATCTCCTCTAGAGAGAGTTCTGTTTGACCTAAATCAGAAACAAACTCAACTTCCATATCCAACAGTCCAGAGTAGTCCATCCACGCCAACTCCTCTTCCGAGTTGAAGGTATGTGATGATTTGTCATATTTATTTTTACTAATCAACTTAATTCCTTGATTGCAATAAGCATCTCACAGCCTTGGATTCTTATAGCCTTTATCTTATCATACTGAATGTCAAATACACTCTCTTCTTTAAAGTAGGGCGTTGACATTGAGTACATATTGCTATTTGTCTCTTCTGCAATAACTTTAGCACTTCCTACAATAAGGTTTAGAGTCTCTAGTAACATATCAACAAGTGTCTCTTCATCACTCTCATCCTCTTCTAGAAAAAGATTAGAGATTTTTTGTATAAACTCTTTGTTGGATGCAATATAAACTCTATGCTTTATCTCTTGGAGTGTTTCTATATCAATATAAGCAATAAGTGTTCTAGTTTTTATGATGTTGTCATGGATTTCAAATGGCTCTCTGATTTGATGTGCACAAAAATTTTGTGAAGCTTCAATTATTTTTTCAAACATTTCCTAATCCTCTTTATGATACCTCGTAGAATATCAAAAATAAAATTAAAAAATAGTTTGGTTATAATTCACGAAAGGTTTTCAGTTGACTATAGAAATTTTAGAATTTATTTTGTTGGGCAGTGGCGTAGGATTTTTGTCTGGATTTTTTGGTATTGGTGGAGGAACTATTTTGGTTCCAGCACTCCTTTATATGGGATTTGTCACCAAAGAAGCCATTGGGATATCAGTTGTTCAGATGGTCTTTAGCTCTATTTATGGGAGTTATTTAAACAACAAAAAAGGCTCGCTTGATATTGCTATGATTTCCACAATAAGTATTGGTGGATTTTTTGGTGCGCAGATTGGCGGTATAGTAACATCAAGTATGAACGACAAGACGCTTGAGTTTCTATTTTTGATATTTGTTATTTTTGCGATTATTAGAATGTTTTTTAAAGTACCACATAATCACCCACAAAAAAATGTAAACAAGATTATACTTTTTATGCTTGGTGTGGTTGTTGGTATCATTGGTATATCTATTGGAGTTGGAGGAAGTATAGTGCTTGTTCCTGTGTTAGTTGGGTTTATGCATGTGGAGTTTAAAAAAGCTATCTCTGCGGGGCTGTTTTTTGTAATGTTTTCATCTATTTCTGGTCTTATTTCCCACTCAATGAGTGGAAATATTGATTTTAAACATGGAATTTTAATCGGTGGAGCATCTCTTGTTGGCGTTCATTTTGGGGTGATTCTTCATGGCAAGGCAGAGTCGGGATTTCAAAAAAAATTATTAATAAGTTTTTATCTTATTATTGTAGCATACCTAGCAAAAAGATTGTTTTTTTAGAGGAAATAAAAATATATGAAAAATTTAGATGTAATCAAAATAACTGGTGCAAGAGAAAATAATCTAAAAAATATCTCACTAGAGATACCAAAAAACAGACTAGTAGTGTTTACTGGACTGAGCGGAAGCGGTAAGTCAACTTTGGCTTTTGATACGCTTTATGCGGAGGGGCAGAGACGATATATGGAGTCGCTGTCATCTTATGCGAGACAGTTCCTTGATCGCATCACAAAACCTGATGTAGATAAAATAGAGGGGCTTACTCCAGCTATTGCAATTGATCAAAAAACAACTTCTAAAAATCCCCGTTCGACAGTCGGAACAATCACGGAAATATATGACTATTTTAGACTTTTATATGCTCGTGTCGGTATTCAGCACTGCTATAAGTGCAGTAAAGTTATCTCCCAGATGGGTGTCTCGGATATTATAGCCGAAGTTGCAAAACTCCCAGAGGGCTCAAAGATAGTTCTTCTTGCACCGCTTATCAGAGAGAAGAAAGGCTCTTTTGCTGATGTCTTAGAGTCACTCGTACATAAAGGGTATGTTCGTGCCATGATAGATGGTGTGATGATAAGACTTGATGAAGAGATTGAGTTAAGTAAAACAAAAAAACATACTATCAAAGTCGTGATAGACAGAGTTGTTGTAAATGAGCAAAACAGAGAGCGGATTGCAGCGGATGTCGAAAAGGCGCTAAAAGAGAGTTATGGTGAACTTGAGATTGATATTTTAAACCATGAAGAGTTAGGTCTGAAGGAGTCTAGCAGATACTACTCTGAGCACAACGCTTGTTTTGATTGTAAAATAAGTTTTGATCCACTTGAACCATTGTCTTTCTCTTTTAACTCTCCAAAGGGTGCATGTAGCGAGTGTGACGGACTTGGACTTCGTTATGCGCTTGATCATGATAAAATAATTGACATTGACCTGAGCGTAGAAAAGGGTGCCGTTAAGATAGTTTATGGATTTAACAAGGGCTACTATTTTACATTTTTAAAAGGATTTTGTTCTGCAAACAAGATAGATATAACGGTTCCATACTCATCCCTCCCTGAACATCAAAAAAAAGCGATTCTTCATGGCGGGATAGATGAAGTTTCGTTTTTGTGGAAAAGCCATGAAGTAAAAAGAGTGTGGCCAGGGATTGTAAAAATAGCGTACGATATGTTTAAAGATGAAAAAGAGTTAGCTGATTATATGAGCGAAAAAACTTGTAATATCTGCGAAGGACATAGACTAAAAAGAGAGTCTTTAGCCGTGAAAGTAGGTAAGAGAGGAGTAGCAGAGCTCTTAGATATGCCAATTTCAAAAACATACGAGTGGTTTAATAGTGAAGAGAATTTTGCTTACTTAAATGATCAAAACAGAAGAATTGCACAACCTATTTTAAATGAGATTAGAGAGAGACTATACTTTTTGTTTGATGTCGGGCTTGGATACATTACTTTAGGAAGAGATGCTAGAACCATTAGCGGTGGTGAAGCTCAAAGAATCCGCATCGCAAGTCAGATAGGAAGCGGCTTGACTGGCGTTATGTATGTTCTTGATGAGCCAAGTATCGGACTTCATGAGAGAGATACACTAAAACTTATCAGAACGCTTAGAAGCTTGCAGGAAAAAGGCAATAGCGTTATAGTTGTTGAACATGACAAAGAGACTATTGAGAATGCTGATTTTATAGTAGATATTGGTAATGGGGCTGGAAAATTTGGTGGGGAAGTTGTATTTAGCGGCACGCTGGATAAGTTAAAAAAAGCAAAAACACTCACAGCAGATTATCTTTATGGACGAAAAAAAATAGAGTATTTTTATAGACGCGAACAGAAAAATTGGATAGAGATAAAGAATGTAACTGTAAACAACATTACTAATCTCAGCGCAAGAATCCCACTTAATAATTTTGTTTGTATAACTGGTGTAAGCGGAAGCGGAAAAAGTTCTCTTATGCTTCAGACTCTCCTTCCAACCGCTAGAGAACTTTTAAATCATGCCAGAAAAGTAAATAAAGTTGCAGGTGTTGAGATAACTGGACTTGATAAGGTTGATAAAGTTATCTATCTAGACCAAAGTCCAATTGGGAGAACTCCAAGGTCAAATCCTGCAACATATACGGGTGTTATGGATGAGATAAGAAATCTTTTTGCACAAACAAAAGAGTCGCAAATAAGAGGTTACACAAGCTCAAGATTCTCTTTTAATGTTAGAGGCGGAAGATGTGAGAAGTGCCAAGGTGAGGGAGAAATCAAGATAGAGATGCACTTTTTGCCAGATATTATGGTTAAGTGTGATGACTGTAATGCCTCAAGATACAACCAGCAAACACTAGAAGTTCTTTATAAAGCAAAAACGATATCTGATGTATTAAATATGAGCGTTGATGAGGCTTTTGAGTTTTTTAAACCGATTCCAAAGATTCATCAAATATTAAAAACATTGGTTGAGGTTGGTCTTGGATATATCACGCTAGGTCAAAATGCCGTAACTCTCTCAGGTGGTGAAGCACAGAGAATTAAGCTAAGCAAAGAGTTAAGCCGAAGAGATACGGGGCAAACCCTCTACATCCTTGATGAGCCGACAACAGGACTTCATTTTGCGGATGTAGATAGACTGACTGGGGTTTTACACAAATTTGTAGAGCTTGGAAATAGTGTTTTAATCATTGAGCATAATCTGGATATGATTAAAAATGCTGACTATGTTATAGATATGGGACCAGAGGGCGGAAGCGGTGGTGGACTTATTATAGCTGAGGGAAGTCCTGAAAAGTTAGCTAATGAGTATGAAAAAACAGGAAGTTACACAGGAGAGTATCTTAAAAAAGAGCTTGCTTTGCATAATACTAAATCTAGCTAACTAGATTTAGTATTGGATTATTTAACAGACAGCTATTTGTTTTCTTCTTCTTCGTCGTCATAATCTTCTTCATAAAAATCATCTTCATTCTCATCACCATCATCTTCTTGTGCAGAAGTTATGTCATCGATAAGCTCTTTACATTCATCTTCTTCAATATCTCCACTTTCTATATCTCTTAGGACATCTTGAAGGTCTTCTTTAAATTCACGAAGCTCTTCTATCTCTTCTTTTGCATCTTCGCCAGCCTCTTTACTGTCTGCAATTTCTTCAAAAATCTCGTCCAATCTTTCATCAATATCTGGAATAACACTTTTTGTAATTAACTCTTTTAATTCTTGCGCGTATGACATAAAAATACCTTTATAAATAAAATTTTGAAATTATACTCTACATAAGAGTAAATCAGGCTGGATATGAGCTACAATAAAGAAAATTTAGTAGGTGTTTGAAATGAGAATATATGCGTGTATTATTGGTAGTGAGATATTAAATGGTAGAAGAGTTGACAAGCACTTTGAGTTTTTAAGAGAAAAATTAAGTGAATATGGACATGAGCTTTTTGCATCTTTTGTCATAAAAGATGATAGAGAGTTGATTGCAAATATATATAATTTGATTAAAAATGATAAGGAAGCAGTTATGTTTTCCTTTGGAGGCATTGGCTCTACACCTGATGACTTAACAAGAGCCATAGCTGCGGAAGTTTTTACATCAAGCAAACTAGAAAAACATAAAAAATTTGAGCAAGATATTATTGACAGATTTGGTGATGAAGCGTATCCATACAGAATAAATATGGCAAATTTGCCAAAAAATTCTGAGTTACTTTTCAATCCCATAAATAATATGTCAGGATTCTCACTAGAAGATAGATACTTTTTTACTCCCGGTTTTGTACAGATGTCGCATCCGATGGTTAGTGCTGTTATTGAGAGATTATTTAGCAAACATATTCAAAAATATAGATTGACGCTTATTGCTCAAACTAGCGAAAATACTCTTATCTCTGTTATGGAGAAGGTGTCCCCAGAGGTTGAATTTTCATCTTTGCCGATGATAGAAAATCAAAAAATATCTGTTGAAATCTCTCTGAGTTCAACAGATAAGTTGCTTGTGGAGAAAAATTTTAAGCTATTTACTGACTTTTTGGATAGTTCAAATGTATCATACGAGTTACTGTAAAGTAAAATTTTAGCTTTTATGGTTATATTATTCTTAAGCTAGAGCTTAAAATGGAATGCTCGCCATCAGTTAGATGAGTACCAACTTGGTGAATATCAACATGTAAAAAAGATAAAATAGTTTCCAGCTATGATAAAATTGCTTATTATCAAAAAGAGGTTATGAATGTTTGAAGAGTTTAAAAAGTTTCTTATTAGAGGAAACATGGTTGATATGGCGGTTGGTTTTATCTTTGGGGCGGCGTTTGCTACTCTCGTGCAGTCTCTTGTTAAAAATATAATTATGCCACCCGTGGGTATGCTTCTTGGAAAGGTTGATTTTTCAAACCTCTTTATCGCGCTTGATGGAAACAGCTACAACACAATTGCAGAGCTTGAGAAGGCTGGCACTCCTGCTATTAAGCTAGGCGTTTTTGTAAATGACACTATCTCATTTTTGATTTTAGGAACTGTTATGTTTATACTCGTGAAGAGCTATAACAAACTAAGAGCTAAAGATCTAGAAGCTGCGCCGCTTCCACCTTCTGAAAAAATCTGTAGCCAATGTGCTATGAGCATTCCAGTTGCTGCAAAAATATGTCCATATTGTTCAAACAAAGAAGTTTAAGTAATCTCTTTGTATCTATAATTTAAATTAATTCCTCTTTTTTGATGGTATAATTATTTGAAGCCATAAATTGGAGGTGTTCATTGTTGGAAAAATCGACAGAGTCGCATGAGAAGTTTTGGGAGATTTTTTCAAAACAAGATAGAAAAAAAATAGATGAATTTCAAAGATATATGGATAAATTTGCAATAAATTTTAATCTCTACAAAGATGGTAATTTTATAGAGAGATCACTTCCTTTTGATGTCATCCCGCGCATTATCTCAAAAGAAGATTTTTCAAAAATAGAAAAAGGGTTAATCCAGAGAGTAACCGCATTAAACATGTTTTTAGAAGATTTGTATACAGATGAGAAGATTATAAATGACGGAATAATTCCTAGAGAGTTTGTGCTTCAAGCAAAAGGGTATCTGGAGAAATTTAAAGGTTTTTCACCCTCAAAAAAAATAAGAACTCACATAAATGGCATTGATCTTGTTAAGGATTCCGTAAATGATGAATGGGTTATTTTAGAGGATAATTTAAGAGTTCCTAGTGGTTCCAGTTACCCGCTTTCAATTAGAGATACATATAGAAAAATATATCCTGACTTTTTTGAGACCATGAAAATTAAGCCAATTAAACAGTATCCAAAATATATAGCAGATGCCATGAATTATGTAAATTGCGGAGGGATAAATATTGTTTTATCGCCTGGTAGATTTAACGCAGCTTATTATGAGCATAGCTATTTGGCAGACAAGATTGGTGCTGAGTTAGTTCGTGCTCATGAGCTCAAAGTAGTTGATAAAAAGTTATATTTTAAAAACTATAATGGAAAGCTTGTGAGAGTTGGTGCAGTTTATAGAAGACTTGATGATGATTTTTTAGATCCAACATTTTTTAATCCAGAGAGTCTCATCGGTGTTCCTGGCTTAGTTGAGGCTTATTTGAGTAAAAATGTTGCAATAATGAATGGTATTGGAAATGGTGTTGCTGATGATAAGGGGATATACTACTTTGTTCCTAAAATGATTAAGTACTACCTTGGTGAAGAGCCAATACTGCAAAATGCACCAACTTATTTGCCATATTTCAAAGAAGATATGGAGTATGTTTTTAACAATATGGAAAAATTAGTTATAAAAGATGTTGCTGAAGCTGGTGGATACGGAGTTTTGTTTGGACACACTATGACGGCTACTCAAATAGCGGATTTAAAGCTAATTATTAAAGCAGACCCCAGAAGATTTATTGCTCAAGAGCTGATAGAGTTTTATGATGAGAAGTGTTATATTGACGGAAAATTACAGGATAGAAAAGCAGACTTTAGAGCTTATGTTGTAATGGGTGAGGATGTTAAGGTTTGGGAGTGCGGGCTTACAAGATATGCTCTTGAAGCTGGAAATTATCTTGTAAATTCATCTCAGGGTGGCGGATTTAAAGATACATGGATTATGGAGTAGAGTATGAAACAACTGTTAACAGCAAATGTAGCTACGCACTTATACTGGCTTGGAAGATATCTAGAGAGAATTGAATCAACGCTTATTTGGGTAATGAAGGCTTATGATTTCGTAATAGATGTTGATAAAAATGCTGGGATTGCCCTTTATAAAAAGTTCGGCATAGATTTAGAGTATTCGGACTCACAAAGTTTTTTAAATAATGCACTTTTGGGTGAGCATACAGCAAATATATATAGCTTAACTTCGAAGGCAAGAGAAAATGCAATTATTTGTCGCTCTCAAATAGATGCGGAAGCGTTTGGTGAGATTATGGAGTTAAACAGTATTTTTGATAAAGCCTACAAGAATAAAATAGACATAAATCATCAGTGTATTGACAGTGCACACTCTCTTATTCGTGAGATTTGGGGGTCGCTCTCAAGAAGGAAAAGCAGACAGTCGAGTGACTACTTTTTTAGACTTGGAAAAATTGTTGAGGAGCTTGATTTTTATCTGAGGTTTGGTGCGGATAGAGATATAGTTGAAATAGTGATTAAAAACATAGATGTAATTATAAAAAAACTTTCATGTGAAAGCGAGTCTGATGCCAAAGAGTATCAAAGCTTAAGTATGGAGCAAGAGAACATTATGTTTGAGATTGATAAGAGAATCGCAAAAATAATAGTAGGATAGTAATGCAGGTAAAAGAGATATTTTCATCGCAACTGCCAGTAGGTGAGACACTTAGCATAAAGAGAAGCAGGTTTGAACCGTTTAAAAAGAGTGATAATTTAAAAAGAATAAGCATAGTGAGTGGTACACACGGGGATGAGCTAGAAGGTCAATATGCTATCTATCTTCTTACTTCTTGGCTAAGTGAAAACCCGGATGCTATAAGCGGAATTATAGATATATATCCGGCAGTAAATGCTCTTGGAATTGATACTATCACTAGAGGGTTTCCTCTTTATGAGGTTGATCTAAACAGAGTCTTTCCAGGTGGAGAGGATGGATTTTTACCTGGACAACTTGTTCACGCCCTTGTGCAGGATGTAAAGGGGAGTGACATAGCAATAGATATACACTCATCTAACATCTTCTTAAGAGAGATACCGCAG
Organism: Sulfurimonas sp.; assembly: GCA_021732045.1. The sequence goes on from JAKFWK010000005.1 coordinate 130,492, forward strand.
ATAAGAATTAACAAGGAGTTTTCAAACTCAACGCTTCCTCTTGCAAAAGAGTTAAACTGTGATTTTATCTGGATTCATGACGCTGTTACGGTTCTAGAAGCTACTTTTTCACATACAATGAACTCTTTGGGGACAAAAACCCTAGTTGTAGAGATGGGTGTCGGTATGCGAGTTACAAAAGAGTATGGAAAACAGCTTTTGTGCGGGATGTTGAACCTTATGAAAAAAGAGGGGATTATCACTACCGAGAAATCATTTGAGGCAAGAGAGCCATTTTTGTCCGAGGTTGGAGAGGTATTTTATCTTAACTCCCCATCAAGCGGACTATTTGTTCCAGCCCTTGACCATTGCGCAATTATCAAAAAAAACGAGAAAATAGGTACGATAGTTGAGCCACTAACTGGCACTGTTTTAGATACGCTTTATGCCCCAAACGGCGGTATTTTGTTTACTCTTCGCGAGTTTCCGGTTGTTTATGAGGGTTCGCTGCTTGCTAGAATCTTTGGAGAAAAAGATAGATGAAAATAGTTGAAATAGCAAAATTTACCTCTTTAAATCGTGCCCCTTTGGTAATTGAGGGTTATCTCTTTGAGGGGAGTGACCCAGAGGCTCCGAGCGTTGCCGTTGTCGGCGCTATGGAGGGAAAAAACATACTTCCTCTCTACACTGCCTCAAAGTTAGTCGATTTTCTAAAAAATAAGATTCAAAATGAAGATAAGATAAAAGGAAATATACTTATTATCCCATCTATCAACAGCTATGCGCTAAATATTAACGAGAGATTTTGGCCATTAGATAAAACAGATATAAATATGATGTTTCCTGGGTATGAGCTTGGAGAAACAACACAAAGAATAGCAAAAAAAGTGTTTGACGCAATTTGTGGTTATAACTATGGAATTATTTTGGAGAGCAGAGATGATCTCTCCAACTGTATTCCGTATGTCAAGCTTTTTAAATCTGGTTTTGAGGATATAGAGGGTGCTAAAACATTTGGTTTTAGACTTATCAGTCATAAGGAATTAACCCCAATAGATACTGTTACGCTTCAGTATAATTGGCAGCTTTGGGAGACAAAAGCCTACTCTATAATTTGTCCGAATGCAAATCAGATTGACATAAATAGTTCAAATGAGATTTTTGAGGGTATTGTTCAGTTTCTTAGTAAAAATGGACTAATAGGGTATAAAGTTTTAAATGGTTTTGAGTCAACAGTCGCAACACAAGATGAGGTCGAGATAGTAAAAGCACCCAAAAGCGGTATCTTTATTACTACGAGAAAAGAGGGTACTTGCGTAAGTAAAGATGATGTGATTGGTCAGATTGTTCACTCTCTAAATGGGGAGATTATATATAATTTCCTAGCACCATGTAATGGAATGATTGTCTGCTGTTATAAAAATGGTTTGATTTTAGAAGGTACATTGACATTTAGGCTAATTGGGAGCGGATGAGTTACTGTGATTGCATCTGCATCTGCTGTCTCATAAGCTCCTCTGCATCTACTCTTTTTACATCTACCATAACACTAAGCCGGCTGCTTCCACTGCTTGAAACCACTCCCTTTAGAGGCGATATGTCGTTATAGTCTCTTCCTGAACCTAAAATGATATGTTGATCAGTCGGGATTATATTATTAGTTGGATCAAAATTTGCCCATCCTGCATTTGGTATATATACGCTAAACCAAGCATGTGATGCATCTGTTCCAAAAAATTTCACCTCACCATCTTGCGGCTTTGTTTCGATATACCCGCTTACATATTTTGCAGGCAATCCTATGGCTCTTAGAGCTGATATTGCGAACTGCGCAAAATCTTGACATACGCCTTTTTTTGCCTCGAAAATTGTCTCTATCGGTGTTGTGATAGTGCTAAATCCGCTAATAAACGCAAAATCATTAAAAATTCTTCTCATAAACTCATCCGTTGCTTCAAAAATATCTCTGTTTTTATGAAACGACTCAAGAGCATATTTTTTTATAGCCAAAGAGGCATTTGGAATAAGTTCCGACTCAAAAAGAAACTGTTTTGCGCTTATGTCGTCCGAATGAAAACCGGAGAGTCTCTCCAGCGCTTTAGCATAGGTTATACTGTTTCGCATAATAGAGTTAGTGTTGTTTTGTATTAAATCCGTATAGAGATGAACTTTTGATTTCCCGACAACACTTAAAGATTGGTGAGGCTCTCTGATAAGGAGATGTTTGTTGTTGTTCCCAAACATATCTACAAACTCAAATGACTCAAAAACTTCAGGTTCTATCTCCATAGAGAAATTCAGTAATTTTTGATACGCACTCTCTCTTGGTTTTATTCTTGCTATGTTGTGACTAAAAGTTACTATGCTTTGGTAGTCAAATATTGTTCTGTGGTAAATTTCATAAATCATTTTTTTTACTCGTCATAATGGGAAAAATATGTTTTTGTAAACTCGTTTGAGCACTCTGAGAAGTAGTTTGACAACTCAGATAAAGCACTGTCTAATTTCATATAAACAGCTCCATCGTCATCCATTGCCATCATATCTTTTATGTTTAGTTGTTCTAAAAATATGCGTGCCTGATTAATAGGTTTTTCATAATTTGTTAGATAATTTTTAGATTTTGGAAGCAGTTTGAAATCTTCTGCCAGTCTATCTGCCATATGTGCAATAGACTTTGGAAATTGCCTGTTGAGCACTAAAAATTCTACTACGCTCTCGAGCATTAATGAGCTTTTATATTGCGCCCTGTAGGCATTCATACTCTCCATAGAGTTGAGCATCGCTTCAAGGATATCATATGTAACGGATTTGCTTAGTCTTAAGCATAACATAGATCTGGCTTTTGAGATAAGTACTAAGGTACATTCGATGTTGTATCCTATATCATAGAGTATTAATCCCTGCTCTTTAAATATACTATCTCTAACAAGCTCTTTGTAGGCTATAAGATAGATAAGCAGTTTGTCGAGATCATTGGCAACTTCAATGCTTGTAGAGTCTGTTTTAGGTATAAATTGACCGAGCTCTCTTTGTATATTTTCTAAAAGTTTAGTGGATTCTATAGCTAGTAGATCTTTTAAGCTTATGTTTGAGTTTGAGAGCATATATATTATCGATGAGAGCGAACCACTATATGAACTGTTTTTAATTACAGATAAAATTTCAACCATCGGATCTATGTCTATTTTATCCTCATCTAAAAACCCGGGATATGTCATAGTTAGATGTGTTAAGGCTTTTTGTAGAATATCTTGCGCTTTTTTCGAATTTGAAATCTCGTAGCGATACAGATTTGTCAATTTTTTTACAATGAAAATTATAAATCTTGTTGTGTATATTGCTCTAGAGAGGTATCTTCCCAGCCAAAATAGATTTTCCGCTCTAAGTGTTGAGATGTTCTCTATGGCGGTAACTATATATTTTGTGTGTCTTGAAGCATCATCTTGATACTCAATTTCGTCTTTGCTTGAGAGTATCCATAAATCTTTACTTGTTCCGCCTTTTTGCGATGAGACTAGAGGTGCATTCTCAACATGAGATACCCTGACAAGTCCGCCATCCATAACACTATAGCTATCACTGTTTTTTAGACAAAATGTTCTAATAAGTGCATTTCTTGGCTCAATCTTGCCATTGCCGTAGTATGGTGTTGTCGAGAAGCTTATCTCCTCTTGTGCTATATATTTGCTTGGGTTTTGTCTTATGAGTTTAGCGAGACTAAGAAGCTCTTTTTTTGTTAAATCTTTTCCGAAATAGACTACACTCTCTTGTGTGGTATCTATTTTTTTTATTATTAGAAGGTTTAGATTTTTTAGAACAAATTTTAACTCCTCTTTTTGACCGCACCACCATGTTGCGACTTGAGGAAGGATTAGCTCTTCTTGTAGAAAATACTCCGCAATCTTGTTCATAAAAGGGTTCAGCTCTCTGTTTTCTAAGATGGCACTGCCTATTGGGTTTATGACTCGTAGGTTATTTTGTCTAATCGACTCAATAAAGCCGGCAACACCGAGTTTTGAGCTGCTGTTTAACTCAAGAGGATCGCAAAATCTATCATCAACTCTTCGCAGTAGCGTATCTATTTTTTTAAGACCGCCGAGGCTCTTTAGCCACAATGCGCCATTTTTGCTAAGCAGGTCATCACCTTGCACTAGGTTTATCTCCAAAAAGGAGCTTAGATAGGCATGCTCAAAATATGTCTCGTTATATGGTCCGGGGGTTAGTATTGCAGCCGAAGATGTGTCGCCGTTTGTTAGATTTTTGATCAGCTCTTTAAATTCATCAATAAAATGAAACAGCTTTTTTGTGTTTATATTTGGATATAGCTCTTTTGAGATGATATTCATAGTGAGTCTATTTTCTATTGCATATCCAAGCCCTGAGGGTGCTTGTGTTTTATCGCCGATAACCCACATCTTGCCATCAGGTCCTCTTGCGATGTCTGTTGCATAGAAGTAGAGATTGAAATCATCCCTCTCCCCAAGATTAAATACTTCAGTCGCATAACCTTTGTCTGTATAGATAATCTCAGCCGGAATGATGCCGTCTTTGATTAACTTCTGCTCGGAATATATATCTTTGAGGATTAGATTTAGAAGTTTTGCTCTTTGGACTAGCCCTTTTTTTATCTGCTCCCACTCACCCTCACTTATAACAAATGGTATTGGGTCTAGGCTCCATGAGCGGTTAGTAATATTATCATTCCCATATATGTTGTAAGTAACACCATTATCTTGCAGGTGCCAATCGATATCTGCTTGTTTTTTATTTAGAGTCTCTAAACCGGCAGACTCAAGAGCCTCAAGTATGTTTTTCCAATAATCTCTTATGTTACGGTTGCTATCAAACAGTTCATCAAAAGATGATTCCGAAATATATGAATCAAAAAGAGCCATGATTTACTGTTTTGCCCATTTTCTTCTTAAGTCAAGCGTGTTTGGATACTCTAGACTTTGAGGCACATGCTGATATAGAAATTTTTTCTTCTCTTTGGAGCTCTCTTTTGCTAAAACTGCTCTTTTTGTGCCGTTGATTTCCACTACCGATTGTTTAACGATGGCCGATGAGATATACTCAATCTCGCCTTGCGTATGGTTAAAATTCCAAAATCTATTTGTGCGTCTTGACTCTGCTTCATAGCTGTTTACCGGGAAAGTATCATATGTTCGCCCACCGGGATGAGTGACAAAATAGCTCATGCCGCCAATGGAGCGTTGGTTCCAAGTATCAACCACATCAAAAACAAGCGGAGTATCAACACCGATTGTCGGATGAAGAGCCGACCATGGTTGCCACGCTTTATATTTTACTCCGGCGACAAACTCTCCCTCAACACCCGTTGGACTTAGCGGAACAACAACGGAGTTACATGTTAGAACAAATCTCTCCGGTGTAAAATTACTAACCTTTACTTGAACTCTCTCTAGTGAAGAGTCGACATATCTTGCCGTTCCCTGCGAGCCGCTCTCTTCGCCTAAAACATTCCAAGGCTCAATTGCTCCGCGGAGTTCAAGATGAAAATTCTCAACACTCGCCATTCCATAAAGCGGAAATCTAAACTCAAAAAATGGGTCAAACCAATCAAGTCTGAACTCATATCCCTCGTTATTTAAAAACTCAACTATATCTCTGATATCCTCTTTAACATAGTGTTCTAACAAAAACTTATCATGAAGCTGTGTCCCCCAGCGAACAAGTTTATGCTTATACGGTTTTCTCCAAAACAGTGAAACAAGTGTTCGCACAAGAAGCATTTGCAGTAGTGCCATTTGCGGGTGCGGCGGCATATCAAACGCACGAAGCTCTAAAATGCCCAGCCTCCCAGAGCTAGAATCCGGCGAATAGAGTTTATCTATGCAGAATTCAGAGCGATGCGTGTTTCCCGTGATGTCTGTTAACATATGGCGAAACAGCCTATCCGTAAGCCAAAAAGGAACTTCGCCATCTTCTGGGATTTGTGAAAATGCAATTTCCAGCTCATAAAGATTCTCGGCTCTCCCCTCATCAACGCGCGGTGCTTGAGATGTAGGACCGATAAACGCACCGGAGAAGAGGTATGAAAGACCAGGATGATGCTGCCAAAATGTAATAAGGCTTCTTAGCAGTTCTGGGCGTCTTAGAAGCGGGCTGTCCGATGGCTTCATGGCACCGATTGTTACATGGTTTCCTCCGCCCGTTCCGGTGTGTTTTCCATCAAGCATAAACTTCTCGGTTCCAAGGCGAGATTTTCTTGCATCGTCGTACAGTTTTAAAAGATTATCGCTCAAATCTCCCCATGAAGTCGCCGGTTGGATATTTACTTCAATAACCCCTGGGTCAGGAGTTACTTTTATGGTGTCAAGGCGTAAATCATGAGTAGGTTCATACCCCTCCAGAACAACTTTTATGTTTAGGTTCTCGGCAACTGCCTCAATGGATGCCGCAAGCTCTAAAAATGGTTCAATGCTGCTAAGCGGTGGCAGGAAGATGTGTAGCTTCCCGTCTCTTATTTCAATGTTTAGTGCAGTTCTAACAAAGATGTGTTCTTCATTGTGAGTTATTTGGAGTTCTTGCAACTCTTTTAATTTTTTTCTTGCTTGCTTTCTATATTTTGCAAGCTTTTGCGCATCTGCAAAAAAGTCAGATTCAAAATTTGCCGGAACTTCCGCTTTTGGTTTCTCCATCAGAGAATCCATCGGAAGCCTAAGCCCCAGAGGCGAATTTCCAGGGATTAGATAGAGTTCTCCTCTTCTAAATGCCCATCCGGAACTTATCCATTTTTCTTGCGAAAAGTTTAGCGGCAATACAAATCCAACCGGATTGTTTAGACCGTGAGAGAGAGCTTTTGCTATATTTTGTCTCTCTAGTGAATCCTTCAAATCAACTTTCATTATGTCGATGTCTATCGGCAGAGACGCCTCTTTCATAATGTAGTAAAACGGGTCTTCATAGGCTTTTAGAATATTTTTTCTATTTACGGACAAAGCAAGTGCTAGAGTGTTTATAAACATCTCTGCATCTTCGTTTGTATAGTTGTAACTCTCGTTCATATCTGCAAACAACTCCGGATTTTTCCAGATATTTTTTCTATCTTTTCTCCAGATAATCGAAGTTTGCCATCTCGGAACAGGTTCTCCAGGGTACCATTTTCCCTGTGCGTAGTGAAGCAAACCGCCTCTGGTAAATGAGCCAAGAAGTCTGCGAGAAAGTCTGTCTGCAAGCTCTCTTTTGTGTGCTCCATCAGCCTCTGTGTTCCATTGCGGCGATTCCATATCGTCAATCGATACAAATGTCGGCTCACCGCCCATGGAGAGTCTTACATCGTTTCGCTTAAGTTCGGCATCAACATCAAATCCAAGCTTGTAAATATCACTCCATTGGTCATCTCTGTAAGGTTTGGTTACGCGCGGAGACTCAAAGATTCTAGTCACCGTATTTGAGTAGGTAAATTCTGTTTCACACTTATCGCTCATCCCCTCAATAGCGTGCGCACTCTCAAACGATGGAGTACAAGCAAGCGGGATATGACCCTCTCCTGCAAAAAGTCCGCTTGTTGAATCAAGTCCAACCCAGCCAGCCCCCGGTAGATAAACTTCAGTCCAGGCATGCAGGTCTGTAAAATCATCCTGCGGACCGCTAGGACCATCAAGCGACTCAACATCGGCTTTTAACTGCACAAGATAACCAGAGACAAATCTTGAAGCAAGACCTAAATGACGAAGAGTTTGAACAAAAAGCCATGCGTAATCCCTACAGCTTCCAAGCTTTTTATTTAGTGTAACTTCACATGTTTGCACACCAACTTCTAGCCTGATAGTATATTTTAGATGTTTGTAGATTTCTGAGTTAAGATAGACTAAAAAGTCAATGATCGGACGAGGTTTTAAGTCAAGTGAATTGATAAACTTTTTGAGTTTTTTTCCATCTTCTGTAATCTCAAGATATGGAACAAGCTCTTTTTGTAGCTCTTTGCTGTAGATAAAAGGGAAATTTTGTGCCGATTCGTCTACAAAAAAATCAAATGGATTTATAGATATCAAATCCGTGATAATCTCGACATCAATCCCAAACTCTTTTACTTTTTCTGGAAAAACGATTCTAGCTAGATAGTTTCCAAATGGGTCTTGTTGCCAATTTATGAAGTGGTTCTCAGGCGTAATTTTTAGTGAATATGCTTCAATCGGTGTTCTGCTATGAGGAGCAGGACGAAGTCTGATGATATGTGGTGAGAGCGAAATATATTTGTCATATTTATAGTGTGTTTTGTGAGATAGTACAACTTTTAGTGACATAATTTTCCTTTTGTTCTATTTTGTGCACGCTCAAAGAAGCGTGCAAAGTCAGCTATTAACTGACTTTAATTATCGAAGGCGGGAAAGTTGCAAATGCTTTTTTGAAAGCATTTGCTCTGACATCTTTTAATTTTCCAGTTGCAACTGGAGGTAGGAAATACGCTATCTCTTGACTCTCTTTTGCATCGTAGTTGTTATCATACATAAAAGCAACTTCTTTTCCTAGTTTTGTCGCCTGCGCAGATAGATTTCTTGCATAAGCGATAATGTTCTTATGATGTTTGTCATACTTATTTCCAGAACCAAAGAAAACAAACTTGCCAGTTAGACGGATATTTAGGTAATCCTGATAGTTTAACTCTCTATCGTAGCGAGTGAGTTGGTTGCTGTTATATCCGCCTAAATCTTTATCGAATTCCTCTAAAATTGGCGTTGGCTCAATGTCTGGTCTGTTTATGTTAAAAAGATACTTGATCTCAATCAACTTTCCTCTATATCCATTTTTTATAGCAGATGAGAAGACATTGCAGTTGTTGTCAAAGTTTAGTTCATGAAATTTATTATCAAACACAAAACCTTGAGATACTAGTTTTGTGTTAGTGTTGTATCCAACTGGGGCAATTGTTGGGTTGTATAAAAATATAGTCCCAGCAACCGTTTTACGCCTGTTTTTAAGCATATCTTCAAGTTGCGCTATATCTATAATCTCATCGCTCTCTTGAATGTAAATGTACTGTTCTGTTAGATACTCGATGTCGAAGTTTGTTGAAAATTTTCCAAATGTTTGCAAGTTAAATCCTAGTTGATGGAGCCTGGTATTATATTATTGGTTTATTATACTATAACTAGTATTTTATTTTAGCTAGGTAGAGTCCATTTGCTGGCGCTGGTTTGATTTTATAGTTTTTTTTACACTCTAATTTATCTCTGATTTCATTAGTATTAAGCTTTAAAAGTGCTCCAACCATTAGCCTTATTTGACTTCTTAAAAATCCATTTGCTTCAAAAGTTAAAACAATACACTCTTTATGTTTGTAAGCAAAAGCTCTATAAATGGTTCTGTTTGTTGTTTTAACATCGCTACCACTCTTCATAAACTGCTTAAAATCAAACTCACCACAAAAAAGTTTTATCTTTTCTTTAATCTCTTCAAAGTCAACAGAGTCCAAAAATGTAACAAAATCATCCTCAAAAGGATTACTCTGCCCATGCTTGATTATGTATCTATAAAGTCGTTTTTTAGCACTATATCTCGCATGAAACTGCTCATCAACCTTTTTTATTTTTTTAACATAGATTGAGTTTGGAAGCATCTCGTTTAAAACTCTCTTTAGTTTTTCTAAGTCATTCCAAAATGGTGGTAAGTCAAGATGACAAACCTGTCCAGTTGCATGAACGCCTTTATCTGTTCTGCCACTCGCAACAGCTTCTGAATCAATATGTAATTTATTTAGAGTATGCCTCAGTGCCCCAAGAATGGTATTTTGAGAGCTTTTTTGTGTTTGTGAGCCTAGGAAGTTTGTTCCATTATAAGATATTGTTAATGCGCATCTCATCTAAAACTTTGCAACAATTGTTCTTTTGTAGATGAAGTAGGTCGTGATAAACCAGCTAATCAGTATGATAGGAACAGAGTAAGCACCAACAATCTCTTGAAAACCAAGAGCAAGTCCATAGTAAAGAAGTACACTTAAAAATAGGTATAGATAAACCTTTCCCTTTTGGTGCCTAACATGAACAATCCCAATACTGGCAATTAAAAACAGAGTCAGCAGTGGAAAAAAGCTGAGAATAGAGTTTGTTATAAGCATTTTTCTGTTCTCTTTACTTAACCAATATTCCAGCGGTGTTTGATAGACTCTCTGCTGATTATCCATAGTGTCATTTATAAACATCGTCTCAAAGTTTACTTGTGTAAATTTATCTTTTGAGTAGTTGTAGCCCTCACCAGAGATTAGCTTTAGTTTTAAAACTCCAGAGTCATTGATAACAAACGCTTTTTTTGCTTTTACAAAAATCTCATCTTTTGTTTCGCTTTTGTTAAACAACACTACATCTGAGTAACTCTTGTCTTTGTTTTCCTTGTTTATGTAAAGCAACCAATTACCAAATTTATGTCCAAACTCTGAGGCTGAGAGATTAAATTTTGCCTCACTTTTTTTATATGATAGGAAGTTTTTTGAAAGAATTTTAATATGTGGATATATCATGTAAAAATTAAATATCAGAGTTGCAGATAGAAGTGCAGCTGGGAATAAAAAAACCTTTAGTATTGTTTTTGGCTCTATCCCAAGAGAAAAAATTACAACGATTTCATTATCATTTGAGAGCTTAAAAAGAGTTAGAGTTGCTGCTACGAAAAAAGAGATGGGTAGTGTGTAAAAAAATAGCTCAGGAACCATAAACAAAAACAGAGTTATCATCTCCCATAGGCTTAATTGAATGATTGCCGTATATGTGGCGAGTTTAATTAAGAAAACAATAGATGCTATAAAAAATAGAGGTAAAAATATGGATAAAAAAGTGATAAAAAAAGATTTTTTTATATACTGAGTTAAAATTTTCATTAGTAATTTGCTTCTATGTAGGCTAAAATAGGGCTATCAAACATATATATTATAAAAGTGGCTATTGCTAAAAATGGTACAAATGGGACTCTCTGTTCCTCTTTTGAGCCTCTTTGAACAAGCAACATAACAGGAAGGGCGAGAAGAGCTGATAGGAAAATGGCAACTAGCGTTAGTTTAACTCCAAGCAGAGCACCCATTGTTGCTGCAACCATTATGTCACCTTCGCCCATCGCTTCTATAAATGGGTATCTGTGGTAGTTTTTGCTCCATGAAGTTGTATATTTTTTTGATTTTCTGCGTGCTGATGATGTTAAAATATATGAGAGTCCAAAACGAAGCAGAGTAAATCCACCAGCAAAAAGCAGGGCATTTTGAAGATTTGTAACTACTCCACTAAAGCTCCAAGCCCCAAAAATTGCAAATAAAATAGCTAAAAGATTTAGTGAATCTGGAATCATCTTATATCTAAAATCTATCATTGAAAGTGCTAAAAGTGTTAAAAAACTAAAACCAATAAAGAGAGTATGAATATTTATGCCAAATTTAGTAGCTAGTGCTAAAAAAATAAATCCAGAGATAAGTTCAATAAGCGGATATTGAGCCGAAATAGAAGATTTACAAAAAGAGCATTTGCCTCTAAGGAACAGCCAAGAGATAAGTGGTATATTATGCCAAGGTTTCAGCGGACTGTTACAAGTTGGGCAGTGAGAAGCCGTAAAAACAACACTCTCGTCTTTTGGTATGCGTAAAATTACAACATTTAAAAAAGAGCCGATAAGTGTCCCAAGTATAAAAACAAATAGTGGTTCCATTACTTTAATCCTCCAAATCTTCTCTCAATTTTTGTAAAATCTTTTATAATGTTCTCTAGATTAGAGGTTGTAAAATCTGGCCAAAGCGTGTCTGTAAAGAAAAGTTCAGCATATGCTGCTTGCCAAAGAAGAAAGTTTGAGAGCCTATGGTCTCCACCGGTTCTTATAAGCAAATCAACATCATGTTTACAGTCGAGCGCATTTCCTAGCATTGCTTCTGTTATGTCATTCTCGCAGTTTTTTATCTTATTTATGGCTCTTAAGATCTCATTTTGAGAGCCATAGTTTAGAGCCAGCGACTGAACTAAACCATCACAATGTGCAGTTTTTTCTTCAACATTCTTGATGGTTTCTTGAAGAGATTTTGAAAATGCTCTGATATCACCTATTGACTCAAATTTAACATTATTTTCTATATAAGTTTGAAGCTCACTTGTCAGATATTTATCTAGAAGTTTCATTAAAAACTCAACTTCAAGGCGAGGTCGCTTCCAGTTTTCAGTTGAAAAAGCATAAAGAGTTAATCTCTCAATATCTTTGTTGGCTGCACAAAAGGCAGTTATATCTTTAACAACTTTTGCCCCAATCTCATGCCCATAAGCTCTTTTTTTGTTTTTAAGTTCAGCCCATCTGCCATTTCCATCCATGATGATGGCGATGTGTCTCGCTTGATTCATATGCTTATATCCAAAATACACTCCATATTTGCGTTGTAGAGAGGTTCAATTTTTTCTAGAAGAGAAATTTTTACGCCATAAGATATATCATTTATGCTGTTTTGTAAAAATTGTTTACTTCTCTCAAACGCTACGCTAAGCTCTATGCTTATTTTGCCCTCATCTAGCCAAATAAGCCCAGAAATAGGACCTAAAAATTCTAGTGAAGCGTAAAAATCTATAGCCGTTTTTTTAGTCTGCTTATTGTACCTTTTTTTAAATTGTAAAATAGAAAAATAGCCTTGATAATTAAGCGGAATCGTGAGTGTTTGGTTTTGAAGGGAGAGTAGCATCGAGGCTATGTTTGTAAATTCGTCCTTGTTTGTTGCGCTATTTAATTGCTCTAACAAATCGTATTTAACTATATTTTGGGGATTTTTAGAACTTAAAATAGTTTGCAAATCTTTTAGTGAATACTCCAAAGATGAGCTTTGAAGATTTTGAAACGGTAGTGGCTGCTTCATAGGATTTAGGAGTTTTGGAAGTTCATTTTTTTTATGTGAGAGAAGTGCCCAGTACCTTTCGCCTTCGTTTAGGGGCTTATCGCTTTGCGCCGTGAGAGCATCTTTTGCGGATGAGTTTTTCTCACTAACGAGATATTTTCCATCCCCAAGAGATTTTAAAACATCAATAGAGAGTAGTTTCACAAGCGCTTTCGCCTCATTAGGATTTGTAGTAACTAGGTTGAGGATAGTGCTTAAGGCTGAGATATTCATAAACTCTTTGCGTGCTCTATGATCTCAAATGCAACGCTTAGTTTGTCTGCACTCTCTAGTGATTCTGTCTTATCTGCCACGATAAAATCTATTTTATTTGTATCGCTTCCAAAACTTTGTGAATTTTTTAGAACATTTAGACAAACTGCATCAACGCCTTTGTTTTTAATCATAGCAGAGGCGTTAGATAAGGCATTTTGTTCATCCATTTCAGCTTTAAAACCAACCGTTATAATGTCTGTTTTGTCAATCGAACCTAAAATATCAATATTTTGTTTTAGTTTCAGACTCCACTCTTTACCAAGAATCTCTTTTTTTATTTTTCCATCTTGTGCAAACTCTGGCACAAAATCACTAACAGCTGCCGCCATAAATAGATACGGTTTTTTCTGAATAAGATGGATTTGTTCATCTCTCATAAGTGATGCTTTAGAGAGTTTGCCTTTTTTTGCAACCCTAATTGAGTCACTCAAATACTCGAGCATCTCGGCCGAACTCTCAACAGCTATTGTGTAGAGCTCTTTTGGCAGTTCAGGTTCAAATTTTGTAGCTATTAGGTTTACATCTGCACCCATACAGTAGAGTGCCGTAGCGATGGATGATGCCATTTTTCCGCTTGAGTAATTCGAGATATATCGCACATCATCAATCTTCTCGAGCGTTCCGCCACCAGTTACTATAACTCTTCTGTTTTCCCAGAACTCTTCTTTTAAAAGAGCTCTGGCACAGTGCCAAAAAATATTTAGTGGCTCTGCCATCGCACCATCACCAACAGTTTTACACGCTAACTCTTTTACTTGAGTGTCGATTATCTCATAGTTTGCGATGTTTAGCATCTTTAAGTTGGCTTTTGTTATTGGATTTTCAAGCATATTTGTATTCGCAGATGGAGCAATGATTTTTAGATTTGGATAGGCCAGGGCGCACTGCAAGAGCATGTTGTCAGCTATGGCATTTGCTAGTTTTGCTATGGTGTTTGCAGTAGCTGGAGCTATAACAAACAGATCCGCCCACTGCGTTGTTTTTATATGGTTGTGATTATCCGCCCATGACTCATTTGTGTCATCTAGTACTCTATTTGAGCTAACAGCTTCAAATGTTAGTGGTGTTATGAATTTTTTTGCACTCTCACTCATCACAACTCTCACATCAGCTCCAGCCTTAACAAAAAGTCTAACAAGCTCAAGTGATTTGTAGATAGCGATAGAACCAGTAACACCAAGAACTATTTTTTTATTTTTGAGTAAATTTGATGGGATAAGCATTTTTAAATCCTTTAGGTGTGGCATTATACCAAATCTTATATTTTAGATAAAATAGTGAATAATACCAAACTACATTAACTACACATACTTAAGCAGGATTAGGTTTTGTGTATAGTTAATTGAATTTGGTGTAGGTACCTTTTAAATTGGAAGTTTTATGAAAAATATCTTTTTTCTTATCGTAACTGCTCTACTTTTTTCTGCCTGTTCCGTTGAACCACTTAAGCCAATCATCATAGAAACTTCACATAAAAGAGTTGATTATATTAAGGATGTGAAACCAATACTTGACAAAAGATGTGTGGTTTGTCACTCGTGCTACAACTCCCCATGTCAGCTAAAACTTAGCTCATTCGAGGGTTTAGATAGAGGCTCATCTAAAGAGAGAGTTTATCTTGCCGAACGACTATTTGCGCAAGATCCATCAAGGCTGTTTGTAGATGCAAAAAATACCAAAGAGTGGAGAGATAAAAAGTTTAACAGCGTTACAGAGAGCAAATCTAAAAAGGGTACAAACAACTCAGTGTTGCTTCATCTCTTAAATCACAAAATGAACAATCCAAAAATTGTCGGAGACTATTTTAGCGAGAGTGATAAACTTAAATGCTCAAGAGATGTGGATGAGCTAGCTGAATTTTTGGATGACAACCCAAATCAAGGTATGCCATTTGGATTTCCAGCACTAAAAAAAGATGAGTTTGAAACTATAGCTGCGTGGCTAGACCAAGGTGCAATCTCTCCAACGAAAGAGGAAAATATAGCGATGAAAAAACCATCTGACAAAGCTCAAAAAGAGATAGATAAATTTGAGGAGTTTTTCAACAATCAAGATGCAAAAAATATCATGAGCGCTAGATATATTTATGAGCATCTATTTTTGGCACATATAGTGTTTAGTTCGGCTCCAAATGAGTATTTTGAGCTTGTTCGCTCCAGCACTGCATCGCCGAAAAAAGCAGAGATTATCCCGACTCTTAGACCTTATGATAACCCAAAGATAGAGAGGTTTTATTATAGATTTGAGAAAATTCACTCAACAATTGATTATAAAACCAACATAGTCTATAAGATGGACGACAAAAAACTACAAAGATACAAAGAGCTCTTTATTGAGCCAGAGTGGACAGAAAAACCGCATGTTATGACTTATGATTTAAATACCAGCACACAACCGTTTGTTGCTTTTGAGCAAATCCCAACTCTATCAAGATATAAATTTTTGTTAGATGATTCTGAATATATAGTGCGAACATTTGTACATGGTCCGGTATGCAAGGGTCAAATAGCTCTAAATGTCTTAGACGACCATTTTTGGGTTATGTTTATGGATCCAAAATATGATTTATCAATCAAAGATAACAACTTTTTAAAGAGCCAATATAAAAATCTTGTTATACCTATAAGTGAAGGAAGTACAGTTGGACTCATTCATGCGATTAGTGATCGTTATAATGATGCTTCGATAAAATATAGTGAAGATAGACAAAATATGTATGATTTTTTTTATAAAGATGGGCTTACAATGGAGAGCATCTGGAGAGGCGAAAATGCCCCTGATTCTCCACTTTTAACCATCTATAGACATTATGATAACGCTTCGGTACATAAAGGCGCACTAGGCGCACTTCCAAAAACTGCTTGGATTATTGACTATCCGCTTCTTGAGAGGATTTACTACTCACTAGTTGCTGGCTTTGATGTTTACGGAAACGGCGGACATCAGTTGGTAATTAGAAGATATGCAAATAGGTTGAGAGTTGAAGGAGAGGTTAATTTTGTAAATCTACTGCCAAAAGAGGATAGAAAAAATATGATTGACTCTTGGTACCTTGATGCTAGCGATGATGAAAAGTTTTCTATATCGAAAAATGAGACGGGTATAAAGTATAAAAAAAATAACTCAAAAAGAGAACTCATAGAAAAAGTTGTTGAAAATCATCTACTAAAATCAACAAATATAAGTTTTGACGATATTAACTATCGCCAAGAAGATGAGAGAGTGGTTCCAATGCCAAAGACATTTAGTGTAGTTCAAGACTATATAGATGGATTTAAAGCGCTAACCAAAGATGGAACTGCATTTGCAAGATTTGTAAACTGGCAAAGTGCAAATTCTGCCTACATAAGAATCAAAATGCCAAAAGAGTTGGGTATGCAAGACATCGTGATTTCCGCTGTTTTAAACAGATGGCACAACAATGTCTCGTTTATGTACAACGAAGAGAGCAGGCTTGATGCGTCTAAAAATTATTTTGATTTTATAAGTGGTTTTGTGGGAGCATATCCAAACCTATTTTTTGTAATTGAGTATAAAGATCTACCAGATTTTTTTGATATGATTAAAAATTTTAAAGATAATGAAAAGTATATGAGTAGGTTTTCAAAATACGGAATCAGCCGTGACAGCAAAGATTTCTGGGAAAACTACGACTGGTTTCAAAATGAATTTAACAAAAGTAACCCAATAGACGGCGGGCTTTTTGATCTAAATCGCTACTACAATAAATCTTTTTAGTTTGTTTGACATTTGTAAAAAAGCGCCTAAGCGCTTAATTATATGGTTGTTTGTTTTAGAATTTATAGTTTGCGATAATGCGATATTGAGTAAGTTTGTCATTTTGAGAGATGACACTGCCGTTCGCGCTAGCAGAACTATTTTCTTTAACCCATATTCCTTTGAAGTCTAAAGAGAACTTATCTTTTGTGTACCCAATAACTGCATTTATATCCTCTTGAGCTTTTGGGAAGATGCTGTTGTTGTAATGCGCATACTCTAAAACAGCTTTAAACCCTTTAACTCCAGTAAAGTCAAACTTTTGAGCTACTCCTAGTTTGATGCCTGTTGTGCCACCAATATAGGCAGTATCGCTTGTTAAGCCTTTCCCATAATTAGAGATAAACAGATCATTTGAGGTGATAGTGTTTGTGAAAAGTGGCGTTCCATCCCACGGAAGAACCAACGAATCATGTTTCCCACTACTACTTGCCACATTGCTATATGCCACTATAAGAGTTGTTTCTTGATGTGTTAGTGAAACTTTTGCTCCAATTGCCTTAGCGTTAATCTCGCCTCCCATAATAGCTTTTGCGGCGGCACTGTTTGCATTTCCTATGGAATCCTGCATGATGCCCTGCATAGAAGCGCTGCATGACCAGTCGTTATCAAGTCTGTTTTTAACCATCACATCCGCATATACTGAGTTCATAAAATCTGGAGCATAATAGTCATAAATATGAGTAGAAACATCTCTGTTTTTCCAACCTAGAGAGATAGGAACAATATACCCGCCATCATCACCGGTAATCGCTCTAGTGTTTGCGCCAAGTGCATGTTCTATGATATTTGTAAACACATTGGAAGTACGCTGTTTAAAACGATCAATATATCCAGCACTTACTTCTATGCCGTTCTCAAATGTTGCCGTTCCCATGGCGCCTTGCACCGTACTAGGAAGCATTCTTACATCTTTTGCATCAATGAGCGGTGTCTCTATTATCTTGCGTCCATACCAGATATTATAACTATCTTGAGCATATTGAGCGTATGCTTCTCCTAAAACAGAAAAACCATCATCTGCGTTAGAGGCGTTTGTATTTCCGTTGACTCTAACTCCATTATCACGCCCAAGGATTGAGGTGTCAACATTTGCTGGATTGCTTGGAGTTGCAAATGGATTTGTAGTCATAAATGTCGCGCCAATCTTTAGTCCATAGAGTGATCCTGTTGTATATCCAAGTTGACCACCGACTGAATTTGCGTGTTGAGAAGTTTGTGTTGCGCCAGTCTCTTTTGCTGTATTGATGTAATAGTAGCGAATATTGCCATGCGCTTTCCCATCCTCAAACCATGTATTTATGCTATCTGAAGCTTGAAGTGAAAATGCGCATAGTACTGATACAATAATTATTTTATTCATTTTTTGCCTTTTTTTACTGATGTTACGCACCAAAACAGACTTGTTCTGTTTAGTGCTTAGTATCAGTTGTTTAGTTAAAATTGTAAGCAACAACAAAGAGCTAATACCATACTGTCTTATAGCTTTTTGTTATTTTTATAATACTAGCAAGAATTACTAAATATAATAATAGTATTTGGATTTATTGGCTAAATTAGGAGTTTGTTTGTGTAAAAACTTAACATATTTTATATACTATATTTATCTGAGAAAACTAAATATCTATATTTTTCTAATATATAATGTTTGTTTGTGGTGTAATTTTAGATTATTTTTAAAGAAGGGGATAGTCACTCACGAGAAAGCGTGAAATCAGTCCCTTTTGTCAAAATGATACCAAGCGCTGTTGTTGGGCTTATAGATATGCAAAACAAAAGGTATATATTTATATTCCGATTGACTAGTTTTAAACTCAAAAGAGAGTGTTGCTTTTTCAGTAATCTAAATTTTTTCTAATAAAAGTGGAGATTCACTCAATGGATGTAGTTGAGTGTAGTTTTCATTAAAGTTCAAAATGTGCAAAAGCACCCTCTACGCTCAACACATTTTTATAGCTAGTCTTTGAAATTCTTACATTTTTTGTATTTAAGTCACACACCGCAATACGAAAGTTTGAACTCATGTATGGTTCAACAATGCATATAATCTTGTCATCAATTTGCCTTGTCGCATGAATAACACCGCTAAGTGTATGAAAAAAATATTTTGGATAACTCAGAGGCGTGATTTCTACAACCTCCGCAACTATTTTTTTACCAAGATTTTGTCTAATGAGATTAGCATCTTCATAGTTATCAAACTGAATACACCAGTCGTCAAACTCTTTATTGAAGCGTTTTAAACCCTCATCCAAAAAACCGCCTGCCGCTGATTGTAGAGCAAATATACTCATTTGGTAAATCCTATAAGAATATTCATAATTATACTCGCTAGCCTCTTTGATATCCTTTACAGTTCCACAACTAACTCAAACATCATTTTTGTCTCTAAAGTTATAAAAAAGTGGAGATTCACTCATAGGAATCCCAACTTTTACAGATATCGACATGAGGAAATAAAATGACAAAAAACAAGAACAACTACCTGTGCCAGTTGCAATACTTACAGAGCGGTAAATATATTGTATTAAGAAAACAAAACTGTTTGAACGAAGTGAGTTTTCTGTTTTTAGTAAGTTATTTACTGTTTTTTAGGAACCAGACAGAGTCTGACTCGAAGCCGTTGCAAGAGCTTTTTGCTTACTTTTTTGTGAAAAAAAGCATGAAAAACTAGCTTGGAGATAAAAATTACACCCCCGCGAGTGAATAAGTACCAATCGTTTAGCTGAGAGTTAGTTATGTCCAATAAACAAATCTGGATTATTTTCAATGTTATTTTGTAATTTTTTATATTCTGTTTTTGGCAAGTTTGCAACACTATCTTTGTCAACAATTTCAATATTTACCACACTGCTATCACCATCTTTTCGCAAATATTTTAGTACAAGTTTTCCAAGAGCGTAAACTTCTTGTTTGATTATTTCATCGTTTTCATTGTAGGTTATACTCTCACCATGTAGCTTGCCATCATCGTATGTCTTGGTGCTTTTTACGCTGTTGTTTGCTTTAGCAATAGAGTATTTTGTCTCAATGCCATGCCTCTTCTCTTGTACAAAATATTCTAACTTTGACAAAACACCTTTTACACTAAAGTGTTTAACTTCTTTGATGCCATTTTTTACGCTAATAAGCTCCCTAACATAAGCGTCTTTTGCATTGTAGTAGTGCTTTGTAATGAATGTATCGCCATCTATATAGGTTTCAGTTTGTATGTTTTTGCTTGGATAATTAGTTATTTTATGTTTTTCTTTCATGATAATCCTTATAGATGGAATTATATCAGGATAGATTTAGTGTGAAGATTTAAAAGTCTGATTTTTTTTATAGACTAAAAACTTGAGAAAAAGCATCATAAAAGTCCGTTTATCTGTGGCTAATGATATCTACAAATATGTTATGATTTTAACCTGATGAAACAAACCGCATCAAGCCCATATGAGAGAAAAATATGATTATAGATAAACTACAAAATGCCAAACTTTACTATTTTGGTTCGGCATGGGAGCGGGCTTTTGAGTTTTTGAACTCTTTAACTCCAGATACTTTGGAAGGAAAATATGTGATTGATGGCGAGGATATTTTTGCAATCATTATGAGTTACGAGACTACTGTGGCGGATGAGAAGATTTTTGAGTCACACCGTGAGTATGTGGATATCCAGAGTGTTATTGTTGGAAGCGAGCGGTTTGAGTGTGATTTTGCAGATGCTCTAGAGGTAGAAACCCCTTATGATACTTTAAAAGAGGCGGCATTTTATAGACGAAATATACAGGGGCGGGTAATTGTGGATATTTATCCCGAGACATTTTTGATGCTCTATCCAAATGATGCGCATCTAGCTGGAGTTATGATTGGCGACAGTTCTAAGAGTGTTAAGAAAGTTGTTGTAAAGATACGAAAAAGTTTGCTTGAGTGCTGATTTTGAAAAAGTATCTTAGAGTTATTTTAGTGTGTTTTAGTTAATTTAAAGGGTGAGATAATGAACTGCTTTACATATATAATAAAAGATAGATGATATTTGCCGATATTGCTGTAATAAGATATTAATTATGGAACCTATATTGCTTTAGTAGGTTAAAAGTTTGATAATCTAAAGATTGAGGTGAGGTTTATTATGAGAGTAACATCCAGTATGTATTATAAAAATATCAACACCGAGAGCTCTAGAGCTAACGAGAGGCTGTTCGATGTAAATAAGCAGATTGCTTCTGGGTTGAAGATTCAACATGCGAGTGACGATGTAAATGTTTTTAGTAATACCATGAGATTAGACAATGAAATTACTGCTCTTGGGCAGATTAAAAAGAGTACAGAAAGTGGATCCAAGATAGCGAATCAGACAGATACGACTCTAAATGATTTTGAAGATTCTCTTAGTCAAATGAAGTCACTTTTAAATAGAGCTGCAACAGGGACAAATAGTAACGCTTCTCTTGATGCAATAGCAAAAGAGTTGCGCGGACTAGAGAGTCATTTAAAAAATCTGTCAAATACCTCAATAAACGGACAGTATATCTTTTCAGGCTCAGCAACCGATACAAAACCGATTTCAGATAATGGAATTTATAATGGTAATAGTGCTTCAATGAAATCTTTTTTGGGCTCAAATGTTCAACAGCAGTACAATATTTCAGGCTCAGAGCTGTTTTTGGGAGAAGAGATACTTACCAAAAAGGAGATAACAACAAATGTACCACAGTACAGTTTGTCTGCAAAATACCCAGATTTTACAGATAAGACAAAAACTGGCACAGATGAAGTTATCACTGCAAACAGTAAGATTCGTGACTTGATGGGTGATGTGGATAACGATATTGATAGTACTAACGCGAAACATCATTTTTATATAAGTGGTATAAAAAGTAGTGGAGAATCTTTTAGTCAACAAATCTCAATGCGTGATGATGAGTCTATGCAGTCTTTGCTGGATGGGATTGGCAAGGCCTATGGCAATACTCCAAGTTTGAGCGTTGTAAATGTTTCTTTAAATAGTCTTGGCGAGATTGTTATAGAAGACAAACTTAAAGGATCTAGCAAGTTAGATTTTCATATGGTTGGAGCAACTGATTTAAGTAGAGATGCCTTTCATGATGGTGGTGATGTTGGCGATGGTATGTATGGGGCCAATATTGGAAAAATTGACAACCTAGATGGTGGTGAAACTGATTTTAACAAAATAATATATGGTGTATCGACGGCGTCGAATCCAAAACTATTTGTAAAAGAGTTTGTAAAATCAGATCTTTCTCCAGCTTCTGGTGCGGCTTCAAATATAGGTGGATTGCTTTATGATAGAACACAGTTTGAAAAAAATGGAGCAAAACTATCTTCAAATGTGTCCCAGATAGTTAAAGGCTCTAATGCCTTTGCCTCACCATCTACAAAAATTTCAGAAGTTGCTGATATATCCAAAGGAACAACAACAACTGATGATGATACTCTTAATTTCACTCAATTAAAATTAGCAGGTAAAGATGTTTACGGCTCTGCATTTAATGTTCAGATTGATCTTAGAGATACGGTCAATGGTGGTTCAACATTCTCTTTTGATGGCGGAAATACAAACTACAGTATTTATAACACGCAGACACCAAGAACAGCTATAAATGCCGATGATATGACATATAAGCAGTTAATGGATGTTGTCAATATGGTTGCTACGGGAAATATCCCAAGTTTAGCTAACGACATTACAGCTTACGATAGTGCTATTGAAAATGCATCGTTGATTGGCAATACAAAACTAAGCTACGATGGTAAGATTGAGTTTGAAGATATTAACAGTACAAATACAAAAGCTAGCATCTCTATGTTTGATTCAAATAGCGGAAACTTCAATATAAATAATGATGGAAATGGTGATGGTACAACAGATAAAACAACCTCTTCCGCTTTTACTTTCAACTCCAACAGTGCTCTTGTTGTTCGTGACTCAAAGACAGATTTTTTTCAATCAATAGACAAAATAATCAAAGCCGTAGAGAGTTATGATATTCAGCCAGATGCACTAAATGGAGATAAAAAAAACATAGGTATACAGAATGCACTGAAGTTAGTAGATGATTTGAGTAATCATATATATGGAGTGCACTCAAAAATTGGTGCTCAATCAAACGCACTTGCAAAAGCCCTAGATAGAACTAGTACTCTAGAGATAAGTACAATGACGCTTCGATCATCATTTATAGATACTGATCAAGCAGAGTCGTATCTGAAGTTAACACAACTCTCAAATAATTATCAAGCTATGCTCTCTACGGTTGCAAAAATCTCAAAACTTAGTCTTGTTAATTATCTCTAAATATCTTTTATGAAATAGACTAAACCTAATTATCTGCGCATATTTAAGAGTGTAGTTGGTTGAGTTTAGCAACGGTTTAGGCTATACTTCTTTTTTAAAAATCATAATTTTAAAGGCAATAATAGCTTGAGAGACACAATATTTATTATCACATTTGGTTTACTGATTTATCTTGGATTTGCAACAGTTTTAGGCGATAACGCTATTATGGGGAGTTTCGGCGCTATATTTGCGTCAAACAATCACTATTATTTTGGTTATATTTCTTATGTTTATATTTTTGCTCTATTAATCCCGCTCTATTTTTTCTATAAAAATAGCACAATAGATTTGAGAAAAATAGAGCTAATGATGGCTCTGTTTTTAATCCTTTTCTCTTTGTTGTTAGCTCAGGCACTTCTTTTTAATGGTGCATTAAAGGGAGTAATTGGTGAGAGTTTTATAGTTGGTATCTCACCGTTTATCGGGGTGTTTGGTGTATGGATTTTTTGGTTAATTATCACCGTCGTTTCAATTGTAATAGTTGCAAACAAAAGTGCTCATGAGTTAGTTGCTATTTTTAGTGCAATTATTCAAAAAAAAAACTCACAGAGATTGGAAGCCAAACTCAAAAAAAGATTAGAGACACAAAAAGATGATAAAGCTAAAATAGCTACTAAAAGTGTGCATGTTGAAGAAAAAAAGGAAGAAATCAAAAGAAAAATAGTAAAAAATACTCCACTTGATGATTTTAACGAAGAGATAGAAAAGCCTGCATATCTCAGACATAATGAGACTATCAAACCTCAAAACAGTGATGAGAAATTACACCAAGAAGATTTGCCACAAAGCAAGCCTCATAACATCTTAGAGCTTGTTAATGAGATTAAAGAACATACTGGTGCAATCATTATTGATGAGCTGGAAGAAAATACAAAACTTTTAGAAGGAATCGAAAAAGGAGAGGTTGAGAAACCTAAAAACTTTACTCTTCCTTCAGTTGATTTTTTTCAAAAGCCAGATGTTACATCACATAGCGTTGATGAGAGTGAGGTTGATGGCAAAATCCGTTATCTTATAGAAAAATTGGCTCATTTTAAAATAGATGGAGATGTTGTAAGAACTTACGCTGGACCAGTTGTTTCAACTTTCGAGTTTAAACCTGCTGCAAATGTTAAAGTATCTAAAATACTGAATCTTCAAGATGACTTAGCGATGGCTCTAAGTGCTGAGACTATCCGCATCCAAGCGCCTATCCCTGGAAAAGATGTGGTTGGCATCGAGATACCAAATGACACAGTTGATACAATCTATATGCGTGAACTCCTAGATAGTCAGCTCTTTAAAGAGTCATCTTCGCCACTAACTATTGCTCTTGGAAAAGATATTGTAGGTCGACCATTTGTCACAGACCTTAAAAAACTTCCGCATCTTCTTATAGCTGGAACTACTGGTAGTGGTAAGAGTGTTGGAATAAACTCTATGATTTTGTCTCTTTTGTATAAAAATTCGCCAGATCAGCTAAGACTTATCATGATAGATCCAAAAATGTTAGAATTTTCCATATATAACGGCATCCCACATCTTTTAACACCTGTCATAACAAAACCCAAACAGGCGATTGTTGCGCTAAATAACACTGTTTTAGAGATGGAGCGCCGTTATGAACTTATGAGCGATACAAGAACTAAAAACATTGAAAACTATAATGAAAAGATAAAAAAAGAGGGTGGCGAATTTCTTCCATATATTGTTGTTATTATAGATGAGCTAGCGGACCTTATGATGACGAGCGGAAAGGATGTTGAGCATTCAATAGCGAGATTAGCACAGATGGCAAGAGCATCTGGAATTCATTTGATTGTAGCAACACAAAGACCATCTGTTGATGTTGTAACGGGTTTAATTAAAGCAAACTTGCCATCTCGTATATCTTATAGAGTAGGGCAGAGAATAGATAGTAAAATCATCCTAGATCAACAGGGTGCAGAATCACTTCTTGGGCGTGGAGATATGCTCTTTACGCCTCCTGGTTCAACTGGATTAGTTAGACTTCATGCACCTTGGAGCACAGAGTCTGAGATAGAAGCTGTTGTTGAGTTTATCAAGTCGCAAAGAGAACCAAACTATAATAAGAGTTTTTTAGTGGAAGATAGTGAAAGCAAAAGCTCTTCAGGCGAGACATATGAAGAGTTAGACCCACTCTACGAAGAAGCAAGAAATGTGATTCTCTCAGATAGAAAAACATCCATATCGTACCTTCAAAGAAAGCTCCAAATTGGATACAACAGATCTGCTAGAGTGATTGAACAACTTGAGGCTGAGGGCGTTTTATCCCAAGCAAACTCAAAAGGAATTCGAGAAATTTTATAGAAGCAGAAGTTTCACTTTAATCAAATTTGATATAATCTCAAAAAAATAAAAGGCTAAAAAAATGTCAACATATATTTTTGGACACACGAACCCAGACTCTGATTCTATTGTCGGAGCTATCTCTCTAGCGTACCTTAAAAACCAACTAGGTGAGGATTGTATCGCTGTTCGTCAAGGTGAAATTTCCCCAGAGACGGAGTTTATACTTAAAAAGTTTGGAGGAGTTAAGCCAGAGCTTAAAACTTCATTTGCAGGAGAGAGCGTTTATATAGTTGACTTCTCAGATATTGCTCAAGCTCCAAAAGATATAGCAGAGGCTACAATCTTAGGTATAGTGGATCATCACAAACTTGGCGACTTAACAACTGACACGCCATTAGAGTGTTGGATAAGACCTATTGGCTGCTCAAATACAGTCATAAAAGAGATGTATGACTATTATAAAGTTGAAATACCAAAAGATATAGCTGGAATGATGATGTGCGCGATTTTAAGCGACACTGTAATCTTTAAATCTCCAACATGCACAAAAATAGACACGAAGGCTGTAAAAGATCTTTCTGTTATCTGCGGTATTGAGGATTATAAGGCTCTTGCTATGGAGATGTTTATAGCAAAATCACAAGTAGAGGGCGCATCTGCTCGAAATTTAAATACAAGAGATTATAAACCATTTGACATGAATGGCACTAAGGTTGGTGTTGGTCAATTAGAGATGGTTGATATTTCTGTTCTTGATAGCAGAATCGATGAACTTTTTGCCGATATGAAACTTATGAAAGAAGAAGATGAACTTCATACTATTATGATGCTCTTAACTGATATTATGAAAGAGGGATCAAAAATCTTGGTTTTAAGCGATGATGCATCCAAAGTTGAGAGCGCGTTTGGTATAAAACTTGAAAATAACCAAGCTTGGCTAGAGGGTGTTTTGAGCAGAAAGAAACAGATTATTCCATTTCTTCAGCCACAGTTTTAATACATAATAAATTTATTAAAATAGATCTCTTCAACCTTTAGGGTTGTTAGATTTTTATTTAAAGTCACTATTATTTCTTGCTTCATCTTTTTATTATCTATTGTAGTCATGGGACTTGCAAACATAACGCTAATAACTCTATCTCTTAAAATAGAACTTTTTGCTTTAATCTCGTCTTCTATGCTATCTTCTATTTTAAAGATACCACTACTATTATCATTTATTTTTTTATATTTAAACGATATGTTTGCTTCAAGCTTTCTGTTGTCTGCCAAAACAAAGAGAAAATCTCCTAGATTTATAAACTTGTCATTCGTAACAGTTGCCTCTAGGCACTTGCTATCGCTCTTGTGTGTATCTTTTTTAGATGTAGATTTATCTTTAAAGTTAAACATTTTAATATATGATGAGCTTGAAATTTGAACAACTAAAGCTATTGATAAAATTACAATTAGCGCAATGGTTACTGAAATAGCTTTTTTTATATTTTTATCTATTTTAGTCCACATATAAGTATCTTTTTATTTTTTTTGTTGGAGTTTTTATAAATGGTTCTAACTGCTCCTCAAATTTAACTATCCTAGAAAAAGATGAAACTTGTGAATTTACATTGTTGCGCATCTCTTCAAGATAGTTAGCTATATCTTTTCTTACTTTTTCATTTGAGCTGTTTAGCGCATCAAATTTTTTATTAACAAACTCTTCGTCTAGATGAACTTTGGCTACTATTTTTCCGCCACTCTCGATCACAAGAGATTCCACAACCGCTTCTTGTTGATTTATAATAGATTCTATCTGTTCCGGGTATATATTTTCACCACTAGAGCTTATGATTACATTTTTACTTCTTCCATCAATAAACAAGAAACCATCGCCGTCTATATAGCCCAAATCACCAGTCAAAAACCATCCATCTTCCATAACCTCGGCAGTTTTTTGTTTATCTTTATAATAGCCCATCATTACACTAGGTGATTTAACTAATATCTCTCCACTCTTATCATTTGGATCTGTTTTTTTTATCTTTATCTCAACTCCTGCAAAGGCAGTTCCGGTTGATTTTAATCTTGGTTTTTCGCCAATAACAGAACCAGCAATTAGTGGGGCAGTTTCTGTTATCCCATAGCCAACTATATATGGAAAATTTGCTTCTATAAGAAACTCTTCCACAAAAGGAGAAAGAGCTGCTCCGCCAATAGCAAAAAATTTTAGTCTTCCTCCAAATATTTTTAGTAGCTTTTTACCGGCTATCCTGTTTAATATCTTTCTAAAAAATGGTATTTTATAAAGATGTCTCATGATAAAAGAGCTGTTAAATTTTTCTAAAACTTTGTTTTTGTAAATTTTCTCTATTATAAGTGGAACGCTAAACATCATAGTTGGCTTTACACTGCTAAATGCTTTTATGAGAATAGATGGCGTAGGAATTTTATCAATATAGTATACACTGCTTCCATGAAGTACTGGAACTATCATTCCGGCAGTGCACTCAAATGTATGTGCTAACGGCAAGATAGATAAGAAAACATCAGAAGGCAGTATTTTTACTTTAGAAAAAGATGACATAGCATTTGTGACAATATTTTTGTGTGAGAGCATAACTCCTTTTGAGTTACCTGTCGTACCAGATGTGTATATAATTGCTGCTAAATCATCTTCTAGCGGTTCTGTAGAGATTAGATTTGCCTCGCTTAGATTATCCGCTATGCTATAGTTTGATGGTTTGTTGATTATTTTTAATTCATCTATATTTATGATGAGTTTTATTTCTGATTCTTTGCTATTTTTTATTATCTTAAACTGTTTGTCTGATGTAAAAATAGCTCTTGCTTCCGAGTGTTTGAGTATGCTAATAATATCTTCTGGATGAAAATCTACAAGTACAGGAACAACCACTGCTCCAAAATATGTAATAGCAAAGTATGCAACGCCCCAATTGGGCATATTCTCGCTAAGAAGCAATACTTTATCACCTTTTGAAATGCCATTTATCTGAAGGAGCTCAACTGCTTGTTTTACTCTCTCCATAAACTCGCCGTAACTCATAGCACTCTTATCTACCATACCAAAAGATGGTCTCTCTTTGTAGAGCCTTATAGAACGATTTAATAGATTTGGGAGTGTGTGGTGGTTTAAATCATTATAAGGATAATTCATCTCTCTACTTTATTGTGGTTTTATAAAATATGATTATACATATAAAACATAAAAATATAATTTTTTAAAACTATTTTAAATTTAGCAAAATTATAATGCAAAAATTGTTCCAACTCTTACATTATTTTCAGTTTTAATACTCTACAATACACAAACAATACAATAAATGGTTGGGTGATGAGAATAGATAAGTTTTTAAATTCAGTAAATATCACAAAAAGACGCTCAGTAGCACAAGATATGATAGATAATGGCGTGGTTTTAGTAAATGGCATAGTTGCTAAAGCTAGCAAGAATGTAGAGGTTGGAACTGTAATAACTATCAATTATTTAGAACATATTAAAAAATATGAAGTCTTACAGATACCATCTGTAAAGTCAACACCAAAATCACTTCAAGATGAGTATATCAGGGAGTTATTATGAACTATGAAGAGACAAAAAAAGCATTTACTTCTCTTTTTAATCACGAGATGAGCAATACGCAGATGAGGGATTTTCTACTGAGTGTTAAGCTTGATAAGAGCACCTCTGCGCAGAGTATCTCCGCAGCTGCAGAAGTTATGAGGTCTTACGCAATTCTTCTTCCTATCCAAGATAATCTTCGCGCCTCCGTAATTGATATTGTCGGAACAGGTGGAGATAAGATAGGCAGCTTTAACATCTCTTCGGCGGTTTCAATTTTGGTGGCATCTTGTGGTAGTTTTGTTGCAAAGCATGGAAGCCGCTCTGTTACCTCAAAGTCAGGTAGTGCGGATTTATTCGAAGAACTTGGAATAAGACTAGATTTAAGCATAGAAAATAGCGCAAAATTGCTTCAGGAGAGCGGCTTTACTTTTATGTTTGCGGCAAATTACCACCCTGCTATGAAGTTTATTATGCCTATTAGAAAAACTATAGAAGATAAGACCATTTTCAATATTTTAGGACCACTTACAAATCCAGCTGGTGCTAAAAAATCACTTATTGGTGTTTTTGACAAATCTTTTGTGACTAAAATGGCGGAAGCCCTTCAAGATAGTGGCTCAACCTCAGTCATGGTGGTTAGTTCAAAAGAGAGAATGGATGAGATAAGTATTAGCGATATTACTTATGCTGCTCAATTTAGTGGAGGAGCTTTAAAAGAGTTTATAATTGACCCAGAACAGCACAGAATAAAAAAAGCACCTCTAGAGGCGATAGTTGGAGGTGACTCAAAAGAGAACGCGAAGATTTTATATGACATTTTTGGTGGCACAGCAACAGATGCGCAAAGAGATATAGTGTTAATAAATGCAGCTGCAGCACTTATGGTAGATGGTTTGGCTCGTGATTTCCAAGATGGCTTAGAGATGGCAAAAGAAGCTATAGAAAAAGGAAAAGCCAAAGAAAAACTAAAAAATATTATTGAAATATCAAATAAATTATGATAAAAAATATAGTAAAACTAGATGGTATTATCTTAATTATTGAAGAAATATTTAAAAATTTCAATAATGGTGTGATAATTTTAAGAGGTGATCTCGCATCTGGAAAGACAACTTTTGTAAAAGAGGTTGTAAAGTTTTTAAAAGTTAATGAGGAGGTTACTTCACCTACTTTTTCACTTCAGCATTGCTATGGAGATAAAATATTTCACTATGACATATACAATCATGGACTAGAGCACTTTATATCTTTAGGAATGTTAGAGGAACTAGACAGGGACGGACTACACCTTGTGGAGTGGGGTGATGAGGAACTTGTAAAAATACTTGATTTGGCAGATATAAACACTTTAGTTATAGATATAGAAAAAATTTCAGATGATAAAAGAGAGTATAGGATAAGTTATGCACACACTAAAAGCAATTAATCTAAATAAAAAAATAAAAAATTTAGAGATAGTAAAATCTATGAGTCTTGAAGTAAATAGTGGTGAAGTTGTGGGACTTTTAGGCCCAAACGGAGCAGGTAAAACAACTACTTTTTATATGATCTGTGGCTTAGTTGAAGCCAGTGGAGGGAATGTCTATTTTGATGATGAGAATCTATCTGGTATGCCACTTCATGAGAGGGCTTTAAAGGGAATCGGATACCTTCCACAAGAAGCTTCTATCTTTAAGGATTTGAGTGTTGAAGAAAACTTGCTTGTAGCTGCTCAAGTTACTATAAAAGATAAAAAAGCCCAAGAAGATCGAATACTTGAACTTCTTGATATGTTTAACATTGAGCCGATTCGTTACCGTAAAGGTATAAGTTTGAGTGGTGGAGAGCGTCGTCGTGTTGAGATTGCAAGAGCTTTGATTAATTCGCCAAGATTTCTGCTCTTAGATGAACCATTTGCTGGAGTGGATCCAATCGCAGTTATGGATATACAAATGGTTATAAAACAGCTTGTTTCTTATGGTATTGGTGTGCTCATAACTGATCACAATGTTCGTGAAACTTTGGATGTTTGTGATAGAGCTTATGTTATTAAGTCAGGTGAGCTTTTAGCAAGTGGTACCAGCGATGAGATAGGTCAAAATGCAGATGTTCGCAAGTACTATTTAGGCGAGGAGTTTAAGCTTTAAGAAGCTTAAAAAAATATGGCAACATTAAGACAGAGTGGCAGTTTAGAAAATAAGCACAAGCTTTCAAATACACTTCGTAATTGGTTGCCTATTTTGCACTCAAGTTTAAGTGATTTGAGTGAGGTTATGTCGCCTTTTGTTGAATCAAATCCGCTGATTGAAGTTAAGTCTGGATTTGAAGTAGATTTTGAAAAAAGTATCCCAAAAAAAATCATAAGTGGTTCCGTAAGCAATAGCAGAACTGAGCACATAGAGGCACTTACGGTAGCTTTTCGTTCACTTTATGATGTGTTGGACGAACAACTGGAGGCCCCACTTTTCACAACACCATCCTCACAAGCAGTTGCAAGATTTGTTGTGGCAAATCTAGATGAAAATGGCTATTACGAAGGAGATAGTGAAGAGTTTTGTGCAAAGCATAATACTAGTTTAGATGAATTTGAGAAAATTCGCTTGAGATTCGCGTATGTTGAACCAGTTGGAATAGCAGCAAAAAATCTCTCAGAATCATTTTTGTTTCAACTTGATAGTTCAGATGTAGATGATAAGGCTTATGGCTTGTGTGTGAAAGTAATTAAAGACATTGAAAACATATATAACTATTCGGATGAAGAGAATTTCAGTGAAGTTATGCGAGTTTTAGGTACCTTTAAAAACCCACCTGCCATTGAGTATCTGGAAGAATCAGCACAAGTTATACCAGATTTGATGATATTTTTTAATGAAGATGAATCTGTTGAAGTAAAGTTAAATGACGCATACTACCCCGTTATAACAATAGATACTAACTATAGAGTTGAACATGACTATGTATCGCAAAAGATTAAAGAAGCAAAAAGTTTAGTTGATGCCCTTGAGATGAGAAAGGCAACTCTTTATAAAGTTGGACTTATGATAGTTGAGTATCAATATGAGTTTTTTACAGGTGGGGCAATCATGCCACTAACTTTAAAGACTTTAGCGGATGAGTTTGGGCACAACCCATCAACCATATCAAGAGCAATTGCAAACAAGTATATAGCCTGCAATAGAGGTGTTTTTGCGATGAAAGAGTTTTTTACTACAGCCATAGATGATGATGTCTCAAATGCAGCTATAAAAGAGTTTTTAATTGGAATTGTCAAACAAGAAAATAGACTAAAACCACTTAGCGACATGAAACTTCTGGAGTTAATTCAAGATAAATTTAAAGTAGTGATGGTGCGAAGGACTATAGCAAAATACAGAAAGCACTTAAATATCGCAGGTTCAAGTGAGAGAAAAAAATTATATCATCTGCATTAGGAAGAAATTTACAAGATAGGTTGATTTATGAATGTTAAAGAACTACTAGATGCAGAAGTTGCTAAACGCAATTGCGAAGGTGAGATTTGCGAAGATAGGCTAGACCCCATAATGGTGGCTCACAGACACAGAGATGAGATTATTTCGCTTGTTTGTGCACTTTTTGCTTATGGAAATGTAAAGCAGATTGTAAAGTTTTTAAACTCATTAGATTTTTCTCTGCTTCAAAAAAGTGATGAGGAGATAATCGAAGCTCTAAAAAATCACTACTACAGATTTCAAAAATCCAATGATATTGCAGTGCTTTTTATAGCACTTAAAAGATTAAGCGAAAAAACAACACTGGAAGAGGTTTTTAAAACTGGATATAACAAAAATAAAAGTGCGATAGAGGGTATAAACAAGCTAATAGAAACGCTGCAAAATCTCTATCCGTACCAATCACAAGGATATAATTTTCTAATCTCTCAAGTAACTTTAAAAACAAAAGGAGCAGGTGCACTAAAGAGATGGATGATGTACCTTCGCTGGATGGTAAGAGAAGATAGCATAGATATGGGTTTGTGGAGCGGGATTGATATGGCGGATTTGATTATCCCGCTTGATACACATACTTTCAATGTTTCAAAAAAGCTTGGGCTTTTGAGTAGAAAAAGTTATGATTTAGAAGCTGCAATCGAGCTGACAAGTGCACTGAAAGCATTTGACAACAAAGACCCACTTAAGTATGATTTTGCACTTTATAGGATTGGGCAAGAGAGATTGCTAGAAGAGTAGAAGGTGAACCCTAGAGTTCACTATGGGCTACATCTCTGATTTGAGAAATTCTATCTCCACCTGCTTTTTGAGCATAAAGCATTATTGCCTTTGCTTGTTTTATAGCTTCTTCGAGATTCGTATTATTCGGCTTTATAATATATCCGCCGCTAATAGTTATCTTAACTTCTCCATTGAAATTTAGTTCAGAGATACTTTTTCTAATAATATCCATATCTCTAAATGACTCTTCTTTATTTTGACGAGAAAGAATAACGGTAAATTGTTCACTATCCGTTCTTCCTATAACATCTGTAGCTTGCTCGTTTAGTGATAGCGAAAAAGCTATCTTTTTCAATACGCCATCTATAAACTCTTGAGGATACTTTTTATTATTTTTTGAAAAATTATCAATTTCAAAAACAGTAACTGATGTATAACTATTATCTTTCATCCCTTTTTTTTCAGAATACGAATTCATTAGACCTCTTAAGTTGTTTATGCCAGTAAGTGGATCAATCATTGCTGGATTTTCAGATGAAATGGGCTTTCTTTTCATTCTCATTGCGATTGAATCAGCTTCTTTGGTAGATACAATGTAGCCTTTTTGTTCAGTATTATATAAATATTCTAAATCTTTATATACCAGCTTTAATTTTTTTCTATACCAAAAGGTAACCAACAAGACAATAATAAACTCTGCAAAAGAGATGTCTTTATGGATATCAAATTTTAATTTATCATAAGCAGAGGCTCTTAATAGTAATAAATCTATATGACTTAAAAGAGAATTTTTGCTTATTTGTAACTCTATCTTTTTTTCTTCATTCTCTTTCTTATTTATGGAGCTTATAGAATAGTAGTCATTTGCCTTTTTGTTGAAGGCTACTACGAGAGAATCCAGTTTATCTAGATCTGCCAGATAAACATGACTATTCATGATTATGTATTTTTCTGCAAAATTATACTCATATAAATTACGAAGTTTTTTAGTGTTGTCTTGAAGCTGAGCACCTTGTCCGCTTAGTTTAATCAAAGATAATTCAATATCATCAAGCGATAGCTTATCTATGGAGTTAATAATTTCTTTTTGATTAAAAAGAGTACTGGTTTTTGCGTATGAATTATCATAATCAATTAACATAAATACGCTTATTCCAATAAAAATAGTTACTAAAATAAGATAGTTAATAAGGTTGTTAAATATGCTTTTTATTGAGTATTTCAAGGTGATTTTCCTATATAGATGGTATAATATTTACTATTTTATATGCATTGGCTTTAATTGTAACTTAAACCATTTTTAAGAAGTGTCATTGAATCTAGAAAATTACTTTATTTCACTGTTTGATAGCGACCGCATTGGTGATGATGGTGCTTATATTGATGGCTTCATTTACTCTAAAGATGCATTTTTTGAACATGTTCATTTTAAAACTAAATGGATGAGTTATTATCAGATTGCATCAAAAGCTATGATGGTTAATCTCTCGGATGCTATTGCTATGAATGCAAAGCCAAAGTATGCACTGCTGAGTGTTGCAATGCCAAAAAGTATCACAAAAGTACAAATGAGAGAACTTTTTTGTGGCTTTAGAGATGCTGCTTCTAGCTATGGCGTTGAGATAATTGGTGGTGATACCATTAGTAATATAAAACTAGATATAACCATAACAATTATCTCAAAAACAGATAAGCCACTCTTTAGAAAAGGCCTGAGAGATGGGCATTTAGTGGCATATACTGGTAATCTAGGCAGAAGTGCCAAGGATCTAAAAAAATTAATGAATCTTGGTGAAATTCATAAAAAATCAAAATTTGTGAACATAAAACTTAGAGACAGATTTGTATCAAAAAGTGCTAGGTTTTTAAGTTCAGCTATGGATATCTCTGATGGCCTTTTTAGTGATTTAAATAAACTCTCATCAGCAAATAAGATGGGTTTTAAGTTTAAAAAACCAATATCTAAACAGATTGGCTGTAGCGGTGAAGAGTATGAGATGCTTTTGGCATTTAACAAAAGGGATAAAAAAGCAGTTTTAAGACGAGCCAAGCAGAGCAGAACGCCGCTAAATATCTTTGCAAAAAGCATTAGAGGTAAATATAAAAATATGTGTAAAGCACATCACTTTTAAAATTAGGATTATAATATGGATAGATTTTACTCTTTAAACCATGCTAGTATCGACTTTCACTTTAGACAAAACAACAGAGATTTTGTTGTTGATGAGTTACCTCTTTATGAGTTTTCAGGCGAGGGCGAGCATCTTGTTCTTCATGTAAGAAAAAAAGATCTCTCTACTCTTGAGTTGGTTTCCATCATTGCTAGATATTTAGGAATTAAAAACAAAGAGATTGGTTATGCAGGGCTAAAAGATAAACATGCTATGACAAAACAGTACATCTCAGTCCATAAAAACTTTGAAGCTAAAATGGATCAATTTTCTCATGAAAATGTAAAGATTTTGTCAAAAACATATCATCTTAACAAGATTAAAATAGGACATTTAAGAGGTAATAGGTTTTTTATTAGACTAAAAAAAGTAAATCCAACTTCTGGTGTGAAACTAGATGAAGCTCTAAAAAATATAGCAACATTTGGTATGCCTAACTTCTTTGGTTTTCAAAGGTTTGGAACTGATGGTAACAACCATATAGATGG
This sequence comes from Sulfurimonas sp., assembly GCA_021732045.1. Next base: position 166,402 of record JAKFWK010000005.1, read on the forward strand.
AGAAAAAATCGCAAAAGGTGAGAAAAGAGAGAAAAATCCAAAGATAAAACAACTGCTTATAAACGCCTATCAGAGTCATCTTTTTAACCTTTGGTTAAGTAGAAGACTGGAGATTAACTCTCTAGTTGGTAAATTTGAAGCAAAAGAGCTTGAATCACTTCTCAATATTCCAAACGGTGAACTTTTAAAAATGAAATCTCAAAAACATCCATTTAAGCTAATGAACGGCGACATCATGGAGCATTATCCACATGGAAGATTGTTTGATTTTGATGGACAAGATGAAGATCGCATTAGATTTATGGAAAAGAAGATCTCTCCAACTGGACTTTTGTGTGGTAAAAAAGTTAAGCTCTCTTCTGATATTGCTGGAGTTATAGAAAAAGATTATAACGATACGATTGATGAAGATGGAGCAAGAAGATATGCTTGGGTATTTCCTGAGAATGTTGAGGGAAGATATAAAGAAGATGAAGCGCACTATGAGCTAAATTTTTCTCTTCCAAAGGGATCTTATGCGACGGTATTGCTCGAAGAGCTGGCAAAGCGCAAACTCGACAAGTAATATAAAACTTTTTTTAAGTCAGAAATTTATAAATTATTAGGAAAAATATATATGAGCAAACACATCACCTCGGCAATTTCACAAAGTTTTGCAAAATTTGCAAATAAAAAATTCTCAAAACCAATGCAAAATTTTATAAATAGTTCTTATGTAAATATTATGGGGCTTGATATGAGCGAGTTTAAATCGCCTAACAGCTACAACACTTTAAATGAACTATTCACAAGACGATTGATAAAAGATAGAGATTATTCGCCAAACTATGATGACTTTATATCGCCATGTGACTCGTTTATCTCTGAGTGTGGGAATCTGAAAAGTGATTACGCACTTCAGATAAAAGGCATGAGATACAAAAGCGATGAACTTTTAGGAAGCAATTTTACTCAAGAGGAGAAAAATATAGTTCATAACGGAGTGTTTGTGAACTTTTATCTATCCCCAAAAGATTATCATCGTTATCATATACCGATGGATTTAAGGGTTTTAAAGGCTGTGCATATTCCTGGTAAATTTTATCCAGTAAATATGCCCTCGCTTAAAAAAAGAGTAAATCTTTTTGTTGAAAATGAGCGAGTTGTGATACTGTGCGAGACTAATGAAAAGAAAAGATTTTACATAGTGCTTGTGAGTGCTTTAAATGTTGGAGTTATGAATGTTAGTTTTGAATCAAAAATAAAAACAAACAGTGATGCAACCAAGAGTAGTGCTTATAGTTATGAGGGTGTTTATTTGAAAAAAGGTGATGATTTTGGTTGTTTTGAAATGGGCTCAACAATTGTTATTCTTGCAGAAAAAGATATGTTGGAGCTAAGCGTTAAAGCTGGGCAAAATGTTAAGTATGGACAAAATATAGCAAAGTTAAGAGTTTTTAATCACTAGCTTTGTATAAAGTTTTCCATCTTGCATGTAGATTTGTATTTCCGTTTCTATGGGGTTTTTTAGTACGCTTAGCGCACCTTGGATAGAGTGAAAAACATGATTGAAATTTTGGAACATTGGTGTTATAAGATAATCAATGTGATCTCTTTTTAAAATATCAGCCAAAGCATTAATGGCACAGTAATACACATTTTTGTTAATTGATCTTTGAATCATATAATCATGCATTATTCTTATATTGTTTTGAAGAGCCACTTTATCTGCTTCTGATAAAATTTTATTTTCATGAGCCCTTTGAATATTGTGCTCTATTTCACCTTCAATATTATGATTTTGTTTTTCAAGCAAAGATTCTATATTTGGACAAATTTTTTTTATCTCATCTTCCATCTCTCTTTCTGAGAGTCTTTTAGAGTCAATATCATAGTTGTAAACTCTATTTTCGATATATGGGTGATCTAGAGCGTTGATAAGCTGTATAGCTATGTTTAAATAGCTATATTTGTCATCTTTGTTATTATCAAATTGGATTCCAGTATGTGAAATAATAGGTTTTGGTCCGACATATTTTAATTTCATATAAAAACCTTTTTTGAAAGATTGTTTTTATATTGTACTATTTTTTAAATATTAAATCTAAAGTGCATGACATCACCATCATTTACTATATACTCTTTACCTTCTAATCTCATTTTTCCAGCTTCTTTGGCTTTTGCTTCACCACCAAAAGCAACAAAATCATCATACGCTATAACTTCTGCGCGAATAAATCCTTTTTCAAAGTCATTATGGATAACTGCTGCTGCTTTTGGTGCGGTTGTATTTTTGCGAATTGTCCATGCGCGAACCTCTTTAACACCAGCTGTAAAATAGCTCATAAGACCAAGTTTATCAAAACCTTTTTGAATAATTTGCTCTAATCCTGATTCAGCAACACCAAGATCTCTCAAGAATTCATCAGCCTCTTCATCATCAAGACCAATCAACTCCTCCTCTATTTTTGCACAAAGCTTTATAAGTTCACAGCCGTTTTTAGCTGCATGCTCTTTTAATTCAATAACATATTTGCTATCTTCAACTAAACCATCTTCATCTACATTTGCCCCGTACATTATCTCTTTTTGAGTTAAAAATCTAACTTCACGATTTAAAAGCTGATATGTTTCGCTATCGGCTTGAGGGTAGTTTCTAGCTAAATTTCCATCAGCTAAAAACTCTAAAAGTTCTTCTGCCATAGCTAGAGATGCAGCGGCAGTTTTGTCTGTTTTTGCATATTTTTTGAGCCTCTCCATTCTATTTTGCAAAACTTCAATATCTGCTAAAATAAGTTCGCCTTCAATTATAGATACATCTCGCAGAGGATCAATTCCCCCCTCTGTGTGGACAATATTGTCATCTTCAAAGCATCTAACTATCTGTAAAATTACCTCTGTTTCACGGATGTTTGATAAAAATTTATTTCCTAAACCTTCGCCCTTGGATGCACCTTTTACAAGACCTGCAATATCCACAAAGTCTAGAATTGAGTGTTGAATTCTCTCTGGTTTTACTATTTTTGCTAAAGCATCAAGTCTCTTGTCTGGAACAGGAACAACTGCTTTGTTTGGTTCGATTGTACAAAATGGATAGTTTGCCGCTTCCGCGTTTTGTGCTTTTGTTAAAGCGTTGAAAGTTGTTGATTTGCCTACATTTGGAAGTCCTACAAGACCGATGCTTAAACCCATGATTAAAACCTTTTTTTGTTTGATTAAAAACGCAAAAGAAACATGTTTCCTTTGCTATGTTAGCCGATATGGCACTAAAACTTGTCTGTTTTGAGGCAGAATAAAACGATTGATCTTGTTTGCTACTTAATATCCCTCAAAAATTGTGTCATTAAACGAACCCCAGCTCCTGTTGCACCGTAAACATTACAATCCCATGGAGCTTCTGTGTATGCAGTTCCGGCTATATCAAAGTGCATCCACTTGTTTTTGTTCTCTTCTCTTATAAATTTATCCAAAAACATACCTGCCGTTATTGCTCCACCGTAAGGTTTTGAAGCTGTATTGCTTATGTCCGCTATTTCGCTTTTTAGTAGTTTTTTGAGATGGCTGTTAAACGGTAGCGAGCTGATAAGTTCTCCGGCATCACTTCCTGCTCTTGAGAGGTCATGTTTTAGTTTATGTGAATGACCCATTAGTCCTGTTGTGTACTGTCCAAGAGCAATCATACAAGCCCCTGTGAGTGTTGCAAAGTCAAAAATATAATCAGCATTTACCGCATCTTGTGCATAGTCAAGAACATCGGCTAGCACTAAACGACCCTCGGCATCTGTATTTCTTACCTCAATTGTTGTTTTACTTCTTGAGACTAGAACATCATCAGGCTTATAGGCATTTCCGCCAACCATATTTTCAACTGCGCCTATAAAAGCGTGAACTTCAATGTCAAGTTTTAGTTCACTTACTGCTTTTATCATCCCAAGAACTGCACATGCTCCAGCCTTATCCATCTTCATAGTAACCATTGAAGTTGGTGCTTTTAGACTTAGTCCACCGCTATCATATGTCAAACCTTTGCCAACCAGGGAGATGATTTTTTTAGGATTTTCTGGTTTATAGCTTAAATGAATCAAAGCACTTCCATGAACCGAAGCACGACCAACCGCAAGCATGGCACCCATATTCTCTTTTGCTAAATCATCTTCTTGAAGAATGGTGCATTGCAGTTTATTATCAACCGAGAGTTTTTGTGCAAGCATCGCTAGTGTTTGCGGGTTAATCTCTTGCGGTGCTTTGTTTACTATATCGCGAGTAAAATTTGTAGCGTTTGAGACAATTATAGCCTCGTTGAAAATAGTTTCTAATTTTTCAAAATCCAAATCATCAGTTGTTAAAAATATTTCTTCAAGTGCACTTTTTTTCGGTTTTGATTTGTACTCATTAAACTCATAGCCACCCAAGACAAGTCCTTCAACTAGAGCACTTAGTGTCGATTTGCTGATAACACTTAGTTTTGCAGATATGAAGTTTGAAGATTTTAGAGCTTTTATGGCGCAAGCAGACGCACTTCTTAAGTCATCGCTTTTTTTACTCTCAACACCACAAAAAAGTATAGTTTTCTCATATAAAAAACATGTTGAGTCTTGCTCGGCTTTAAAACCAGCCTGCTTTAAGATTTTTGCCTCTTTATGGCTCTCTAGATCATCTTTTGTTAAGAACTCTACTAACACTTCTGCAGAGACTTCCGATATATTTTTGTTTACTAATTTAATATTCATTTTATCCTCATTTTTAATTATCAAAATTTAGCATCTCTTTTGCTTGGATCATATCTTTATCCCCACGCCCAGAGATATTTACGATGATAAGTTTATCTTTTATATTTTCTATTTTTTTGAGATATGCAATTGCATGAGCGCTCTCAAAAGCGGGAATAATTCCCTCTTTTCTTGATAGCCACACAAATGCATCTAACGCCTCTTGGTCTGTCGCATAATCATAACTTACAGATTTGTTGTCATGATGAAATGCGTGTTCGGGACCTATTCCTGGGTAATCAAGTCCTGCTGAGATTGAGTGAGCTTCTAAAATTTGCCCGTCTTCATCTTGAAGAAGGTAGCTCATTTGACCATGTAAAACTCCAGGACGACCTTTTTTTAGGGAGCATCCATGTTTATCTGTTTCAACTCCAAGACCCCCAGCTTCGATGCCTACGCATCTAACTTTCTCATCCTCTAAAAAGTGTTGAAATGCGCCAATTGCGTTGCTTCCACCACCAATACAAGCGATTACAAAGTCCGGTAAACGATTCTCTTTTTCTAGTATCTGTGCTCTTGCTTCATAACCGATAATGGCTTGAAAGTCTCTAACCATCATAGGGTAGGGGTGAGGTCCTGCAACTGTGCCAATTATATAAAAAGTGTCTCTTGCGTTTGTGACCCAGTGACGAATTGCATCATTCATCGCATCTTTTAGTGTTTTGCTTCCACTCTCAACTGAATTTACTTTTGCGCCAAGAAGTTTCATACGAAAAACATTTAATTCTTGCCTTGCTACATCTTTTGCACCCATAAATATTTCACACTCTAGACCCAAAAGTGCACAGATAGTTGCAGTTGCAACACCGTGCTGACCAGCACCCGTCTCGGCTATAATTTTTTTATAACCTAATCTTTTTGCCATCAGACCTTGAGCGATAACATTGTTTACTTTATGCGCGCCTGTGTGGTTTAAGTCTTCTCTTTTTAGGTAGATTTTTGCACCAAGCTCATCAGAGATATTTTTCGCATAGTAAAGTGGAGAAGGACGACCGACATAATCTTTGAGATAGTAATCAACTTCACTCCAGAACTCTTTGTTGAAACGGATAGTCTCATACTCGGACTTTAGCTTTAAAAGTGCAGGCATTAGCGTCTCAGGAACATATCTTCCACCAAAAGCTACGCTCTCGTCAGAGAAAACTCCGAAGTGCCCATTTTCATCTGGATCAAATTTAGATGCGGATGGGATGTACATTAGCTAACCTTTACTACGGAATAAACAGGGCTTGTTTCACTTAGTTTTTTTGCCCCATCCAAGAAACTAAGCTCGATTATAAAACAAGCTTCCACGCACTGAGCACCTGCTTGTTTTATGAGCTTTGCAGCAGCATTTGCGGTTCCGCCTGTTGCAATCAAGTCATCTATGAGTAAAACCTTTGCATTTGGAATCCCACTAAAAGCATCTATATGAACCTCTATCTCATCTATACCATACTCTAGCGCGTATTTTTCACTTATGGTTGTGTATGGGAGTTTACCTTTTTTTCTTATTGGTACGAAGCCAATTCCTAGCATTTGTGCAAGTGCTGCACCAAATATAAAACCTCTAGCATCAATTCCAGCAATATAGTCTAGATTGCACCCTTTGTATTTTTGATGAAGATGACCCATAAGAACACCATATGCTTCTTTATCGTTTAGGAGTGTTGTGATATCTTTAAATACTATTCCAGCTTTTGGAAAATCTTTTATATCTCTTATGGAGTTTTCTATAATTTCTCTATCTTTACTGCTTAGTGTCATTTTATTCCTTATATTAGAGCGTCTATGCGTGATTCGAGCGCTTTGATTTTGTTGTTTAAGCGATCTATATCGCCTCTATGTTTAGTGTTTCTCTGTTTTAAAATTTTAAGTTCATTTCTTAATTTTATCAGCTCATCATTTAAAATATCAACATTCCCAAGTGCTCTCTCAAGTTGTATTTGGTACTTTCTGATAAGTATTTCTGCTTCTTGAAGTGTTAGTTTCATAAGCTCATTGCTTCGTTGCTCTTTGTTTGTAATACTTTTAAAGTAAAACATCTTAACAAAGAGGTATATAGAAAGTATTGCTAGCGTTGTTAAAAGAGACCATTCAAAAAACATCTATTATCCTTAAACTTTTATAGCTTCAATTTTATTTACTCTATCAAGGTGACGACCACCATCAAAACCACCAGCAATCCATGCATCTAAAATAGACTCAGCAACGCCATATCCAACAACTCTCTCTCCATAGCATAAAACATTTGCGTCATTATGACCTCTTGCAACTGTTGCTGTGTATGCGTCATGGCAGAGTGCCGCGCGGATACCATGATGGCGATTTGCTGCCATGCTCATGCCAATTCCAGAACCGCATATTAAGACACCATGAGCCTCTTTATCTGCTAAAACAGCGTTACAAACTTTTATGGCATAATCTGGATAATCAACTCTATCTTTGTTAAATGGACCAAGGTCTATAACCTCATGACCTTTTTTTTTCAACAGCTCTACCGTGTAATCTTTAAGGTTTAAACCAGCGTGATCGGTAGCAATATAAAATTTCATTTAATCTCCTTTTTATGGTAGTAATAGATTAAGAATCATCCGCACAGGCATCAAAAGTAGATAATCTTTTAGTGGTGTCATGATGATTATAAGAACTACAAAGATACTATATCTCTCGTTTTTATAAAAAAATTCAGCAACGCTGTTGATTTTGTATTTTAGTGATAGGTGCATAACGAAATGTGCACCATCAAACTGAGGAATAGGAAGTATATTGAAAACCGCTAAGAAAATATTTATAATAAGCAGTTGATACACAAGAAGATAGCTAAATATATAAAACATATCATCCGCTGATGTTGGTTGATGCATAGCAACAATAGCCATTGATGCAAAAACGGCCGTAGTTAAGTTAAAAACAATACCCGCCAAATCAACTTGCATAGCTCCGCTGTACCCAGCATTTCTTATAACTGTTGCCATATTTACAGGAACTGGCTTTGCCCAGCCAAATAAAAATCCACTATCGGCACCAAGGAGCATCGGTAAAAAGTACATACTTAGAGGAACTATGATTGTGCCAACCATATCCACATGAACTAGTGGATTTAGAGATAGTCTCCCTGCGTTTTTAGCGGTAGAATCACCGTATTTGTTTGCTACCCAGCCATGCATAATCTCATGACCAATAATAGCAACAGCCAAGGCGATAACGGCGGTTAAAATCTTTAATAAATCAATAGACTCCATGATCATCTTTATCTAGTCTTTTTCTCTCTTCAATAGCTTTGTTTAGATGTTCTGGTTGCTCTAGATCAGTTGGAGTTTTACCAACTCTATCCCATCTAATCTCCCATTTTTCATCAACGCTAAAATAAACAAACCAAGGAGTCCCTTCTATATTATCATAAGGAACTGCTCCCCAGAAACGGCTATCGTTTGAGTGGTCGCGATTGTCACCCATCATAAAGTAGTTATCTTTATTGACTCTTATTGGAGCAAAATTAAAAATTTCCATAGGGTGTTGTCCATCGTCAATAATTTTTTCATCATGATGAATACCTGGGTGCTCTTTTTCGTATGGATTTTTAACCCAAAGTTTTCCAACAAAAACAATTATCTCATAGTTTTTAAAATTGTTTTTAATCCACTCATCACCCTCGTGAAAGTGTATATATAAATTTTTATCTACCAAAAAAAGCTCATCATCAGGAAGTGCTACACATCTTTTTACAAAGTGTTGTTTAATATTGCCTGGATATCTAAAAATTACAATATCACCTCTTTTTGGCTTCTCTCCATCCATAAGACGAAGTTTGTCGCTCCATGGCATGATAGATGTTTCTATAAAAGGAAGGTGTGGCATCGGGATGCCATATGCAAACTTTTTAGCAAAAAGGTGATCCCCTATGAGAAGTGAATCTTTCATGGAGCCAGAAGGGATTCTAAAAGCTTGCGCAATAAAAAATATAACAAAAAGAACTATTATTATGGTTCCAGTCCACGAGTTTGAAAATTTATATGTTTTATGTAGGAATTTTTTCATTTATACTCTTTTGTGTGATTGAATTTGTGCAGCTTTTAGTGTATTGCTCAGCAACATGGCGATTGTCATCGGTCCAACTCCGCCTGGAACGGGTGTAATATATGAGCATTTTTTACTAACCTTTTCAAAATCAACATCTCCAACCAATCTGCCATCTTCATTTCTACTTATACCAATATCCACGATGATTGCGCCATCTTTTACCATATCTTCTTTGATGAGATTGATAACGCCAACCCCAACAAAAATCATATCAGCGTTGAGGGTGTGTTTTTTGAGATCATCTGTGAAAATATGACAAATCTCAACCGTAGCATCTTTGTTTAAAAGTAGTGCAGCCATAGGCTTTCCTACGATGTTAGACGCGCCAACAACTACACAGTTTTTACCTTTTACATCTATGTTGTACTCTAATAAAAGCTCCATTACGCCAAGCGGTGTACATGGAACAAAACCGTCTAAACCAGTCGAGAGTCTTCCGACATTGTATGGATGAAAGCCATCCACATCTTTGCTCGGCTCAACAAGCTCAAGTATTTTTGTTGTATCTATTTGTGGTGGAAGTGGAAGTTGTATAAGAATTCCGTTTATATTTGGGTTGTTGTTCATCATGGTTATTGTGTTTTCTATGGCATCTTGAGAAATATCCGATGGCATCTCGTGAGTAACTGAGTAGAAGCCAACTCTATCGCAAGCTTTTTTCTTCATGTTCACATAAGCCGCACTAGCTGGATCTTGCCCAACTAAAATCACAGCTAGCCCTGGTACTAAACCAGTATCACTTTTAAATTTTTTAACTCCAGCCATTACGCTGTTTTCTATTTTAACTGAGAGTGTTTTGCCGTCAAGAAGTTGCATCTAAACCCCATAAATTATTTTTTTGGTATTATAGCGATTTATTTCATAACCAAAATAAAATGCTAATATGGTTTTGAAAAACAGACTAAAGGTTACTCCGTGAAAAAAATAGTATTTTTCTTATTTCCGCTATATATCTTTGCTGCAACTGACTTTATAACTCCTATGGAATATGCGTCTTCACTATATAAAAACCCAAGAGGCATAGGTTGTCACAAGTGCCATGGTGACAATGGCGAGGGTAAAATAGTTGCTACATATATTCATAAAAAAGAGAAAAAAGAGTTTGGTGGCTCAATCATTAACAATCTTGACTATGATACATTTTATAGAGCTTTGAATGTCAGAAAAAATGGTATGCCTAGATATTTTTTAACAGACAAAGAGATTCAATCGCTATACTTCTATCTCCAAGAAAAACAGAAAAAAGAGAATAAAAAGTGATAGATAATTTCGAGTCAATAAAAAAAGCATATGACGCAAGAGATTTAAAAGCGCTAGATGCGTTTGCGGTAGCAAAATCAAGGACACTTAACAAAAAAAACGATTTTCGCTCGGCATTGATGCTCTCATGCAATAATCTAAATCATCTACTAAAGATAGAATCACTCGAAGCTGACTGTATAATTTTAAATCTTGAAGATGGCGTAAGCAAACAAGATAAGCACTTTGCACTTGTACTATGTGCAATATTTTTGTCATATTATAGAGAGTGTAGTAAAAAACTAGTTGTTAGAGTAAATGCGCTTAACCAAGGTGGATACGAAGAGATAACCTACCTAAATCAGTTTTCGCCAGATGCGGTGAGGGTTCCAAAAATAAGAACAAAAAAAGAGGTTGAGCTAGTTAATGCACTTTTAAATGATGATATAGAACTTCATCTCTCTATTGAGACAAATGAGGCGTGGCAAAATCTGTCACAACTCAAAATTGACAAAAGAGTTACAACATTTTATCTAGGCATTTTAGACCTTTTTGCAGAGATGGGACTCTCTCAAAGCCTTATAAGCAGAGATAACCCAACGGTTTTATATATGCTTTCTCATTTTCTAGTAACTTGTGAGACTATGGGAGTTAAGCCTGTCTCTTTTGTGTACCAAGATTATAAAAATTTAGCAGAGTTCTCACGGTGGATTGAACTAGAGAAACGGATGGGTTATACTACAAAAGGGTGTATATCTCCAGCGCAGGCTGAGCTTGTGAACCAAGCATTTGTAGATGAAGCAAAGCAGATACAAAGGGCTCATGCTATTGTTAAGCTGTTTGAGCTTCATAGAGATGAGGGCATAACTGGCTTTAGTGATGAAGAGTTTGGTTTTGTTGATGAACCAATATATAAGGGTGCTTTGGCACTTATTGAAAAATCTCGTCTATAAACACAGATAGAGAGATCTAAAATCTAATGATGATGATCACACAAAATTTCATGTGTTGCATACTTTAGTGTCTCTGGTTGAAGCAGAGCGTGCGTTATGCCAAGATACTTTAGTGTCTCACGAATCTTCTCTAAAAGTGCTTCAACCTCTTGCAGTCCAGGATTATCATAAAGAACAAGGTGCATAGAGCAGTAAAACTCTTTTGAGTTTGGGCGCGAAATATGTAAATCATGAATACTATGAACTTCATCAAATGCCTTTACTATGGTGATAATTTTTTCAGTTGAGTCGCCATTTACATCCATTAAACTTAAAAAAGATTGTCTCAAAACAGCATAAACTCCCTTTAAAATAAACAGTGAAAACAAAACCGAGAGAAGTGGGTCAATCCACGAGATGTTCCATAACCAAATCGCAACTCCACCAAAAACAACCCCTAGGGATATTGCCGCATCAGCCACCATATGCCAGTAAGCGGCGGAGATATTGGCATCATGATGATGTTCATGAGTCTCTTCACCATGCGAATGGCTATGCTCCATTCCGCTCTCTTTTAGAAGCAGGACGCTTATGGCATTTGCTACAAGTGCGATAGATGCGGCAATAATTACAATTGGTGCATTGATATCTGTTGGATGGAAAAACTTCTGGATTGACTCAAAGATGATAAAAATCATTGTCGTCGATAAAAAAAGAGCATTAACAAATGCCGCCATCATCTCAGCACGAATAAATCCAAATGTCATAGCCTCGCTAGCGACTCTGCGACCATAAATAAGAGCAATAAATGTGATAGTAACTGCTAAAACATCGCCAAGATTATGAAACGCATCAGAGAGAAGTGCCATTGAGTTTGCATAAACACCAGCGCCGACTTCAGCAACAACGATAATCATATTAAGAAGAAGAACAATTTTTATCTTTTGCTCTTTTGTCATTTTAAACTCCTGTTTGCTTTAGATGCTGCTATAAAACTTTTGATTTTGAGAGTGCGGCTTCTATCTCCTCTTTGCTTATTTCTCCGCTGATATTTAGCTCTATAGAGCCATCTTCTCCATCAACTTGCATATCAGTGATTTTAGATTTTGTCTCATCATCCATACATTCACACTGTCCATTTTTGCAGTTTTGTACCATCGTAAAAATGCTTGCTTTTGCAACCGCACCTGTAAAATTTATCTTTACTCCACTGTTTGTTTTCATAACTTTTTTTCTGATTGGATTAAAGAACTCTTCTATTTTTGGCAGTAAAACTGTCTCTATCTCACTGTATATTTTCTCAAATGCCTCATATTCTTTGCCGTCTGGATCTTCAAAACCTACATGGATTTTAGGAGTAGGATGCGGAAATATTGGGCAGGTTTCTTTTGCACTGTCGCACACAGTAATTATGAGGTCAAACTGCTTATCAATAACAGCATCTAGAGTTTTAGAGTGATAATCATCTCTCCATATACCCTTTTCTTCAAGTAATTTTTTGGCGTTTGGATTTACACTTCCACTAGCTTTTACGCCAGAACTAAAAGCTTTTACGCTATCGCTCATTTTTGCATTTATAAGCGCTTCTGCGATGATTGAGCGGCAACTGTTGCCAGTACAAAGGATAAGAACGGTTTTCATAATTTACACTCTCCAGTTTGTTGTGATTTTTTAAGTGGTGGAAGTTCAATTCCAAGAGAACGGATTTCAGCCAATGCCTCAATTCTAAATTTATCTAGTGGGCTTCTAATAGAGTAGTGCGCCCATGTGCCACATCTCTCAACACGCAAAAATCCTCCATCTTTTAGGATTTTCAGATGACGCGAGAGACGAGATTGAATCATCCCAAAACTCTCTTGCATATCACAGACACACAGCGCACCATGAGTATCCAAAAAAGCAAGCAGTTTTATGCGAGTTTCATCATTTAGCGATGAGATAGTTTTCAAAAATATTTCCATTTTTTAACCTCCGAATGAGGTAGTTTAACAAAATAAAAATAATATATCAAGATATGTTGATATATAAATTAATATTGTGGTACTATTTCGTTATCGTAGCAGATACTACACGCCAAGGAGTTTATATTATGATTTTAGCAATAACGGTTTTTTTAGTAACGCTAGTTTTTGTGATATGGCAACCACGCGGTCTGCAGATTGGAACAACGGCTGTAGTTGGTGCAGTCGTAGCACTACTGCTTGGCGTGGTTAGTGTGACCGATATATGGACGGTAACCTCAATCGTCTGGGATGCAACGCTCGCTTTCATAGGGATTATAATCCTCTCAATGGTGCTTGATGAAATTGGATTTTTTGAATACGCGGCTTTAAAAATGGCAAGATTTTCTGGCGGAAACGGGCATCTCATGTTTGTTTATATGCTTATACTTGGAGCATTGGTTTCTGCTTTTTTTGCAAATGATGGCGCAGCGCTCATTCTTACGCCGATTATTTTAGCAAAAATGAAGCATCTAAAAATGGAGCCGTTGCCAATTTTTGCTTTTTTAATGGCTGGCGGATTTATTGGTGATAGTGCTTCTAGTCCGTTAGTCATCTCAAATCTCACAAACATTGTGACAGCTGGATACTTTAACATCGGGTTTTGGGAATATGCACAAAATATGTTTCTTCCAAATCTTCTCTCTATTTTTGCATCTATTGTGGTTTTGTTGTTTTACTTTCGTCACTCGATTCCCTCTCGCATTGACATCAGGGCTCTTGCAACTCCAGAATCTGTTATTAAAAATATGACTATGTTTCGTTTAAGCTGGTGGTTTTTGGCGTTGCTTATGGCTGGTTATTTTATTGGGGACAGATATCACTTGCCAGTCTCACTCTTTGCTCTAGGTGGAGCACTGATTTTTTTAGCTATCGCGACCTACTTCAAAGCAACAAAACCAATTATGACAATAAAAGCGGCGCCATGGCAGGTGGTATGGTTTAGTATCGGTCTTTATGTTGTTGTTTATGGTCTTAAAAATGCTGGAATGACAACATATCTATCATCCATTATTGTTCATATGCAAGAAGCTGGACATATTTATGCTGTAATTGGCACTGGATTTCTCTCAGCAGCCCTTAGTTCGGTGATGAACAATATGCCAACTATTATGATTATGGATATTGCCATAGCTAAAACTGGCGATACAGCACTAGCTTACGCAAATATTATAGGCTGTAACTTAGGACCAAAAATGACTCCGATTGGTTCTTTAGCAACACTTCTATGGCTTCATGTGTTGGCGCAAAAAGGTGTAAAAATAGGTTGGGGTGAGTATATGAAAGTTGGATTGATAATAACTCCACCTGTGCTTTTAGTTGCACTTATTGGACTGATTTAATTATTTTTATCTCTCCAAGGCAGTGAAAAACGGCTCTTTTCTACACCGTCAATAACATAACATAGTTCATAGTAGTGATTAACAATAGTTTTAAAGTACTCTAGACTCGCTTGTGTAGTTGCAAAAAGTAGATGATCACTCTCTTTAAGTAATGTTTTATCATCAGGCAAAAGGATAAACTCTCCATCTGCTCGCTTTAGTCCAAGCATAACAATTTCCAAATCTTCTCCATCACGGTAAGGGTTTTCGAGAAGTTGCCCAATAGTTACGGATGTTTCTTTGAGGTAGTTACTTAATGCATACATCTTTTGCTCGCTAATCTCCATTTCTATCAGTGCTGGTCGTTTATTCACTCTTTTAGTAATTCGCAGTAGTGTGTCAATAAACATATCTTTGCTGTATTTCGCAATTTCATCAATAAACTGATATGTCATTGGACGATCAATATAGTTATAACCATCAAGTGCCGTTATTTGGTCAAGTACAAAGATTTTATCAACCCGTAGGTTTGAGAAAAGACTTCTCTCTTCAATCTCATTTTCACGAACGATTGCAAAAATATTTGGATTTAGCGCACGAGCTGTTGCAACAATCGAGAGATTTATTGCATCATCATTGGTTCCAGCAATAATGCAAGAGGCGTTCATAATGTCTGCTTGCATAAAAAACTCCTGATCAGAGGAGACTTTCTCATGAGTATCTTTGTTTATATCGAGATATGTGTAGTTGATGCTATTTCTATCAAGGGTGTTTTGGATTGTTTTGCCGAACCTGCCGCGAGAACATACAATATATTTTCCAGTTGGTAAGATATCGCTTTTGCTAACATGCAGATTTCCACCCTGAACCCAGCTGAGAAGATTAAATAGATATGGCGATTGTAAGGCAAAATCGATTCTTTTTGCAATTATGGAGAATGCATCTATTACATGATTTACGCCAATATTGATTAGGTTTTCTCTTCCTTGTTTGAGACCTGATTTAGCAATAATCTTAATATTTTCATTTAAAATACGCCCGCGTACTGAAATTTTAAGATTGAGCTGATCATCATCAAAGAGAGTAACAATAAACTTGCATCTAGGAGATTGAATGCCTGATGATATCAAAACATCAGTCATAGAGGCATCAGCTACAATAGCAGGAATGGATGGAAGATATAGTTCGCTATTTAATGATTCAATTTTTTCAAAATTTTTATCAATAACTACAATGCGGTAAAGATTATCTCTGTTTAGTTTATCAATAAGCAGTTTGCCAGCATCAGTATAACCACAAAGAATAATAAAATCTTGTCCAAGATGGCGAACTTTTCTTCGAAAAGCATTCATTTTTAGTGCATATATAAATGTTTTATCTTGCACTAATGCGATGATAGAACCAAGCGCATAAAGCCATGCGGGAACCGTAAGATACATAGTGAAAAGAACTATCATTCGTTGAGTATATGTAAATGCGTATGGAATCTCACCAAAACCGATGGTTGTCGCTGTGTAGCCAACAACATACATTGCATCAAAGAAGCTTAAGTAGTATGGTTTACCTTCTGGAGTGATTCCAGATACTAGAGTTAATAGAAGAACAGGGAAGGCATGTGCAAGATTTAGAACAATGAGAGGTGCTCTCATTTTTCGTAAAAAAAGCCAGATAGATGATTCGTTATTTTGCATCACTGAAAATAGTTATCGTTTAAGAAGTAGTGTTTCACCTACAAAAAGTACTACTGAAATAATATTAGCAATCAATGCTCCAACAGCCAAAGAGACAACAATAGTAAATAGCTCTGGTGTCATGATGCTAGTCATATTGACAATACCCCAAAACAGTGCGGCGGCAATTAGCTGTAAGTCCGCAACAAAGCTTGTTGCAAGTAGTACCGAACCAGTCTGAGTCTTATCTCCAAGTTTCATTATGGTGGCGATTATATTAACCGTGATGGCAGCAAATAGCTCATAAACGCTGTGATAAGCAATCACATCAAAGTCGCCATATACAAAACCAAAATTTAGTGTTAATGAAAAGATAATAAAAAAGCCAGATATAACTTTTTCTGAGTTCATGTTGATTCCTTGATTTTATTGCTAAATTGTAACATTTCAAGAGTGCAACGAACCTTATAGGCTAGATTTTAAAACAGCACTTTTTATATTTCTTATTGCTTTTGCAGGGACACGGTTCGTTTCTCTCTATCTTAGAGTTGAAAAGTTCCCCATCTATGTATAGCCACATCCCATTTTTAAAGATAAAATTGCTTCTCTCATGTTGGACTTTTACTCCATCTCTGTCTCTATAATAAGCTTTAAACTCAACCATATTTTTGGCTTCATTTATGATATCTAGTTTTAACCACACAACGCTTGATGAAAACTCTTGAATCAGTTTTATATCATCTTCATAACGATTTTCATCTACTGTAGTGGTGACTAAATACGCACCATTTCCCAAAATATAGGCACTATATCTGCTTCTCATAAGCTCTTTTGAAGTTGATGGTTTTGATGAACAGTTTAAAAATGGCTCACAACACTCATTAAATTTTTTTTGACTATCACAATAACACTTCATGGCTAGTGATGCCTCCTAGATGATGATATGATAAACAATCCAAGTAGTAAGAAACGAAAGAAGCGTTCCGTATCCTATGATGGATGAGCTGAGTCGTGGAGCTAGACCTGACATACTTGCGACTGCACCAGCGGTTATCATAGGTCCCATACTCGCTTCCATTATGGACACCTGCGAAGCTAAGTTTTGCCATGAAAATAGAGCTGTTATGCCGTAAGCGATTATGGGTGCGATGATGAGTGTTGTCATAAGAGCAAGTGCAAATGGCTTTAGCTCATCTGCATGAATTTTAAACTTCAACTGAAGTCCAACCGCAACAAGAGCAAGAGGGACTATGGTATTTGAGAGTGAAGTAAGAACACTTAAAACTATAGGATGAAACGAGGTTCCTATGAAAAACAGTGCCACAAGAAGAGATAAAAATGGCGGAAATGTTGTTATCTTTTTAAGAATGGCGCCTATGTTTACATCTTTTGTATTTGAATAATAGACTGATACAAAAGTTCCATATGTTGATAGGGCTATAAAAGAACCCAATTGGTCATACATTAAAACATATCCGAGAGCTTCTTCCCCAAGATAGGCTCTAATAATAGGAATACCTAAGAAGGAAGTATTCCCAAGCACTCCTACTAGCATCAGAGCACCTGTTGTGTTTTTTGTAAATCCGAGTAATTTTGAAGTCTGAAAAATAAAAAGAGCGCTAAGACTCATGACACTCCATGCTATTAAAACTGGTATAACAACTTCATAAGAGAGGGTTAATTTTGGTATTTGAAGCAGTGCCATAGCAGGGAGCGATATATAAAGAATAAATTGATTTAAGATGATATGTGTATCTTTTGGAAATATATCTGCTTTGTTGATAATATATCCAATAAAAAGAGCAGTGAAAATAAGGGCGAAGTTTTCCATAAAATATCTTTTTTCATTAAGTTTGGAAGTATATAATCTTTATTATGAGAAAAGATTTAGAGTGTAAAAAACAGCGGAGGTAAAGTTTATGAAAATTGCATTAACGGGGGCGAGTGGTTTTGTCGCCGCACATTTAAAAGAAGAATTTAAAGATTGTGTAGTCATAGAGAGAAAAGATACTCATGAAGAAATTTTGTCTAAGCTGGATGGTATCGATGTTGTTATAAATCTAGCTGGCGCGCCCATTATAAAGAGATGGAGCGAGGAATATAAAAAGGTTTTAATTGACAGCAGGGTTTATAGCACTAAAAAGCTAGTAGATGCTATAAATGAGTCAGATGTAAAACAGCTGATCTCTACTTCAGCAATAGGGGCATATCCTGATAATATAGCTTGTGATGAGAGTTTTGTTGGATATGGAAATGACTTTTTAGCATCACTCACAAAAGAGTGGGAAGCTGAGGCATTAAAATGCAATAAACCAACCGCCATTGTCCGTTTTGGAGTTATTTTAGGTGCAGATGGCGGAGCTTTGGCTAGTATGCTTACCCCGTTTAAATTTGGAGTTGGCGGGATAATTGGAGATGGGAAAATGATGATGAGCTGGATTGATATAGATGATTTGGTTCGAATCTATGGTTTTATAATAGATAAAAAACTCACAGGAGTTTATAATGCCACTTCGCCTAAACCTGTTACAAATTATCAATTTACAAAAACACTTGGTAAAGTTTTGAGTCGACCTACTATTTTTCCACTGCCAGAGTTTGTTTTAAAACTTATTTTTGGAGAGGGTGCATCGGTTTTAACTGGTTCAAAAGAAGTTTATCCAAAAGCGCTAATTGATGCTGGATTTGAGTTTAAATACAGAGATATTAACTCGTCTTTAAAGCATCTTTTGGGGTAAATTTAAAATTGTTATAGTTTAGATTTTTTTTGGTATTCATTACAACCCAACGGTTGCGTTAATGGCAAAGTAAATGACGACGCATCATAAAAAGGGCAATCGCCAAGAATATTGCCGAAACTGCAGCAATCATAAAAGGATAAATACTTCCGTAGTGATCCCACAGCCATCCAGCAGCCGTCAATGAGATGAGGGTGGTGATCCCGACCGCCGTATAATAAACCCCATAAGCTGTTGCTTTTAGCTCATTGGGCGCTGTATCTGATATAATCGCTTTTGCTAATGCGTTAAACCCTCCTGCAAAAAATCCGTAAATTCCAAAACCGAGCCATACCCCTGCAACTGTCCCTGAAGCCATAGCAAGTGCTCCTAAACCAAAAGCTAGATAGACAATAGAAAGAAGAGTCGCTTTACCGAAGCGATCCGCCATTTTTCCAATAGGGATAGCAAATGTTGATTGAGTAAGATTATATAACGCATAGGAAAGAGGGATCATTGCCAATGCAAGACCGTTAGATTCGGCTTTAAGGAGCATAAATGAATAGTTCATTGCAAAGAGGCTAAAGAGGCTCTGAAATCCGACTAGCCAGTAAAATTCGCCAGGAAGTGATTCAGGATGAAAGCGGCGTACAGCAGGGGTAAAAGGGGCATCTGTAACGAGAAAGATGAGAATCCCCATCGAGATGAGTCCAGGGATGAGACTGATAGCAAAAATGCTTCGAAATGTTCCTTCACTCTCCCCCCAGAGATATAAAAGGGCAAATGCGGTCAATGAACCTGCTAATGCACCCGCACCATCCATCATTTTGTGAAATCCAAAGACAAATCCGCTAATCTCTTTTGGAGTGGAGGCACTGATAAGAGCATCGCGTGGTGCGACTCGTACCCCTTTTGCCAAACGATCCCCAATACGGATAGTTGCAATCATCGTGGAACTCTGGGCAAAAAAAGCGAGCGGCTTGATAATGTTGGACATCCCATATCCAAATACCGTTAACCCTTTGCGTCGACCCAGACGATCGGAGTAGAATCCTGATAATGCAATCAACATTGCTACACCGAATTCTGCCAGACCTTCAATCAAACCGATTTCACTTTTGCTTGCATGTAAAAACCTTTCTAAAAAAATCGGCAGAAGTGGGAGAATCATCTCTGTGGAGAAATCAGTAAAGAAGCTGTTAGCACCTAGGGCAATGATATTACGATTAAGGGATAAGAGTTTCATGCTTGTAGCTTAACATTATAAATTTTCATCTCACTGGTAATTTTAAAATGACTTGAATTGAGCCATTTTTATTTATTTTAACTTTTTTGAAAATAAATTTCGTTGAAATTTTGTCTTTATTTTTTAGACCATTATAATATACTAAATTTTAAAAAAGCCACTAAGAGGAGAAACAGTTATGAGTAAAACATTTCAAGAGGCTATGGATTTTAGACATGCTTGTAAAATTTTTGATGAAGATAAAAAAATATCTGACGCAGATATAAGAAGTATACTGGAGGCAGGAAGAGGCTCGCCATCATCTTTCGGTATGGAACCATGGAAATTTCTAGTAATTACAAACAGTGATTTAAAGGCAAAATTAAGACCTTTTTGTTGGAATCAAGTTCAGATAACCAGTTGTTCGCATCTTGTTGTTGTTTTGGCTGCAATTGATGATGCTAGAGTTGAGAGCGGTGTTGTGAAAAAGAGATTTTTAAGGAGAGAGATGAGTCAAGAAAAACTTGATTCTTATATGAATCTATACGCAAATCATCTTCAAAAAACGCTAAGCAGTGATGAAAATATCTATGCTTGGACTTCAAAACAGTGCTACATCGCTTCTGCAAATATGATGACATGCGCAGCAGTTTTAGGGATAGATAGTTGTCCTATAGAGGGGTTTGAGAAGGAGAGCTTGGAGGAGATTTTAAATCTTGATACTAAGAAATATCAACTAGCATTACTGTTACCATTTGGATATAGAATTAAAGAGCAGTCAAAACAGTTGAGAGTTGATTTTGATGATGTTGTAGAATTTATTAAGTAGGAACTAGTATAACTTTGTTACAAAAAATCACACTATTTTGATTGGGTTAATATCTTTTGAGTAGTATTGTAACATATGATATCTACTGTTTTTATATTTGGATATAATCCGACAAATTTCACAAACAGGAACTATTATGGCATTTTTAGAAGAGTATAAGGCACATATATTAGAGAGAGAGAAACTTGGTGTACCACCACTTCCGCTCTCTGCAAAACAGACAGTAGAAGTAGTTGAGCTGATTAAATCAAATTCAACTGATGAGTTGCTGGATTTGTTAACAAACCGTGTTTCACCTGGTGTTGATGATGCTGCGTATGTAAAAGCTGCATTTTTAAACGATATTGCATCTGAAAAAATAAGCGTAAATGCAATATCTCCAGCTCGTGCGGTTGAGATGATGGGTATGATGCTAGGTGGATACAATGTTAAGCCACAAGTAGATGCACTAACCTCTAAGAACAGTGAAGTTGTTGAAGCTGCAAAAGAGGCACTTAAGCATACTTTACTTGTTTACGATGCATTTAATGATGTTGAGGAGTTATACAAAACTGGAAATAGCGCTGCTGTTGAAGTTATGAACTCATGGGCAAATGCTGAGTGGTTTAGTTCAAAACCAGCGTTAGCGGAAAAAATAACTGTTACCGTATTTAAAGTTCCGGGTGAGACAAATACAGATGATCTCTCTCCTGCATCAGAAGCGTTTACTCGTTCAGATATTCCTCTTCATGCAAATTCTATGCTTGCTGCAAAAATGCAAAATCCACTAGAAACTATCAAAAAATTAAAAGAGCAAGGACATACAGTTGCTTATGTTGGCGATGTTGTAGGAACTGGCTCAAGCCGTAAATCTGGTGTAAACTCAGTTCAGTGGCACATGGGTGAAGATATTGCAGGTGTTCCAAACAAGCGCACTGGTGGTATTGTTCTTGGAAGCATCATTGCTCCTATCTTTTTTGCTACATGTGAAGACTCTGGTGCATTACCACTAGAGCTTGATGTTTCGCAGATGGAAACTGGAGATGTTGTTGACATTTTTCCATACAAAGGCGAAGCACATAAAGATGGAAAATGTATCGCTACTTTCAAACTAAACCCAAATACTATCACAGATGAAGTTCGTGCAGGTGGGCGTATCCCACTTATAATAGGTCGTGGATTGACTCAAAGAGCTCGCGGTGTTTTAGGTCTTGGTGCAACTGATATATTCTTAACTCCAGAGCAACCAGCAGATAACGCAAAAGGTTACACTTTAGCACAAAAAATGGTTGGAAAAGCTTGTGGAATGGCTGGTGTTCGTCCAGGAATGTATGTTGAGCCAACCACATCGACTGTTGGTTCTCAAGATACAACTGGACCAATGACAAGAGATGAGATTGTAGAACTTGCTGCATTAGGATTTAGTGCTGATTTAGTTATGCAATCATTCTGTCATACAGCGGCATATCCAAAGCCATCAGATATTGAGATGCATCATACTTTGCCAGAGTTTATCTCTAAGCGTTCAGGTGTTGCACTTCGTCCAGGTGACGGAGTTATCCACTCGTGGTTAAATAGAATGGTATTGCCAGACACTGTTGGAACTGGTGCAGATAGCCATACTCGTTTCCCAATAGGTATCTCTTTTCCTGGTGGATCAGGAATTGTTGCATTTGCTGGTGTAACTGGTTCTATGCCTCTAACTATGCCGGAGTCGGTTTTGGTTCGTTTCAAAGGAGAGCTTCAACCTGGAATCACTCTTCGTGATTTAGTAAATGCAATCCCTCATCAAGCGATTAAAGAGGGATATTTAACTGTTGAGAAAAAAGGCAAGAAAAACATCTTCGCTGGTCGTATTTTAGAGATTGAAGGTATGCCAAACATGAAGTGTGAGCAAGCTTTTGAGCTCTCAGACGCATCTGCTGAGCGTTCAGCTGCCGCATGTACAGTTTTACTAAATGAAGAACCTGTGATTGAGTACTTAAAATCAAATGTAACGCTATTAGAATCAATGATAGAAGCTGGCTATAAAGATAGTCGTACAATTGCTCGCAGAGTTGAGAAGATGAAGGAGTGGCTAGTAAATCCAACGCTTATGAAACCAGATGCAAATGCAGAGTATGCGGCGATTATTGAAATAGATTTGAACACAATCACTGAGCCTATTTTGGCTTGTCCAAATGATCCAGATGATGTTGCTACACTTAGCGAAGTTTTGGCATCAAGTCGTCCAACTAAGATTGATGAAGTATTTGTTGGTTCATGTATGACAAATATCGGACATTATCGCGCACTTGGTGAAGTTTTAAGAGGTGAGGGCGTTGTTCCTACAAAACTATGGGTTTGTCCTCCAACAAAAATGGATGAGAAGCAGTTAACCGAAGATGGTTACTACACTGTTTTTGGTGAAGCTGGTGCTCGCACGGAAATTCCAGGATGTTCACTATGTATGGGAAATCAAGCTCGTGTTAGTGATGGCGCAGTTGTGTTTTCAACTTCAACTCGCAACTTTGATAACCGTCTGGGTAAAGATACTCAGGTTTATCTAGGTTCAGCTGAGCTTGCTGCAGTATGTTCGATGCTTGGCCGTATCCCAACAAAAGAAGAGTATTTAGAAAAAACTAACAAAATTGTTGGTAAAGAGGACGAGATATACAAATATCTTAACTTCAATCTAATCAAAAACTACAAATTATAAAAATAAGAAAATATCACAGAACTCTCTGTGATAAAAAAATAATTTTTTTGCTACAATCATATTAAAAATCTATTTTTAATATGATTTGGAGATGTAATGCAAAAAATATATAAATTCATTATCTTGATTTTACTCCTCTCTGGCGGCTCCCTTTTTCTATTTACTCAGTTCGTATTAAATTATAATCAACAGATCAACAAAACAAAAAATGAGATTAATGGTCTTGCTTTTGCGCAAAAATTACAATTTTTTATTCTAGATATTCAAAAAATAAGAGGTTATGGGCAGTTTGAAAAAGAGTTTTTAGATGATGCGGAGTCTAAGTTAGTGCAGGATGAGATTAGATTCGTAACCCTAAGTATAAAAAAAGATATTAATGAGCTCAAAGCAAGTCAAAAGCTATACCCACAACTATATGACACACACTATAACTCCATAATAGAGGAGCTTGGCGAAACGCTAGGCTCTAACCAAGACAGTGAGATAAAATTTAAAAAACTCACTTATATTATTGAGCAACTAAAAGAGAAGATGTATTATCTTGGCTTTAAATCAGAGCTTCTGCTAGAGTCTGATAATGATAAATACTATTTAGTAGATATGATGTTAAAACATATTCCAAGTCTGATAGAGACAGTTGCTAAGATTCGAGGCGAAGCTTCAAGAGCTATGCTTGAAAACTCGGCCACAAGTGAACTTAAATACTCTCTTGCTAGTAGCTGTTCATCATGTAAAGATAGCAGTAAGCAGATTATGAAAATCTTAAATGACATGAATGAAAATGTGGAAAAAACAAGATTGATTGCTCTATTGGATGGAATTACTTTAGAGTCACAAAAAATGCAGGAGTATATTAAACAAACAGTTGTTTCCGATAATGCAGATTTAAATGCATTTGAGTTTTTCAAAGTATCTACTGATGTCATAAATAAAATACTGGAGTTTTATAAAACCGATGCTGAATTTCTAAATAAACGATTAAATGACAAGCTAGATGCATTAGAAACAGCAAAACTAAAAGGAATAATTATTGGCGTAGCGGTTGTTTTGTTTATAATTTTGATGATATTTTCAATGATTAGAAGCTCGCTTCTTTATATAAAAAGTGAAAAGCGAATAAAAAATAATTTAACATCAATAATAAACCTTAAAAACAGTCTTGAAAAATGCAGTTCGATTCAGGATATATCATCAACTTCACTCTATTTTTTTGCAGATAAATTTAATATCGTTCAGGGAGTAATCTATCTTTTTAATGAAGAGAACAACAAGCTATATCTAGCTTCATCTTATGCAACAAACAAAATGCAACAGATTGTTGAGTTAGGAGAAGGTTTTGTTGGTGAAGTCGCTGTTCAAAAGCGACATATTCATACACTTATGAGTGATAGCAAAAGAGCGACTGGAATAGAGTCTATTATAATAAGCCCATCAAGTATTTATACAGTACCTCTAATAAGCTATGATAAACTTTTTGGTGTATTGCAACTAGGGTTTATAGATGATAACAATATAGTCCACAACGATGACTTTAAATATTTTATTGATATGATTATTGGTTTTTTACGAGATGCAAAAAATTCTGAAACAAGCCGGAAATATATAGATCTTATAGATAAATATGTCATTACTTCAAAAACAAATACAAAAGGTGTTATTACTGATGTTAGTGATGCATTTACTAAAATTACAGGCTATACAAAAGATGAAATTATAGGAAATTCACATTCAATAATTAGGCATCCAGATACTGAAGATGTAATATATGAAGATATGTGGAAAATCATAAAAAGTGGAAAAATATATAAAGGAGAGATGAAAAATCTCAATAAGGCTAATAAGGAGTATTGGGTTGACGCAACCATAACGCCACTGACTGATAGATATGAAAATATATTGGGCTACTCTGCGATATATCACGACATAACAGATAAGAAAAGAATTGAAGAGTACTCTATAACGGATGCTCTCACTGGACTTTACAACAGACGCTTTTTTGATATAACATTAAGTAACGAATTAAGAGTCTCAAAAAGAGAGAATAAAAACTTAATTCTGTTGATGGTTGATATTGATTATTTTAAACAATACAATGATACTTATGGCCATTTAAAGGGAGATGAAGTTCTTAAGGCAATATCTTCGGTAATGAAAACATTTTTTAAGCGAGCAAATGACCATGTTTATAGATTAGGTGGTGAAGAGTTCGCAGTTTCGTTTTACTCGAATAATTTGAAGAACGGGCTCGATAGAGCAGAATCGTTGAGAATAAACATAGGGAACCTAAAAATAGAACACAGCACAAGCCCAATATCTAAATATGTTTCAATTTCGGCTGGAATCTCTTTTATACCAAAAGAGTGCGTTATGGAGATGAATGAGATATATGAAGCGACAGATAAGGCGCTTTATAGGGCTAAAGAGAATGGAAGAAATAGGATTGAAGTATCATCTGTTAATCTCTAATCATATCGTATGTCAAAGGATATGATGGAGCAAAAGTAGTTTCACTAATTTTTTGATTTTGCTTTTGATTTTTAAACATTATTTTAACTCTATTTTCGAACTCATCAATATATGAGATTGATTCTATAAAATTTGCATTTTTTACTATTTTGAATTTTGAATTTTTATAGCTTGTTTCATATGTGTTTTTTTTAATCTCTTTTGAGTTACTTATCATTCTAAAAAAGTTAAAATCAGATTCAACTTTTCTAAATATGACTTGCTCTATTTCTGGCTCAACAACTGTCACCTCAAAACTATTAATATAAATCTCTTTTTTTACTGGCTTTAAATATGTCCACCGTACACTTTGAGGTTTTGAGGCAAACATATGCCCACTGTATGCAAGAACTGTATTTTTTTCATCTGTAATTGTCTGTGTAAAATCAGCTTCGAATGTATTAATATTCTCAAGAGAAGCAAATGCCTGAGATAATAGCATCATGATGAAAATTATTGACTTCATTTTGTTCCTTGTATTTTTGAAAAATTATATCTAAGCAATCGTTTACATATCGTTTGGTATCAATAAAAAAAATATAATTACTCACAACTTAAATCTCTATATTCTGCTGTGTAACTAGTATGTCTAAAGGTTTGATTTATATAGTTATAATTATATCTGTGTTAAAATAAACGCAATTTCAGTGATAGATAATTACAAGGTTAGCTATCGATAATAAGGTTGAAAATGCTACAAGCATTACTAGGTAAAGTGTTCGGTACTACAAATGACCGTGAGATAAAAAGATATATAAAAATAGTTGATAGCATTAATGCTCTTGAGAGCAGATACAAATCTCTTAGTGATGATGAATTAAAAAATAGTTTTAATGAACTTAGAGATAGTGTTTTAAGTAAAAAGATAAGCTTAGATGATGCCCTAATCGACTCTTTTGCAATAACAAGAGAAGTTGGTTCTCGTGTCTTAAATATGAGACATTTTGATGTTCAGCTCATCGGTGGAATAGTTCTACATGAGGGTAAAATTGCAGAGATGAAGACAGGTGAGGGTAAAACACTGGTTGCAACCCTAGCTATTGTCCTTAATGCAATGGACGGAAAGGGTGTTCATCTTGTAACTGTTAATGATTATCTGGCAACAAGAGACGGTAATGAGATGAGACCACTCTATGAATTTCTTGGTTTTAGTGTTGGTGTTATACTTGAAAATATGAATGACTTAGCTATAAAAAGAGAGATCTACGCAGCAGATATAACCTATGGAACAAATAACGAGTTTGGATTTGACTATCTAAGGGATAATATGAGCTATTCAGCTGAAAATATGGTTCAAAGAAGCCATAATTTCGTTATCGTTGATGAAGTTGATAGTATCTTGATTGATGAAGCCAGAACGCCTTTGATTATATCTGGACCAACAAACAGAATTATGCAAAACTATGTAGATGCGAACAACATTGCACTTAAACTTGAAAAAGATACTCACTTTACGGTTGATGAAAAAGATAGAGTTGTTTTGATTACGGAAGATGGAATAACAAAAGCTGAAGAGTTATTTGGTGTTGAAAATTTATATAGTGCAGAAAATGCATCTCTACCACACATGCTAGATCAAGCTTTAAAAGCTAACTATCTTTTTGAAAAAGATGTTGACTATGTCGTAAATAATGATGAAGTTGTGATAGTAGATGAGTTTACAGGTCGTCTTAGTGAAGGTCGCCGTTTCTCGGAAGGTCTGCATCAAGCGCTTGAAGCAAAAGAGCAGGTTCACATAAAAGAAGAGACTCAAACACTTGCTGATATAACATTCCAAAACTATTTTAGAATGTACAACAAACTAGCTGGAATGACAGGAACAGCGGAGACAGAAGCATCTGAGTTTGCTCAAATCTACTCATTAGATGTTGTCTCAATCCCAACAAACATACCTATTTCAAGAAAAGATTTAAATGACTTGATTTATAAAACAGAAAGAGAAAAGTTTGAAGCTGTAATTGAAACTATAAAAAAATTATCAAAAACAGGTCAGCCTGTATTGATAGGTACGGCATCAATTGATAAATCAGAAGTCCTTCATGAAATACTAAAAAAAGAGAAGATAGCGCATACGGTTTTAAATGCTAAGAACCATGCTCAAGAGGGTGAGATTATTAAAAGTGCTGGTGTAAAAGGTGCCGTAACGATTGCCACAAATATGGCTGGACGCGGTGTTGATATTAAAGTTAATGATGAAGTTAGAGAGCTTGGTGGACTTTACATTATTGGAACAGAAAGACATGAAAACCGCCGTATAGATAATCAGCTTCGTGGTCGTAGTGGACGACAAGGTGATGCTGGTACTACTCAATTTTATCTTAGTTTAGAAGATAGTTTGCTTCGTATATTTGGAAGTGATAAGATTAAGAGTATTATGGAAAGACTAGGTATCGAAGATGGTGAATATATAGAGTCAAAGATGGTAACTCGTGCAGTTGAAAAGGCTCAGAAAAAAGTTGAAAATATGCACTATGAGGGCAGAAAACAGATTGTTGAGTATGATGATGTTGCAAATGAGCAGAGAAAAATAGTATATAAATTTAGAAATCAGCTGATTGATAAAAACTTTGATATTGGTACAAAAATTGATGAAATTAGAGCTGAATATATAGAGCATCTCTTTTTCGAGGCAAATATTTTTGGTAGCGGCACTAAAGAGGATTTTAACCTAGAAAAGTTATCAAAGATAATTAAAGAAGAGATAAATCTAGAGTTAGATATCACGGCTCTCTCTTCTTTTGAGTATGATGAGTTACTAAAAGTAGTCACTGATAGCGTTAAAAAATCTTATGATCATAAAATGAGTGTAATTGATAGTGAAACTGCAAGCAATATTGAGAGAGAGCTTTATTTAAAAGAGCTAGATAGTGCTTGGAGAGAACATCTTTACGCTATGGATAATATGAAAACTGGAATTAGACTAAGAGCCTATAACCAAAAAGACCCATTAGTCGAATACAAAAAAGAGAGTTATGGTCTTTTTACAGAACTTGTAAGTAGTATTAAGTTTAATGCAATCAAAACCCTTCAAATTATCCAATTTAGAATGGAAGATCCAGAGGAAGAAGCGAGAGAGGCTGCTGAACATTTAGAGCTACAAAGAAGAGTTGATGAGTTTGCTACAACGCAGATGAATCATCAAGAAGAGACGGACAATAAAAAAGTCTCTAGAAATGAAGATTGCCCATGTGGAAGCGGTAAAAAATATAAGCAGTGCTGTGGAAAAAGTGGTCCAAAAAAAGGTGTTTTTGCTTCTTGAAAAATTCAATAGTTCCATATCTTGTCAAGAGATTTTTACGCTTCGATAAAGAGCAACCATTTATCTTCCTATCGGCACTTCTTGCGTTTTTGGGGATATCTTTGGGCGTTATGGTGCTTTTGATTGCAATGGCGCTTATGAATGGTTTTGACAATGAGTTCAAGAAAAAACTCACTATTATGAACTATCCATTAACTGTTATGCCTAAGTTTTATGGAGCAGTTGATAACAATCTGCTTGTAAGCTTAAAGGCAAAATTTCCAGATTTAAAATTTAGTCAGTATGTTCAGTCTACAATTATGGCAAGAAGTGGGTCTGTCTTGGA
This sequence comes from Sulfurimonas sp., assembly GCA_021732045.1. The sequence goes on from JAKFWK010000005.1 coordinate 195,912, forward strand.
GGGTGGTTATATTTTTGGAGTTGATTTTGACAGCGAGGCTCAAGTTAACAGTATTCTAAAAAAAGCTTCAGCGAATAAAAAATTTGAAAAATTTGATGTTATCGTGGGTAAATCACTAAAAGATGAATTTTCTCTTTTTGATGGTGATAAAGTTATGTATATATTTACAGATGTTGAGCCGGGCGGACTCTCTATCACCCCAAAGATAAAAAGATTCCAACTTAAATCAGTTTTTGATTCTGGGCTCTCAGCCTACGACAAAGCCTATAGTTATACAACAATTTCTTCACTTCAAGCTATTTTAAACCTGCCAAGTGGTCAATATGATGGAATTCACATTTTTTCAAACAATCCACAAGAAGATATTCTAAAAATCAAACAATTTCTACCAGAAAATGTTGTTATTAAAGGTTGGTGGGAAGAAAATACAAACTTTTTTGCGGCGCTAGAGTTGGAAAAAGCCTCACTTTTTATAGTTTTAATGCTTATTATTTTAATAGCAGCAATTAATATAATCTCTTCACTTTTAATGACTGTTATGAACAGAAGAAGTGAAATTGCTCTGCTTTTGTCTCTTGGGGCAACAGCTGTTGAAGTAAAAAAAGTATTTTTATATCTCGGTATAGTTATAGGCGTTAGTGGTATTTTGGCTGGAGTTGCTTTTGGTATGGGCGGAATGTGGATTCTTAGCACTTTTGATATTGTCCATCTTCCTAAAGATGTTTATCCAACCACAACTCTTCCGCTTGATTTGAGTGTTAAAGACTTTGTGCTTATTGTTATTGGTGCATTTGGGATTGTTGTAGCATCATCATACTATCCTGCCAAAAAGGCAAGCGAAGTGGATATTTTAACTGTTCTTAGAAATGAGTAGAAAAACCAACATTAAACCAAGCAAGATAGTTAATTGGTTTAATGTGGTTGTTTATCTTTATCTTTTTTAAATAGCTCAAATGGATACATAAGTGTTCTTTTTATAATATTCAGAGGTGCCACAGCTATATCTCTAGCTATTTGTGTATCTACTTTTGGATCATTAAGCGCTCCTGTGACTTTTAATGAAGTAGATATTGCATTGTTTTCCAGCAATATATATCCAACTACTGGTATTTTTGCGATAGAACTACCAAGGTCAGTTTTTAAATTTAAATCTAAGTTTACGGTATTATTTTTTATGCTAGCTTCCCCAAGACCGACAATTGTGACCTCTTTTGACATAACAGAGATATCATCTATCTTGTAGACATCATTTTTGTATTTAAAATTTATATAGGCGCTAGTAGTATCAAATCCGCTTCTGTTATATCCAGGAAGGGAGAATGTCACAAGAGATGGTATTGTGTTCACAAAAGCAAGTACATTGTTTAACACTTTGTGATCTTTAATTGTTGTGTTTTTAGCTTCAATCAGTCCACTGTATTCGTCAACTGAACCGTTTATTGAGAAGCCAAATACACCACCACTAAATTTTGATAAATATGAGATTTTTTTTGCAAACTCATCATCAAAATCTTTGCCATTTAGGGTGAATTTATCATTATAATATGTTAGGTTAGCACTTCCTTTCTTGTGAGTCAATTTGGCTGTTAAAATTTTATCAAGATAACTGAGATTTATTGCGTCAGAGATTATATGTCTATGCTTACTTAGGAATATATTGCTATTAAATGCATCAAAATAAAGCTCTTTATCATTATTATTTTTGACCCTATTTTCTACAATATTATTTGGTGTGCTATCTTTATTGATATCCACAAGCAGTCTTATTAATTCATCAAAGTTTATTCCAATATTTTTAGCTTTTATTTTTATGTCATCCCCAATTAGTACATCCACCGAATTGTTTACACTAAAAGAGATACCTTTTGTTTTGTTATTTATCTCTCCATACGCCATATAGGTTTCTACTGGATTTTCACCGTTAACCAAGACTTTATATTTATAGTTTGTATGCGCAGAAAAATTTATATTTTCCTCATCATCCTTGTTGTAAAAATTTATATTTCCATTTGTTATTCCATATTTTTTTAAAAATTCAGAATTATTAGCTATCTTATCTATGGATTTAAATTTTAGTTCCCACCTGTTTTGCGCCATAACATACTCAATGTCATAATCTTTTGAGTTTATTACTGTTTTGTTATCCCTGTTTTCAATATTTAATCTTATATTTTTATCTTTTTTAAATATCTCTTTTAAGTCATTATCAACAAAAGCAATATTGTACATATCTGTGATTCCGCTTGAAGTTGATGTATTGTATTGCGCATTTATAGATGTTTGTATTAGTTCATTAACATTTAATTGCATATTTTTTATCTGTAGTAGACCATCTGAAATATTTAATTTTGCATTTTTTAAAGAGCACTTTTTATCAGCAACCATAAGATTTATATTACTATTTGATAAAAAAGTAAAATTGTTATCATATGTAAATTTTATTGGTAGTGACGACTGATTGAGTTTGATTTTATTGTAGCTAAATTTAGATAAGTTGATATCTACATTGGCTCTTAATGGCTTTAAGTATAGGTTTCCTGAGGCAGAGGCGGATAAAAATCCACTTGATTCTATTGATGTTTTTGGTATCATTATCTTTAAATTTTTTGTATCAACCAACGATTGCATTGGAGAAACTTTTATTAAATTATCTTTATAGTTCCACGAGGATTCACCAATCTTTATAATCTCCTGTTTTGGAGAGATGCTATAAAGTATGTTTAATGGTGTTTTAGTGTTTGTTAGCTCTAAGCCTATTTCGCTAAAAGCTATTTTGTTGACCTTAAAACTTAAATTTCCACTGGACTCTTTTGTGTTAAAATCTATATCCAGGTACGAAGAGGCAATATCTTGATACTTTGCAAATATATTTTTTGCTTTTACAATGGAGTTGTCCAAAGAGACATTTGCATCAAAAATATCAATATTTAGCCCTTGATATTTTATCTGCGCATTTTCAGTTTGAAAGTTGCCAGTTGCCTTAACATCTACTGTTCTTAGATTTATATCTAGCGTTAAATTAGTTTTGAGCTCACCTTTCGTCTGCAGCAAGGGTAGGTTTATTTTATAGTGATTAAGAAGGTTTAACACATCTTGATTTGCTTGACCAGTAAAAAGTAGATATATAGATAGCAGTTCTTCTTTTTTTGAAAAATCAATCTTTAGCCAGCTCTTATCAAGAAAGAAGTTGTATGTGTGTGTATCTTTTGGTTTTATATATAATACGCCATGAAGTAATTCAATATCTGTCTTACTTGTATTGATTGGCTCTAATTTTGCATCATATCTGTATACAAGGTTGTTGGCGGTTGCTTTTAGTGATATATTTTTATATGCGTCTTCCGTTTTACTGTATTCAACCCATCCGTGAAAACTTTCTAGTGACAGATCTGAGAGTGTCATGGCATCATAAAGCCAATATTTAATATCTGGTTTAAAATTAAATATATCTACTATTTTTTTTATATCTTTTATATTGCTTGGAGATTCTATGTTGTAAAAAAATTCTTTCATATTACTAGTAGCATATAGTTTGAGTGGAGCATTGTCATTTATGCTGATGTTTAGAAGCGAAGTAAGTTCGGCTTCACTTGAGGTATCATATATTAAATTGCCATCTATTTTTATATCTTTTTTCTTGTCTTGAAGAGACTCTATATTTAGATTTAAGTATTTAGAAGAGAAAGATATGGAACTTTTTAGATTAAAGTCAGCAGAAGAGAGCGTAAATAGTCCACTTTTGCCATCCAGATACTTAAATGAACCAGACATATCATTGTAGTGAATTGTCTGCACTGATATTTTTTCAAACCAGTGATTAAAAAGTTTTATGTACTTTAATAATTTTTTTATATCAGTGAGTTCTATAGGCGGTTTTTTTGGATCTGTCTCTTTTTTTATGTTTATTTCATCTATCGTTACACTTAATTTATTGTTCCATTTCACATCTATTTTTTTAATGTTTATGTTTGGAAGCGATACATTATTTAGATATACTCCATTTAATAAAAGTAGAAATAAGACAGAGAGTGTTACAAAAATGATAGAGAGAGTGTTGATGAAAAAAGAGTGGATTTTAGAGATTGTATTAATAATCATTTTAACTTTCATGTACTACCTAAACAAGCCTATAAATTCCCCAAAAGTCATATATGTACCTGAAGGTTCGATAAACAAGATTATAACACATCTGGGCAACAAAAACTACAATGTAAATAAACTAGATTCGCTGATTTTAAGATTTATGGGAACACCGCAGTATGGATGGATTAATATAGGTGCAACTACAAATACAAAAGCTGATTTTTTATATAAATTAGCAACCTCAAAAGCCGCGCTTAAGGAGATAATGCTTATTCCTGGTGAAACAACTTATATCTTTTTAAATTATCTAGCAAGTGAACTTGCTTTAAATAGAGACTTACTTCAAAGCGAATACGACGCTCAGTCCAATAAGCCAGAAGGTGCTCTTGTTCCAAATACATACAAGTTTCCTTTTGGTATAACCGAAAAGATGGTTATAAAAATACTACTATCCAAATCCATTATTCAAATGAAAGAGGCGTCAATTAAGATATTTGGTAACTACGATGAGAAAAGATGGTTTCATTTTGTAACAGTTGCTTCAATTATACAAAAAGAGTCGGCAAATACTAGGGAGATGCCAATAGTTAGTTCTGTAATTTACAATAGACTTAAGCAAAATATGAAGCTTCAGATGGATGGAACACTTAATTATGGTAAATACTCACACGAAAAGGTAACCCCAAAGAGAATCAAGGATGATTATTCCCCATACAATACATATAAGTATAGTGGCATTCCTGCCTCTCCTGTATGCAATGTAAGTTTTGATGCAATTAAAGCAGCTATATTTCCAGCACAGACAAAAAACCTCTATTTTATGAAGTCTAGCAGAGGAACGCATGATTTTACTAGTAACTATTCTACACACTTAACCAATATAAAGCGTGCTACTAAATGAAACATAAACTAAAAATAAATGAATCATAGTCGCTTTATTTAAGTATGTTATTTATCTGGTGGTAATATACATTTCATAAATTTTTATGAAAATTATTTATTTATAAAAATAAAATATTACCCCAAGGAGTAAAGATGTCAAAAATTATTTGGTCTAAAATTGATGAAGCACCAGCTTTAGCAACATATTCACTTTTACCTATAGTAAATGCTTTTACACAAGCAGCAGGAGTTGAAGTTGAAACTAGAGATATCTCATTGGCAGGTAGAGTTATCGCCACATTTCCTGAGTTTTTAAGTGATTCACAAAAAATAGCTGATGATTTAGCATTTTTAGGTGAGGTTGTTCAGCAGCCTGATGGAAATGTTATCAAGCTTCCAAATATTTCAGCGTCTATTCCTCAGCTTAAAGAGTGTATTGCTGAACTTCAATCTCAAGGTTATAAACTACCAGATTTTCCAGAAAATCCATCAACTGATGCGGACAAAGAGCTTTTAGCTAAGTATTCAACTTGTCTTGGTTCAGCCGTAAACCCAGTTCTTCGTGAAGGCAACTCAGACAGAAGAGCTGCAGCTGCTGTTAAGAATTTTGCAAAGAAAAATCCACATAAATTAAGAGCATTTTCTGAAAATTCTAAAACATATGTTTCTCACATGAATAGTGGAGATTTTTATGAGAATGAAAAATCTGCAATTAAGAGCGGTGATGGGAAAGTAAGAATTGAGTTAAATGGTAAGCTTTTAAAAGAGATTTCTGCATCTGATAAAGAAGTTTTAGATGGTACTTTTATGTCGAAAAAAGCACTTAGAGCATTCTATGCGAAAACTCTTGAAGAAGCAAAATCTAAAGATGTTTTATGGTCACTTCACTTAAAAGCTACCATGATGAAAGTTTCAGATCCTATCATGTTTGGACATGCTGTTGAAGTGTTTTTTAAAGATGTTTTTGCAAAATACGCAGCAGAGTTTAAAGAGATTGGTGTAAATGCCAATTTGGGACTTGGTGATTTATATAAAAAATTAGCAAAACTTCCAGCTGATAAAAAAGCTGAAATAGAAGCTGCGATAATGGCTACTTATGAGATCCAGCCTGCTATGGCAATGGTTGATTCTGATAAAGGAATCACAAATCTTCATGCATCAAATGACATTATTATTGATGCTTCAATGCCAGTGGTTGTTCGTGATGGTGGAACTATGTGGAACGCTGCTGGCAAAGTGCAAGAGTGCGTATCTGTAATTCCTGATAGATGTTACGCAACAATGTACAAAGAGATAGTTGATGATTGTGTAAAAAATGGTCAATTTAGTGTATCTACTATGGGAAGTGTTGCGAATGTTGGACTTATGGCACAAAAAGCTGAAGAGTATGGTTCTCATCCAACTACTTTTGAGATAGCAGAAGATGGTGTAGTTAAAGTACTTGATACTGATGGCTCAACTTTAATGGAATTCAATGTTGAAGCTGGCGATATTTGGAGAATGTCAAGAGCTAAAGACATTCCAATTAAAGACTGGGTTAGACTTGCAGTTGAGAGAGCTAGGCTAACAAAAACACCAGCTGTTTTCTGGCTAGATGAAAATCGTGCTCATGATGCAAATATGATCAAAAAAGTAAACGAATACTTAAAAGATTATGACACGACTGGTTTAGAGTTGCCAATACTAGCACCTGAAAAAGCTATGACTTATTCACTAAAAAGAGTTAGAGCAGGGCTCGATACCATATCTGTAACTGGAAATGTTTTAAGAGATTATCTAACTGACCTTTTCCCAATTTTAGAGCTTGGAACATCTGCAAAAATGCTTTCAATCGTTCCTCTTTTAGCTGGTGGCGGTCTGTTTGAAACTGGTGCCGGCGGATCTGCTCCTAAGCATGTTGACCAATTCTTGGCTGAGGGACATTTAAGATGGGATTCTTTAGGGGAGTTTTTAGCGCTTGCTGAATCTTTAAGATTTATTGCTCAAAAAAATAACTCTAAAAAACTTGAAGTTGTAACTGCAGCTTTAGATATCGCCAACAACGCATATCTTGATAACAACAAAGAGCCGAGTAGAAAATGTGGAGAGCCTGACAATAAAGCATCTCACTTCTTCTTAGCTCAATTCTGGGCTGATGCACTCGCAAAACAGACAGATGATGCAGAGTTAGCTGCTAAGTTTGCTCCCGTTGCTGCTGCACTAAAAGATAACGAAACAACAATTATTTCTGAGCTTCTTTCAGTCGAAGGAAAAGCTCAAGATATTGGCGGATATTATCATCCTGATGACGCTAAGGCTGAAGCTGCAATGAGACCATCGGTAACGCTAAATAGTATTGTAAATAAAATCTAGTACTATTTGATTACAAAGAGAATTATTTCTCTTTGTGATTTTTACTTTTTATATGAAACTTTTTTAGTATTATATAAAAGGCAAAATTGTCTTTAGTTTAGTATTGATATGATTTAATATTTTAATGCAAGGAGTCTAAATGAATCAAGGAAAAAGAGTAGGGATCGTTGGTGCTGGTAATGTTGGCGCAACAGTGGCTTACTCTCTGGCTATGCTTGGAGCATGTCATGAAATAATCCTTAGAGACAATAAAATTGATATAGCACGCGGTAAAGCGCTGGATATGAGTCAAGCTGCTTCAGCTGTTAGAAGTCATACGATTGTGACCGTGGCTGAAGAGATGTCTGATTTGTCAGATTGTGATGTTGTGATTGTAACAGCTGGAAGTCCTAGACTTCCAGGCATGAGTCGTGATGATCTTCTTATGATAAATGCAAACATCACAAGAGAGGTTATTTTGGGTGTCGCTAGATACTCCCCAAATGCGATAATCATAATGGTTTCAAATCCGCTTGACGCTATGACTTATGTTGCGCTGAAAGAGAGTGGGTTTGAGAGAAGTCGTGTTATAGGAATGGCTGGTATACTTGATAGTTCTCGCATGGCTAGTTTTATACAAGAAAAGCTAGGATACGGCGGAGGTCAGATTCGTGCATCTGTGATGGGTGGACATGGAGATGATATGGTTCCTCTTCCTCGCTACTCTACTGTGGCTGGGGTCCCACTAGCTGATATTTTAAATAGAGATGAAATTGATGAAATAATAACTCGTACTCGTAATGGTGGTGCAGAAATAGTGAGTTATTTAAAAACTGGCTCTGCTTATTATGCACCCGCAAAAGCAACATCTATAATGGTTGAAGCAATCTTAAAAGATACAAAACAGATCTACCCATGTGCTGTGTTTTTAGACGGTGAGTATGGTTTTAGCGATGTTGTCTCTGGTGTTCCGGTGATGCTTGGAGCAAATGGAGCTGAGAAAATCATAGAGATAACCCTTGATGACGCAGAAAAAGAGATGTTTAGAGGCTCTTGTGAATCAGTAAAAACATTAATTGAAACATTAAATAAAAATAATTTTTTTGAAGGAGAATAGTAAAATGAAGACGCGTACAGAAAAAGACACAATGGGAGCAATCCAAGTTCCAATAGATGCATATTGGGCAGCTCAAACACAAAGATCAATTGAAAATTTTGCAATTGGTGAAGAGACCATGCCTTATGAGATAACAAGAGCTTTCTCTTATCTTAAAAAAGCGGTTGCTTTAGTAAACAGTGATTTAGGCAAACTCGATGCTAAAAAAGCAGAAGTAATTGCACAAGCTGCTGATGATATGTTAAATGGTAAACTTGATGGAAATTATCCTCTTGTTGTTTGGCAGACAGGTTCAGGAACTCAATCAAATATGAACCATAATGAGGTTCTTGCAAATCGTGCTACTGAGATTCTTGGAGGCGATTTTAGGGTTGAAAAACTTATTCATCCAAATGATGATGTAAATAAATCTCAAAGTTCAAATGACACTTATCCAACAGCTATTCATGTTGCTGCTGTTATTGCAGTTGAAGAGAGAGTTTTGCCTGCGATTGCAAAACTCAAGGCAACACTGATTGATAAATCCGCAAAATTTGAGTCAATTGTAAAAATCGGACGAACACATCTTCAAGACGCTACTCCAATCACGCTAGGTCAAGAGATAAGTGGTTGGGTTGAGATGTTAAATAAGTGTGAAAAAATGGCTAAAACTTCTTTAGAGGCTGTTCGTGAACTTGCACTTGGTGGAACTGCCGTTGGAACTGGACTTAACGCTCATCCAGAGCTAGGCGAGAGAGTTGCTAAAAAACTAACAGAACTAACGGGTCATCAATTTATTACTGCACCAAATAAGTTTCATGCGCTAACTTCACATGACGCATTAGTATTTGCACATGGTGCACTAAAAGCACTCTCTGCTGATATGATGAAAATTGCTAATGATGTTAGATGGTTGGCGTCAGGTCCTAGATGTGGTATTGGCGAAATTGAGATTCCAGAAAATGAGCCAGGTTCGTCTATTATGCCAGGAAAAGTAAATCCTACTCAAGCTGAGGCTGTAACTATGGTTACTTGTCAAGTTTTTGGAAATGATGTTGCTATATCTATGGGTGCATCCCAAGGTAATTTCCAGTTAAATGTTTTCAAGCCAGTTATTGCGTATAACTTTTTACAGAGCTGTCGTTTGTTAGCCGATTCAATTGTCTCTTTCAACGATCATTGTGCGGTTGGAATTGAGCCGGTTGTTGAAAAAATTGATCACTACTTACATAATTCACTTATGTTGGTTACGGCTCTTAATCCACATATCGGATATGACAATGCAGCAAAAATCGCAAAAACTGCTCATGCAAACAAATCAACCCTTAAGCAAACAGCAATAGATTTAGGTCTTTTAACTGCTGAGGAGTTTGATAAGTATGTTATACCTGAAGACATGATTTCACCCAAGGCTTAAAAACTAGAGTAGTGTAAAAACCCATTTAAAACAAGGAGAATATATGAATATACATGAGTATCAAGCAAAACAAATTTTTGCTAAATATGGTGTCCCGACACCAAAAGGAATGTTAGCTAGTTCTGTTGAAGAAGCAGTAGAAAACGCAAAAGTACTTGGTGGTCCAGTTTGGGTTGTAAAAGCTCAAATACATGCAGGTGGTCGTGGTTTAGGTGGCGGTGTCAAACTAGCTCGTTCACTGGATGAAGTTAAAAAATACGCTTCTGAAATTCTTGGAATGACTTTAGTTACTCATCAAACAGGACCAGAGGGAAAATTAGTTCAGAAATTATATATCGAAGATGGTGCTGATATTAAAGATGAGTTATATTTAGGCGTTGTTTTAGATAGAGCAAAAGAGATGCCAATCATAATGGCTTCAACTGAGGGCGGTATGGCAATTGAAGATGTTGCTCATAATACTCCAGAGAAAATTATTAAAGTTGCAGTAGATCCAGCTGTTGGTTTTCAAGGTTTTCACGGTCGTGAGCTAGTTTTTGGACTCGGGATTACTGATCCAGCAGAGCAGGGCAAGTTTATTAAATTTGCAGCGGCGCTTTATAAACTATACCTAGAAAATGATGCAGAGATGATTGAGATAAATCCACTTGTAAAAACAGGAAGCGGTGATTTTATAGCTCTTGATGGAAAAATGGGATTTGATGATTCTGCACTTAGTCGTCATCCGGATATTGAAGCTATGAGAGATATATCAGAGGAAGATGCTGACGAGATGGAAGCTGCAAAATATGGTCTTTCATATATACCTCTTGATGGTGAAATCGGTTGTATGGTAAATGGTGCCGGTCTTGCAATGGGTACTATGGACACAATCAACTATATGGGTGGAACTCCAGCAAACTTTTTAGATGTTGGTGGAAAAGCTAATGCAGAAACAGTTGCAAAGGGCTTTGAGATTATTCTTAAAAATAAAAATGTTAAGGCTATATTTGTAAATATTTTTGGTGGAATTGTTAGATGTGATCGCATTGCCAATGGTATCCTTGAAGCTACAAAATTAGTAGATGTTCATGTTCCAGTAATCGTAAGACTAGATGGTACAAATGCGCCAGAAGCAGCAGAAATTCTTAAAAATGCAAATATTGCAAATATTATAACAGCAACAGATTTAGCAGATGGTGCCGCAAAAGCAGTAGCTGCAGCGAAAGGAAAATAATTTATATGAGTATTTTAGTAAATAAAGATACAAAAGTTATCGTTCAAGGTTTCACAGGTAAAGAGGGTACTTTTCATGCTGAGCAGTGTTTAGCTTATGGAACAAAAATTGTTGGTGGTGTTACGCCAAATAAAGGTGGTCAAGAGCATTTAGGTAAACCAGTATTTAACACAGTTAAAGATGCTGTAAATTCAACTCACGCAACTGTTTCTATGATTTTTGTTCCACCAATGTTTGTAGCAGATGCTGTAATGGAAGCTGCTGAAGCTGGGATAAAACTTGCTGTAATCATCACAGAAGGTGCGCCTGTTCGTGATATGCAAAAAGCAAAAGCACATGCAAACAAACATGGAATGATGACAATCGGGCCAAACTGTCCTGGTATTATAACTGCTGAAGAGTGTAAGATTGGAATTATGCCTGGTATGATTTTCAAAAAAGGAAATATTGGACTTATCTCAAAATCTGGCACACTTACTTATGAGGGTGCAAATCAGGTTTGTAGAGAAGGATTTGGTATAAGCACTGCTGTTGGTATCGGTGGAGATCCAATTATCGGTCTTTCATACAAAGACCTTCTTGCAATGTTTGAGGCAGACACAGAGACAAAAGCAATTGTTATGATTGGTGAGATTGGCGGAGATTTAGAGATTCAAGCAGCATCTTACATCAAAGAGCATATCACTAAGCCTGTTGTAGCTTTTATTGCTGGACAAACTGCTCCTGCTGGTAAGAGAATGGGTCATGCTGGTGCTATAGTGAGTGGTGGTGCTGGAACAGCTAAAGAAAAAATGGCTGCACTAGAGGCTGCTGGTGTAAAAGTTGTTATTTCGCCTGCTGATATTGGAAAAGCTGTAGCGGAAGTTTTGGCTAAATAACTTATCTTGTGCGAGCCCCGTAATGTAACATATTTTGTTATTTAAAGGGCGCTATTAGCACAATTCATAGTAATGTTAAGAAAAATTAGATAACCTAATTATGAAAAAGGTAGCGCTATAAAAATAGTGTAGATGAATCTGCATTTTAATAAAAATAGGAGAATAAATGGGAACTTTTAAAACTGAAAACCCAGGTAATCAGCCTGTGTGGATAAACACAAGTAACTGTAAAGCGTGTGATATTTGTGTTTCTGTATGTCCATCTGGTGTACTTGGTATGGTGTATGAAGTAACATCAACTTTAGGGGCTATGATATCTATAAATAATCCTGAAGCTTGTATTGGTTGTAGTGAGTGTGAGCTTTCATGCCCAGATTTTGCTATATATGTAGCAGAAAAGGCGGATTATAAATTTGCGAAACTAACTGATGACTCTAAAGCTCGTCAAGCGGCAATCGTTGCAAATAATTATATGTCACTAACTGAAAAAGGAGTTAAATAATGGCAAGAGAAGAAATTTCAACTGGTAATGAGCTATGCTCAATGGCAGCGATTGATGCTGGAGCTATGTTTTTTAGTGGATATCCAATTACTCCATCATCTGAAGTAATGCATGTTGCATCAGATTTATTACCAGAAGTTGGTGGTAAGTTTATTCAAATGGAAGATGAAATTGGTGGTATTTGTGCTGCACTTGGCGCTTCTATGACTGGTGTTAAATCATATACTGCAACTTCAGGCCCTGGTATTTCACTAAAAGCTGAGCAGATTGGTTTAGGTTTTATTGCCGAAATCCCACTAGTTATTGTAAATGTTATGCGTGGTGGCCCATCAACTGGTCTTCCAACTCGTGTTTCTCAAGCAGATATTGGTCAGGCGCAATATCCAACTCATGGTGATTTTGCTTCAATAACTCTTTGTGCAGGTAGTTTAACTGAATGTTATACGCAAACAGTTCGCGCGTTTAACTTAGCTGAGAAGTATATGACTCCGGTTTTCATACTTTTAGATGAGACAATTGGTCACATGCACGGAAAAGCTATAATTCCAGATCTTGCAGAAGTTAAAGCAAGTATTGTAAATCGTGCAACATTTGATGGTGCTCCAGCTGATTATAAGCCTTATGATGTTCCAATGAATAAACCAGCAGTTTTAAACCCAATGTTTAAAGGTTACAAATACCATATCACTGGACTACACCATGGACATGAGGGTTTCCCTACGGAAGATGCAGTTCAATGTGAATTTAATATTGAAAGATTAGTTGGTAAAATAAATACAGTTGCTGCTGAGAATGATGGTTTAGATGATTTACCAGATTATGAGGAGTATATGCTAGATGATGCAGAAGTTTGTATCATAGCTTACGGATCAATTGGTCTTGGTGCATATGAAGCTGTTAATAAGCTTCGTGAACAAGGTATTAAAGCTGGTATGTTTAGACCAATTTTATTATGGCCTTCACCAGCTAAAAGATTAGTTGAAATTGGTGCTAAATTTAAAGATAAAATTTTTATTACAGAATTAAACATGGGTCAATACTCAAAAGAGATAGAGAGAGTAATAAAACGAAATGATTTTACAACTCTATTAAAAGCAAATGGTCGTCCAATCGCACCTGCAGAAATGGTAGCAAAAGTTAAGGAGATGATGTAATGGCATTTAATTATGATAAATATTTACGCGTAAATAAGATGCCAACACTTTGGTGTTGGGGATGTGGTGATGGTGTTATTTTAAAAGCTACTATCCGTGCTATTGATAAAATGGGATGGGATATGAACAATGTTTGTGTTGTTTCAGGCATTGGATGTTCTGGACGCTTTAGTTCATATATTGATTGTAATACTGTTCATACAACGCATGGTCGTACTATTGCGTATGCAACTGGTATCAAACTTGCGAATCCACATATTAATGTAATTGTAGTTGCTGGTGATGGTGATAGTCTCGCGATTGGTGGTAATCACACAATTCATGGTTGTCGTCGTAACATAAATTTGAATTTTATTCTTATTAATAACTTTATATACGGTCTTACAAATTCTCAGATATCTCCAACTACTCCTCAGGGTATGTGGTGTGTATCTGCACAAAATGGTAATATTGACCCAACTTTCAATGCAAGTAATCTTGCAATTGGAGCAGGTGCATCTTTTGTTGCTCGTGAATCAATGATTGACCCTAAGAAACTAGAAAAAATTCTTGTTAAATCTTTTGAACACAAAGGTTTTAGCTTTGTTGAAGTTTTATCAAACTGCCATATCAACCTTGGTCGTAAAAACAAGATGGCTAGTGCAATGGAAAACCTTAACTGGATTGACAGCATTACGGTTGGTAAGAAAAAATGGGATACACTCCCAGAAGATGAGCAGTTAAACTTGCTTCCAACTGGAGTATTAAGACAAGTTGAACAACCTGAATATACTGATATGTATGAAGAAGTTATAAAAGCTGCTCAAGGTAAACGCGGTAAGATTACTCAAGCTGATTTTGTGAAAAAGATATAGGGGTCTACTATGAGAAATTCTTTAAGATTTACTGGTGTTGGCGGTCAAGGTGTTTTATTGGCTGGTGAAATTATGGCTGCGTGTAAAATCAAAGATGGCGGAAATGGTTTGAAAACCGCAACATACACATCACAAGTTCGTGGTGGTCCAACAGTTGTTGATATAACACTAGATGACAATGAAATTCGTTACCCTTATGCAAATGAAGGTGAGATAGATTTTATGCTTTCTGTTGCAAATGTGAGCTATAACCAATTTAAAAATGGTGTTAAACCAGGTGGAACAATTGTTGTGGATCCAAACTTAGTCCACCCAACAGACGAAGATAGAAAAAAATGGATAATTCATGAAATTCCAATTATCACAATAGCAAAAGAAGAGGTTGGTAATGTTATTACTCAATCAGTAGTTGCACTTGCAATTACAAATACTATGACAAATGTACTTTCAAAACAATCATTGATTGATACTATGCTTTCTAAAGTACCAGAAAAAGTTCATGCTGCAAATAAGTTAGCATATGAACTTGGCGAAAAATACGCAAACAAAGCTATGGGTAAATAGTTTTAAAAAACAAGTGAAGGCATCCTTGGAAGAGGGTGTCTTTTTTTAAATGAGAGCTGTAATATTATTTAGTATCTAATACTTAATAATATTAAATTTTTATTCCTTCCCAGAAAAACTCAACATGTTTTTCAAACTGAGTTGAGAGATTGTTAGCAGAGTTGCTATCAAATCTCATAAGTGTTACCTGTAATCTAATATAGAATAGGGTAGAGATAAACTCATATGCAACCAACATAGGATCAGATGATTTGATAAGTGAATTTTGCATCATAATAAAGAA
Organism: Sulfurimonas sp.; assembly: GCA_021732045.1. The sequence goes on from JAKFWK010000005.1 coordinate 211,172, forward strand.
AGCTTCTGATAGTACTTTTATGTTTTCATTATGAAATTCGCTCATAAACTGCTCTCTAAGCTCTCTGTTTTGGAAAAGCTCAATCATAAGTAGTCTAAACATATTTTCGCTGCTCTTATCAAATGTAAGCAGCTTATACTGCATCGCATATTTTTGTATAAAAGCTTTTCCTTTTATCGCTGATTCTTTAATATTTGATTCATCTTTAGAGAATGGTGTAGTGAAGATATCTTTTGCAACAGACAGAAATATCTCCTCTTTATTTTTAAAGTGATTATATAAAGCACTCTCTCTAATTCCTACTTCTGAAGCTATTTTTCTAACGCTTGTACCTTTGTATCCATGCTCAGAGAATAGGGATATCGAAGCTTTTAATATCTTATCTTTAGTGCTTACTTTTTTTTGAACTACCGTACTATTGGGCATTTATGAACCTTTCTTAGTTGTATGAACAACCGTTAATATATCTAGAATTATATATGAACAACTGTTAATAGTAGCTTATTCAAAAAGAACAACTGTTCATATATTATTTTTCTTTAGTGAACAGTTGTTCTTGTATCGTTTTAAACGAAAAGCAAAGAAGATTCTAGTAATATTTCGTAGGTACAACAGATAGTGACTTGATGAATTTCAAGAGGAAAGTCCGAGCTGCTATAAGAAAGTGTTCCATTTAACTAATGGCCGTAGTAATACGAGGGAAAGTGCAACAGAGAGCAGACTTCTATCATTTATGATAGTAAAGGTGAAAGGGCGGTGTAAGAGACCACCAGTCTCTATAGTAATATAGAGAGCTTGTAAACCCAACATGGCAGCAAGAAACAGATGGTCAGCTTCTTAATTGTAGAGAGAGATGTAGAAATACATGGTATCTGCTTATGCTACTGTTTCGCTAGAGTTACTATGTAAATAGTAAAGTAGATTAATACTATCAAAACAAAACTCGGCTTATAGTTGTACCTACTTCTTTAAAAGTCTTATTTTAGGGTTTATTATCATTTTTTAAATTGTTACCTATTTGTTGCAAATGCCATTATTAAATAAATAAAATTAGCTCCTGCGCAAATGTTTTAAATCAATCAGCTTTATATAACTATCCATATTTAAAAGTAGTAAAGATATATTTTATTGTATTAACGACTATTTTGCTCACAAGAGAGCTCAGTTTTTGTTTTGAGGATAGACTGTAACTGATGGGTTATGTAGCATAGATGTTGTAGAATCAGATTATTTCAAACAGAACCTATGATATTCTTTAATATTTATATAATAAATCATATTTATTTTTTATTATCTGTTTTCATAAGCAACTCTTGTCTGGATTCTACTGTCTGTGTAGCCACGACCGACTGTAAAATGGTATAGAGTTTGAAAGCGATTATCTCTTAATCCTAGCATGTTGTGAACCAAATCATCTAAAAAGCATCCAATTCCAGTTCCTTTTAATCCGATAGAGGTGGCTTCAAGATAAAGCTGTTGGCCAATAGCACCACACTCCCAATGAAGTTCTTTATATCTATGGGTGCCATGAGCTTGTAGTTGATCTGAAAAACTACATAGCATCCCAAGGCTAAAGGCCCCATCGCTAGCTATCTCTTGCGAGCAACTTACCGCTTTAGAGCTCGCTCTTAAATCTCTCTCTTCTAATAGAAAAAGGTTCTTAAGTTCACTCTCTTGCCATTTGAACGATGGGTATGTATGCTCTTTGAGCGCTTCTTTATCCGCGCTGTTTCTAACTAAAATATATAGACCCTCTTTGTACTCTTCTACTCTATGCACAAATAAAACCAAGTGAGCCGAATTTTCTTTGCCATCAAGTGAACCATAAACACTTTTTAGAATCGTATGAAACTGCTTTTTTGTTATAAGAGAAGTCTCGGCTTCCATAACATGAACGCTTCTTCTGTTTATGATGACTGCTTTAGACTCCATTGTTGGTTCTCTTAAGACTTTGCTTTGTTGCACACTCTTTTGAGGTGCTTGCATAACAGAGGTTGCATTTTCTACTTTTGGGATTATCTCCCACTCTTGCATTTTAGAGCTTAGCTTGTTTGCGATGCCATCATACCTTAATGGAAGGTTCTCTAACAACGATTCGATGCTAAGCGAAGAGCTAACATTTTCTGTAGAGACAACAAGGAGCATATCTGCGATTTCGCTCTCAAAAAATCTATTTTCCTGCTTAAGTCCTAGTAGATAATTGAGATCCTTATCACAAATATTATCAAGTCTTGTCAGTTTCCAACCTAGCATTTTGGCAGAAATCGTAAGAGCTTGCATGGCGTGACCGGCATCTAGATTTGTATATCTAAATGCTCGCTCACCATATTTCCAAACCTCTCTCCATGAAATGCTAGAGAGCCCAACTAAAAAGCTACCATCTGGTAGCTCATCCCAAAAAGAAGTCTCAAATTCCGCCAAAATATCAAGTCCATGATTTTTTGGAGTATAGTGAAAGATTGTGCTTTTGCTGTTTTGTTCTTCAAGTACTGGAGGCAAAATCACATATGCTTCCGTTGGCTGTAAATTGCCACTAGAGGCGTTACATCTGAGCGCCCATGAACTTTCTCCAGAAACTTTCCAAACAGCAATTCCCATAGAAAACTGTAAAAGCTGAGATAGCGACTCTCTGACGAGCGGTGTACATGGTAAATCTGAGTCTAGCAGATGATAAGGTGGAGTTGTATTTTCTAGCGCCAAAGGCAAAACTATATTTTTTGCGCCGTTATAGCTTCTAAATGGATCCGGTTGAGTAGCCCAATCCATATAGCCAACAGAGCGAGCATACTTCTGTTGTGAATGTTTTGTATCTTCGTGATAGAAAAAGAGTGTTTGTAAGTTTTTATTCATGCAACAATTTTAATTGTTTTTTCTTAAACTATTTAGATGAAAAAATATGGTTAAATAATTTTAACTTACTTTTCTATTTTGGAGATATTGGAAAATGAAAGTTACTTATTGTTTTCTACAAATTTAGCGTGAACTTCTCGTGTTAAAGACTCTATATGTAGGCTTAATTCTTTAGTAAATTCAGTTAATTCTGTATTTTTTTGAAGTAGCTCAAGTAGGCGTGCTGTTTGTTCGCTTTCATAAACTTCACGCTCTTTGCTCTCCTGTGCGATAGCTTCTCTATGTTTTGCATCTGCTTCAGAATTTGCTTTGTCTCGTTCTGCTTGACGCGTTTGTGCTAAGAGTATGAGAGGTGCTGCATATGCGGCCTGAAGGCTAAATGCAAGATTTAGAAGAATAAATGGGTATTGGTCAAATTTTGTAAACCCTAAAACATTTATGGTGATCCATAATGCAACGATGGCTGTTTGTGCAACTAGAAAAAAAGGTGTTCCAAAAAACCGCGCAAAAGCTTCTGCTTTTAAAGAGAACCAATCATTTCCAAATGTAGATGAAAGGTAAGAGTGAGGCAGATGAAAGCGAAAATAGTGATTTTTTGCTTTTTGTTTTTCTGAATCTTCAATATTCACTACATGCTCCTTGATAATTAAAATATTTAATTCGATATACTATTTTAGAAACATTATATATGACTTTAGTGGAGATTTACCAATTAAAGCCCAATTTAGTAAAATCTGTTTAATGCACCATATATCTGTGAAGGTGTATAACTTTGGCTATGATTGCAGCTACATATGCCTCATTCAGAGAAAAAAAGGAAAAACAACAGTGCTTAAAATGATGATAGGATTTTTTAAAGATCTATGGAAGTATCGACGCCAAGTAAAAAAACAAGATAAGTGGATGCAAAAATATATAACACAGAAAAACTACGCTCTCAATCCTAGCTGGATGATGAGCACAAACCTTAAGGTATGGTTGAGTGATATGGAAGCAACTTTTGGACAACGCTTTTGTCCATGTTTTGAACCATCAAGTGATCCAGTGTTAAATAGAAAAATGATGTGTCCTTGTGAATTTGTTGAAGATGAGATTAGGGAGTATGGAACATGTCATTGTGCTCTGTTTGGTAGGGCTGATTTGGACAAAGCGGGCTGGAATGCTTCATCAAAAAGATTGATGCAAGAGTATCAAGTACCATTGAACCTAAAAGATGGTGTGCTTGACGCAAGAGGCAAACCACTGGATCCTCGACGAAATTTACCTATCCCAGACGCGATGCATCAGCTAAAATCTGCTCTAAATAGTTATGGCGGGAACTCTTTAAAGATAATTGTCTCCACAAAACAAGAAGTTCTAAATTTGGAGAAAATAGCCTCTTACCGTAACTATAAATTTACACAAGCAGAGCATCAAGACCATCATGAAGTAACACTACAATTTAAAGATTAGTAGCTATAAGTGATAAATAATAAGTCTAAATTTTTTCTCTTTACGGATGGCAGTATAAATCCACAAACGCATGTTGGTTATGGAGCTTATCTCTTTCTGAGCGAAAATCAGCTGAATCTTGCAGTATCTATGAATGATGTGAAAATAAAGAGATTTGAAAACAGTAACTCCTCAAAGCTTGAACTTGAAACTCTTTTGTGGGCTTTAGGTGAGATTAGTCTCGATGGCTGTAAGCTCACCATCTATACGGATTGTCAAAATACAATAAGCCTAAAAGATAGGCGAGAGCGCTTTAAAAAAAATGATTATATGAGCAAAACAAACAAGCGCATAAAAAATCATGAGATATATAGAGAGTTTTTTAAAGCAATTGATGCTATTGATTGTGAGTTTGTAAAAGTAAAAGGGCATAAAAAGAAAGAGAATAAAGATAAAATTGATAAAATATTTACTTTTGTTGATATAGCCTCAAGAACTGCTCTAAGAAAACTGTATCCACATAAACAAACAACACCCCTTTAGACTTGTTATATAAAAGAGATTGTGAGTTTATATAGCAATTGGTGTTTGATTTTCTTAAACTATACACAAAATAAAAGCCACTCTTTTTTATCTAGCTTCTTTTAATATTTCTAATGGTAAAAGCTTGTTATGAAATTTTCAAACTTAAAACTAACCACACCATACTTAAATCTTGAACCTATTTTCTACTGTGAAGTGGAGCCATCACCTCTAAAAAATCCATTTGTAATCTCTGTCTCAGACGATGCCGCAAGGCTTTTAGGAGTTGATGAGGAGTTGATGCTTGATGATAAATTGTTGGAGATAATTAACGGTACAAAAAAGCTAAAAGGTTCAAAACCGTTTGCCATGTGTTATGCCGGACATCAGTTTGGCTACTTTGTTCCACGCTTGGGTGATGGAAGAGCTATAAATCTTGGCAAAGTGAATGGGCAGAATTTGCAACTCAAAGGTGCAGGACAGACGCTCTATTCTAGGCATGGAGACGGGCGAGCGGTTTTGCGTTCTAGCATAAGGGAGTATCTTATAAGTGAGGCTATGTATGGGCTTGGAATTGCCACTTCTAGGGCCTTGGCAATTATCGGAAGTGATAGTGATGTTGCTAGACAAACTTGGGAAAAGGGTGCCATAGTGCTTCGTCTCTCTCCAACTTGGATCCGTTTTGGGACATTTGAGTATTTTTATGCAAAAGGTGATTATGAGAGACTGCAGCTTTTGGCTGATTATGTTATAGGTGAGTCATTTGCACATCTGAAAAACACAAAAAATTTATATCTTGAGATGTACAAGCAGATAGTGAAAAACACAGCCGCAACCCTTGCTCATTGGCAAAGCGTAGGCTTTAACCATGGAGTTATGAATACAGACAATATGTCTATTGATGGACGAACAATTGACTATGGACCTTTTGCGTTTTTGGATGATTATGAGTCCAATTATGTTTGCAATCATACGGACACAGAGGGCAGATATAGTTTTAAAAATCAACCTGGAATCGCTCATTGGAATCTTGCCAAACTTGCAAATGCACTCTCGCCAATTATAAACTATGAACACTCTTTGGAAGTGCTGGAAGAGCATTTTGGCACTACTTATGAGAGTAAATATTTAGAGCTCATGTATAGAAAAATGGGACTTTTTGACACTAAAGAGGGTGATATAGATCTGTTAAAGCTGATGCTTAGTTCACTAGAGAGAGCAAATATTGATTTTTCCATGTTCTTTTATAAGCTATCAACTTATAGTGGTAAAAAAAAGTATATTTTAGAGATAGCAGTTTTTCAAGAACCACTGCAAGAGTGGCTTGAGTCTTATGATGAGAGGTTAAGATGTGAGAGTTTACGGCAAGATAGACGCCATGAAGAGATGCTAAAAGTAAATCCAAAATATGTACTGAAAAATCATATCTTGCAAGAGGCGATAGAAAAAGCAGAGAGACATGATTTTGGTATGGTAAACGATTTGCTAAAGGTTGCACTCAATCCCTTTGGCGAGCATAAAGATTTGGAGTACTTGGCAAAACCAACGCCACTAAGCTCTAAAAATATCAAACTGAGCTGTTCTTCATAGAGGTGCAAATAGAGCTGTTTAACCTCTATTTTTTACAAAAAAACTTAAAATAGAAACCTTTGATTGTTCTAATATCCACTCTACTTATAGCCAAGGAGCCACTCTCTATTTTACCGCTTGTAACGGTAGTTCCAGCGGCTATCATGACATTGTCTTCTATGATTAAAGGTGCCACAAGTTGGCTATCACTTCCAACAAAAACATTTTTGCCTATGATGGTTTTGTACTTTTTGATGCCGTCATAGTTACAAGTAATAACGCCTGCACCAATATTTGTCCCCTCATTAACTTCTGAGTCGCCAATATAACTTAGATGACCAGCTTTTACGCTCTTGAGTGAGCTTTTTTTAATCTCTACAAAATTTCCTATATGTGTATCTTCAATATACGAAGCAGGGCGTATATGCGCCATTGGACCGATGTCTGAGTTTTTTATAATGCTATCCTCAATAACGCTGTGAGCTTTTATATGAGACTCTTTTATGAGAGTGCTTCCAGTTATCCGACATCCATTCTCAACAATACACTCACCCTCAAAAACTACTCCCTCTTCGATGTAAATAGTTTGAGGAAGTTGCATTATGACGCCGTTTTCCATCCACTCTGCTTTGATTTTATTCTGCATTAAAACCTCACTATCAGAGAGGTCTTTTTTTGAGTTCACTCCCTTAAAATGCTCTTCATCAACTAAAAGAGGAGTTATTTTTAACCCATCTGCTCTTGCCATAGAGATAACATCCGTCAAATAGTACTCTTTTTGAACATTATCATTTTTTAGCAGTGGGATATATTTCTCTAAAATGGTTTTAGAAAAGAGATAAATCCCTGCATTTACGGTTGTTATTTTTAATTCATCCGCTGAAGCATCTTTTTGCTCAACTATCTTTTGAGCCTCGTCATTTTGTATGATAACACGACCGTATCCATCCGGGTTTTGTAGGTCAAAAATTGACATAATAATATCGCTTGATTTGTTTAGAAATCCTTCTAATGAGGACGCAACAACAAGTGGCATATCGCCGTTTAAAACTAAAACTTTCTCATTTTTAACAACGACACCTTTCATCGCTCCGCCAGTTCCTGGGAAATTTTGTGCATCTTGGGTTACAAAGTTTATATCATCAAAATATCTGCCCATCTGCTCGACTACAGCCTCTTTTTGATGTGCAACAACAACTGTTACATCACTGCTTACTTCTCTAGCTGTTTTTATGATGTGATAAAGCATCTCTTTGCCACAAACTGTGTGTAAAACCTTTGCTTTTGGCGATTTCATGCGACTACCTTTTCCAGCCGCTAAAATTACTATACTTATACTATCTCTATTCATTTTATTTCCATTTTATTTGATGGTAAAAGTATATCTTTTTGAGGCTTGTAATTGAAATTAAAATATAAAAAACTCTCCCTTTAATGATTAGCCTAATAATTTTGTGGTATTATTGCCAGATTTTTAAAGCTCAGATTATTTTAGTGAGCAAGATTGAACAGTCCTGATTTTATGGACAATAAACAAGGCAATAGGTAAGTGATGTTAAGAATTATTCTTCTAGTTTTAGCCATAAATATTGCTCTTTTTGCTGCTAATTCGCCAGTTATTCCTACTATGAATTTTGAGTTATCTGCTCCAAACAGCCCACAACAGCTTGTGAGTTCACTAAATGTTTTAGTTCTTTTAACTATCCTCTTTTTAGCACCGAGTATGGTTTTGGTTATGACAACTTTTACAAGATTTGTTATTGTCCTTGGTTTTTTACGCCAAGCTATGGGAACGCAACAAGTTCCACCTACACAAATTTTAGTTATGCTTGCTATGATTTTGACATTTTTTGTGATGGAGCCAGTTGGGACAAAAGCTTATCAGGACGGGATTAAGCCATATATAGAAGAGAAAATGGGTTACGAAGAAGCTTTTGATAAAACAACTTTGCCATTTAAAAATTTTATGATTAGAAATACAAGAGAGAAAGATTTGGCTCTTTTTGTAAGAATCAGAAAGATGGAAAATCCAAAAACAGTAGCCGATGTGCCACTCTCTGTAATCATCCCTGCTTTTGTAATTAGTGAGCTTAAAACATCATTTGAGATAGGATTTTTACTATTTTTACCATTCTTGGTAATTGATATGGTTGTTGCATCTATCCTCATGTCAATGGGTATGATGATGCTTCCTCCAGTTATGATTTCGCTCCCCTTTAAGATACTTATTTTTGTTCTGATAGATGGTTGGAATCTCATTATCGGTAATCTTATTGCCTCCATCAAGTAAGAATATGAATTGTAAATATTTTGGAAAATGCGGTGCCTGCGTTATTTATGAGGGCGACTATGACTCTTCTTTGAATCAAAAACTGCTTTTAAATCAGCAGAGGTTTAAATCTTTTTATGATGGTGAAATATCAGTTTTTAGATCACAAACAGCACATTACAGATCTAGAAGTGAGTTTAAAATCTGGCATACTGGGGAAGAGATTAGCTATGCTATGGGCAATCTAGAGAAGAATGGCTCTATTTTGATTGATGAGTGTCCTCAGGTAAATCAGTTTATTTTTGAGTTAATGCCGAAACTTTTGCTTGAAATCAGAAGTGAAAATATCGACTTTAAGCTCTTTGGTGTTGACTTTTTAAGTTCAAGTAGTGGTGAGATTGTCGTATCTTGTCTTTATCATAGAACTCTTGATTCGTTATGGCAAGAGACAGCTACTAAAATCTCAAAGAAGCTAAATATCTATATCATAGGTAGAAGTAGAGGACAAAAAGTTGTAATTGGGCAGGATTACATTACCGAGACGCTAAATATTCAAAATAGAAAATATCAATTTAGACATATTGAAAACAGCTTCACACAGCCAAATGCACAAGTAAACGAGCAGATGGTTTCGTGGGCGCTAGAGAATCTCTCAAGCGTTGGTGGGGATTTACTTGAGCTATATTGTGGGGCTGGAAATTTTACAATCCCATTTGCAGATAAGTTTGAGAAAGTTTTAGCAACGGAGATATCAAAATCATCAATCAATGCCGCCAAAGAGAATATGCGATTAAATGGTGTGCAAAATATAGAGTTTGTGAGAATGAGTTCAGAAGAGTTTGTAGATGCACTTGATGGCGTAAGAGTTTTTAATAGAATGAGTCATGTTGATATTAATACATATGATATCAAAAGTATCTTTGTTGATCCCCCAAGAAGCGGGATGAATGAGCTAACTTGTCAATTCGCATCTAGGTATGAGTATATACTTTATATATCTTGTAATCCAGAGACACTATATAGAGATTTGGAGGTTTTGTCTAAGACACACGAGGTCTTAGAGATGGCTCTTTTTGATCAATTTCCATATACGCACCATGTTGAAATGGGTGCAAAACTAATTAAAAAAGGAAAAATCAGATGAAAATATTATTTATATTTATATTTTTACTATCATCACTCTACTCAGATGAAGCACAAAGGATTGAGACTATCATTAAAGATATTGCTCAGTTAAGAGGTGATTATGAGAAGTGCCAAGCTAAATTGCAAAGCAAAGAGTCTCTTAGTGCTCAAAGTAGAAGTTATGTTGCTCCAAAAATAAAAGAAGATAGCTCTAAGAGCAGAGAGTTACTTGCAAGAATTAATAAATTGGAGAAAACAGTAAAAGAGCAAGAAAAACTTTTAAAAACCAAAGAAAATAGAATAAACAATCTAATAAATGAGCTAAAAATTTGTAGTTCTAAAGCAAATACAGAGCAAAAAAAACATAAAAATGAGCTTGAGCATCAAAAAAATATAGCAAAAATTGAGAATTTTAAATTTGCAAATAGAGAACAATCTAAAGAGAAGATAGCAAAAAAAGAGCAGCAAAAAGTGCTAGAAAAAACAGTTGTTCAAAACAAAACAGTTAAAAAAGAGCAACCAAAGTTAGATGAAAAAGTGGTGCCTCAGAAAAGTATGGCAAAAAAAGAACAACTAAAATCAATTGAAAATATTCAACCTAAAGAGAGTGAAACAAAAAAAGGACAGCTGAAACTGGTTGAAAAAACTTTGCCAGAAGAAGATGTTTTGAAGAAATTACAAGATGTAGCAGACAAACATCGCCCAGAAAATAGTTCTAAAAAAGTAAATGAGAGCATAAAAAGCTCACAACTGCAAGGAGTAATAAAATTTGAACCGACATCTTTTCGCTTAAATGCCAGAAGTTCTATTTTTAATGCAATTAATGGTATCAAGGTTGATGAGTGGGAAAAGGATAGAACATTTACTTCTAATCAAAAAACAGATAATTGGATTAAAATAACTGGCTATTTTATTGATAGAAAGTGGCAAAGCACGGGCGAACAGATGTGGATAAGAGAAAAAGATGTTTTTAAAAAAAATATTTCAGATAATATAATTTCACAAAATAAATAAAAGATTGATATGAAAAAGATTTTAATAGTCAGTAATAGCGATACATCAAAATATTTTTTAGATAGGGTACTAGAGACATATATCAGTGATAATATGTACTATATTATAGAAGCAAAAGCCAAAAATTATAAAGATGTAAACCCATCTCGCTTTAAGTTTTATGAGTTTGATCCAACAAACTTTTACAAGTTGTCAAACCTACTTAAAATGGATTTTACTCAAATAATTGTACTTATGGATGATATGCTTGAGATGCAGTATATTTTAAAGAATATTAGAACAGTTAGAAAAACAGTTAGAATCATAGTTTTAAACAAGTGGAGCATTGAGAATGAGGACCCTAATACGGTTTTTATAAATTCAGATGAAATCTTAGCTCAAAAACTTCTCAACTATCTGCCAAATGTTCCAATAATAGCGCAAAATATTGGAATGGGCGAGGGTGAGATAATGGAAGTTTTAGTTCCATTTGGAAGCTCATTTGTTTATCGCCATATTGGAGTTATAGAGCAGAAAGATTGGAGAATTGTCGCTATATATAGAAATAAAAAACTTATTTTTCCGAATCGTAGAAGGATGATTCAGCCGAACGACCTGCTTTTGCTTATGGGAGAACCAGCTGTTTTAAAGTCTGTTTATCTTGCAATAAAAAGAGAGCTTGGTCAGTTTCCAGAACCATTTGGTTCAAATATTTACCTCTATATTGATATGAATCTTCTAAATCTAGAAAGTGCTGAAAAACTAGTAAGAAGGGCGATGCTTATACATGAGAAACTTGGCAAAAAGCTCATTATAAAAATAGTAAATCCTGGGCATATTGAGACTATTTGGAAAATAAAAGAGTACAGAAGCAGTGAAGTTATTGTTGATATAGAGTATGCCTTTGAAAACCTAAAAGAGAGATTTCTTAGTGATATAAAAACTCTACACATAGGGTTGGTTATTGTCTCAAAGGAGCACTTTAGAGATGAAAAAAGCAGACAAACACTGTATGAAGCAAATGTACCTGTTTTTAAAATCGCCGATAAAGCACTATCTTCAATAAAAGATGTCTCTATAATACTTGGTGAAGATAGAGAAATTGAGAATATCTCTTCAACTATTTTTGATGCTTCTGCTCAAATGGGTCTCAATATAGAGCTTTATAATTATCTCAACGAGCATCAAGAGGAAAAAGAGCAGGTTATTGAACATTTTAATAATCTATCATCAATTTTTTCAAAGAGCATTAAAGTTGTACAAGGTAGTGAAAATCCAATCAAGGCGCTGAGAAAAAGAGATAATTTTATACAGATTTTATCCTTTTCAAAAAGCATTACGGAGTCAAGATTATCTTCACTATTGTCAACAAACAGCGAAAAGTTATACTATAAGTTTGATGACTATCATCAGATTTTTATTCCTACTCAGATGTAATATTGAGCCCAATAAGTAATAAGTAAATATAGTTCAAAAATTCTAATATCTGTATTGTTGCTATAGACTTACAGGCTGGTGATTTGTTGATACTACTTCAAAAATAGATCTGCACACCATTTTAAAGCAGTACTATAAAAATTAATCAGATAATTAAATATAAAAATAGCTATTTTGTTTTATGTGAAAATTGCACCCGATTTTAGAATTGGTAAAATAAATTTCACTAAAAATTTAAGCTATTGCAGAGTTTAGAATGTTTCACTTTTTAACAACTGTTTTATATATTTTTGTTAGAATGGTTTGGTATATTTTAATTTTTATAGGAGTTTTTATGGCACTTAAAGTAGCAATTAATGGTACGGGGCGAATAGGGATTATTGTAGCTAAAATTATTTCACAACGAAGTGATGTTGAGCTTGTTGCTCTTAATACAACGGCGAAGCCAGAGATGCTTGAGTATTTGTTAAAATTTGACAGTGTCCATCGTGGTGTTGATGCAAAAGTAGTTGATGCAAACACTATTGCCATAGCTGGTAGAAATGTTAGGATGTTTTGTGAACGCGATATTAGCAAAGTTGATTTTGGTGGCACTGGAGCAGAGGTTGTGATTGAGTGTACTGGTGTATTTTTAGATCAAGTGAGTTGTCAAAAACATCTAAGAAATGGTGTGCGCAAAGTTGTAATGTCGGCCCCAGCAAAAGATGATTCGCCAACCTATGTTTTGGGTGTAAATTCAGATAACTACAAAGGAGAGGCAATTATTTCTAATGCAAGCTGTACAACCAACTGCCTAGGACCAATCTGCAAGGTTCTTGATGACGCTTTTGGAATTGAAAATGGTCTTATGACAACAATACACTCCTATACTAACGATCAAAACATCTTAGATACAAAACACTCTTCTGATCCTCGCAGAGCTCGTGCAGCAGCACTAAATATGATTCCTACATCGACAGGAGCAGCAAAAGCTATTGGCAAAGTTATGCCACAGCTTCTTGGAAAATTAAATGGCTATGCGATGCGCGTGCCGACGCCAGATGTCTCTGTTGTTGACCTGACGGTAAATCTTAAAACCAATGTAACAAAAGAGGAGATTGATGTCGCATTTAACACTGCTGCAAATGGGATGCTAAAGGGTCTTCTTGAAGTAGATAGTGATAAGCGAGTGTCATGCGACTTTATAGGATCAACTTATAGCTCAACTTATATCCCAGATATGACCAGCGTTGTTGATGGAAAGACAGTTAAAGTTTTAGCATGGTATGACAATGAGTGGGGATATAGCAGTCGCCTTGTGGATATGACGGTTCTTATAGGAAATCATTAATGCTGTACTTCACAAACCATTTTGATACAGCATTGATTGATCCTTTGTTGCTAGAGAAGGGGTTTGAGGCACTTAGATATGAGGCCAATAGCAATCAGGTTGGATACTATAATCTTCCAGTAGTGTCACAAGCTTTTGTTGCTGAAGCATCTCTTTTGCGTAGTGAGATTGATAAAGAGATTAACACAATTGCTATTATTGGAATTGGTGGCTCTTCGCTTGGGATTAAAGCAATAGAGCGGCTGCTTCGTCCAAGCACTCCAAATACAAAAAAAATTATCTATCTTGAAAATTCTGATCCAGTTAGTATTCAGCATGAAATTTCAGAGATTGACCCAAAACGAACTCTTTTTATTATTGTTTCTAAATCTGGCGCAACCATAGAGACTCTTTCTATCTTCAAATATCTTATTGTAATATTTACTCTTATTGTTAAGGATTCAGAACAGATTTTAGTGATTAGTGACGAAGATTCGATTCTCTCTCGTTTTGCAGATGAGAACCATTTACGCCGTTTTGTGATTCCTCATAATGTAGGAGGTCGTTTTTCAGTCTTGAGTGCTGTTGGAATTGTGCCATTAACGATAGCTGGATTTGATACCCAAAAATTGTTATTGGGAGCACAATCTTTTTTAGAGAGTTTTTGGAGTAGAAAAGAGGATCATCTTCTGCAAAAATCAGCCTATTATGTATCAAATAGTGAGCGATTTCCCATAAACGTTCTCTTTGCTTATTCTGATATGTTTGAAGAGTTTGGAAAATGGATGGTGCAACTTTGGGGCGAATCGTTAGGAAAACGAAACCGCAATGGAGAGCGTGTTGGTCTAACGCCAATCGCATTAATCGGCTCGGTAGATCAGCACTCTTTTTTACAGCTCATAATAGATGGCCCATTAAATAAGACAGTGACTTTTATGCACATAGCGCACTCCATGGAAGAGTTGATGATACCAAAATTATCGCTAAAGTATTTAGAAAAGTCAGATTTTCTTAATGATCACTCATTTAATGAGCTTATTAATGCTCAGTGTATGGCAACTATGCAGAGTGTTATCGAGGACGGTGTGAGTGTTGATGAGATTCTTTGGAGCCAGATTAATGAGCAAACAGTAGGAAAGATGGTGATTTACTATGAACTTCTTACCTCTGCTAGTGGTGCTTTATTTGAGGTAAACACATATGATCAGCCTGGTGTTGAACTCGGAAAACAAATCTTAGCAAATCATTTCAAAAATTAAACAGACAATAAAGTTCACCTCTTTAATCTCTATGAGATGAGACAAAAATAAGCAGTATCTATTGTTATATGCAGTATTTTTTAATATCTAACATCAAAATGAGATAAATTTATATACAATAGGTTTATAAGATTAAATAATAAAAGTGAGAAAATATGATTCTGAACGACTATGAAATAGATTCGAAATATGCTACTAGTGTTGCCTATTTTTCAATGGAGTTTGCCATTGAGCAAGCACTAAAAATTTATTCAGGTGGTCTGGGGTTTTTGGCTGGATCACATATGCGAAGTGCTTATGATTTGCGTCAAAATATAACTGGCGTTGGTATCTTATGGAGCTATGGCTACTATGATCAATCACGAAATGAGGATGATAGCCTTAGGGCTGAGTTTATTAGAAAGAATTACTATTTTTTACAAGACCTTGGAGTTAGAGCAACAGTAAATATTCACTCAAAAGATGTGCATATTAAAGCTTTTTATCTTCCGTCTGATGTGTTTGGTTCTGCTCCACTTGTACTGCTCTCTACGGATATTCCTGAGAATGATTTTCTATCTCGTACAATCACACATAAGCTCTATGACGCCAACGAGGATACTCGCATCTCCCAAGAGATTGTACTTGGAATAGGTGGAGTGAAAGTTCTAGAATCTCTAAGACAAAAAATTGATATTTATCATATGAATGAAGGACATGCACTGCCTTTAGTCTATGAGCTTTATGCAAAATATCGTGATATTAATGAAGTTAAAAAACGAGTTGTTTTCACAACACACACCCCAGAAGACGCCGGAAATGAACAGCATAATATTAATCTCTTGCATAAATTTGGTTTTTTTAATGGCCTAGATTTAGAAACTGTGCGCTCAATTACAATGGTGCATGGCGATATGTTTAACTTAACGGTTGGGGCATTAAGATTATCTAAGATTACAAATGCCGTATCAAAATTTCATGGTGAAGTTGCAAATCGTATGTGGCAAAATTGTGAGGGCAAATCAGAAATCATCTATATCACCAATGCTCAAAATCGTCGTTTTTGGACAGATAAACTAATGATTTCTGCTCTTGATGAGTATGAAGATTATGCTCTTATTGGGCGAAAAAAGCATCTTAAACATCTGCTTTTTAACCTTGTTGCCAATCAGACAGGAAAAGTTTTTGATCCTGATGTTTTGACAATTGTTTGGGCTCGTCGTTTCGCTGAATATAAGCGCCCAGGGTTATTAAAATATGATTTTGACAGGTTTAGAACTCTTATGGAGCGAACCGATAAAAAAGTACAGGTAATTTGGGCGGGAAAACCTTACCCATTTGACACAAGTGCCATTAATGCGTTTAATGAACTTCTGCATATTAGTCGTAACTTTAAGAATATGGCGGTATTAGTTGGTTATGAATTAGAGTTGTCAGCCATACTTAAAAAAGGTGCTGATGTCTGGCTTAATACACCGCGAGTTTCTCGTGAAGCAAGCGGCACTAGTGGGATGACTGCAAGTATGAATGGAGCTGTTCACTTCTCTACAGATGATGGATGGCATCCAGAGTTTGCTAAAAATAGAATAAATGCCTTTACTATACCAACAACCAGTAATAATATTAGCATTGAAGAACAAGACTACCTTGACAATAAAAATATGATGGATATTCTTGAGAATGAAATCATACCAATATACTATAATCATTTAGATCAGTGGACACAGATAATGAAAGCAGCAATGACTGATGTTATCCCTGCGTTTGATTCGGGTAGGATGGTATACGAATACTACACTAAGATGTATGACTATAAAGTAAATGCAGAAACTCATCAAGCGGTGTAGTTTTATAAAAATTCTATCAATTAGTTGTTTTAAGAGTGGAATAATGCCATCGTTTGGCGCACAGCTTAAATCAACTATTTAAGAAACATATAACAAAGGTGGCAATGTGATTAATAATATTGTGATAATGAACAGAGTAAAAAGTTTAAGAAATGTTAATGTAAGTGGAAAAAGAGTTTTAATTCGTGTTGATTTTAATGTGCCAATGGATGCGCAATTTAACATCTCTGATGATAGTCGTATTCGCGCGGCACTTCCTACTATTAACTACTGCATTGACAATGATGCTCACTTTATCATTTTAGTGAGCCACTTAGGTCGTCCAAAAAATGGATATGATGAGCGTTATACTCTTAAACATATCCAAAAAAGATTAGAAAATTTGATTCAAAAACGAGTTGAATTTATGGATGATTTAGAGACACTAAAATCACAAAATGTTCAAGATTGTGCTAAGAGAATTTTTTTGCTTGAGAATGTTCGTTTTAATGAAGGGGAAAAAAAGAACGACCCAGAATTTAGTAAGCGCTTAGCAAGTTTGTGTGATATTTATGTTAATGATGCCTTTGGTACTTCTCATCGTCGTGAGGCATCTAACTATGGAATAGCTGATTTTGTTAAAACAAAAGTAGCTGGTTTTTTGATGGTAAAAGAGATTGAAGCATTTGCAAAAGCATTAGAAAAACCAATTCGTCCAACTGCACTTATTGTTGGGGGATCTAAAGTGTCATCTAAAATTACTCTTCTCTCATCTATCATGCCAAAGATTGATAAGTTGGTTATTGGTGGAGCTATGAGCAACACATTTCTGCAAGCACTTGGTTATGATATGAAAGCTTCTTTGGTTGAACCAGATTTTATAGAGACAGCCAAGGAAGTTCTAGAAGAGGCAAAGCAACATAATGTTAGTGTTTATTTACCAGTAGATTTAGTTATTGCTGATTCGATTGATCACCCAGTAGTTATTGAAGTTGCACCTATTCAAGATGTTTTGGACGGGTTCCATGCGGTTGACATTGGACCTGCTACACTTAAGCTTTTTTCTGAGGTAATTGAGCTTTCTAACACAATTATTTGGAATGGACCGATGGGAATTTATGAAAAAAGCCAGTTTTCAAAAGGTACATTCAAGTTAGCTACTACTATTGCTGACTCTTACGCATATAGCATTATTGGCGGAGGAGATACTGCTGATGCTGTCGAGAAGGCTGGTGAGAAAGATAAATTTAGCTTTGTATCGACTGGTGGAGGGGCAAGTTTAGAATTGCTTGAGGGTAAGATTCTTCCTGGATTTGAAAAACTTGACATTAAAGAGGAGGGTTAAACAGATGAAAGCTGTAGTTATGGCTGGTGGATTTGGTACTCGAATTCAGCCACTTACAAACTCTATACCTAAACCAATGTTGCCAATTATGAATCGTCCAATGATGGAGCACACTATTGTGAGCTTGAGAGACTTGGGAGTTAAAGAATTTATTATCTTGCTCTATTTTAAACCAGAGATTATCAAAGAATATTTTGGTGATGGAAGCGCGCTTGGTATCAATATCACATATATTACCCCAGATAGTGATTACGGTACGGCAGGTGCAGTAAAAAAGGCTCAAGAGTATATAGGCGATGAGAGCTTCATAATTATTAGTGGCGATTTGGTTACTGATTTTAATTTTCAAGAAATTTTTGATTATCACAAGGCAAAAAACTCTAAATTAACAATCACACTTACCTCCGTTGAAAACCCGCTTGAATTCGGTGTGGTTATCGCCAATGAAGAGGGTAAAATTGAAAAATTTCTTGAAAAACCAAGTTGGGGAGAGGTGTTTAGTGACACAATAAACACCGGTATTTATATTATTGAACCTGAGATTTTAGACTATATTCCAGAAAATGAAAATTTTGATTTTGCTAAAGATCTTTTTCCGCTTTTGATGCATAAGGGTGTTGACTTGATAGCTGGTTATGCCCAAGGATATTGGCGTGATGTTGGAAATCCAGAGAGCTATCGTGATTTATATGATGATATCTTTAGCAAAAAGATAAAATTTCAACTTAGTGGTAAAGCAATTAAATATCCAGATGGTATATTGCTCTATGATGAAAACACTCAAATTGATAAAAGTGTTGAAATTACTGGAATTGTGCTTATTGGAAAAAATGCAACAATAGAAAAAGGTTCAAAACTTAACAATGTTGTTATGGGAAATAGCGTTCATATTGGCGACTCTTCTAAAATTTCAAATTGTATTATTTGGGATGATGTAGAGATTGGTAAAAATGCAAAGTTAGACGGATGTGTTATCTGCAATAAAAATAAAATTGGGAAAAATGTAACCGCAAGAGCAGGGTTAATTTTAGCTGAAGAGTGTGAGGTGGGGGAGTTAGTTACAATAGAAAAAGATGTAACGATATGGCCTAGCAAAGTAATTGAAGATGCAGCAATCGTTGGTAGAAGTATTATTTTAGGAAGTAAATATAAAAATTCAATCTTTGAATATGGCATGGTTGTTGGAAAATCAAATGTTGAACTCTCATGTGAAATGGCAACAAAACTAGCCGAAGCGTTTGGTGCACAACTCCCGCTCGGTTCTACGGTATTGGTTTCGCGCCATCATGGTAGAAGCTCGCGAATGCTTAAGCGGGCATTTTTGGGTGGTCTTCTATCTGCTGGTGTTAATGTTGTTGATTGTAATGCCATGCTTACAGTTGTTATGCAGAGCAGAATCTCCCTTAATGATAACTATGTAGCAGGTGTTAGCTTCCATCAAAAAATTAATGACCCTACTAGCACTGTGATTACTTTTTATAACAGTGAGGCATTGCGGATAAACAATGAAGTTGCAAAAAAAGTTGAAAAAGCATTTTTCAAAGAGACATTCCGTCGTGTTGAATACTCACAAATAGGACAAATCTACGAGATTGATCAAAAAAAAGAGTATCAAGAGTATAGAAAATCAATAGAGTCAGTACTGCAAGCGCGGCAATTTAAGTGTCATGATTGTCGTATCGCAGTTGATCTTACACATGGACTAGCGGCAGAAATTTTCCCTGATATATTAAATGATTTAGGAATTGAACACATTATGTTTAACTCCTATGAGGATGATAAACGACTTTTAAATATTGACACTCTACTAAAGAGATCATACGAAGATATGGGAGCTGTAGTTAGAGCTCTTCATCTTGATGCTGGATTTATTTTATACCCACATGGACAGCGCTTAGATATAGTTTGTGATAACGGGGTAACACTCTCAAAACAGACAGCACTACATGCAATACTAAGTCTGCTAGACATGGAAGCTAAAGTGTTAGGGACTAAAAAAAGTGTATTTTTACCGACTTGGGCAGCAGATATTATGAGGTTTGAGCATTTGATCATCATATATGGACAATCTTCAAATTTTGAAGTATCTGAGCTAAAAAAATATGATTTGGTCTCTACTGAAAATGGGAATTATACATTTACTGAATTTTCAGCGCATGGTGATTCAATGTACTCAACATTGAAGATTTTAACTATGATTTTAACGCTTGGGCAAAAACTCTCTGATATTGTAAAGTCATTGCCAAAGTTTTTTTACACAACCATTCAACTTGAGTGTCAACAATCACTTAAGGGCAAAATGATGCGAAAGTTCCTTCAGCACGCAAAAGGAAAGAGGTCATCAACACTTAATGGGGTTAAAATATGGCTTGACGAAGATGATTGGATTTTAATGATACCTGATCAATATAACGACAAGCTAAATGTCACTGTTCAAGCCGTAAACGATGAAAAAGGTGAATATTATATGCAAAAATATAGAGAAAAAATCAAGGAGTGGAAGGCATAATGGGAAAGCCGCTTCTTAATCTCTCTTTTTTTTGGCACATGCATCAGCCAGATTACAGGGGACTTGATGGAGTGATGAAGATGCCGTGGGTATTTTTACATGCAATCAAAGACTACTATGAGATGCCGTGGCTACTGAGCGAGTATTTAGGGCTTAAAGCAACTTTTAACCTTAGCGCCTCACTTATTGAGCAGATTAAGCTTTATGATAAACCGATTGAGAATGACTATTTTTTAAGTCTCTGGATACAACATCCATCAATGCTAGATGCCAATGAGCGAGGGTGGCTAATTAAACTTATTGGTGCTATGCAGTTTGAGACGATGGTTCGACCGATAGGCAGATATGCTGAGCTTTACTACAAGAACAATCTAAGTGATGATGAGTTTATTGATTTGGAAGTGGTATTTATTTTGGCATGGTGTGGGAACTATCTACGACTTCATAATACTTATGTGAAGATGTTATTTGAGAAAAAGCAAGGATATACGCAATCCGACAAAACTATTTTGCTCGAATCTCTTGCTGAGTTCATTAAAGGTATACTCCCTTTTTATGGCGAACTTCAAAAACAGGGAGTAATCTCTATCTCAACAACCCCATATTTTCACCCAATATTACCACTATTGCTGGATATGCAAAATGCTTCTTTAGCAAACAGCGCAACAGCACTGCCAAGTGGAGCTTTCTCACTACAAGAAGATGCAAATGAGCAAGTTGAGCGCTCAATTGTACTCTATAAAGATACTTTTGGATGCAATCCAAATGGATTTTGGCCTGCAGAGGGCGCAGTTGATGAAAAAAGTGTTCTAATCTATAAAAAGCATAACATCAAATGGATAGCAACAGATGAAGCTATTTTATACAAATCATTAAACAGATATGACCCATCGGCACACTATCAGCCATATATATTTAATGATGTTGCCATAGCTTTTCGCGACCATGGACTAAGTGATCAAATTGGTTTTGAGTACCGTCATAAAGATGCAAATGAGGCGAGCGGACAATTTATGAATGCACTTGAGCAAATAGCACAAAGTGAAGTTAATCCGACAGTTTGTGTTATCGTTGATGGAGAAAATGCGTGGGAATTTTACGAGAATAATGGATTGAATTTTTTCAAATCCCTCTATGGTTCTCTCTCTTCATCCTCTTGGTGTTCTACGCTAACAATGGATGAAGTTGCATCTCTAAAAACAGCAGGTCATCTTGACGCCCTTGCTCCTGGGAGTTGGATACATGGTACTTTTGATACATGGGCAGGACATCCTGAAAAAAATCGAGCTTGGGAGTTTATATTTGGCGCATATCGTGATATGAAAGAGCACTCAGAAAATATTAGCGATGAAGTTATGAAAGAGATTCGTTATCATCTATTGGCATCAGAGTGTAGTGATTGGTTTTGGTGGTATGGAGAGGATCATTTCACTGGTTTTTCTATCGAATTTGATAAACTTTTTCGTGATCATCTAATTCGTATATATCAACTTTTAGATATTGCTATCCCAAAAGAACTGTTTGAGCCAATCATCTCAAGCATTAAACCAAAACCTTTTTGGATTAAACCAATCAATGCTATTTCACCGACGCTAAGTGGAGGAAAGACACTCTTTTTTGAGTGGATGGGATGTGGTGTGATAGATGAGCGCCACGCTTTTTCAACTATGGATCGCCTGCGTGGCCCAGTTGATATTATGTACTATGGTCTTGATAAGAACAGGATTTATTTTGCGTTAGAGGGGAGTTTCAGTAAGTTTAAGGAACCACAAATTAAAGTGAAGATAGCTGAGTGCAAAGAGACAGTTATAGTGGAGCCAATTATACTAAATAGGCGAGTTGAATTTTCGCTTTCACGAGACTCTTTAGATGGATTAAAGTCTATTCATCTGCGTATTTTTCTTCTAAATGAGGCAAAAACAGTCCAAAGTCTTCCAGGGTTTGGAGTCTTAGAGCTAAATTTAGATGATTATTTTACAACTAACTGGTTTATTTAGGAACACGCTATGAAAACGACACTGCTATTTGGTATCCACATGCATCAGCCGGTGGATAATTTTGAATGGGTAATAGAACTAGCCATAAAGACCTGCTACGAGCCTTTTTTTGATGTGATGAGTCGTTACCCATCATTTCGTTTTAGTGTTCACTGTAGTGGTTGGTTAATGCAGAAAATAGAAGAGTTGCGTCCATCACTTTATGAGCAAATAACAACATTAGCAAAAAATGGAAGCATAGAGTTTTTTAGTGCAGGATATTATGAACCGATTTTAAGTGTTATCCCATCAAAAGATCGCGTAAGTCAGGTTGAACGGCTAAACGCATCAATAGAGGAGCGTTTTTCTCAAACTCCACATGGTTTATGGCTAACGGAGCGAGTGTGGGAATCCTCACTTATTCCAGACATCGCTAAAGCTGGTATCCGATATACAGTTATGGATGATTACCATTTTCAGTGTGCTGGATTTGATGAAGATGTGCTTGATGGGTACTACATGAGCGAAGAGGGCGGAGTTGAGATGGGGCTTTTTCCTATTAGTAAAAAACTTCGTTATTCGATTCCGTTTTTAAATGTAGAAACTGCCATTAATGCAATTAAATCCTTTAATCGCGAAAACAACTCTGTTGCAATTATTTTTGATGATGCTGAAAAGTTTGGAATGTGGCCTGGGACTTACGAGTGGGTTTATGAGAAAAAATGGCTAGAGCGATTTGTTGAGGCGATTTTAGCTGATGAGATGATTACAACAAGCCACTATGGAGAGTATTTTGCATCTAATACTCCTCGTGGAATCGCCTACTTGCCAAATGTTTCGTACTATGAGATGGGAGAGTGGAGCCTCAGAGCCGATGATGCACTTGCTCTTGCGGCGCTTAAAGATGAGATGGGTTTTGAGCGCTATGAAAAAGAGGGAGTTAAGTTTCTAAAAGGCGGGATTTGGAAAAACTTTTTTGTCAAATATCCTGAGAGCAACCGACTGCATAAGCGGATGCTTGAACTCTCTCTTGCATATCACGAAGAGGGTGGAGATTTCCAGACACAACTCTACAAATTACAAACAAATGACTCTCTGTGGCACGGTGTTTTTGGAGGGCTCTATCTTCCCAATTTGCGTGATAACAGCTATCGTTATTTGATAGAGTGTGAAAACATCCGTTATGGTAAAAAAAAGGGGCTCTTTTGTGATTTTAATGAGTTAGATGGTTTTACTAAATACAAATTCGTAGTACCAAAACTAATAGTACGGTTTGACTCTGCTCATGGTGGGCAGTTGGTTGAGTTGGATGACAGAGAAAACTGTTTTAATTATCAAAACACTCTTACGCGCAGGAAAGAGGCATATCACAAAAAACTATTTGATGCACCAAAAGAGCCATCAACACAAAACGAAGATGGAATCAATACTATCCATCACTCATCAGTTGAAATAAGCGATGTATTTCGTGACGCGCTGATTTACGATTGGTATCTCAAAAATTCATTTATTGACCATATCAGCGATGAGCATTTCAATGAACAAAATTTCCGTCACTGTAATTTTAATGAACTAGGTGATTTTGCCAATCAACCTTATGAGTCATCTCAAACAAAAAACAGTGTGACATTTAAACGCGATGGCGGCATATATAAAGACGATAAATCCGCTACAACTCTAGAGAAAAAATTTACTTTTAACTCAGATAAAATAGACTTTTCACTTCACTTAAAAACTCAGGCCAAGGGAGAATATACTTATATAATGGAGCACAACTTCCATTTTTCTGAATATGAACAGCTTTGTATCAATGGAGAAGCACTTCAAGAGAGTTTAACGATAGAATCAACTAATACTCTTGAAATCCTAGACCTCTATTTGAAGAGAAAAATAACCATTGAGGTTGATAAACCTTTTAAAATTCACTACTTTAAACTCCAAACACTCTCTCAAAGTGAGCAGGGGTTTGATCTTAGTATCCAAGGAGTTAGTATAGCTTTGGTATTTGACTTTGAGACAACAGTTGAGCTTAACGGTGCATTAGAGATAGCCCATGTCTGAAATTCGCTATAATCAACTGCACGACACTTATGTCATTATGGCTCCACAGAGACTTCGCCGTCCAGATTTTGCCACAATTAAAACACAAGCTGAAAATGACAGACTATGTCCGTTTTGTGAGGGAAATGAAGCTTTTACACCAAAAGAGATATTCGCTATGCGTAATCCTGAATCTATGGCAAATCATAGAGATTGGTATACTCGTGTCATTCCAAATCTATATAAAGCCGTAGAGATAGAGGCTCCATATCAAAAATATGATGGAAATTTTGTGCATTGGGATGGATTTGGTGCGCATGAGATAATTATTGACACGCCTTCTCATAAAATATCTATGAGTGAGTGGAGCCTTTGGGAGATGGTTGTTTGGTTGAAAACTCTGCGTAGTCGTGTTGAGGATTTGCGCCGTGACCATAGACTTGTCTTTATCTCACTATTTAAAAACGAGGGCGCAAATGCTGGCTCAACTATGAGTCACTCTCACACACAGTTGATTGCTCTGCCTATTATCCCAAAAATTCAACATGAGATGAATGTACGCTGTTGTGAATATTTTGAGAAAAATTCACAAACACTTATGGAGTCGATAATCCTAAATGAAGAAGAGGCAAAAGTTCGAATGGTTGAGAGCTATGGAGAGTTTAGTGCATTCTGCCCCTATGCAAGCAGTTACCCGTTTGAAGTCATCATAAGTTCGAAAAAAAATATTGGTCAAATAGATACTATTAATGATGTTCATATTAATGAGCTAGTCACACTTCTTTTTTCCATAATACAAAAGATGAAAAACATACATGGAGATGTCCCATTTAACCTTTGGATCTCTACTCCTCCACTTGGAGTAGATGCTCCATCATCTGAGCCATATCGACTAATGATTCGTATTATGCCGCGTATCTACCGACTAGGTGGGTTTGAAGTTGGCACACAGATGATGATTAATCCAGTAGAGCCAGAATTCGCAGCTAAACTTTTAAGAGGAGAAGAAGATGTCTAGACGCATATTGTTTGTATCGAGTGAAGTATATCCTTTTGCAAAAACTGGAGGATTAGCTGATGTGTCGCATAGCTTACCGCGTGCTCTAAATGCTATCTATAATGTCGAAGTTGTGATGCCCCTTTATCGCTCTATTGATAAAGAAAAATACAACATCTCTCCTTGGGGGAAGCCTTTTGATCTGCTTATGGGAGGAGTTTCTTACCCACTGCAATTTCATAGCTGTACATTTGAGGGAATTAAGTATCTTTTTATCTACACTCCTTGTTTGTGTGATAGAGAGTTTTTATATGGAACGCATGAGGCTGGTTACGAGGACAATGCTATCCGTTTTGGGCTTTTTTCTTGGGCAATTATGCTGTTGCTAAAAGGTGAACATTATGATATTGTCCATCTAAATGATTGGCAGAGCGCATTGGTTGCTCTGCTAGTAAATGAAGAGAGTTTGATTTCAACTAAAACTATCTTCACTATTCATAATCTAGCCTATCAAGGGGTGTTTGAGCACTCTGTTTTAAAATTCATCGGAATAGATGAGCGATATTTTACGATGGATGCTCTTGAGTTTTATAATAAAGTGAATTTCATAAAAGCTGGAATCGCTTACGCACAAAGCGTTACAACAGTCAGTCCTACTTATGCAAAGGAGATTTTATCTCATAAATATGGATGTGGACTGGAGGGTTTTTTAGAACTTCATTCTTATAAACTAAGAGGCATACTCAATGGCATTGATGCAGAGCATTTTTCCCCTGTTAGTGACACGGCTTTAGTTGCTACCTATAATAGCGTAAAAGGCAAACGAGTATCTAAGAGTGCCTTTTTAAAGCACATTAAACTCAAAGGAGTGACAAAACCACTTTTTGTGTTTATTGGTCGTTTTGCTGAGCAAAAAGGGATGGATTTGTTGATTGAATCTCTTGATAAAATTGCCCATATGGATTGCAATATCGCACTTTTAGGGGAAGGTGCAAATCACTTTCATGAAGAGCTAACGCTTCTCTCTCAGCGCCATAAAAATATACATTTAACGATTAAGTATGATGAAGCATTTGCACATCAGATGTACGCCGCAAGTGACTTTTTACTGATGCCATCACTTTTTGAGCCGTGTGGTTTAAATCAAATGATTGCTTTTGCTTATGGGTCTATCCCAATCGTCCACCATGTTGGAGGATTGGCGGATACTGTAAAGCGTTTTGATGGTTATGATGCTGCGAGCTCGTATGGATATGGAGTGCTGTTTAACACCCCAAAATCTCGTTCTTTTGTAGGGGCAGTTCAAAAAGCACTTGATCTTTACAGTGATAAAAAACTCTTTGAAGAGATTGCCAATCACAATATGAAATGTGATTTTTCTTGGACGAAAAGCGCGAAAATTTATAGCGATCTTTATGAGAAACTTCTAAAATGAAAAAACTTTTTATAGATGTTGGTGGCACCTATCTGCGAAGCGAAATCTATAGTGACGGAGTGGTTTTGCAGGAGAAAATCAAAACTGATTCTACAGGGTTAATGCAGTATATTGACACTATAATTATGGCTCATAATGATATTGAATTTATTGGGATTTCGTACGCTGGGCAGGTAGATGGTGGGGTTATTATTGCTGCTCCAAATATTCATATTGATGAATATGAGATTATGCACCGTGTAAAAGAGCGCTATGGCGTTGAGCTTAAGATTGACAACGACCTCAACTGTGCTATTTTTGCAGAAGCGGAGTATTGGAAATCAGATAATATCGCTCTGTTGTTTGTAGGAACTGGCATCGGTTCAGCAGTTATAGATAACAAAAAATTAGTACGAGGAAGTAGAAATATCTCTTACGAAATAGGGCACATTCCCTATAGGAAAGCTCCATTTTTTTGTGGATGTGGACGAAATAACTGCATTGAACTCTACTCATCTGGCTCTGCTATGGCTAAATGGCTAAACTATTATGGGAGCAATAAACTTTCAAATCTTACGGAGCTTAAAAATTCACAAATCAAAGAAGAACGCCAAGTTGCAGAGAATTTTGAGCAGGGACTACTTTATGCCATTGGAACGCTAATAACCATCTCTAATCCAGAAATAGTTGTTTTAGGTGGAGGTGTTATAGCTCAAAATTCTTATCTAATTGACTTTATAAAAGAAAATATAAAAAATTATGCGCTAGGTCCATCCCTAGAATCACTTCGCATCGAACAGAGTTTTTTAGAAAATGCATCACTTGAGGGTGCAAAATTATTAGGAAAAATTTATGAATAAATTAAAGATACTCATAGCAGCCTCAGAGGTTGTTCCTTTTGCCAAAACTGGCGGTTTGGCTGATGTGGTTGGCGCACTTCCTAAAGCGCTCCACTCTCTTGGACATGATGTGCGAGTGGTTATGCCTCGTTATTATGTTGTAGATATCAAGAAGTATAAGTTAAAACCATTAGTAGGTGCCCTTGGAGTTCCTATGGGAATTATGGGCGAAATTTGGGCTTTGGTCTATGAGGGAGTTTTGCCTGATAGTGCGGTCCCTGTATATTTTATTGAGTACGAAGATTTTTTTGGTCGCAGTGGTCTGTATGATGATGGTGTAAATGGATATGATGACAATGATAATAGGTTTATCTTCTTCTCGCGTGCCGTGATGCAGTTGGCAAAAAAGCTTGAGTTTCATCCAGATGTGATTCACGCAAATGATTGGCATACCGCAACTATACCAATGCTACTAAACACAATTTACGCGTTTGATAGTAATTTCGCCTACACAGGCTCTCTTTTGAGTATCCACAACCTCCAACATCAAGGGAAGTTTTACAAAGGAGTGATGGATGTTATGGGAATCGGCTGGAATCACTTTTATGAAATGCAAGAGCATGACAGCGTAAATCTTCTTAAAGGTGGTATCGTTCACGCAGATGCAGTGAGTACAGTAAGTCAAAAATATGCGCAGGAGATTCGCTCAAACGAGTTTGGTTGGGGGCTTAATGGGTTGATTGACTCATACTCATATAAACTTCATGGGATACTTAATGGCGTAGATTATGATGAGTGGAATCCTTCACTTGACTCATTTATTGCCAAAAAATTTGATACTAAGAATATGAGTCCAAAGGCTATCTGTAAAGCGGATATTCAGGCGAGTTTTAACCTTCCCCAAAGAGGAGATGTCCCTCTGATTGGATTTGTTGGCAGGTTAGTTGAGCAAAAAGGAATCCACCTGCTTGCATCTGCTATTTACAAAATTTTAGAGATGGATATTCAGATTGTGATGCTAGGTGCAGGAGAGAAGTGGGCTGAGCACTTTTTTGGAGAAATTGCGTTTAAATATCCCGAAAAATTTAGTTGTTACATTGGATACAGAAATGATTTAGCACACAAAATAGAAGCTGGAAGTGACCTCTTTTTGATGCCTTCACTTTTTGAACCATGTGGATTAAACCAAATCTATAGCCTTCGCTATGGAACACTTCCCATTGTTCGCGCAACTGGTGGCTTAGATGATACGATTGAGAGTTACCACAACGATTCAAAGCACGGCAACGGATTTAAGTTTACCGATGCTACGCCAGAGGCTCTTTTTAATACAATTGGCTGGGCTGTTTATACCTACTATAACGATAAAGTAGGATTTGATAATTTGCGTAAAAATGCTATGTCCGCACGCTTTGACTGGATTGCTGCAGCTAAAGAGTATGAAGCACTTTACTATAAGATTGCAAAAGGGAGAAAAGGACATGTATAATCACCCTATATATCACGATATATCTCTGCTTAGCGAGATGGATATTTACCTATTTAAACAAGGTAATCACACTAAACTTTACAACAAATTTGGGGCTCACCCAATGGAGCGTGATGCAGAGATGGGAGTTCATTTTGCAGTGTGGGCTCCAAATGCGGCGTCTGTAAGTGTTCGTGGCGATTTTAACCACTACAGCACAACAACACACCCTTTGGCTCTTAGGAGCGATGATTCTGGGATTTGGGAAGGGTTTGTTCTTGGTGTTACAATGGGAGTTACCTACAAATATCACATTGTCTCAAAATTTCATAATATCATCCATGATAAGAGCGATCCTTTTGGATTCTATGCAGAAGTGCCAGCAAAATCAGCATCTAAAGTTTGGAATATTGATAAAAATGTTTGGAACGATGGCGAGTGGATGGCAAATAGATTTAAGAAAAATGCACATGACGCACCAATCACTGTTTATGAGATACATCTAGGCTCGTGGCGAAGAAAGGTGGAGGAGGATAATCGCTCTTTAACTTATTTTGAGCTGGCAAATGAGCTTGTAGAATATCTTAAGATGATGAATTATACTCATGTTGAGTTTATGCCACTCACGGAATTTCCGTATGATGGCTCATGGGGATATCAAGTTGTTGGATATTTCTCAGCAACAGCGCGTTTTGGAACTCCAAATGATCTTATGTTTTTGATTGATACTCTTCATCAAAATGGCATTGGCGTTATTATGGATTGGGTGCCTTCACATTTTGCGGTTGATATGCATGGACTTATAAACTTTGATGGAACGGCACTTTATGAACATGACGATCCGCGTCAAGGTTTTCATCCTGAGTGGGGTAGCATCATCTTTAACTATGGACGAAATGAAGTGCAGTCATTCTTGCTAAGTTCCGCAATGTTTTGGTGTGATAAATATCACATTGATGGGATTCGCGTTGATGGAGTTGCATCTATGCTCCATCTTGATTATGCGCGCAAAGAGGGAGAGTGGATACCAAATAAACATGGCGGAAATAAAAATCTTGAAGCCATAGAATTTTTAAAAAAGCTAAACACGCTCATCTATGGTGAATTTTGTGACATTGTGATGATTGCTGAGGAATCAACTGCTTTTCCGATGGTAACTCGTCCTGTTAGCGTTGGAGGATTGGGATTTGGATTTAAGTGGAATATGGGCTGGATGCATGACTCACTAAAATATATGAGTTATGACCCAATCTACCGATCGCATCATCATCATCAGCTCACATTTAGTATGTGGTATGGATTTGATGAAAACTTTATGCTGCCGCTTAGTCATGATGAAGTTGTCCACATGAAAGGCTCTTTGATTAACAAGATGCCAGGCGACAACAACCAGAAATTTGCCAATTTACGCTCTTTGTATGCTTACATGATGGCTCATCCTGGAAAAAAATTGCTCTTTATGGGAGGCGAAATTGCCCAGTTTGCAGAGTGGAATTTTGAGCGCTCACTTGATTGGCATCTGCTTGAGTACCCTCTGCACAGTGGTTTGCAAAAAATGGTTAGTTCTCTAAACCAACTGTATCGCCTTGAGCGAGCTTTACATCTATATGATGAGAAACGAGAGGGGTTTGAGTGGATTGATGATAGAGACTACAGCCACAACTGTATCAGCTTTATGCGCAAAAGTGATAATCCCCTTGAGACTATTTATGTTGTTTGTAATTTCTCTGATATAACGCGAGATGGTTATCTTTTAGGTGTTCCCCATGAGGGAGAATACGAAGAGATATTTAACTCTCAATCCACTGCTTATGATGGGTGGAACATTGGAAACACTAAACCAGTTCAAGCAACCAGAGAATCAGCCATGGGAAGAGAGCTTTCCATCTCGCTAACTCTACCTCCGCTTGGGGTAATTTATCTGAAGCGTAATAGCTAAGAGTGTCATAGGTATAGAGATTTTTATCTATACCCAGATAAAATAGAAAGCTCCACTAAAGATAGAAAAATGAAACCGCGCCACCCTAAAGAGACGCAAAAAACAGCTAAAAAAACTAAAGAAAAATAAGCACTCTTTAAAAATTTAAAATAGTTTTTTAATTTTTGTCTATATCAGATTCTTGATTTGGCACTTTATTAGCGATTTATTAGTATTTTTTAAGTATCATCTACGAGATTATATAAATTATTTATGGATAAAAAATGCAAGTAAATATCGCTCTTAAAAAGATTGTTGATGATTCGTATGACATTACAATCGACACACTTCCAAAGCTTCATTTTGATAAAAAAGTAGCTATTGTTACAAACTCCACTATCTCTAAACTTCACTTAGGGTATCTTCTTTCAAAAATTAGTGCAAAAGAGCTTCATGTCATAACTTTAAAGGATGGCGAAGAGTATAAAAATCAAGAGAGTATAGATGAGATTTTAAACTCTTTGTTTGAACATAGATTTAACCGTAAATCTATGTTGATTGCCTTTGGTGGCGGTGTTATTGGTGATATGACGGGATACGCTGCTAGCATCTATCAAAGAGGGATTGATTTTATTCAGATTCCAACAACGCTTCTCTCTCAAGTAGATGCAAGCGTTGGTGGCAAAACTGGCATGAATAATGCCTTTGGGAAAAATCTTATTGGCTCTTTTCATCAACCAAAAGCGGTCTATATCGACCCATATTTTTTAACGACTCTACCAAAAAGAGAGTTTGGTGCTGGTTTTGCTGAAATAGTCAAAATGGCAGTTACTTTTAATGAAGTTTTTTTTAAATTTTTAGAGGGCGCAAATCTTGATGATAAAGAGATTTTAGTTGATGTAATAAAACAAGCCGTACAAACAAAAGCTAGTGTTGTGGCGCAAGATGAGAAAGAGCATGGGCTAAGAGCTGCTCTTAATTATGGGCATACTTTCGGTCATGTTATAGAAAATGAGACTGCATATAAAGAATTTTTACATGGTGAAGCGGTGGCTATTGGCATGGTGATGGCAAATGAACTAGCTGTTGAAGTCGGACTCATGAACGCCGAAGAAGCATCCAGAGTTAAGGTGCTTTTGGAAAAATATGCACTGCCGGTGTCTTACGAGATTAAAGATGCAGATGCTTTTTATGAGCTTTTCTCTTTGGATAAAAAAAGCTCTGATTCATCGGTAACTTTTATTTTGCCTCGTGGAATAGGTGATGTTGTTATAACTGACAAGATTGATGCTAGCACTGTTGTTTCTGTTTTGAATAGATTTGGAGATAGATAGATGAATAGAACACTGTTTTTATTGCTGATTGCTTCCACATTGCTTTTTTCAGCCACCATTAAACAATTTGATTCAGGCAGTAAACAAAAAACAATAGAGCTCACAAAAGAGCAAAAAGAGTTAGAAAAAGAGAACTTTAAAAAAGAAAATGTTTCCTTATATTTGTCTGATTTAAAAACAATTGAGGCAAAAATAGCTAACAAAAATAGTGTTTGGATAAAGAGTCGTGACTCATACCTTACATCATTGGAAGTTTCCAAAAATTTAGAAAAAGTAAAAGAAAAAATCAGCTATCTTCAAAGAAAACCAGATAAATCACTAGATGAGATTGATGAGTTAAATACACTTGTTTCAAAAAGAAGTATTTTGATATCACAAACAAGCGAGTTAAAAAAGAAAGATGGCTCTCCATTTTCAAATCTACTAACTCCGCCAATCATAGAAAAAGCACAGCCAATAACCAATCCAATTGATATATTTACCGGTATATCTCACATTAAGGCACTAGAAAAGAATTTTGATGACTATGAATTAAAAAAGAAAGAGCTTAGTGAAATTATCGCTCTTTTAAAATCAGAAATGCAAATATACAAAGAGATAGAGAAGTTAGACCCAGAAAATAAATTTTTAAGCGATATTAAAAATAAAAATAAGCAACTTGAACAGTTTGAAATTGCCATAGATACAATGGTTGTCGCTTCTGAGGTCTACAGACAGAGGCTTGATATTGTAGAGATAGAAGTTGATAAAAGCATAGATGCACAGATAATCAAGCTTGTAAAAATAGGAATAACTGTTCTAGTAATATTTGTTATATTTTTTCTTCTTAAGCTCTTCATAAAAAAATATATCACCGATAATGATAGATTTTATATGGCCAACAAAGTCATTACTTTTATAAATTTTACTCTGATAATTTTAATTGTGTTTTTTAGTTATATTGAGAATGCAGGATATCTAGTAACAATACTTGGATTTGCATCTGCTGGTATCGCTATTGCCATGAAAGATTGGTTTATGAGCATATTGGGATGGCTTGTAATAGTGTTTGGCGGTAGTATTCGCGTTGGAGACAGAATCCGTGTGGATATGGATGGTATGCAGTATATAGGGGATGTTATGGATATTTCGCTTCTTCGCATGACTATACTAGAAGATGTTACTTTAACTTCTATTATGAAAAACAGAAGAGCCGGAAGAATTATATTTGTACCAAATAATTACATATTCACTAGAATGGTTGCAAATTACACACACGGTTCTTTAAAAACTGTTTGGGATGGTGTTCAAATAACCATAACATTTGATTCAAATCATAAAAAAGCCATGCATCTTTGTAGAGAAATAACAAAAAAATATGCCAAGGGCTATACTGATATAACTAGAAAGCAGTTGGGTAAATTGAGAAGTGAATATAGTCTTAAAAATACAAATGTGGAGCCTAGAATATTCTCTTTTATAGAGCCAAACGGTATATCTATTGACTCTTGGTATTTGACTAATGCTTACGGTACATTAGTGTTAAGAAGCACTATATCTACTGAAATTATTGATGCTTTTAACAAAGAAGATGACATTATAATTGCTTATCCTACTCAAAAAATCAATATTGAAGGTTCTGAGACAAGAGCACTTTTTACAGAATTCGGAGATGTTCAGTGAAGCAAAAAGTATATTTTAAAACATTCGGCTGTAGAACAAACCTTTATGACTCGCAAGTTATGATGGGCGCTTTAAAAGATTATGACATTACAGAAGATGAAAACGAAGCAGATGTTGTTGTTGTAAACTCTTGCACCGTTACAAACGGTGCCGACTCCCATGTTCGCTCATATATCTCGCAAGTAGAAAAAAATGGCGGGGCTAAAATATTTTTAACAGGTTGTGGAGCGCATACAAAGGGTGAAAAACTCTTAGAACAAGGCAGAGTTTCAGGCGTATTTGGTCAAAGTGAAAAGCTAAAAATAGATGAGATGTTAAAAAGAGAAGAGCCATTTTATGAGCTTGGCGATTTAAACTACATAGATGAAGCTGTTGTTGATGATTTTATCGGCAAGAGCAGGGCGTTTATAAAGATTCAAGAGGGTTGTGACTTTCGCTGTTCATACTGCATAATCCCATCGGTTCGTGGAGATGCCAGAAGTATGCCAGAGAGCAGAATTTTAGAGCAGATCACAAAGCTTGCAGGAAATGGCTTTGGAGAGTTTATCTTGACGGGTACAAATGTTGGAAGCTACGGACAAAAAACAGATAGTTCTATAGCATCTCTTATGAAAAGAATCTCACAGATTAGAGGTGTTAGACGCATTAGACTTGGGAGTGTGGAACCTGTTCAGATGAGCGATGAATTTAAAGAGATTTTGAGTGAACCTTGGCTTGAAAAACACCTGCATATTGCACTTCAACACACCTCTCCTCAGATGTTAAAGTATATGAATAGACGAAATATTTATAAAAAAGATAGAGAGCTGTTTGAGCTCTTGGCAGAAAAAGGGTTTGCGATAGGAACTGATTTTATCACAGGGCATCCAGGAGAGAGCCAAGAGCTTTGGGCAGAGGCTATGAGAAATGCTAAGGATTTGCCACTAACCCATCTTCACGCATTTACCTACTCAAAAAGAGATGGGACACCAGCAGCAACCATGAAACCAGAGGTAAGTGGAAATATCGCAAAAGAGAGACTTCATGAGCTTGAAACACTGGTTGTATCAAAAAATCTTGAGTTTAGAAAGAGTTTTAGCGGGGAACTTGATGTTTTGGTTGAGAGTGAAAAAGATGGTTTGTTTGTAGGATACGACCAGCATTTTAATAAGATAATTATTGAGTCCGATGAAGATTTGGTTGGAAACTGGATAAATATCACAAAGTATGACGCAAGAGAGGATGCCAACTATGCTAGAGTCTAAATCAAACAGAATTGCACTCTATACATCTGCTTTTTTGATAATCATCTTGATTTTATTTGCAATGTTAAGAGATAGCGCAGATCCAATAACACTTAATAATGCAACTGATATTTTAGAAAATCACAAAGTGAAAAAAGTGATAGTATCTAAAGAGTATGTATATCTTAAAACAGACAGCGAACTATATAAAATTGCTTCTTCACAAGTCACCCCAAAAATGTTTGTAGATTATGAAGTAGAAGTGCAAAGTGGTCCAAGCATCATTGTTTATCTTCTCTTTTTAGTTTTGTTTTTGGGCATCGGCTCTCTTATTTTTAGATGGTTTCAAAGAAGCAACTACTCCATAGGTACTAAGACAGAACAAAATTCAGCAAAATCAATGCTGGAATCATCATCTGTAATTGAATCAATCAAGAGTGATGTATCCTTTGGCGATATTGGTGGCATAAGTGATGTAAAAGCAGAACTTGAAGAGATTATAGACTTTATGAAAAATCCAAAACGATATAAAAGTTTTGGTGCTAGAATGCCTCGTGGTGTTCTTTTGGTTGGTCCTCCGGGGGTTGGAAAAACTATGATAGCAAAAGCTGTGGCACACGAGGCAGGTGTACCGTTTTACTATCAAAGTGGTGCATCTTTTGTCCAGATTTATGTTGGGATGGGAGCAAAGAGAGTTCATGACCTTTTTACAGCTGCCAAAAACAACTCTCCTGCTATTATATTTATAGATGAGATAGATGCTGTTGGTAAAAAAAGAGATGGACAGAGAAATGATGAGAGAGAAGCCACTCTAAACCAACTTCTTACAGAGATGGATGGTTTTGAGAGTTCTAGCGGTGTAATTGTTGTCGCAGCTACAAACAAGATAGATGTCCTAGATTCGGCACTTCTTAGAGCTGGACGATTTGATAGAAGAGTTTTTGTAGAACTTCCAACAAAGAAAGAGAGGGAGTCAATCCTCTCTAAATATCTAAGTAAAATACCAAACAATGTAGATTTAAAAATATTGGCAAATATGACAGTCGGTTTTAACGGCGCATCATTGGCGGCACTGGTAAATGAAGCAGCACTCCTTTCAATCAGAGAGCAAAATTTTCAAGTTACATTAGAGCATTTTCATCAAGTCAAAGATAAGGTAATGTTTGGAAAGAAAAAACTCCAGATTTTAAGTGAAAAGCAAAAAGAGTATCGCATAACTTACCAATCTGGAAAAGTTATCTGCGCTACTTACTTCGACTTGCCATTTGAGAAATTGATGCTATCAAGCGAGAAACTTACCCCAGCAACTGATGAGCCATTGATTGAGCATGAACTAGAATCAAGAGTAAAGATGCTCTTAGCTGGTTTAGTAGCTTGTGATATAAAATTTAAAGAGCATGTAAGCAGTGCCAAAGATGATTTGGATGAAGCAAAAGAGATAGTCCATAAAATGCTCAAAGAGTATGGCATGGGAGCAACGCTTATCTCTAAAAATGGTGAAGCAGAGGTTTTGATGAGTAGGTTATATGAAGAGACAAGAGTTTTTCTTAGTTCTATGCTTTTGGTTATGAGACAAGTTGAGAATATTCTTTATGAGAGGGAAAGCATAACAAAATCGGCAGTTAGAGGGTTGATAGATGAAGTTTTATAGTGGATTTTCTCTAAAAAATGATGAGCACTTCTTCAAGGAGTATATAAATAGTTCAGATTACAGTGTTTGCGGATTTAGCTATGGAGCTACCAAAGCACTAAAATACGCTAAAGAGCAGTTAGAGAACTCCAAAAGAGTAGATACTCTGCAACTGTTTTCCCCAATATTTTTTCAAACCAAAAGTAGAGAGTTCAAAAAAACCCAGATTTTGGGCTTTATTAAAGATAAAAAAAGCTATTTGGAGGAGTTTGTAAAAGTTGCTTTTTATCCATACCCAAAGAGAGATTTGGAGCATTATGATGCAAGCTTGGATGAACTTGAAGAGTTACTAGATTATGTGTGGGATGCAAAAGAGCTACATTTTTTGGTTAGTAAAGGTATAAAACTAGAAGTTTATCTTGGCGGTGAAGATAAAATCATAGATGTCGTTGGAGCAAGAGAGTTTTTCTTAGAAGTAGCAACTGTGACATATATTAAAAATGCAAACCATTTTTTACAAACGAATTAGGAGATATTATATTGAGCAAGATTAAGATAGGCGTAATAACGGCAAGTGATAGAGCAAGCAAAGGCATATATGAGGATATTTCAGGAGTAGCGATTCAAGATACTATGAAAGATTATCTAAAAAGTGAGTTTGAGATAGTTTACAGATGCATCCCTGATGAGCAAGATATTTTAGAATCTACAATGATAGAACTTTGCGATAAAGAGGAGTGCTGTTTGGTCGTTACAACAGGCGGAACAGGTCCAGCCCTAAGAGATGTAACTCCAGAAGCAACTGAGAATGTATGCGAGAAGATGATGCCGGGATTTGGTGAACTAATGCGTCAGGTGAGTCTTAAGTATGTACCAACAGCAATCCTATCTCGCCAAAGCGCAGGCATAAGAGGCAAAAGCCTAATCATAAACCTACCGGGAAAACCAAAATCAATAAGAGAGTGTCTAGATGCAGTCTTCCCAGCAGTTCCTTACTGTATCGACTTGATTGAGGGACCATATATTGAAACTAACGAGGAAGTTATAAAAGCTTTTAGACCTAAAAACTAAGTGCTATAAATTTTGCCTGTGTCTAAAATAGTTGAAACTATATTGTATATTTGTACCTAATCATCAAGTCTCATTATATCTTTTAGTAAGTTTGTTTGGATTTCGTTTTGTGTAAATTATTGCTAGTAGTTAGTTAGTAATGAAATTTGCATTGCGCAATCACAAGCAAATCGTCAATTATTTTATAAACCAGCCTATGTTCTGCGGTTATTCTTCTAGAAATATATCCTTGATAGTTTTCTTTTAGTCTCTCAGGTTTACCTAATCCATTTGAGTCAATCGGATTTCTTTTTATATCCTCTATAAGCAGATTGATTCTTTTTACTATTTTTTTGTCATTTTGCACCCAAAACTGATAATCTTCCCATGTATTATCAGAAAATCCAATAATCATAACTCAATTTCTCTTTTTGAAAATTTTAAATTCTCAATTTGATCCATGGATTCATTTAGTCTATCTCTATTGTTTTTGGATGAGAGCAGATACATGGTCTCTTTCATAGAACTATACTCCTCGTAAGAGATCAAAACCGCTGATTTGTCATCTTTTGTTGTGATGATATACTCATCAAAATCATCACAAACTTTGTTGATAAGATCTCTTAAATTGTTTCTAGCTTGTGAATAAAATACTGCTTGCATATTAAAACTCCTAATTGACAAGATATTGTCATTTTATCTTAATATTTTTAGGATGTCAATTTTTCTAACTTCCATATTGTTAGTGTTGGTTATATACATTTCCATTGAGGACGATGAGAACAAGCAACACATCTGTTTATACTATCTTTTTATCTCTCGCAAGAGTCCAAGCTGAAGCGTGTTGTGTAAATCCTACTTTTGGATAATACTCTGTTGCGCTTGGTGCAGATAGTAAAATAATTTTACATTTTTCACCCAGTTGTTTTTGTGTCATATCTATAAGTTTCTTACCAATGCCTTGTGCCTGATATTCTTTATCTACCGCTAAATCAGATAAATAGCAACAGTAGTTAAAGTCAGTTACTGACCTAGCTACACCAACTATTTTTTCATTCTCGGTTGCTATAACAATAATATCTGCATGCTTTATCATGCCATTAATGCACTCTTTGTCATCAATAGGTCTTCTTTCGCCTAAAGTTGAACGATTAAGAATATCTATAAATTCATTTTCTGTTAGGCTTGGATTTAATTTATACTCTATATTCAATGTAAGTTCCTTTTGGTGTATAACATTTTACTTGAGAAATATGAATCCCGCTAGGGTAAACTATTTCTTTCCAAAGTTTTGTTATCAATATCAGTTAATTGGTACATAAAGCTCTGTTCGTAAATCTTCTTCTTTTATTCCTGTAGGGTCAAGATTAAGATATTTTTGAAATGATGGTTCATCTCTTAAACTTACACCACTTTCAACTATCCAATCACCTATGTTTCTAAAAGTTTCACCTATAAGTGCATAAGAACCTTTATGCATAAAAAGAGCATATTTACCGCCGGCAATTTGTTTGATAGATACTTCTCCCATTGGATTTACACTTTCATTTAATTCCAAACAAGCATCATATCTCAAATTATGTTCTTCTATCACATTTGGATTATCATGAGAAATACCATACCGTGCAACTGCTTTTTCAAATAGCTCATTCTGACTAACAAATGTTACCATCGTTTTCCACGCCTCATCAGCAGAATGCATATAACTTCCAGTTTTTCTCACATACAAAACATCAATAGTTTCTATCTCTACAATTTTTGGTTCTAACATTTTGTTTCCTTTTTTCTTTTTTGCATTTTTTGAAAACTCTTTTGGAGTTATCTTAAAATGCTTTTTAAAAGCTTTAGAAAAAGAAGCGTGAGTTTCATATCCGCTTGTTTGTGCTATTTGGGTGATGCTTAGATTTGTTTTAAATTTCATTGTTGTACTTGAAAGTCTTACTCTTCTTATATAGTCACTCAAATTCTCATCAATTACAGAGCTGAAAATTCTATGAAAATGGTATTTTGAAAAACTTGCAACTTTTGACAACTCTTCAAGAGTTAAATCATTATTATAATTTTGTTCAATATAATAAATAACTTTATAGATACTTTGAAGATATTCATCTTTAGTTGTTTTTTTCATAGAACCTCTTTTTAAAACTTTGTAGGAGAATTATAGGAAATAGCAAAATTTAAAACTACTCTGAGATTGCTATTTTTATGGATAATGTTTGTAAATTACACCCCTTTGAGTGAATCTCCACTTTTGCTTTTTACAACTTTACATATCAATGATTTTGATAGATTCAAATATGAGGCTATGCTTACTTGAGAGTAACCGTCTTGGTATGCATTAAGTATTGCTAAGTTTCTATCTGAATTTGTGGAAATATCATAAAAATGCTCTTGAAATTGTTTTTCTTGCTTCACATATAAAATACC
Source organism: Sulfurimonas sp. (assembly GCA_021732045.1). The sequence goes on from JAKFWK010000005.1 coordinate 251,573, forward strand.
ATCTTCTTTGAGTATTTTTTGCTTCTCTTTTGTTTTTATACATTGTAGCTCTTTGTCATTCATAGGTTCTCCTAAAAATTCGTTCAAAGTTTTGAGGTCAAATTGTTTGATTAAGATAGAATCACTACAGCATGGATAGTAATCTTTTGCGTTAAAAATCAGAAATGATAATGTGTATGGATAAGCACCTATCTTATGAACCATAGAGGCCTCAAGAGGATTGTTTTCAATATATCTGATTAGTGAATAAAGATAGTTTTCAGAGGTAATGTATTTTGATTTGTATCTATCTTGCCATAGATGCCCACTGCGTTTATATTTTTTGTTAAAATATTTTGCATAGTTTGCGTTAACTACTCTCATAAAAGATGATAGATTTTCCTTTTGTGTCTCTATCAGAAAGTGATAATGATTGTCCATTAAACAGTAATCATGTAGTGTTGTCTTATAAAGCATGGCACTTTTATTGATGATTTGTAAAAATATTTCTTTATCCTCATTGGAGTTGAAAACATCACAACGATTTACTCCACGATTTACAATATGATGATAACCAGCTAAGTCCACTCTTAATCTTGTCGGCATTTGTCAATCCTATATTTTAATCATGCATCTTAGCCATTTATATTCATTACAATAAAATATATGGCAAATTGAAAGATTTTAGTTTAGTTGAAATTTAGAGTATATAATTTTTTGATAAAAAGTGGAGATTCATTCACAGGGGTGTAATTTAAAAAATTGGGAAAGATGGAAGAAATAATAAAACTATAATAGCAATAAAAGAAATAATAAAAAGAATAGGGCCAAACAGTATATTCTGTGTTCTAATATTGTATAAATTTGCATTACGCACATAGTTGATACCCTCTTGTTTGGCTCTAACAAGCTCGAAATCAGAAATAGTTTCTAATGGGGTAATATATGCAGAAATTAATTTTTTCAAATCATTAGGTTTTACAAAGAGTAGTGGAGCAGAATTATAATAATCTTCGTATAATTTTTTGAGCTCTGAGAAGTAATCTTCTTTTTCAATGCTTTTCAAAGTAGGTAAAGATTTAAGAAATGCAAAAATTTTATCAAGTTTTGAATCATTTTTTATTAAAAAAAGTCCATCAATAGTAATTAACATAGCAAAAATCATTAGTAAATACCAGATTATATTTATAGATTTGAATCGTTTGGTTATTGTTGGATTTTTAATTTCATTAACGAACGTGATCGTTTTAATTTCTTTAATTTTTTGATGGATATTCAGTTTGATTGGTTCAGTTGAAAAAATTAAGACATTTATACTTTCATCTGGATTAAATAAATCCCATTTAATAGTTATTGAGTCATTTGTATGAGTTAGTAGATGATTGTTTGATGTTACTTTTAAAATACTATTTTTATTACCAATAGATATTTGGATTGGCTCATAAATATAATCTCTAGTTAATGCTCTTTTCCCAGTATTTTTTAGTGTATATTTAGTTAGGTAAAGAGAGTTGATTCCAACCCCATTATATGCCATAGTTAGGCCAATATTAGAATGTTCATTTTCAATAAGTTTTTCTTCACTTTTCAAAAAAAGAGATAGCTTATAATCTTCTAATGAAACTAATTCATTATAAAAAGACCAAACTCCACCTACTACTCCTATGAAGATAAGTAATGCATATATTGACCTTGCCATTATTTTGAACATTGAAATTCCATATTTTTAAATCATTGAAATATTATATCTAATATTAATTACACCCCTGTGAGTGAATCTCTACTTTCACTTTTCACAACTTTACTTATTAATGATTTTGATAGATTCATGCTTACTTGAGAGTAACCGTCTTTTCTAGTTTCCACGCTCTGTGATCGTCAGTATTAGTTGTGTGTGTTCCCATCGAAGACGATGGGAACGAGTAAAAGGTGGAGATTCATTTACAGTAGTGTAATTTTATGACAAATTGAAAGACTGTAGTTTAGTTGAAATTTAGAGTATATTATTTTTGACAAAAAGTGGAGATTCGTTCACAGAGAGTAATCTAATATTTACATATAACATTCAAACTCAGTGGCATGCCGCTTGAGGCATATACCTATGTAGCGGAGGACTTATAGCCTTATTGGCTTACTTTTTCGAGTTTTGAAAAAAATGCCCCTGTGAATGAATCCCTACTTTTCGCTCAATCTGTTCTGTTATGACGGTTTATTTTTATTGAATATTTTCATTATTTCTATAGTATTTCTTTCTAATACCACTTGATAGACTATAGTATATTTTTTATATGTCATGTCTCTTACATCTTTATCATTAAAATACTGTGATGGCGGATACATATATGGGTTATTTGGAATATTTTTGATGTTTTCTTTTAGCTCTTTAGCAAATTTTTTGCTAGCGAGTGGCTTATCGTTTGCTATATTTTTGAGTATATCTTTTAATTCTTTAGAAAATTCTGGATTATTTATAATTCTCATTTTTTCAGAGTTTCTACATAATTATCTATATCATCCCAAAAATCATCATTTTCTATCATTTTAATTTTACCATTATCAATATCATTTTTTATTTGATGTAACTCTTTTTGTCTCTCATAAAAATATGGGTCACATTCTAAGTTTTTATCTTTTGCGATGGCAATATGCTCACTATGACTATTAACATACTTCATAAACTTCTGAACATAATCATTTTTAATTTGCACTGCTATTGTTTGCATAATAAACTCCAATAATTTATTGATATACCATTTTATCAAAACTTAAGTGAATTTCACAAAAATTAAAATTATACTGTGAATAAATTTTCATTTTAACAACTTCTGAGACTAATTTACGCGATAAAAGGAGGAGAGAAAGAAAACAGAGAGAAAACCTCTCTATTTTTTAGTTTTAGATAAAGTTAACTTCCGTAACATGGTGTTTTAGTCCAAGTTCGGCTGGAGTACATCCAAGAGCCAAGCCTATCATCTGTTGCATGTGAAGAACTGGGAGTGAAACTTCTCTTCCGATTGCTTTTGATGCGTGGTGTGCTTGCGTGTCTAGTTTTAGGTGGCAAAGTGGGCATGGTGTTACCATCATGTCTGCGTTTTGGTCAGTTGCACCTGCGATAGCATTTCCTGTTAGAACTGCTGCTGTGTGCGGTGCTTGTAGCTCGATGTGGAAACCACAGCACTTATTTTTTTGCTCATACTCAACATTTTTACCACCACAAGCGATAATCAAATCATCAAGTGAAGTAGGGTTGTATGGGTTTTCCGCTGTTTTGTGAGACTCGTTGTGAAGCTCAGATGGGCGGATATTATGACATCCGTAAAATGGAGCTATGTTGAATTGGCTAAGAGGTTTTACAACCATCTCTTTGATTTTATCTAAACCAAAATCATCAATAATTGCATAGAGGAAGTGAGTTACAAGTGAAGTACCCTTGTACTCTAAGCCAACTTCTGCAAGTTTTTCATTTACTCTTGCTTTTAGCTCTGCATTGTTGTCGAGTCTGTGTTTTGTCATAGCTGTGTTTAGTTGACAAGTATTACAGATTGTTACCATTGTAAGCTCATGTTTTTCGGCATAAGCTATATTTCTAGCGTTTAGAACAAGAGATAAAAAGTCATCATAATCTTGTAGATGCGAAGCACCACAGCAAGATGCTTCTGTTAGTTCGATTAGTTCTATGTTTAACTTGCGAGCTACTGCCATTGTTGACATCATCTGTTCTGGAGTACTCTGTTTTGCTGTACATCCTGTAAAAAGTGCATATTTTAATTTTTTCATTTATCTACTCCTAGAACTTTACTGTTGACGATGATTTTATAAGTTTTTGAATCTCATCTAGATTGTCAGATTTTGGCATATTCCAAGGCATTGTTATTTTACCTTTTCTAAACATTTGAAGTGCGACAGGTATATGTTTTACGATTGATGGACCCTCAGAGTATAGAACTAAGCCGCCCTCATCAAGCACACCGCGCTTTTTGATTGAGTGGAAGAAACCAACGGCGTGGCGAGTTGCAACATTGTTTTTCGCAACACCTTTTTTAAATGCCATTTGGTGTAGTTTTGTGATTTTTGAGATAGGGTTTACATCTTTTGGACAAACCTCTGCACACTCAAAACATTTAGCACAATCCCAGACACCTTGTTTCTCTTCATTTACCGCTATAAGTCTATCTGCGTCACTATCGCGAACATCGGATTCAAAGCGATATGCCGCAGCAAAAGCAGCTGGACCGAAGAAATCTTCATTTATCTCAACAACAGGACAAGCGTAGTGACATGCACCACACTGAATACAAAGATCCGCTTCATCTAACTCTTCTGCTTCATGAGGCGATACAAGATTTTCACAAGTCGGAGCTTCATCTATGTCTGCAACAAGGTAAGGGTTCACTTTTGCATGTTTATCCCAGAAGTCAGCCTTATCAATAATCATATCTTTAACAGCTCTTTTTGTACTTAACGGCTCAATTGTAAGCTCGTTTCCAAAGTACTCAATCATAGTTGTCATACTCTCTTTACAAGCAAGAGTTGAACGACCATTTACTTTGATAGCGCAAGCCCCACAGATGCCATGACGACAGCTACGGCGGTATGAAAAGCTACCATCATGATCCCATTTGATTCTGTTTAATATGTCTAAAACAACCTCTTCAGATGTAACATCCATGCTGTAGTTTTCATAGTATGGAAGATAATCATCTTCGGCATTGAAACGAAATACTTTAAAATTTACTTTTTGTGTGGTGATTGTATGTGTACTCATGCACCTCTCCTTAATAAGTTCTAGCTTTTAACTCATGTTTGCCGAGAACGACATCCATATAATCAAGCGTAATATCACCATTTTCATCCATATAAGCCATTGTATGTTTTAAGAACTCTTCATCGTTACGAGTTTCAAAATCTTCTCTATAGTGTGCGCCACGACTCTCGTTTCTAGCAACAGCACTCTCAACAATGAACGCAGAGTAATCAATCATATGACCAAGCTCTATAGCTTCTTGAAGTTCTGTATTGAATACTTTTGATTTGTCTTTAATGCGAATATCTTTATATCTTTGACGAAGCTCTTTTACTTTAGCAATAGCGATTTCAAGAGTCTCTTTTGTTCTAAATGCACCAGCATTTGCAGTCATACACTGTTGTAGCTCTTCACGAAGTGCAGGTACGCTCTCGTGACCATTTTTGTGTAGTAGAGATTCGATTTCATGCACAGCAGTTTTTGCATCTTCTTGCGTTGCAACACGAAGTTTAATGTCATCAATTTCGCTAACCATTGTTTTACCAACATAACGACCAAACAGAAGTGCCTCAAGAACTGAGTTTGCTCCAAGACGATTTGCTCCATGAACAGATACGCAAGAACACTCACCAGCTGCATAGAAACCTTCAATCAATTCTGAGTTGTTTTTACGAACATTTCCAGCGATATTTACAGGAATTCCACCCATTGAGTAGTGAGCTGTTGCAGAGATTAGAATAGGCTCTTTAATCATATCAAGACCTAAAAATGTGATAGCCAAATCACGAAGCTCTGGAAGTCTTTCCATGATTTTTTCACGACCAAGATGAGTAACATCTATAAATACCGCATCTTTTCTAGGTCCAACACCGCGACCCTCTCTGATTTCATTTAAGATTGCACGAGAAACAACATCACGAGATGCTAACTCCATAGCACTTGGAGCATACTTTTCCATAAATCTCTCGCCTAAAGAGTTAAACAGTTTTCCACCTTCACCACGAGCAGCTTCAGAGATTAAAACACCATTTCCTGAAAGTCCAGATGGATGAAATTGTACAAACTCCATATCTTCAAGCGGAAGACCATGACGAGCTACAATAGAGAGACCGTCACCAGTGTTGGCGTGAGCGTTTGAGTTGATTTTGTATGCACGAGCATATCCGCCAGTGGCAAACATTACCGACTTAGCGTTAAAAATCGCCATTTCCATATCTCTAATGTTAAAAGCTACAACACCTGAAACTTTGCCATCTTTGTAGATTAAATCCGCAACATACCACTCATCCCAGAACTTAACGCCAACACGGAAAGCTTGTTCGTATATGGTTTGAAGAAGAGTAAGTCCTGTTCTATCTTTTGCATAGCATGCACGAGGAGAAGATTGCCCACCAAAAGGTCTTTGAGCGATTTTGCCATCTGGCGTTCTACTAAATGCAGCACCCATTCTCTCAGCCCAACGAATAGTCTCTGGAGCATTTTTACACATAAACTCTACAGCATCTTGATCAGCTAAATAGTCGCTTCCTTTTACTGTATCAAACTCATGAAGCTCAACACTGTCTTTATCACTAAAAGCGGCATTTATGCCACCTTGTGCAGCACCTGAATGGCTTCTTAGTGGATGAAGTTTTGTAATGACAGCAACTTTTTTACCTGCATTTTGTAGCTCTCTTGCAGCAGCACAGCCAGCCAATCCTGCACCAACTACAATCGCGTCGTAAGTATAAATGGGAATACTCATATAGCTTTCCTTTGTTTTTTAAAATGGTCAGGATTTTACAATCTCTACCCTTTATCTAGCCTAAATATGCGACTTTAATGATATTAATTACATATATATTTCTATTATATTTTTCTAACTTATTTTTATTATAAGAAGCAGATAAATTTTTATATAATATTGTTTAATATCTAAAATATTAATACTTTTATTTTAATTTATCTTAAAAGATATAGTCACTCTGGTATAATCACTGATATTTTTTTAAAGGATGTCTTATGGAGTGCGAATTTCCACTAGTAAATTCAAATAAAGAACAAATCAGAGAAATTTTTAAAACAACTAAAACAATTGCAATATTTGGCTTATCACCCGATGAGACAAAAGATAGTAATAGAGTGGCGAAGTACCTAAAAGAGCAGGGCTTTAAGATAGTGCCAATCTACCCTAAAGAGGATGAGATTTTAGGTGAGAAAGTTTATCGCACACTTCTAGAGGTACCTTTTGAGATAGATATGGTTGATGTTTTTAGAAAGCCAGATGCACTTCATAGCGTTGCTGATGCTTGTATAAAACGAGGCGATGTTAAGATTTTTTGGGCTCAAAAAGGAGTTGTAAACAACGAAGCTGCGCAAAAAGCTAAAGATGCAGGAATGCAAGTTGTTCAAAATATGTGTACGATGGTAGAACATCGCGCACTTCAGTAGAAACATCCATAAAAAAAGGTTTTTAGTTGTTAGATATAAATAAAATATATGAAGCAAGAGATCGAATAAAGGGCGTAATCGTAGATACTCCTCTCTCATATGCACCAAATCTTAGTCAAGTTGCAGAGTGTCAGGTTTATCTTAAAAAAGAGAATCTCCAAGTGACTGGAGCCTTTAAAATAAGAGGTGCGTATAACAAGATAGCAACTTTAAGTGACGAGCAACGGGCATCTGGTGTTGTAGCTGCGAGCGCTGGAAACCACGCTCAGGGAGTAGCACTCTCAGCCTCTTTGTTTAATATAAGGGCGGTGATTGTTATGCCAGAGTCAACACCTCTTACTAAAATAAATGGTGTCAAATATTATGGCGCAGAGGTTATCCTAGCTGGCGGAAATTATGATGAGGCTTATGCCTATGCAACTAAGTATGGCAAAGAGAATTCACTTATTTTTGTGCATCCGTTTGAAGATGATGAAGTTATGGCAGGTCAGGGCACTTTAGCTCTTGATATTTTAGATGGTTGTAGCGACTTTGATGCTGTCATTATTCCCGTTGGTGGTGGTGGACTTATCTCTGGTATGGCAAAGGCGATTAAGAGTAGAAATCCCAAAATTGAAGTGATTGGAGTAAGTGCCAAAGGTGCTCCAGCACTTAAAAACTCATTTGATTTGGGTCAAGCCATTGATAGTTTAAGCGTGAGAACTATTGCGGACGGAATTGCTGTCAGAGACACTTCAACTATTACACTAAACTATATGCTTGAGAGTGTAGATAAATTTGTAAGTGTTGATGACGAAGAGATTGCAAGTGCGATGCTGTTTCTGCTGGAGAGACAAAAACTTGTTGTTGAGGGTGCTGGTGCGGTTGGTGTTGCTGCGCTTCTTCATCATAAACTAGAGCATCTTAAAGATAAGAAAGTAGCAGTTGTGCTTAGTGGCGGAAATGTGGATGTAACACTGCTCTCTGTGATTATCGAAAAAGGATTGTTGAAATCCGGTAGAAAAATGAAGCTAACCGTTACGCTTATCGATAAACCCGGTTCGCTTATGCGTTTTACGGAGATTTTACAACAACTAAATGCCAACATAGTACATATTGCATACGATAGAACTTCTGTTTCTCTTGATTATGGCGATGCAAATGTTACGGTTCATGTAGAAACAAAAGGTGAAGAGCACCAGCAGATGATAAAAAAAGTACTGAAAGAAGAAAATTACATAAGAGAGTAGCAGTTAATTAAAAATATAAAAAGATACACATTGTTGTTAATTAACAGATTATGTAACAATGTATATCGAAGTTTTTTTTTAAATATTCTGTAATAGAGTTAAATTCAACATCTCAAACTCAACTCCTCATGAATAGTTAGATGTCATATACAATGATTAAGTCCGTATTATAGTGGAAAACTAGATTTAGCTTTAAACTGCGATATAACTTGATTTGATATAATTAAACAATTTTTTTAAATAGGAGACTTCTCATGCAAATTAGTGGCGCACAGATGGTCATTGAGGCTTTAATCGCAGAGGGTGTTGAGACAATATTCGGCTATCCAGGCGGAGCTATTATGAATGTCTACGATGAGATATATAAACAAAAAACTTTTAAGCATATTCTAACGAGACATGAGCAAGCCGCAATCCACGCAGCCGAAGGATACTCAAAGGCCAGTGGAAAAGTTGGTGTTGCTATTATAACAAGTGGCCCAGGTTTCACTAACGCCGTAACAGGTTTGGCTGACGCGTATATGGACTCTATTCCGCTTGTTGTTATTAGCGGACAGGTTCCTATGAGTCTTATTGGTACGGATGCATTTCAAGAGATTGATGCTATTGGAATCAGTCGTTCTTGTACAAAGCATAACTATCTTGTAACAAACGCAGCTGACCTTCCTGGAGTTTTAAAAGAGGCGTTTTATATTGCTTCTAGCGGTCGTCCCGGTCCTGTTCATGTTGATATACCAAAAGATGTAACGGCACAAATTGCAGAATTTGACTACTCAATTGAGCTAGACCTTGAAACATACAAGCCACACACAAAAGGCAATCCTCGTCAGATTAAAAAAGTGATGGAAGCTATAGCAAACGCTAGAAGACCGCTTTTTTATCTTGGCGGAGGTGTAATAAATTCAAATGCAGCATACGAAGTAAGAGAGCTTGTTAAAAAAACAGGTATTCCGGCTGTTGAGACTTTTATGGCTAGAGGCGTTTTGAGCCATGATGATGAACTTCTTGTTTCTATGCTCGGTATGCACGGCTCATATGCCGCAAATATGGCGATGAGTGAGACTGACTTGGTTATTGCCCTTGGTGCTAGATTTGATGACCGTGTAACTGGAAAGCTATCTGAATTTGCTAAAAATGCAGGTGTTGTTCATGTTGATATAGATCCAGCTAGCATCTCCAAGCTTGTAAGTGCTGATTATCCAATAGTTGGTGATATTAAAAATGTTGTTTGCGAGATGCTTGAGCAGTCGATAGTGATAAAAGCCGAGAAATATGAACAATGGAGAAAGACAATCAAAAATTTTGATGAGCTTCATCCATTGGCATATCATGATGACACTGAAAATATAAAACCTCAATGGGTAATTGAAAGGGTAGGCGAACTTCTCGGAGACAGCGCAAATATCTCAACAGATGTTGGACAACATCAGATGTGGAGTGCGCAATTTTATCCATTTTCTCGTCCACGCCAGTTTATAAGTTCTGGTGGACTTGGAACCATGGGCTTTGGTTTCCCTGCTGCCATAGGTGTTAAAGCAGCATCTCCTGAGAAAATAAGTATAAATTTTACAGGTGATGGCTCTATTCTTATGAACTGTCAAGAGTTGATGACTGCCGTTGAGCAAAAATTGCCAGTTATTAACATTATCTTAAACAACAACTATCTTGGGATGGTTAGACAGTGGCAAACACTATTTTATGATAAAAGATACAGTGAAACAGATTTAAGTATTCAGCCTGATTTTGTAAAACTCTCAGAAGCTTTCGGCGGAATCGGATATAAAGTTGCCACAAAAGAGGAGTTTGATATAGCTCTTAAAGATGCGATTGAGAAAAATATTGTAGCCTTTATAGATGTTGCCGTAGAGAGACTTGAAGATGTTATGCCGATGGTTCCATCAGGTGGTTCACTTTACAACATGATGCTACTAGAGAAAAAGGAGAAAAAATAATGCAAGACGAAAATGCAAGAAGAGTTATCTCTGTTATAGTAGTTAATGAAGCTAGCGTGCTTTCTCGTATTACAGACCTTTTTTCTGGTCGTGGGTATAACATAACATCTCTAACTGTTGCTCCAATCCCAAACAGTAAATACTCTAGACTAACCATAGTAACATCTGGTTCAGTGAGAGTAATAGAGCAGATAACAAAACAGCTTCATAAGCTTATACCGGTTTTAAAGGTTTATGAACATGCTGACTTGGTTGAAAAAGAGATGGCGTTGATAAAATTTCCAGTAACTGAAAATATCACAGATATAAGCACTCTTTGTGCTGCTTATAATGGCAAAATTGTAAATGCTAGTGAAAATATAATTATAGTTATGGTCGCAGACGAGCCAAAAAGAGTTGAAAACTTTTTAAATCTCATACAGAGATATAATCCTAAAGAGATAGTTAGAAGTGGCTCTGTAGCGCTGGAACGCTAATATATTTTTAGTCAAAGTGGCGTGATAAATACTATAGATAATGAATAATCCAGGGTAAAATTGCAGAATTAAATTCTTAAGGTAGTTAGTATGAAAATAAAAGAGATAGCTTTCATAATTGGTGCAGAGTATCATGGCGTGGACTTTGAGGTAACTAGAATGAACACTCTCGCCGACGCAACAAAGGACGAGATATCTTTTGTTTCAAACTCGAAGTACATAAAAGATATTCAAAACTCTAAAGCTGGTGCGGTTATTGTAGATGAGGCAACAAAGGTTTATGTTCCAGATGGTTGTGTCGCTTTAGTTGTTGATTTTCCATACTATCAAATGGCAACTTTATCAAAACATTTCGCTCCACCTATTGAAGAGAGTGATTTACAGCCTGCCATAGTTGGCAAGGGTACCACTGTGTCGCCAAAAGCTGAGATTGCAAATGGTGCTGTTGTCGGTAAAAACTGCACCATTATGGCTCATGTTTATATTGGTTGTAAGGCTGTAGTTGGAGATAACACTATAATTTACCCAAGTGTTACAGTTTATAGAGATTGTAAAATTGGCAGCGACTGTATCATTCATGCAAACACAACTATTGGAAGTGATGGCTTTGGTTTTGCTACTTCTAGGATGGGTGAGCACAAAAAGATTTATCAAAATGGAATCGTTATCATTGAAGATAATGTTGAGATTGGAAGCTCCACCACGATCGACAGAGCTGTTTTTGGTGCAACACTTATAAAAAAAGGTGTCCGTATAGATAATCTTGTTCAAGTCGGTCACAACTCTATCATAGGTGAGCACTCTGTTCTTGTTTCTCAAACAGGAATCTCTGGCTCAACAAAAATGGGTAGAAATGTTGTTATGGGTGGACAAAGTGCAACAGCTGGGCATCTTGAAATAGCTCCGTTTACAACAATGGCCGCAAGAAGTGGTGTAACAAAAAGTATAAAAGAGAGTGGCTTAACCTTCGCTGGCTTTCCACTTATGGAACATAGGATGTGGCTAAAGCTTCAAGCAAGGCTATCAAAACTAATCAAATAAAAAGCACAATAGAGCCAGTGCTATTTTTTTCTAAACCGGAGTTTCATTGAAGAGAAAATTACTTATATATTTTTTTCTCTCATCGCTGCTTTTTGGTGATAAATTGCCTCTTTTGCTTGAGGGGAACAAGAAAATAAGCTCAAGAGAGTTATATAAGTCTATCAATCTAGAAAAACCATACTTTTATGAGTTTGGAAAAGAAGAACCATCTATCAACATAAAAACAGTCTCGCTGATAACTCAAACACTTAAAGACTACTACAAAACAAGAGGTTATTTCCATGCAGAACTTTCACACAGTAGTAACAACAAAAATATAACTATCCAAATAAAAGAGAACGAACCAACAATCATCAAAGATATAGCGATTATCTCAGATATAAAGCTCGATGGCACGCTAAATATAACAGATGGAGAAGTTTTTGACGCAGATAAGTTTGCACAAAGTAAAAAGGATATAACCACCATGTATGCAAATAAAGGCTTTTGCGATATTGATCTGGAATCAAAAGCATGGATTGATAAAGAGGAAAACAGAGCATATATTGTTTATGAAATAAAACCAAAAAATATATGTCATTTTGGAAAAATAGAAGTAGTTGGCTCTAAAAATATAGATAAAAATATAGTAAAATCTCTTTTAAAGATAGAAGAAAATGAGCAATTTTCTCTAAATAAAATCGCACAAAGTTATGAAAATCTGTATGCAAATGACGGCATATCAAAGGCTATTATAGATACAACCATCCACTCTGAGGACAACAAGGTTGATGCAAAAGTAACGATTACGGAAAATGAGAAGCCGATTCGTTTTCAGGCCAGCATTGGGGCTAGTAGTAATGAAGGTGCTATGGCTAAACTCAGTATAAAACATAGAAATTTCTTTGGAAATCTAAAGACATTAAGTCTAAATACAAGAGTAACTCAAATAAAGCAAGAGATAACTACAAACTTTGATATGCCACTAAATAATAAAAATTCTATGGGGACAGAAGTTGGTTTATCCAATGAAGATTTTATAAGTTTTAAAGAGAAAAGTAGTTTTGGTTCTGTTTATACCAGACAACTTTTCTCTTCTAATACCTTTAAGGAGAGTCTAGTTTTTGATAGTTCTGTCTCTTATGCTAGTGAAAATATTTATGAATTTCCAAATAAATCACTTTTTGTAATATCTCCAAAATTAGAGTGGGGATACGATGTAAGAGACAATATTTTTGACCCAACACATGGACACTACATAAATGCAGAAATAGCTGGTTCTGTGTTGAGCAATATCTCAGATGCCTCGTACTACAAATATAAGATAGATGGTGGGTATATTATGCCTGTCTCATCTCTAATCTTGGCTTTAAAGGCAGGTTATGGCTCAATGGATGTACAAGAGGGTAGCATTCCAAACTCATACCACTTTTTTGCAGGTGGTATGAATTCAAATCGTGCATATGGATATAGAAAATTAGGTCCAGTAGATAGCCAAAACAATGCAGTTGGCTCAAACTCTATTTTTGAAACAACAGCTGAGCTTAGATTTAAAATTTATGGAAATGTTGGAGGCGTTGTTTTTAACGACAACACTTTTTTAGGAGATGGAACCACTCCTGATTATAGCATTGGCTACTATAGCGCTGGATTTGGGGTTAGATACAAAACCCCGATTGGACCATTGGCGATTGATTTTGGATTTAATGTTGATAATCCAAGAGAGAATTATGCCGTACACTTTCATATTGGAGAGTTATTTTAGTGAAATACCTATATCTTTTTCCAAGATTTATCACTCTTGTTTCGCTTGCAATTTTAGGAGCCATCTTCTTTTTGCTGTTTAGTAAAAGCATAGTTCCTTATCTAGCAAAAGAGTATTCGAAAGATTTTGGCATAGAGTATAAAACTATCAAAGGAACCATATTTGACGGCTTTATCGTTGATGAATTTAGATATAAAAACGGAGTATCAATTGGAGTATTGAAGGTGGAGTATAATTTTTTATCACTCCTTAGCCCAACTCCAACGCTAAAGAAGATAGAAGCAGAGGGAGTTGCTTTAGATATAGATGAGATACAAAAAGATAAGACTAAAACAAAAATAATAGCTTTTAACATATCGAAATTAACAGTAAAAAGTGCAAAAGCTATTTTTCATAGTAACGAATATCTGTTTGATTTGAATGGCTCAAAGATAAACTATAGAGATGAAAATGTAGATGTGGCTACCATTTCTTCAAATTTAAAGACACCACAAGCAAATGCTTATATCAATGGACATATAAAATCTAACAACATTATTGTTGATGCGGATGCAGAAGTAAGCAAAGATATAACTAATAAATATTTATACTTCATAAAAGTGGTACCTAAAAGATTAAATGCTAGAGTTGACATAACTAAAGATAGAGTGATTCTTACAACAAAACTAAAAGATATAGCGATAAACAGCGAACAAAATATAAGCATAAGCAATACTGATATAAATCTCTCATATTTTATAAAAAAAGATAATTTTTACCTAAAGACGAAATATAACCTATCCTATAATGAGCACAGAGCTAAAATAAAGCAAGAGGTTTCATTTAATACAAAAAAAGAGTATAGCTCAAATGTTGATCTGAGTATAACCTCGCAACTACCGCAGTATCTACTAAGAAATATAAAAATTACGATAAATGGTAATGTTAAAAAACATACTGCAAATATCAGCGTTGGTAACACAAAAGCAAAGTTATCGACAGTTGATTTTAAAGATTTTTTGTTTGATTTGGATTGGTTGCATTTTAGTGCTACTGGCAGTTTAATTAAAAATGGGGATGAACTCTCTTTAAATAGTATAATTTTTCCGAAAAAAGATAGCAGATTTCTCAAGAATATCGATATTAAAAAGTTTCTTCCTATAACTTTAAGTGCACACCGAAAAAACAAAACGACAATGCTTAAGATTGATGCAAATATATTTAATATTGCGCTCAACGAAAAGAGCGCAAAAATAGAAGGTTCTGGTAATTTAGGAGCAAGCAGATTCGCTCTTCTTGGAGACTTGAATAGCAAAACTCTAGAGATAAGATCAAAAGCAAGATCTCTAAAGAAATTTTTAACAATTTTTGGTGTGGAGCAAAACAGTAAAGAACTTGAGTATGAAGCCTCCTTAGAGGCACAAGCAACTCTCTATTTTGGGGATAAATTGGCTGTTAAGGGCAGGGTAGATGTACCGTTTTATAGAGTCAAAATGAAAGATGATGAAAAGTACAGTGGAGATAATGGATTTTTTGAGTTCTCTTTCGTTGAAGGCGAACTCAGTATTGATAGATATGATTTTATGGTAAGAGATTATAAAATTTACTCAAATAAAAAATCTAAAATATTGATAGATTCTCAAAATAATTTAGAGTTAGTAGAATTTTATCTGTTTGATAATTTGCTTATACGCGGCACCATCTCGCCATCAAAAAAGATAGCAGATCTTGAGCTAAAAAGTGATGGGTATCATTACAGAAAAAAAGATATAGATATAACGCTCAAAGCAGACCTAAAAGGTAGTTTTAACGCCAATGGCAAGCAGGATATTAGTGGAGATATCACTATCTTGGATGGTGATATCAGCTATGTACTTCAAAATGATTATAAGATAAGTGATGAGGATATTATCATTATCCAAGATTTAAAAGAGAAAAAAACAAACACAAATAGAACTTTAAATATTCATATAGACTCAGCTAAACCAATCAGATACAAAGTAAAAGGAATCGACCTTTTGTTTAAACCAGATATTGTTGTATACCAGAACGATACAAAAGGTGTGCAATTCTTTGGCATAATCTCTATAAATAGTGGTAAGGTTAAAGTTGAAGACAATATATTTGAGTTTGATAAAAGTGAGATATATCTTTATGGAGAGAGACCATTAAACCCACATCTAAACCTAACTCTTCATTTTCAAACACCAGACAGTAAAGAGATAGAAATTTATATCACAAACACAATGTCCTCGCCAGTAATTCTATTTTCATCAAAGCCAACCATGAGTCAAAACGACATCATCTCATATATTCTTTTTGGAGAAGCTTCCTCGGAGCTCTTCAATAATAATGAGAAAAACACAAATAAAATTTCATTAAATACACTCTTTTTAGGGACTGGTCTTAAAAATATGTTAAGTGAAAAAACTGGAGTCAGAGTTGATACGTTAAGTATTTTAACTAACAAAACTGGAAATTTGGGATATGAAATTGGTGCTAGATTTAACAAAGATTTTAGACTAGTTTATAAAAATAACACCATTTCAAGCATAATCATCCAATACAATCTAAGAAAATCTTTAAGATTTGATGTAGAAGTTGATGAAAACGATCAAGGTGTCAGCATAGTTTATGTGAAGGATTTTTAAACTCTTTATCTACCCATATTGTAGTAGACATTATATCTGATAAGTATCTTTTCAGTTGGTCGTGGATACCTGCTGTACGCGTACTCAATAGTCTCTTTAGTCGTATCATCTAGTACATAAAACCCACTATTTTTTAGAAATTTAAAATCGCTCATGTCTCCATTTGGATGAAGATAAAACTCTATCACATTTACTCTATTTGCATTAAAATCTCTTGGTATATTTACCCTTGCAACCCTAGTTAAAACCTCTTGTGTTATTCTTCTCATAACCTCTTGATTGTCAATAATATATTTTTGTTGCCCAGCTGTTAATTTTGAAAATTCATCTCCATATAGCTCTTTTATACTACTGCTAATGCTGCTACCGCTTTTTTGTATGCTTTTTTGTTGTTGAGATACCTCTGAAGATCTATCTTCGCTCATCCATGCCAATGGATCTTTTGGTTTTTTTGGCTCAACATGTATATACGCTTCTTTTTTTGGAGGCGACTCTTTTGTGGGTACTGGCTCTGGCTTTGGTTCTACCTTTGGTGCTTCTGTAGCTTGTGATTTTTTTTCTACTTCTTTTGGATCAAACTTAATAAACTCTTTTTTTTCTGGTTCTGCTTTACTCGATTTATTCATCTCTTTCAATTGTTTACCATGAGGCATAGCAGCTGTTTTTTCATCAAGAGGCTTTGGTTGCTCTTTAGCTGGAGTTGGCTCTTTGTCCCTTTTTGGCATCTCTTTGAGGGATATTTTGATTTTGTTCTCTTTTGGTTCAACTGATTTTTTTATATCATGCTTTATACTACCTAAAAACAGAAATAGAAGAAGTAGTAAAGCGTGAATAAGAAGTGCCACAAAAAGTGCAAAGTATGAACGATTCAAGGTACCTCTTTTTTTAAAAAGGATTATATCAAATCAAGATTAATGCTACTTCGCTATAATTGCAAAAAATATTAAGGTATTCAAATGAGTAGAGATGGTTCACTAAAAGCTTTTAAGGAAGCACAAGATTTAATCCCAGGTGGAGTTAATTCACCTGTTAGAGCATTTAGTAGTGTTGGTGGAACTCCCCTGTTTATTAAAGAGGGTAATGGCGCATACTTGACTGATGTTGATGGCAACAAATATATTGATTATGTTCAAAGCTGGGGACCTCTTCTTTTTGGACACAGAGATGAGAGCATTGAAAAAGCTGTCATAGAGGCTGTAAAGCATGGACTTAGTTTTGGCGCTCCGACTCAGGCTGAGAGTGATTTGGCAAAACTTGTTATCTCTATGTTTGACTCGATTGAAAAGATTAGATTTGTAAGTAGTGGAACAGAGGCAGTTATGAGTGCCATTCGTCTTGCTCGTGGATATACTAACCGTGATGATATTGTAAAGTTTACAGGGTGTTATCATGGTCATAGTGATTCACTTTTAGTTCAAGCTGGAAGTGGGGCGGCTACATTTGGAAACCCAAGTTCTCCTGGAGTTCCAGCAGATTTTACAAAACATACACTTTTAGCAGAGTATAACAATATAGAGAGCGTTAAGAAGTGTTTTGCTGATTCTAAAAATATTGCTTGTGTCATAATAGAGCCAATTGCTGGAAATATGGGACTTGTTCCTGCCGATAAAGAGTTTTTACATGAGTTGAGAAAACTTTGTGACGAGAATGGAACTTTGCTTATTTTTGATGAAGTCATGAGTGGTTTTAGAGCATCCGTAAATGGTGCAGAGTCTATAACTGGAGTTAAACCAGACATAGTTACACTTGGCAAAGTTATAGGTGGCGGTATGCCGGTGGGTGCTTTTGGCGCAAGAAGAGAGATAATGGCAAAACTCTCACCAGAAGGACCGGTTTATCAAGCAGGAACGCTAAGCGGAAATCCAGTTGCTATGGCGGCAGGGTATGCATCATTATCAAAATTAAAAAATAATGCAAAAATTATTTCAGTTCTTAATGAGAGAGCAGAGAGGCTTATGAACGGTATGCAAAAAGAAGCATCTTTGTGTGGAATCCCAATGCAGATAGATACAAGAGGAAGTATGTTTGGATTTTTCTTCAACGAAAAACCTGTAAAAAATTTCGCTGATGCTTGCAACTCAGATGCAGAACTTTTTGCTAAATTTCATGCGGGTATGATTAATGAAGGTTTTTACTTCGCATGCTCACTTTATGAGACAGGATTTATTTCAACTGCCATAACTGATGAGATGATAGAAGATACCATCAGAGCGAGTGCTAGAGTATTTAAAGCTATTACAAATGGCTGAGAAAAATAAAGAGGAGCAAAAAGCTCCTAGAATAAAACCTATTATAGAGGCGGCTGATAATCTATCTTTAGGAATTTCTATAGTTGTGGCAGTTGCTATGGGTGTGGGAATCGGGATACTGCTTAAAAAATATACTGGAATTGGATGGACACTGTGGATAGGTATTTTTATAGGTATTGCTGCAGCTATCTCAAATGTTTATAAGGCTTACTCAAAGCAGATAAGAGAGTATGAAGAGCTAGCAAAAAAACCTCGCTACGCTATCAAGAAAAAGCTAAAAGAAGATGATGACGAGGATTATGGTGAAAAAAACTATTAGATTTATAGCTCTTGTAGAATTTTTTATTCTTCTTACGAATATAATTTCATTTGAATTTTTTATTAATCTTCAAATCTCATTTCTTAGTAGTTTTTTTATTATCTTAGGTTCGTCAATCGCCTATAAGAAGATGATAATAACGCAAGTTTTAGCAGAAAATATAGATGAAAAAAGAGACATTCTTGATGAGATAGAAGATCCGTATGAACTTTTTAATGATGAAAAACAAGAAGAGTCATTAGTAGAAAAGGATTTTAAAGATGTGATCAAAGATGAGAGAGAAAAGATAAAAATTTTAAATATAAAAGATATCAAAAAAGGCTCAAAAGCTGGTTTTTCACCATTTAGACTTGTTCCATATCTGTTTTTAATTTTAGGATTTATTGCTCTAAAAAACAATGAACTTTTAAATATTGCAGTGTACCTTCCATCATTACTGCTAGGTATAGTTATTGGGCATATCGCTTCTAAAGATTTTAACTAAGCAGTAATCATTGGAATATTTATGAGTATACTCTTTTTTATCTCTATATAAAAACTAGCAGTCGCCGTTAAAGCCTCTAAAGTATTTATTTTTTGTTTATCTATAATTTCTGCACTTATTTCAATAGAAAAAATACTATATTTTTTATCCTCATATTTTATATGCTCACCAACTCTATAAAATATTTTTGTATTTATTTTACTGTTTTGCTCAAAACACTCATATGCTTTACTAAGAACTTTTATAAAACTGTTTGAGTCGATTGTAATCTCTGGGATAGTTGGGTCAAAATCTTTTGTAAACTCTATTTTTGAGTTGATGGATTTGGATGAGATACACAAATCAACTAAGGCATAGATATTTATAAGCTCGCCACTTGGTTTTGGTTTATTTATCTTAAATGATGGTGTTCTGTATAGTTTTATACCTATTTCATTCTCATTTTCATATCCAATGGTAATTGCAAAAAAGCTATATCTTCCAAATTCTAACTCTATAAATGTTGTCTTAAAACCAAACGAAACATTGGCATAAGTTGTTGCAATACTAAAGAGCTCATCCGTAGTTGCAACGCCTAAAAGAAACTGAGCCTCAGAGTTCAAGGACAATACTTTTGCATTTTTATCAAAAATAACAAAAGGATTGTAATCGTTTTCTATCCACTGTTGCTCAAAAGTCATCTGTTATTTGACTACTCTTCCATATAATTTTTAAGTTTTCTACCAACTTTAGGATGTTTGAGCTTCTTAATAGCACTTGATTCTATCTGACGAACTCTCTCCCTTGTAACATTTAACTCTTTGCCTATCTCTTCTAGGGTTCTATCAGATTCATCATCCATAATTCCAAAACGAAGTTTTATAACAGCTTTCTCTCTCTCATTTAGTTGTTCTAAAACACTCTCAATTTGAACTTTTAAATCATCTTTTAATATCGCATCTGAAGGAGATAGTGATGTTTTATCTTCAATAAAATCACCAAATCTTCCATCATCTTCGCTTCCGATTGGAGCTTCAAGGCTTATTGGCTCTTTTGTGATTTTTATTACATTTTTAACTTTCTCAACAGAGAGTCCAACCTCTTCGGCAATTGTCTCAACATCAGGCTCTTTGCCATTTTCTTGAAGATGTTTACGGATAATTTTGTTGATACGGTTTATAGTCTCAATCATATGGATTGGAATACGAATAGTTCTTGCTTGGTCTGCAATAGCGCGAGAAATCGCTTGACGAATCCACCAAGTTGCATATGTTGAAAACTTATAACCTTTTTGGTATTCAAACTTATCAACCGCTTTCATAAGTCCAATATTTCCCTCTTGGATAAGGTCAAGGAACGGTAATCCACGATTTGTGTATCTTTTTGCGATTGATACAACAAGTCTAAGATTTGATTTTGCCATTTTAGTTTTAGAGATTTCAGAGATATTTTTACCTCTTTTAATCTGCTCTAAAATATCCATAAGTTTCTCAGGTTCCATGTCAAAACTATTTTTTGATGCCTCTTTGGTTTGAACTAGTTTTTTAATCTCCATGTATGTGCTAACCATGGTCGCCTCTGGAACCATACCGGAAATATCTTCTTTTGTAAGATCACAAATTTTGCTTATCAAAACTTTATGATTAGCCTTTAGAGTCGCATTAAAAAGTGGAAGTTTATACTCCAGTCTTCTTAACTCTTTATCATAACCCTCATCACTCTTAAGCGCTGTCTCCATAGCTTTAACAAGCTCATTTATAAGCTTTGAAGTTGGTCCTAGTTCTAAAAGTTTTTCTTTTAAGATAGATTTTTTGAATGTTACATTTAAAAAGTATTGAAAAATCTCTAAAGTAAGTTCGCCATCTAAATTTTCTGGCATCTTCTCAGCGAGCTTTATCCACTCTTTTTTTGCTTTTTCTAACTCTTTAAAGCTGATTGTTACTTTTTCAACCCTTGTTTTATCTTTTACAGTTAAAACCTTCTCTTTCTCTTCACCTTCTTCATCATCTTCGTTTTCATCAACCTCTTCGCCGCTATCTGCATCTTCTTCTTTTTCATCTTCAAAGCTTCTAAAGAGCTCTTTTACTCTTCTTTCACGGTTGATGAGAGGCTCTTTATAGTCTAAAATAAACTCTATCAAGTATGGAACAGAACATATTGCATCTATAATAATGCTCTCTCCACCCTCGATTTTTTTAGATATCTCTATCTCTTCTTCTTTGCTTAAAAGTGGAATTTGACCCATTTCACGAAGATACATACGAACTGGCGAATCAGAACGAGACCACTCAAGAAGCTCATGCTCTTTTAGTATGTCAAACTTATCTGTTTCATTATTTTCAAGCATCTTTCTTTGAGCATTTTTTCTAGCTTGAGCTTCTTTATCATTAAGAAGTTTTGCATGCTCAGAAGAGGTAAAAATACATGATTTGTTTTTTACTGCAAGTTTAAACATATTGTTTATCTGTGCAGTTGATGGCTGTTTGTCAAAAAGCTCTATGATTGATTCGTAAGTTAAACACTCTTTTGATTTCTGATTTGCAAAAAATGCGTCGATAGATTTGTTGAGATCTTTAGCTGTCATATAGATTATGCCTTATGGAGTTGAAGGATTTTTAAAAATTGGATTATACCCAAATATTTTAATTTTGTGTTTTTTATGGTAAATTTGTATAAAATAAAAATTTATTTTGGAATGTTCCCTATAAACTAGACAGTTTCTAATCAAATAAAATAGCAGGGGTAAATATGAGTTTTGAGATAACAAAAGCAACCAAGGGTGAGAGAGTGAAGTTTAATAATCCTAATCCTGCCTTTTATGAAGCACTAGGTTACAATGGCATGCAGGAGCTTATGTATAAATTTTATGATGAAATCTACCATGGTGATATTGCTCACTTTTTTCCACAAGATCATGGAGAGTTTGAAGAGGTTAAAAAGAGGAATACAAAGTTTTTTATTCAAATCTGTGGTGGACCCTCTATTTATGATGATGAGATGAGAGGCAAGGATTTAGACCAATACATGATTGATATTCATAAAAACTTCTCTATATATTTAAAGTCTAGAGATGAGTGGCTTGGTACATTTAGAAGCGTGCTTATGGAACTAGATATTGACCAAGCCATAAAAGATGATTTTTGGGACTATCTCGATAAGTTTTCAAAACTTACGGTAAATAGGTGGCCAAAAGAGTCTGCTTATCTTTACTAAGCAGATATTTTACTCAATTAACACAACTTGGAACACACATTGCTTTAGCTACAAAAAACAGAGCTAAAGGGCACCTATGCAAAGTGGATATTATAGTTCAGCGGCTGGTATGGTCACTCAATTTAATCGTCTAGACACTATTTCAAACAATCTTGCCAATATGAACACTATTGGTTTTAAAGAAGACAATATAGTCATAGGAGATTTTTTGCGTCTTTATAAAGAAGCGAGGGATGATTTACCACTTGCAAATCAAACCAAAGAAGCAGCTCAATTTCTAAATAGATCTCTAAATAAAGCGCCACAAATAGTAGATTCATACACAGATCACTCTCTTGGCGTTATGCAAAAAAGTGACAATCAACTAGATTTGGCTCTCTCCAAGGAAGGTCTCTTCTTTTTAGTAAAAACACCCCAGGGGATTAGACTCACACGAGATGGTGCTTTTACAGTAAATGATGAAGGAACAATCACAACTAAGGGCGGTTTTGAGGTTTTGCCAAGTGACTATTTTACATCTAAGAAATCTATGCGAATAAATCAAGAGGATACTGCTCTTCAAATAAGTAAAAATGGCGAGATAGTCACAGCCATACCAAATAGTGCTAAGTTTGCTCAAGGAGCTAAATTTTTTATCGCCCAGCCAGACAATATGGCACTTTTAAAAAAAGAGGGCAATAACCTATATAGATATGATGGGGAAGGTGAGCTAAAGAGTGCAGACAACAGTGGTGCTGTTCTACAGGGTTTTGTTGAGAAAAGCAATGTTAACGCAATTGGTATGATGACACAAATGATAGAGACTAACCGCCTAGTAGGGATGTATCAAAAGGCTATGAGCACACAGATGGATGATATGAACAACGACGCTATAAATAAAATTGCCAAAAAAGGATAATCTATGATGCAATCACTCTACACTGCTTCTACCGGGATGATAGGAATGCAGACACAAATAAACACGACTGCAAATAATATTGCCAATGTCAACACGATAGGTTTTAAGAAGTCTCGTGCAGAGTTTGCTGACCTTATGTACAAAGTAATGGAGTATGCTGGAACTTCAACAAGTGATGCCACCAAAAGTCCTACTGGTATAGAGGTTGGTCTTGGTTCCAGACCTACAGCTATCAATAAAATATTTGCAGAAGGTAGCTTAAAGCAGACAGATAATCAACTAGATATTGCAGTTACCGGCAGAGGTTTTTTCAAACTTGAGCTTCCAACTGGCGTTGAGACATACTCAAGAAACGGTGCTTTTAAAGTTGATCAAAATGGAACACTAGTAAATAGTGATGGATATAAACTTCTTCCTGAAGTTGTTATACCGCCAGATGCAACAAGTATAACAATTGGTACAGATGGCACAGTTACTGTTGTTCAGCCAGGACAAGCTCAAGCAGCTCAAGTTGGACAAATTACGCTAGTTAACTTTATAAATCCTGCCGGACTTCACTCTATGGGAGATAATTTGTATGTTGAGACAGATAGTTCTGGTCAACCGTTAGAAGGAACTCCAGGTTTAGACGGCTTAGGCAATTTAAGACAAGGTTTTGTTGAGCTTAGCAATGTTGAACTTGTTGTTGAGCTAACTGATTTGATAACGGGACAACGAGCCTATGATTCAAACTCAAAAGTTATCACAACCAGTGATGAAATGCTACAAACTACAAACAATCTAAAAAGATAAAAATCTCCTAAAAACAGCTTAATACTATTAAATATCAAGCTGTTTATCCCCAACTGTTTTTTTATGTTTTATTAAAATAAAATTTCATTTTAGCTACAATCGCAAACTTAATTAAATAAATACTTAGGATTTTTATATGCAAAAAGCAAATATTGACGGGAAAGTTTGGACTTTTGGAAAAGATATTGATACAGATTTAATTATAGCAGCACGCTATTTAAATACATCAGTACCAGAGGAGTTAGCTAAACATGTGATGGAAGATGCTGATCCAGAATTTGTAGCTAAAATGAACAGAGGCGATGTTATAGTTGCTGGTGAGAATTTTGGTTGCGGAAGCTCTCGTGAACACGCGCCAATCGCACTAAAAGCTGCTGGAGTCGCTGCTGTGATTGCTCCAACTTTTGCAAGAATATTTTATCGCAATGCATTCAATATGGGGCTTCCTATATTTGAACTAAAAGAGAGTGACGAGATAAAAGAGGGCGATGAGATAACTGTTGATATGAATAATGGAACAATCACAAACAAAACAGCAGGTAAAACTTACAACTTTATTCCTATTCCAGCATTTATGCAAGAGCTGATTGACGCCGGTGGATTGATGAATTTTGCTCAAAATGAGATTAAAGGTAAATAATGAAAACATACAAAATTGCACTAATTAAAGGTGATGGAATCGGTCCTGAGATTATAGATGAAGCGGTTAAGGTTTTAGACTTCCTTTCATCTTGTTTTGATTTTAATTTTGAGTACAAAGAGGCTTTGATGGGAGGTTGTGCTTACGAAGCAACTGGCGATCCTCTGCCTCAAGAGACTATTGATATCTCACTTGAGAGCGACGCTGTTTTATTTGGCGCAATCGGTGGATTTAAATGGGACAACCTTCCTCGTGAAAAAAGACCAGAGAGCGGACTACTGAGATTTAGAAAAGAGCTTGGCGTTTATGCAAACCTTCGTCCAGCAATAGTTTATGATGAACTAGTAAATGCTTCATCTCTTAAGCCGTCTATTGTTCAAGGTGTCGATTTGATGGTTGTTCGTGAACTTATTGGTGGAATCTATTTTGGTGAGCCAAAAGGGCGAGATGAAAACAGAGGCTGGAACACCATGGTTTACACGCGTGATGAGATAGTAAGAATAGCTCATCACGCGTTTAAAATAGCTATGACAAGAACTAAAAAAGTGTGCTCAATCGATAAAGCAAATGTACTTGATGTTTCTCAACTTTGGAGAGATGTTGTTACTGAAGTAGCAAAAGAGTACCCAGAAATCGAGCTTTCTCACATGTATGTTGATAACGCAGCTATGCAGCTTATCCGTGATCCAAAACAGTTTGATGTAATGCTCACAGGGAATATTTTTGGTGATATTTTAAGTGATGAGGCAAGTATGCTCTCTGGCTCTATCGGACTTCTTCCATCTGCTTCAGTTGGTGCTAAAATAGGAGTTTATGAGCCAATTCATGGTTCGGCTCCAGACATAGCTGGTCAGGGCATAGCAAATCCAATCGCTACAATCTCTTCTGCGTCAATGATGCTTAGATATGCGTTTGGCGAAAATGCGGCGGCAGATAAGATAGATAACGCTATAAAGTTGGTTTTAAAAGAGGGTTACAGAACAAAAGATTTAGCACAGTTTGATGCTAAAGTAGTCTGCTCAACAAGCGAAATGGGCACCATTATTGCCAACTATGTAGCAAAATGAAAACATTAACTCTAGCAAATATCTATGAGCTTCAAGGATTAAAAGATGATGCTCTTGAAATTTACAAAGAGATTTTAAAAAAAGACCCAGCAAACAGCGATGCAAAAATTGCTATCAGAAGACTCTCTGGAATGAGAAAAAAGTTTCTAAATGTAAATGCAGAGATGAAAAATTTCTTCCTAAGGATGGAAGAAGAGATTGAGTTTTATGAATTTGAAAGGTGGTTGTTAAAATCATGGAATTAAAAGATGTAATACTGTCAACTTTAGCAGAGATGGAAGAGATAGGGGTTGAGAAAAATAGTTTAATACAAACGCATGAATTTAAACAAAAAATAAACTATGAGCAAAACACAAGGGAAGAGTATATATCTGAGCGTGAGCAAAAATATGAGCCTTTAGTGGAGGCTCAACCTGAAATACAACGAGAGCAAAACAGTAATAATGAACTATTTTTCTTAGAATCAATAAGAGAGAGAATGCTTGTCCTTTTTGAGGGGTTTCAAGCACCAAACAACACAAATATAGAAGCAAAAGTAGATATGACGCTTAATTTTTTAGAGTATGTTTTAGTCTCTATCGATTCTAGAGTTAGCGAGATTGAAAAAGGATCTAAGAAATGAGTCAATACAGAGTTTTGATAGATGCTGATGATGAAAAAGGGTTGGTTTATAAAGTTTCTACAGTTTTTTACAATAATGATCTGAATATATTGTCAAATAGTGAGTTTGTCGATAAAGATAATAATAAATTTTTTATGAGAAGCGTTGTTGATGGTGAGATAGCACTAGATAAACTAAAACAGCTTATTGTAGAAATATTACCGAGCAATGCAAATGTTAAAGTTATAGAACCAAAGAAGAAAAATATAATAATTATGGTTACAAAAGAGATGCACGCTCTAGGCGATATTCTTATCCGTCATGAAGCAGATGAGTTAGAAGCTAACATCTTGGCTGTTGTATCTAATTATGATGAGCTAGAATCTCTTGTTGGTAAATTCGGAATCCCTTTTATCACTATCTCACACATTGATTTAAGCAGAGACGAGCACGAAAGTAAAGTTTTAGAGTGTTTAGCCCAGTTTAAAGATGTTGATTATATTGTTTTAGCAAAATATATGAGAATTCTAACACCAAAATTTGTAGAAGTGTATGAGAATAAAATTATCAATATTCACCACTCATTTTTACCTGCATTTATAGGCTCGAATCCATATAAGCAGGCTTATGATAGAGGCGTGAAGATTATCGGAGCAACATCACATTTTGTAAACAACAACCTTGATGAAGGTCCAATTATTGCGCAAGAAGTTATCCGAGTAGATCACGCTTACAGCTGGAGAGATATGCAACGCTCTGGCAAAGATGCAGAAAAAGTAGTTTTATCTCACGCCATCAAGTTAGCGCTTGAAGATAGAATCTTTGTTTTTGCAAACAAAACAGTAATCTTTTAGGGTAACTTTTTTGTTTAATATAGTTTTAGTCAATCCTCAAATACCAAACAATACAGGTGCAATAGGGCGCTTGTGCGTAAATGCTGGTGCAACGCTACATATCATAAAGCCGATTGCATTTGATATTGATGAAAAAGCCGTAAGAAGAGCAGGACTTGACTACTGGCACAAGTTGGATCTAAAAGTTTGGGAAAATATAGATGAGTTTTTTGCTAACAATGAGATAGAAGATAATGCACATTTTGCGACTACAAAAACAGATAAACCTTACTTTCAAGCAAGTTTTAAAAAAGGTGATTTTATATTTTTTGGAAGCGAAACAGCAGGTATTGCGGAAGAGATTTTAAATACATACAAAGAACAAAACATAACAATACCCATGACAAAAGATGGCAGAAGTTTAAATCTAGCAATCAGCGCTGGCGTGGTACTTTATGAAGCTATAAGACAAAACTACAATCAGTTCATGGATATAGAGTGAGCACAATAATCAACATAGTCGTAATCTCTCTTTTTATTCTGTTTATGATTTTTATTTTTGGCGGCTATCACAAAAATAAATCATCTAAAAGAGAAGAGTTAAGGGAGCTAGAAGAGATGCAAAGCAGTGAGAATCTTAAAAAATAAATCTACTCTTGCGTTCTAACAATTAAACTCTTAGGAAGATTAAACTTCTCTATAAGCCTAGCTTCTTCGTCTCTCATCTCTCCGCTATCAACCTCATGATCAAAACCAAGTAGATGCAGTAGTCCATGTATAAAAAGAAGCCCGCACTCATCGTTTATGCTATGACCAAACTCTTTTGCTTTATCTTCTATATGGTTTGCTGAAATTACGATACTTCCAAGTGGAGCAAGCGGCATCTCCTCAAATGGAAAACTAAGCACATCAGTATCTTTGTCAATGCCTCTAAACTCTCTATTTATCTCTCTTATCTCTTTGTTATCTGTGATGATAAGCTCTATCTCTTTTTTTGTTAGAGAGAGTGCGATATTTTCTAAAATATCTATATCTATTTTAAGTAAAGTTCTGTTATCAAATTCAATCATAAACGCGATTATATCAGATATTATGCTAAAATATTTTTATGATTTTAACAAATAAAAAAGCCGTCTGCGTTATGAGTGGTGGCATGGATTCAACACTTTCTGCATACATGATGAAACATGATGGGTATGAAATTATTGCCCTGCATTTCAACTACAGCCAAAGAACTCAGTCGAAAGAGCTTGCCTGCTTCAACAGTATCTGCAACGAATTAAATGTTACCAATAAGTATGTACTTGATTTGGATTTTTTTGCTCAGATTGGTGCATCTGCATTAACTGATAAAAACATAGAAGTACCAACTGGTGGTATAGAGCACGGTATTCCAGTAACTTATGTGCCTTTTAGAAATGGAATATTTTTAAGTATGGCAGCTGCAATTGCAGAGAAAGAGGGTGCTGAAGCTATATGTATCGGTGTTGTAGAAGAGGATAGTAGTGGCTATCCTGATTGTAGAGAAACTTATATAAAAAGTATGCAGGAGAGCATAAATCTTGGAACAAAAGATGAAACAAAAATAGAGATAAAGATGCCGTTGGTTCATCTTAGTAAATCCCAAATAGTTCAAAAATCTCTGGAATTAAATGTTGCATTAGGTTTGACTTGGAGTTGCTATAAAAATGAAGATGAGGCCTGTGGCGTTTGTGATAGTTGCAGGCTAAGATTAAATGGTTTTAAGTTAACAGGAGTAAAAGATCCAATTAGCTACAAATAGAATACACTTCAAAGATTTACAAATCCAGCATATCTGTAAACCAAGACTAAAAAACAGCTATATAAGTGTTAAAAAAAGTGGCGAAATTACACTTAAAACCCCAAAAGTATCAAGCATATTTATCCAAGATTTGCTTACAAAAAAAGAGTTATGGATAAGGGAGCGACTATTTGCGTTAGAGCAAAATCAGCCAATAAAAGTAAATTTAGAGGATGAAGTTTTACTTTTTTATGAAATCATCAGTATTGATATGGATGAAGCTAGAGTCTTAAGAGAGTATCTTGAAAAAATCAAAGTTCAAAATGAAAAAAATATTTTAATCTGTTATGATAAATTTTATATGTCTTATGCGAAAGAGTACTTACCATCAAGAGTTGATTATTTTGCAAAGCTTATGAACCTAAGTTATAGCGAGTTAAAGTTTAGAAAAATGAAGGGCAGGTGGGGAAGTTGTAGCTCAAAAGGAGTAATTACTCTCAATACTCAACTGATTAAAATTGATAAAAAAATAATCGATTTTATAGTTGTTCACGAGCTCTCACATCTAGTACATATGAACCATTCAAAAATGTTTCATGGTTTAGTTAAACAGTATATTCCAGATGCAAAAGCATTAAATAGGGCTTTAAAAGAAACTAATATTATGTGATGCCATAAAACTTAAAACTCAAACAATAGTTGCTGTTTACTTGTTGTTGGTCTATTTAACAGTGATTTATCAACGCCTACAATAAGAGCAAAATGAAAAATAGAACTCTTAAGTATCTCTATTATCTCTCTCTCGTCTTTGTAATAAAAAATATTTTCATCATTTTCACACTCTATATTTTTTGGAATTATATATATTATTTTTGCCCAGTTTGCATTTTTTTGAAGAAATTTAATTTCTGAGTGAATTAGTTGGCTATTTTTTTCAAAAATCAACACTTTATCGCTTGTTCCAAACTCTTTTGGTTCAAAATTTCTGTTAGTAAATACCGCCATAAAGTGCTCAATCGGTACAAATTTTTTAACCCTATACTCTATTTTAAGAATTTCTAGTGTATTTAAAAGCTCTTCGAGGTATGGTATAAAAAAAGGCGACAGTAGTTGTCTTTCGTAAAAAATATTTTTAAATATAAAAGATGTTTCAAAAAGTGTTTGCTCCATAATTTCAATAGGCTCAACTATTGTTTGTGGTAGTTCTTTTATGGAGACAAATATATCTTTATTTGTTAGGGTAGGGCAAAACAGTACAGTAGCTCTATCTTCAATGTTCCAGAGTTCTTTAAATATGACTCTAACATTACCAGACAGAGCAAGAAAGTTTGTTTGGGTTATGATTTGCAAAGAGAGCTTCAGTATAATTTCATTACACTCGTAAACAGTAACTTCTTTTTCAATCATCTTAAATCTGATTAACAGATTTAATGCAACATCGAGATTATCTACTTTTACCCAAGCAATTTCACTATCACTTACTTTAGCAGAAGTGTCAAAAACTACACCATACGCACCATTTAAAACAGCTAGCTCAATCTCGCCACTGTCATAAGCAAAGAAAAGATCTCCTCTTTTTACTTTTGAAGCTTCAAAGATTATGTTCTCAAAACTGTTTATACATGGTTCGTTTATAAGTGTAGCATTTGTGAGTGCTAGAAAATTTTCAAGTCTCATCCAATAGGCGTGCCAGCTTTTTTAGGCTTTTCTGGCCTAATTAGAGATAAGCCATCCTCATCTTTGGCAGCAAGAAGCATTCCTTCTGAGAGCATTCCCATAAGTTTTGCGGGTTTTAAATTTGCGACAACACAAACTTGCGTACCAATAAGCGACTCGGCACTATAAAATTCTTTGATTCCAGCCACAATTTGTCTGATTCTGCCATCACCCAAATCAACTTGAAGTTTTAGCAATTTAGTACTTTTAGGAACTTCCTCGGCCTCAAGAACAGTGCCAACTTTTAGAGATGTTTTAAAAAACTGACCTATCTCTATTAGATTATCTTGCTCTTTTATGCTCTCTATTGTATTTTTACTCTCTTCTTTTAGTAAAACAGGCTGAGCTGCTGGAGCTTCTGGCATTAAAGGCTCCTCTACACGAGGAAACAGAGGTGGAACTTTTTTAATACTAAATAATTTTAATAATTTTCTATCTAATACAAGCTCTCTATAGCTAATATTATCAATTGTAAAATTGAGTGCATCGGCTATAATATTTGTCGTTTTTGGCATAACTGGGCTTAGCATAATTGCGGCTTTTGCGAGTATATTTGCAACCAACGCCACTGTTGCAGCTGCTTCATCTTTTTTACCATTTTTCATCTTAACCCATGGCGCATGTTCTTCGATTGCTTTGTTTCCAATCGAAAACAACTTCCATAACTCTTCCAGATATCTATGTGCTTGAACTTGCTGCATTAGAGAATCAAGTGAATCAAGCACGATATTCATGGCATCTAGCTCTTTTTTGTGGTACTTTTGTACATCAACACTGTTAATTTCATAGTCTGAATACTTCTCGCTCATGCCAATAATGCGGTTTAGGAGATTACCAAGATCATTACTCAGCTCAGAGTTTATTCTATCTATAAAAGCCCGCTGTGAAAAATCGCCATCTTGGCCAAATGGAACTTCTCTAAGCATAAAATATCTTAAATTTTCAACCCCATAAGCATCTGCAACCTCTTTTGGAGCAACAACATTTCCCTTAGATTTTGACATTTTCTCACCATCTCTAGTCCACCAACCATGCGCACCAATATGTTTTGGAAGAGGTAAATCAAGGCTCATTAAAAAAGCTGGCCAATAGATAGCATGAAAACGAAGAATATCTTTGCCTACAAATTGAATAGATGCTGGCCAATATCTCATATTAGCATCATCTTTTCCATATCCAAGAGCCGTAATGTAGTTCATGAGAGCATCTAACCAAACATACATAACATGTTTGTCGTCATTTAACGACTCTGGCATTTTAACGCCCCAAGTAAAAGATGTTCTTGTTACAGAGAGATCACGCAAGCCAGTCTTTACGAAGTTTATAACCTCATTTGTGCGAGAGCGAGGAAGAACAAAATCTGGATTATCTGCATAATGTTTTAAAAGTGCACCTTCATATTTTGAGAGTCTGAAAAAATAACTCTCTTCTTTAACGATAGTCGTAGCTCTTCCACAATCAGGGCAAAATTGACCATCTATCAGTTGCGTTTCAGGGAAAAAAGTCTCACAGCTCACACAGTAGTGACCCTCGTAAAAATCTTTATAAATATCACCTTTTGCGTACATAACTTCAAATGCCTTCTGGACACCTCTTTTATGATCTTCATCGGTAGTTCTTATAAACTTATCATAACAGATATCAAACTCATCCCATAAATTTTTAAAAGTAGCACTGATTTCATCCGCAAACTGTGCAGTTGATTTATTGTTTTTTATAGCAGACTCTTCTATCTTCTGCCCATGCTCATCAGTTCCAGTTAAAAAGTATGTATCTTCTCCCTTTAGCTTCTCATATCTAGCCATAGTATCTGCGATAAAGGTCGTATAAGCGTGCCCAATGTGAGCCTCGCCATTTACATAGTATATGGGTGTCGTTATATATTTACTCAATTTTTTATCCTCATCTAAAATTCAAATCCGCCAGTATCGCCTTTTGACATACTGTTGTAAACTGATTTTACATAATCAGTTCTTAGCTCACAACTAAAATACTCTTTGCAGTCACTACAACTCTTTAGATTTTTACTGCTTTGGCACTCTTTAACTTTGATTATCATCTCATCAAGATGAAGATCAAATCTATCTTTGTTTTGCATAGACATCTTTTACTCTTGCGGTTTCATATTTTGAGCCGAAAAAGCAGACTGCTGTATCATGAATATGAGCATGTGAGAGCGTCATTAAATCATTAAAACCATCAATTGCCTCGCCACCAGATGTTTTAAAAATAAAAGCAAAAGGGAAAACTTCAAAAAGTTTGCGAAGCTTACCATTTGGTTTGTCGGAGGTTCCAGGATAACTAAATAGTCCGCCACCTTTTAAGAGTATTTGATGTAAATCAGGAACCATTCCGCCAGAGTATCTTAGACGATAGCCCTCATTAAAAAAACTATCAACCATTTCTTTATGATAAGGTGCCCAGTTTTGTTGGGTGCCGCCAGGTGCGTTAAGATTGCCTTTCTCTTTTAAGCGAATCTCTTTTACAAACTCAAACTCACCTGCTTGAAGTAGATAAAGCTTTGTTTTGTTCTCTGCAAAAACCATCTCAACTCTTGGTCCGTAAACAACATAGCAAGAAGCAACCATATTTTTAGAGCCGAAATCATTTTCATAAATTCCAAAAATAGAACCTACACTAAGATTTACATCTACCAACGAAGAGCCGTCTAATGGGTCGTATGCTATGAAATATTTTCCATCTTTATGCATTGGCATAGGAAGCTCTTTCTCTTCGCTGGCAATTGTATTTACTGATAAAACTCTTGAGAACTCTTCCTCAATAATCATATCGCACTTAATATCAAGCTGAAGCTGAGTCTCTCCAGAGCTATTTTCTTGCTGTGAATAGCCTATATCTTTAACATCTATAGCCTCTTTTATTCTTATTGCGCTTCTTTGAATGGCGTCAAATATATCTCTCAATTAAACTTCCTTTGCGTTTTTTAAAATCCACGATATAACATTATCGCAGTTATTTACATCTAAAATATCAATATTCGCTGGTAAATCATATTTTTTAATATCTATGCTGTTATCCGTTGCCAGAGCATCCATATATGGAAAATAGTCACAATCTAGTGAATTTCTAAACACGCTTATTCGCGGTAGTGGTAGGTTTTTAAGTCCCTCAACCAACAAAACATCAAAATCATCAAAAAGTCTAATCATCTCATCAAGTTCTTTTTGTTTTTTTGAAAAATATGTCGTTCTGTTTGGGGAAGTGACAATAACTTCAGCACCAGTATCCGAAAACTTGTAGCTATCTTTCCCCTCAACATCGAATCTAGCCTTGTCTTTTGGATCATGCTTGATGATAGCAACAGCTTTTCCATGCTCATGAATAAGCCTTCTTGCTACTTTTAATATAAGTGTAGTTTTTCCACTATTTGATGGACCTGTAAATGCGACGGCTAATCTTTTTTTCAATCAATATCTCTTTTATTGTTTAAGTGATTATACAAAATAGTCTTTAAAAACTGGTTTAACTAAGATATAATTCCTCAATTTTCAACAGGATTAAAAATGAAATATTTTTTTATAATCTCTATATTTTTGCTATTTTTCACAGGATGTTCAGAAAAAAATGCGTTTGTTAAATTTAAGATGAGCAAAGATGAAGAGCAAAGTGTTTCAAGTTTACAAACAAGTCAAATCAAATTTAAAAATGCAGAGATTGCTGGAGTTATTTCGGCTGTATATTTAAATGAGATTTATCCAGAAAGATTTAAAGAGTATGACTCATTTTTTGTATATATCTACATGAAAGACTCAAAAAACACAGACTCCATAAATCCTAAAATAAATCTAGAGATGAATGAAGCAATACCTAAAAATATAACAGAACTCTCAAGCAATAATGAGTTTACGCATCTAGTAGATATTAAAAGCAGTTGGAATAGATACTATTTAGTTGAGTTCGAGAAGGATTGCAATACGCTTAATCTTACTTTTGATAATGGATTATCTATGTCTAGTGTATTAAAATATATAAAAGGCGATCAGTAAGAAACCCATACGCCCTAAAGCGTATGAAGTAGCGAATTTATAACTACGATAAGAAGCTGCAGCGCAATTATAATAATCATTGGGGCCAAATCTAGGCCGTTAAAGTTTGTTTTTATATATTTTCTAACCAATCTATATGCCGGATTTGTAACTCTATATAAAAACTGAACTATTGGATTATATGGGTCAGGATTAACAAAACTAAGAAGCGCCGTTATAATAACCAACCATATATATATATTTATAAGGCTTAGAATGATAGCACCAAACCCTTGTATGATTTCCACTAATATGCTCATTTAACAATCTCCCCAATATAATTTTTCAAATATTTATAGACAGCAGCTAGATCTGGTCCATGCTCAACTCCAGTCAATAAAAGGCGAAGTGTTTTAAAGAAATCCTTTCCTTTAAGTCCAGACTCTTTCATGATGAAGTTCTTAAAATCATCATATTCCTCAAAGTATGGTGCCTTTTTAATAGTTTCGATGAGGATTAAAGATGCTTCCTTAAACTCTTGTGGAATCTCTTTATTTGCAAAAATAGGAGCTATTTTAGCTCTTAACTCTTTTATAGTTGAAATCTCTTCAAGATATACTTTTGCTAGTTCGCCTATCTCAATATCTGCAAAACCAACATATCTTGATAGCTCTTTTGCATCTAGATTTTTAAGATGCTCTTTGTTTATATATCTTAACATGTCAATACTAAAGCGGGCAGGGGATTTTGATACACTGTCTAGATTGAACCACTCTACTGCTTCACTCATATCAAAAATCTCTTTGGGAGGTTTATTTCCCATGAGAATTAGATAGTTTGCTATAGCTGATGGTAAAAAGCCCTCTTCTAAGAGCCATTTAACGCTCGAAGCATCATCTCTTTTACTCATCTTTTTACCATCATCGTTTAAGATAATAGGCAGATGCGCGTACTCGATTTTTTTACTGTAACCTAAAGCAGTGCGAATATGATCCTGTTTTGGTGTGTTGCTCATATGGTCTTCGCCACGAATAATTAAAGATATATCAGCTAGCATATCATCAACTGCACAAGCAAAGTTGTACATAGGTGTTTTATCTTGTCTCATAATTATAAAGCTGTCAACCGCATCTGGCTCGAAACTAACATCACCTTTTATGTGATCATGAACAACCACTGTACTGTCTGGTCTTTTGATTCTTATAGTAAATGGGTTTGGATTATCTATAACTAACTCATCTGGTAAGTTTCTACATGCATCGTCATATCTATATGCAGTTTTGCTATCTTTAGCTTCTTGTCGTTTTTTATCTAGCCAATCAGAAGAGCAAAAACAGCTAAATGCTTTTTTGTCATGTATGAGTTGAAGCGCCATAGCCACATGAAAACGAATATTTTCACTCTGATAAATAACTTGTGAGTACTCTATGCCAAAGAGAGCTAACA
Source organism: Sulfurimonas sp. (assembly GCA_021732045.1). The sequence goes on from JAKFWK010000005.1 coordinate 287,783, forward strand.
TCTCTAATATCTCTTGGTCTTTACCCTCTATATTTCGTTCTTTATCGGTGTCTTCAATTCTGATGATAAGCTCTTCGCCTCTCTGCTTTGAAACAATATAATTAAATATAGCAACTCTCAAATTGCCTATGTGCATATCGCCAGTTGGGCTTGGTGCAAATCTTAACATTAAAAATCCTATGAATAATTTTTTTGTGATTTTATCGTAGCTAAGGTTTTGTTTTGCTTGATTGTTTTATTGTGCCGAAAATACGACAGTTTCGAGGAAAATTGAACTTCACAAAATAATTATCGTCCAGCGTTAGCTGAACTGCTCAATACAAATAGAAAACTATTTACCATTACCATAGTAAGTAGTTAAATAATTTTCAATAGTTTTTGCATCTTTGTCGGATATAGGTGCTTTAAACGCATCTACCATTCTAATAATTTTTTCTCTCCAAAAAGCACGAGGCTGTGGTCCTTGGTTTATAAAATATCCAAAAGAGTGACACATAAGACAATTTGTATTAACCTCTTCAAAGCCTTTGCCCATTTTAATTGAGTATGAAACATATGGAACTTCTATGTTCTCTTTTACTTGCGCAAAAAGCGATGTTATTGTTAGAATTGTTATAAGTATAATTTTTCTCATTCCGTCTCCTTTTTATATGACTTCAACGGTCACAATATCTATGCCGTTGTATTTGTAACCACCATGGTTCCATAAAACATTTTGGGCAAAAGGTTGTTCATGTCCAAATCTATCCACAGCTTTTGCCATAATTTCCAGTTTACCGTATGTTTTTGGCTTAAAACTGAATCTAAATGTTCTATAGGCATAGCGTCCTCGTGCATCATTATCAAGCAGTGATGCTTCCCAAGTTGTACCACCATCTAAAGAGATAAGAACATTCTGTATACCAATCCCACCATCAAAGGCAACACCACGAACTACAAGTTGTGAATTAATTGTGATTGTTGACTTGTCTTCTGGAAAGCCGATAACAGACTTTATATTCATCCTTGTAATTGGCTTTGTTTTTTTAACCAAATTGTCAGGTAGCTCACCTTCTGTTATGTTATCTGGAACGCGATAAGCCTCATCCATAAAGAAATGGTGCTGATAATCACTTGTTACAGTGATATTTTTAAGCATTTTGACCCAGCTATCAGAAAAGTATCCAGGAAGAACAAGACGAACAGGATAGCCGTTAAGATATGGGAGATCCTCGCCATTCATCTGATAGGCAACTATGACATGGTCGTCAAGCTCATCGATATTAAGTTCACGCACAAAACCAGGGGTTTTATAATAAGCGGCGGTTTCCATACCATTAAATCCTATCCACTTGGCCCCATCTTTAAGTCCTGCTCTATGCAGAAGATCACTTAATCGCACACCTTTCCATTTTGCACAACCCATTGCTCCGCTACCCCATTGAACACCGCCAGTAATAGGCACAAATGCCGAACGACTATTTCCACCGCACTGCAAAACAGCTGTGACTTCTACTTGCTCAAAGTCATGTTTCAACTCATCAAGAGTAATAATATAATCCTTTTCTACAAGTCCGTTGACGCTAATAATGAACTTTTTAGGATCAATATATGTAGGAATTTCGGGCATATGCCATCTCACAAAAAACTCATCATTAGGCGTAATGGCTTGAGTAAAAACATCACGCGGAGCCTCTAAAAGCGGAGGGCGATCTGAATGTGTAATCATTGGTCTTTTTTCTGGAAAATTAAACTTTAATATAGGCTGATTATCAATCGGCTGTCTCATCTTAACTTCACCACCAAAAGCACTAGCGCCAAGAGTAGAAACTCCTACAACAGCGGCACTTTTAAAAAAATCTCTTCTTTTCATTAAGTATATACTCCTTATCTTTTTTGGGAAGTTTATCGCAAAGTATCGCTTATCGATATATCTATTTTTTCATCTTCTTATTCAATTTTTTTGTATATAATTTTAAAAGTCACAAAGGAAAAGTAATGTTTACACTCAAACAACTTGAAGTATTTATCTCATTGGCATATAAACAAAAAGTGATAGATGTTGCTATGGAGTTTCAATTAAGCCAGTCCGCAATCTCAATGTCCATAAAAGAGCTAGAGAGCATAATTGGTGAGAAGTTATTTGAACGCATCGGAAAGCGTTTGACTCTCAATGAAAGAGGAGTACTTTTCTTAGAGCTAATCACCCCGCAGGTCGATGCTTTACGCAAAATTTACGCTAATTTTTCCTCACAAAAAATTGAAGGAAACCTCCGGCTGTGCGCAAGTGCAACAATAGCGAACTATCTTATTCCAAAATATATCAACAAATATAACGAGACACATCAAAATGTAAAATTTTCATTAAAATCCACCAACACAAACGATGCAATAAAGTTAATCAAAGATGGAACTTACGATATTGGCTTTATAGAAGATAGATGTAATGATGAGATGCTTATATGCAAAAAAATAGCTTCGGACGAGCTTGTCGTTGTTGTTGCAAACAGTGAACTTGCCAAAGTCAAAGAGCATTTTATAGATACTCTCGCTAGCATGCAGTGGATTATGAGAGAGGTTGGCTCTGGAACAAGGTCAACATTTTTAAACACAATATCTCCAGAAAATATTAACATATATATGGAATTTGACCGTACAGAAACTATCAAGAATTTTCTAAAATTGAGCCCAAACTATATTAGCTGTCTGCCTCGTATCTCTGTTGAGCAGGAGTTAAAAGATGGCTCTCTTTTTGAGCTTCCGATACGAGGATATGATTTTAAACGCGATTTTATTCTTATAATGAGAAAAGAGAAAAAAAACAGTATGCTGGCTAACGATTTTATGAAGTTTATTTTACATTAAATAGAAGTTCTTCCAAGAGAAAAATAAATATAACTCAATAAAAGTTTAAGATTTGGAAACACTTGTTTTGTTGATTTTAAAAAGTGAGTGAGTGGTGACCCCGAGGAGAATCGAACTCCTGTAACATGGATGAAAACCATGGATCCTTACCGCTAGACGACGGGGCCACTATTCGGTACTAAACCGAGCCGAAATTATATATATATCTTTCTTAATAAATCATAAAACTATCAATCTTGATGCTTTTTAAACTTCTCAAGCCATTCTAAGTCTGACTCTTTTGAGTGCTCTTTTTGATTAAGCAGAGAGTCTATAATGCTAATCAAAGTATTTTCATCCATAAACTCTAGAAGAGCAGGGTTTATAGTCGTTTTATGTATGCCATCATATGTGTTTAGAAGGTTCTCTATATCGTTTATTAGTTGTTTTTTTCTGCTCATTTTTTCCTCTGTATTTACATCTTCTTAATATTTTTTTTATTTTTTGCAAATTATACACAAAGCAACATCAAAGTGTTTTTGAGTAAAACTTATCATCTTGAACAGCCTGTTCCTAAAATTTATATTTTCATCTATTTTCCTTATAAATTTAATTTTATACTTAGTTAGCTTTTTTTTCTACATAAGGTCTAGCATCTCTTGTGTCTTTATTTTCATATCTTTGGTTTCTTTATAATCAAATCCTTTTTGGTTAACATAATGTAAATTCTCTTAAGTAATACATACTCCACTTTTATTCTTTTATAGTGTGATTATTAAGGTAATTTTATGATGATGGCTTATGTGTATATCTTATTTTAATATTTCTTTTTGTATAATCTCAGTCTTAAAAAGAAAAGCCGCTGTGGTGGAATGGTATACACGCTCGATTCAAAATCGAGTTCGAAAGAATGTCGGTTCGAGTCCGACCAGCGGTACCACACCTTTTAAAAATTAAAATCTTAACTCCGCCAACTCTAGCAACAATCAAATAAACACTTACTTCATCTTAATATTGCCAATCTACAATAACAAATACTCTTTAATATATAAATTACTACTTTTGAAGCTTGCTTAGTGCATCTAAGATATCTTTCTCTTTCTCTTTCACAAGTGGTGTATCTTTAGAGATAAATATATAGAACTCAACTCTTCTGTTTTTCGCCCTATTCTCTTGCGTTGTGTTCTCTGCTATTGGTTTCGATGAGCCAAAACCTGCCGTAGATATTCTCTCAGCAGATATGCCGTTTTTAATTAATTCTTGTGCAACAGTCTCAGCTCTTTTGTTAGACAGCTCCATACTATTGCCTGCTGCTGGTTGAGCATCTGTATACCCACGAACAGATATATCAATATTTTCAGGAAGCGTTTTAATTATTTCAGCGATTCTTTTTAAAAAAAGATGGATATCCTGATTGCTTATAGCAGCTGAAGAACCAATAAAAGGCACAGAGGTAGGTAGTTTTAACAGTACGCCATCCATGCTTTGCTCCAGTGAGCCTTCGCCACCAGCAGATGCATCTTTCAACTCTTGCTGAATCTTAACAATAGAATCATTTATGCTTTTTTGTTCTTTTTTTTCATTTGAATCAGAAGAACCGCCATTTTCTAAAACAGAACTTCCGTTATTCTTACCTTTTGCATCAGGGTCAAGCTTTTTCTCTTCTGGAGTCATTTGCTGTACCGGTGTAGCTCGCTCAGGAGTAGGTGCAAAATCATAAATTTTTATAAACTCTTCTTTTACGGCCTTCATTTTTTCTGTATTTACAGAAGCAATAGCAAAAAGAGCAATAAAAAGTGCCAACAAGAGACTAAAAAAGTCAGCAGTTGGAACAGCCCATTTTTCAGCTGGTGGACAAGCCGGACATTTTTTACATTTTTTCTTTGCCATTATTATGCTTTGTTACTTAAATTGACTATGTTTTGGTTCTCCAGGAGGGAGAAAGTTGAGTAATTTTGCCTCAAGCGTACGAGGATTATCACCATGTGTGATACCAATAATGCCCTCTAGAATCAACTTTTGTTCTTTTACAATATGGTGTGATTTAGCTATCATTTTTGCTCCCATTGGACCAAATAAAACATAAGAACTAAAAATACCAGTTACAGTCGCTGTAAACGCCCCAGCAATACCGATTGCCATCTCAGGTGGATTGTCTAGCTTTTGAAGAGCCAGAATTAGACCCAAAACTGCTCCAATAAGACCCAAAACTGGTGAAGTCTCTCCTGCTAGAATCCAGTAATGGCCACATCCATGATAGTAGTGTTCAGTCTCTTCTATAGTTAGCTCAAGTGTTTCTGTGATGGTATCAATCTCATTACCATCAACCGCCATACTAAGTCCTTGTTTAAAAAATTCATTATCCATTTGCATAACTTTAGGCTCTAGTGATAGCAATCCTTCACGACGAGCCATAATTGACAAATCAATTATCTCTTTAATTCTTGCTTCTAAATTAATTGGAGATTTTTTAAAAATCATTCCAGCATTCTTAAAAGCACCCTTTATATATTCTACATCAGTACTAACCATAGCAGCAAGAAGTGTTGTTGGCATAATGATGATAAGAGAAGTTATATGAACAATATGAACTGGATTTCCACCCTCCATCAAGTCACCAACAGAGATGGTTGTTATAGCGCCTAGTATTCCGAGAATAACCGTTAAATCCATATAAGTCCCTTTTTTATGCGATTAAATCAAATTATTTATTTTTATGTTCCGCAGTATAGCAAATATTTCAATATAGCAATCTTATTAAATTTTATATTAGCGTTAATTATCAAAATAATCTCTATTATTTACACAATATGTTAGAATTGTAAAAAAAATAAATCTGAGTCAAAATAATGTCAAAAAATTTTATACTTTTTATTTTCCTCTGTCTGAGCCTATCTGCAGACAACTTGATAGTTTTAAATAATACTTATTATGTAAAAAATCATAAAATTAATCTTAGTACTATCGTGCCCAATCTCTCAACTGACTCCGAACTATATACAATCGAGGAAAATAGGCATTCACTAAGAATAAAAACAGCAGATTTATTAAAAATATTAAAAATAAATGGCTATCAAAATTATACTTCCAAGCATCAGTATATAAATTTTATTGTAAAAAGCGATATTGACACATCTAAAATTAATCTAGCACTTAGTGATTATTATAAAGAAAAATATAGAGATATTAATATAAAAGAAATCACAATTACTCCAATGAGCTACACAGTAGCCATACCTGAAGATTTTACAGTAAATATTCAAAAAGATAGTTACTTGTCAAAAAAAGGAATACTAAGCATAAAAACTCTAGAAAATAAAAAAATATTTTTAAACTATATAATAGATGCGGAAATAAGCCTATTTCTAAGCTCAAAACAGATTAAAAAAGATGATGAAATTTCACTGTCAAATAGTTCTAGAAAAAAGGTAAAATTAGAAAAACTCAAAGATACTCCAGTGCAAAACATAGGAACCAGCTCATATCAAGCTAAACACTACATAACTGAGAATATGATTTTAACTACAAGAGATATTAGAACTTTAGTTTTAGTGAAGAGAAACTCTTCTGTCAGCGTTAGCATAAATGATGAAAATATGGTTATCTCATCTGAAGCAAAAGCCTTAGAAGATGGTGCATTAAATGATACAATTGACATTCAAAAGAGCGATAAAGTCAAATTAAAAGCTAAGGTAATTGGTAAAAATATGGTAGAGATAATATGAAGATAGTAGTAGCTTCTAGCGGTGCCAGTGGTGTTAATCTGGGAATAAAAATACTTAAACTACTTCCTGAAAATATAGATAAACATTTTATAATGAGCGAAAACTCCAAAACAGTTTTAGATAAAGAGATGGGTATAAAATATCATAAAAACGAAAATATATCGGCAAACATTGCATCTGGTTCTTTTGGCGTAGATGCTATGATAATTGCACCCTGCAGTATGAATACATTAGCAAAAATAGCATGCGGAATTGCTGATAATCTAGTTACTAGATGTGCAAGTGTGATGATAAAAGAGCATAAAAAACTAATCTTGGCACCTAGAGAGATGCCATTTTCCGCTATTGCATTAGAAAATATGCACAAACTAGCTTCTTTGGGCATAATAATTGCTCCACCAGTTATGGCGTACTACTCAGAACAACAAACACTTGAAGATATGGAAAATTTTATTATCGGCAAATGGTTTGATCTGCTTGGTATTGAAAATAGTCTTTATAAGAGATGGGAATAATATTGAAAAAAATAGCACTCTATCCTGGTACTTTCGACCCAATAACAAACGGGCACTTTGACATCATAGAGCGGGCTTTAGGACTTTTTGATGAAGTGATAGTTGCAGTTGCTACATCTCAAGATAAAAAGCCAATGTTTGCATTAGAAGAGCGAATATATATGACCAAAGAAGCCGTAAAAGATTTGAAAAATGTAAAAGTGCTTGGTTTTGATAATCTAACAGTTGAATTTGCAAAAACACACAATGCTACCGTCTTGATTCGAGGTCTTCGTGCTGTTAGTGACTTCGAATATGAACTTCAACTTGGGTATTTGAACAACTCACTTGATAACACAATTGAGACTGTCTATCTTATGCCAAAACTTCAACACGCCTTTATAAGCTCCTCAATTGTGAGAAATTTACTAAAATTTAACGCGAAAACAGAGCATCTTCTTCCAAATGAGGTGCAAAAAATTATAGGAAGTATGAATTCATGTACATTGCAATAGAGGGAATTGATACGGCTGGCAAAAGCACACAGATACAAAAACTACGCGAGCATTTCAAAGATGCAATAATCACAAAAGAACCTGGTGGCACAGAAGCTGGAAAAGAGATAAGAGAAATAGTTCTTAGTGCTAAAACAAAGAGTAAAAAAGCTGAGTTTCTACTCTTTTTAGCTGACCGTGCAGAGCACATAAAAGAGGTAATTGAGCCAAATTTAGGAAAGATGATTATCTCTGATAGAAGTGTTATAAGTGGCGTTGCTTATGCTTTAGTTCAGGGTGAGATCAGTGAAACCGCTATAGTTCACTTAAATAGATTTGCTACAAGTGGGATATATCCACAAAAAGTTTTTCTACTTAAACTAACAAAAGAGGCACTCTCTTTTAGACTTTCACAAAAAGAGTTAGATGGCATTGAACTAAGAGGTGTGGAGTATCTTTTAAAAATTCAAGAAGCTATTATAGAGGCCTCAAAACTCTTAGAGATAGAGCTTGTACTCATAGATGCAACTAGAGACATTGACTCCATAACACAAGAGATAATAAACAGCATAAATATCTAACTAATTTTATACACTTTTTTAAAATTATTGATTCTTTATCTTTTAGCTACTATTTTATGCTGCATCGAAATATCTTCCTTAAAGTTCTTGCGCCAATTTCTTAAACTCTCTAACTAGAGCCAACTGTCTACTTGCCACATACTCTGTTAAGAGTTTTTTTATTTTGACATTATTATCAAATAATAAAATTATCATAAACTCCCTTTTTAACTCACTCAGATTTATTACCTTTGCTTTTGTATTAACTATAAATTGGACGATTAACTTAATATTGATTTGCATCAACTTCTATTACCAAAAAAATATCTATTATTCTTTATTGTTATGTAAAAAATGGAGATTGGATGCGCCTTAGAAACTACTTCAATAGAATGAAATCAAAAGATATTCGACCTCATAGAAAACCGTTAAACAAAATAGCATGGTCCGTTGTGGGTGCATTTATTGGCATATATGTAATGTCAATTTTTAGCAACTCTTTTTCAGTAAAAGATAGCTTCTTTCTTCTTGGATCATTTGGAGCATCTGCAGTTTTAATATATGGTGCTCCGGAGGTGCATTTTTCACAGCCAAGGAACTTAATAGGCGGTCATGTTTTATCCGCTTTTATATCAGTATTTTTAGTAAAATCATTAGGTGGTTTTTTAAGCTTAGAACTTTTATGCTCTCTTAGCGTAGCTCTTTCAGTTTTAGTTATGCATCTAACACTCACTATGCATCCTCCAGGTGGAGCAACAGCTCTTTTGTATGTGATTGGGAGCGAGCACATACAATCACTTGGTTGGCTATACCCTTTCACGCCAATCGCACTTGGAGTATTTATAATGCTTGCGATTGCTCTTATTGTAAATAATATGTCAAACAACACAAAAAGGCATTATCCTCTTTATTGGTACTAAAGGGGTGCTTTATTTTTTACATTTACAAGCCAGTACGCAATAGCCAATGAGACAATTACGGCACCTATAATTAAAAGCTCATTTCCTTTTTCCGAAGAGAGAGAGTAGATAAGAATTTTTCTAATGAGTGCTGCCATTGCAAGCATTATAAAAGCACCTATCGCAAAACCTTTTCCTTGAAGATGATTTATCTCTTCATGTATAAGCTCTATCGCAGCCCACAAAACAAGCAAACTTCCCAAAACAGTTAAAATTCCCTTCTCTATTCCTATATCTGAGGCAAAAAGCAGATAGATATCATACGAGAAAAGCCCAATAGCAAAAAAGGCGACAAGTGCTAAGGAGCCTGCTAAAAAGAAGTTTATGTATGAGTTAAATTTTTTAAGACCACTCAAAATTGTCTTTTCAAACTTTGACAGAGATAAAAATTTGCTAAGTTCTTCTTCTCTGTAAGAACTCGTTAGTGTGTCAAGATTTATATCTACAATTTTCTCAACTGCACCTATTGTTTTTAGGAGAGGCTCTTTATCTCTTACACTTTCCTCAATATTTTTAACTATAAATGTTCTTACGAAAGTAAAAGCTGCATTAACATAGTGAGTTGGAAGCCCTATTCTTACATGAACCTCACCTATCTTATACAGATACATAAAATATTGTAAATCATACTTTCCACAAAATAGATTTACAAACCACTCTTTAATTTTTTCCCTATGATAGTCAATAATTTTCTGATTTTTAAGAAATTTTGCAGTTGAACCAAACCCCCAAATATAGTCATAAAACTCATCTATAAACTTCTCTGAAAGTTCACTCATTCTAGGCTGCAGAGCTGCTAAGATGCGAGACTCATCTTCTGTAAATTTGTAGTGTTCCTTTAAACTCTCATATCGTTGCATCCCCAGCCTTTTTTTTGTTCATATTTTGTTATTATACGCAAAAAAATGGTATTCTTTCAATCTTAAAAAACTGTGTTATGCGTAAAGGGGTAAGATGATCAGCTCGTTAAGAGGGATGAATGATATTTTAAGTGATGATTATGAGAGATTCACATACTTTATAGAGATTGCTACAAATGTTGCAAAAAGATATGGTTTTCACTTTATAGAAACTCCACTGCTTGAAGAGACTGCGCTTTTTAAACGCTCAGTTGGCGAATCAAGTGATATTGTCGGCAAAGAGATGTATCAGTTTATAGACAAAGGTGAAAATGATGTTTGCCTTCGCCCAGAGGGAACAGCAGGCGTTGTTCGAGCTTTTGTGCAAAAGAAGCTCGACCGTGCTGGTGGCTTGCACCGATTTTTTTATCATGGCGCTATGTTTCGTTACGAGAGACCTCAAAAAGGAAGACTTAGACAGTTTCATCAATTTGGAGTTGAGAGTTTTGGAGAGGCAAGCGTTCATGAAGATGCTACCATGATTATGATGGTTAGCGATATATTAAAAACACTTGGTATTGGCTATAGGCTCCAACTAAACTCTCTTGGCGATGAAAATTGCATGCCACAGTATCGTACATCTCTTATAAAATTTATAGAGAGTATGGAAGATAAAATTTGTGAGGATTGCCAAAGAAGAAAAACCACAAATCCAATCCGCGTTCTTGATTGTAAAAATCAGGCGTGTCAAGAGATGTATAAAAATGCTCCGAAATTAGTAGATAACCTCTGCGATGGATGCAGTAATGACTTTACAAAACTTAAAAAAATCCTTGAGAATAATGAAATATTATACGAAATAGATACAAATCTGGTTCGCGGACTTGACTACTACTCAAAAACTGCATTTGAGTTTGTAAGCGATAATATAGGAAGCCAAAGCGCTATTGCTGGCGGTGGAAGATACGATAAACTTGTCGAGTTTTTAGATGGCAGAGCAACCCCTGCTGTTGGCTTTGCTATTGGCATCGAGAGGCTCATGGAGCTTATAATTATGCCAGAGAACACAAGGAATGGATACTATATAGGAGCCATGGACACAGAGGCTATTGATATAGTTGTTGAGCTTGCACAAAAAAAACGAAAAACAGAAAAAACGGTGATTGACTACAAAGTTAAAAATCTACAAAATCATCTAAAAGCTGCTGATAAAGTTAATGCGAAATATTGTGCAGTTATTGGCTCACATGAGATGAAAAACAAAACGGTATGGATAAAAAATCTAGAAGATAAGACCGAACAGATAGTTGAAGTGAAGAATTTTTAATGGAGTTTATACATAATATATGGGATTTTTTTATAAATTTTATCCAATTTTTTATTCTTATTGCTATACTTGGGCTATTTGTCTTATATATTTACGATAGATTTGTTCAAAGAAATCATGCCTTACTTGTAAATTATCCAGTCATTGGAAGGATGCGTTATTTTTTTGAAGCGCTCAGGGAGCCTTTGCGCCAATATTTTGCAGAAGAGACATTTTATGAGTCAAAAGATAAGGTTGACTGGGTTTATAAAGCCGCAAAAAATGTACCTAATTACCAATCATTTTCCATCTCTCAGCCTCATAGTGATTTTAAATTTATGATTAAACATACAGCTCATGTTTTAAATGATGATGAGATAAAACAAGACATGAGTGTGGTGTTTGGCAAAAACAGAGAGATACCATTTATTTCACACTCTCCAATTATCCGTTCAGCTATGAGCGATGGCGCAATTAGTCCAGAGGGTATTCGTGCATTTGCGCTTGGTGGTGCTAAATCACATCTAACGGTGAACACAGGAGAAGGCTCTCTTACTTCTAATCACCTCTTCACACATAAGCCGGATTTGAAAAATTGTGATTATTTAAATATTATCTATGGTACTCCCGTTGCCGAACTTGCTTTTAAAATTGCCACATTTTTATTTAATCATGCGGTAGCAATAAAGTGGTATAGAGCTATTTTACTCTTTGGCAACAAGACTAAAAATACATATATTTACGACACTCCCTCGCATGTGCTCTTCCGCGTAAACTGGAGTGCTCCTATTGAATCGTTTCCAAAAGAAGTACCAACAGATATACCAAATATAATTTTTCAGATTGGCTCAGGACTTTATGGCGTTCGTGATGAAAATAGCAAGTTTGATGAAATAAAATATCAAAAAGTTATGAAATTTTGTCGCATGACAGAGATAAAAATAGCTCAAGGAGCAAAACAGACTGGCGGAAAATTGGCTGGGTCTAAAGTAACTGCCGATATATCATACTTCAGAGGTGTTCCCGAAGGCAAAGATGCCTTTGCTCCAAATAGATTTCCGTATGCAGACACAACCTCCGATTTACTTGATTTTGTTGAGAGACTACAAGTTTTATCAAAAAAACCAGTTGGATTTAAGATAGTAATCTCTGATTCTACTTCGATTGAAGAGCTAGCAAAAGAGATTTTGGCAAGAAAATTAGCAAACAGAGCACTACCGGACTTCATAACCGTTGATAGCGGAGAAGGTGGAAGCGCCACCGCACCTCTTGAACTTATGGAGTCAATTGGTCTTAATACAAATGATGCCCTTTATGTACTAGATACTGTACTTAAAAAATATGGCATTAGAGATGATCTAAAAATTATTGCAAGTGGTAAGATTTTAACTCCCGATGACGCAATTATAACAATGTGTATGGGTGCCGACGCAGTTGGAATAGCAAGAGGCTTTATGATGAGTGCAGGATGCATCCGCGCTAGAATGTGTTCTGGTTTTGGCACACATGTCTGCCCTGTTGGTTTAGCTACACAGGATGAGAGAAAAAGGGCTTCATATCTTGTTGTGAAAAAAGGATTAGAGATTGCAAACTATCATAAAAATCTCTTAAAAGGGATGAAAACACTGCTTTCAGTCATGGGAATAGATCATATAAGTAAGATAAATAAATCTCATCTTACTTTTAAAAATGCAAACGATGAGATATTTTTCGATGTAGATCAATATTTTCATAAAAAATTACGAGTATAGGTTAAAAATATGACAAACTTTGGGTTAGATATATGGTCAAATAAGAATTTTATTATTGAAGATGGGCAGATAAAATTAAATTACAAGTGCATGCCATCTCTTTTAAAAATAACAGAAGATATCAGGGATAGAGACATTAGAGGTCCAATACTTCTTAGATTTCCACATCTTATTAAAAAACAGATAAGAAGTCTTTATTGGTATTTTGATAAAGCTATAAAAGAGAACAATTACAAGGGTAATTTCAATGCTGTTTTTCCACTTAAAGTAAATCAGTTTCCCTATGCCGTAGAAGCTGTTACAACTCAAGGGGAAGAGTTCAACTATGGGCTAGAAGCTGGCAGTAAAGCTGAGTTAATTTTAGCTATGAGCAAAACACCAAATGGCTCAAATATTACAGTCAATGGTTTTAAAGATAAAGAGATGATTTTTTTGGGATTTATTGCTGCTCAAAGCGGACATAACATTACCATAACTATAGAGGGACTTGGTGAGCTAGAGACAATTATAGAAGTTGCTACAGAGTCAAAAATTAAGGTTCCAAATATTGGAATTCGCATAAGACTGCACAGCTCAGGAAGTGGCGTTTGGGCAAAAAGCGGTGGAATGGATGCTAAGTTTGGCTTAACTTCAACAGAAATTCTTGAGGCGGTTTCACTTCTTAGAGAAGCTGATTTATTAAACAATCTAACAATGATTCATTTTCATATTGGTTCTCAAATGTCAGATATTGCTCCACTTAAAAAGGCTCTAAGAGAGGCGGGAAATATCTATGCAGAACTTAAAAAGATGGGTGCTGATTCGCTAAACAGCATAAATATAGGCGGTGGTTTAGCGATTGAATATGATCAGCATACACACACAAAAGGTCACAACTACTCAATAGAAGAGTTTTCAAGCAGTGTTGTCTTTTTGCTCGCTGATATCATGAATACAAAAAAAGTTTCTCATCCTGATATTTTTACAGAGTCAGGAAGATTTATTGTGGCTTCACATGCAGTTCTTATTGCTCCTGTCTTAGAGCTGTTTTCGCAGGATTATCAAGAACAACATCTAAGAATAAAAGATAAGAACCCTCCACTCATAGAGGAGCTTTTAGAGTTAAATCAACTACTTAACAATAAAAATTGTATAGAGTACCTTCACGATGCACTTGATCATATGGAATCACTACTTACTCTTTTTGATTTGGGCTATATTGACCTAAAAGATAGATCTAACGCTGAAATTTTAGTTCACAGCATCATCAAAAAAGCGCTCTATCTTAAATCTGCTACACCAACTGATGAGCTAGAGAGGCTTCAAGAGAAACTTCAAGAGAGATATCTAATCAATGCTTCTATATTTCAGAGCTTGCCTGATTACTGGGGTCTTGGACAAAATTTTCCAATTATGCCGCTAAATCATCTTGATGCAACTCCGCTTCGTGCTGCATCTCTTTGGGATATCACATGTGACAGTGATGGCGAAATTGTCTTCAACCAAGATAGACCACTCTACCTTCATGATGTAAATCTTGATGAGGAAGATTACTTTTTAGGATTTTTTAATGTTGGTGCATATCAAGAAACACTAGGCATGAATCATAACCTATTTACTCATCCAAATGAATATACCATAAATATTAGCGATAGCGACTATGAAATTATAAATGAAGTAGAGTCTAAAAATATTTTAGAGATATTAAGCTCTATCGGATATGATGAAAATGAAATTTCAAATAAACTTAAAACTGATTTGGCAAATAGTATATTTATAACCGAGCAAGAAAAAAATGATACACTTGCAAAACTTGAGTTATATTTAAATCAAAATGGTTATTTAAGAACTACACTTTAAGGTATACAATGGGACTTTTTGCAGAAATAAGGGAAGATTTTTCAAATGCTTACAAAAATGACCCAGCACTAAACTCTGGATTAGATTTTTTATTTAATTATCCTGGTGTTTGGGCTGTTGCATGGTATAGAATTGCGCACAAGCTATACAAAGCAGATTTTAAGAGTCTAGCTAGAATAATTATGGGACTTAATCAAATTATTACAAATATTGATATCCATCCTGGTGCTGTTATTGGAAAAAGAGTCTTTATAGATCACGGAATTGGCGTTGTTGTTGGTCAAACTGCAATCATAGAAGATGATGTTGTGATATATCAAGGAGTAACTCTTGGCGGAGTCTCCCTTGAACTTGGAAAGAGACACCCTACCATTAAAAAAGGCGCCGTGCTTGGAGCTGGTGCAAAAATACTTGGAAACATAACCATTGGTGAGTATGCTAAAATTGGAGCAAATTCAGTAGTTGTAAAACCAGTGCCCGACTGCTCAACAGCTATTGGAATTCCTGCCCATGTTATAGAAAAAGGTAGATGCAAAGATCCATTTATGCACAATATGCTTCCTGATATAAATAAAGAGATGTTTGAATATCTACTAAGAAGAGTCGCCGTTTTAGAGCATATTCTAATGGAAGATAATAAAAATCTACTAGAAGAAGATTTAGAGTTAGAAAATATTTACGAATCATTCATAAAAGCCATGAAAAATTAAAAAACAACCCTAAAATATTAAAGATTTTTAAGTATAATTCCAATTATTTTTCATATACAAAGGGTTTATATGCTAACAGATCGCGTTAATTCACTATCTGAATCAATCACGATTGCTATTGCAACACTAGCTCAAGAGTTAAAAACTTCTGGCAAAGATATCATTAGCTTTTCTGCAGGTGAGCCTGATTTTGACACCCCACAAGTTATTAAAGATGCAGCCATAGAAGCAATCAATGATGGATTTACAAAATATACACCAGTTGACGGGATTCCTGCACTAAAAAAAGCAATTGCAGACAAGCTTTTCAAAGAAAATGGTCTAATATATGCCCCAAATCAAATAATCACAAATAATGGTGCAAAGCACTCACTTTTTAATCTCTTTGCAGCGGTAATCCAAAAAGGTGATGAAGTTATCATTCCAGCCCCATATTGGGTTACCTATCCAGAGCTTGTTTTGTATCATGGTGGAGTTGTGGTGGAGATTCATACAGATGACAATAACTCATTTAAGATGACTCCAGAACAACTTAAAAATGCAATTACACCAAAAACCAAGATGATAGTTTTAACCTCCCCATCAAATCCAACTGGTTCAGTATATTCAAAAGATGAGCTAATGGCTATTGGAAAAGTTTTAGAGGGGACAGACATATTAGTTGCAAGCGATGAGATGTACGAAAAGCTTATATACGATGGAGAGTTTACTTCATCCGCTTCTGTAAGTCAAGACATGTTCAAGCGAACAATAACCATAAATGGTCTTAGCAAATCAGTTGCTATGACTGGATGGAGATTTGGTTATATGGCAGCTTATAACTCAGATATCATTCAAGCAACAAAAAAACTTCAAAGTCAAAGTACATCAAATATTAACTCAATCACTCAAAAAGCTGCCATTGTTGCCCTAAACGGTTCAGCTGATGCCGATATAGAGATGATGAGAAAAGCGTTTAAAGAGCGAAGAGACGAAGCAGTTAAGCTCATAAACGCTATTGATGGACTTAGTGTCGTAAAGCCAAATGGTGCTTTTTATCTCTTTATAAATATAAAAAAAATTAGCAATGACTCTATGCAATTTTGTAAGGATTTGTTAGAGAGAAAAGGTGTGGCACTAGTTCCTGGGGTTGGTTTTGGAAGTGAAGGATATGTAAGATTTAGTTTTGCAACTGATATAGAAAGTATTCGTAAAGGAATCAAGAGAGTTGAAGAATTTGTAAAAGAGTTAAAAAAACCAACTGCTGCTTAAGCTTGTTTCAAACAGGGTGCCTGTTTTTATAAAATAAGCACTCCTAAAAAATTTAGACTTTATCTCTCCTGTGCCTAATCGACGACCAAATAGAGAGCGCTATAAAGACTAGTCCGATTGTTCCCGTAAATAACTCAGATATATGAAATTTCAAGCTAAGTATCATAATCAATGCTAAAGCGCCAATAGCATAGTGTGCTCCATGCTCCAAATATTTATACTCATCAAGAGTATCTTTTTCTACTAAAAGAATAGTCAAGGATCTCACAAACATTGCTCCAATCCCAAGACCAAGCATAATAACGACTATATCTTTAGTTATTGCTAATGCTCCTATAACACCGTCAAGAGAAAACGATGCATCTAGCACTTCTAGATATAAAAATCCACCTATGCTTCCTTTCTTTACAATATCACCAACAGAAAAATCACTGCTCTTGTCTTTTAAGACAGCGCCAAGGATATCAACTCCAACATAAGTTACCACACCAAGAAGTCCAGCAAGCAGTACGGATAATTTTTGCTCAACCGGCACTAGCATCAAAGACATCAGCAAGGCGATAAGTGCTACAAAAATTGAGATTGAGTTTATCTTTCCAAGCTCCATCAACTTCTTTTCTGCAACTTCTATCCAATGAATATCTTTTTCATCATCAATCAAGAAATTCAAAAAAACAAGAAGCAGAAACATTCCTCCAAAAACAGATATCTCGGCATGATGTGATATTAGTTTGTTTGAATATTCAGCCGGATTATCTATGGCTAAATTCCACACTTCGACAATGCTCAAATCTGCTGTTTGAGACACTATAGCCAGCGGAAAAAGCAATCTCATACCAAACACTGCAATAAACATACCAGCAGTCAGAAAAAGTTTTTTCCAATACTCATCCCAGTTTTTAAGGATAGAAGCATTAACAACGGCATTATCAAAAGAGAGTGATATCTCCATAATACTAAGTATTATTACAATAAATATGACATTAACAACACTTTTTATATCTCCACCTGTCTTAAAACCCCACCATCCTGCAATTAGCAAAGATATAAGTGTAAACACAAAAGTAAATTTAAAATATTTCAAAAACAAATCCTTTATTTATAATAGACAGCATATGCAAAGCAAAAGTTATATTTTTTTTATATAACCTAGCTCCAGAAGCTTGTCATATATATCTGAAACTATCTTTCCAGTAGCTGCGCCACCATGGCCACCATGTTCCATCATTACAGTAACGATATACTGAGGGTTATCATATGGTCCGTATGTTGTAAACCAAGCATGTGAACGAGTGTAATAACTCATGTCATGTTCGAGTGTTCTATTTTTTATATTTTGCAATATTCCAATTACCTGTGCTGTCCCTGTTTTTCCAGCAAGTTGAACTTTCGAGCTCACATAAGCCTTAGCTGTTCCACCAGGTGCATTACAAACCTCATACATTGCTCTTTGTATAAGTGGTAACTTTTCAAGTTCATTGGCATTTAATACGCTTTCATATTGAGGGGCCACCTTTTGAACACCTATAGATTTTGCAAAAAATGGGCGAGGGAGTTTTCCTGTAGCCATCAAAGCGGTATACTGAGCGATTTGCATTGGAGTTGTTAAGAAATTACCCTGCCCTATAGATGTGTTTAGCGTCTCTCCTAGTTGCCATGATTGGTTATATCTTTTTTTCTTCCACTCTCGAGATGGAACAGTACCTAAAAATTCATTTGGCAAATCTACACCAGTTTTTCTACCAAGTCCATATCGCATAAGTCCATCACTCATTTTTTTGATACCCAACTGCAAACTTCCCTTATAAAAAAAATCATCACAGCTTTCTCTGACAGCCTTCACAATTCCAACACCACCATGTCCATGGTCTTTCCAACATCTAAATACTCTGTTGCCAAGAGGAAGTTCACCCGTACAGTAATTTCCAAAATCAGCACCTAGCTCTGGAGATGTGATATACAATAGTCCAAGACCAGTTTTTATAGTAGAGCCAGGAGGGTATAGTCCGTTTACCAGCTTGTTTGTAAACGGTTTTTCCACTGAAGTTGATAATTTATCCCAAATTTCATGAGACACACCAGAAACAAAGGTGTTTAAATCATACTCCGGAAAACTACCAGCAGCTAAAATAGCACCATCTACCCTCATTACAACGACGGCTCCAGATTTACCAACAAACAGAGCTGATATAAAACTTTGCAAATCCATATCAATATTTAAAGTAAGCCTGGTGTCTTCTATTGGCTTAGAGTTTGATATCTCTTCAACTATCTGGTTATTTGCATTTACTTTTATCTCTCTCTCTCCAGCTGAGCCTTGCAGGTAGGAATTATAATATTTTTCCACTCCTGTTTTACCGGTATAACCTATAAGCTCCTGCAGTTTATCTTTAGCTACATCTTCTTTGTTTGCACGAGAAACATATCCAACAACATGTGCTGCAATATCCCCATACGGATATAACCTTTTTGGAGCAATAACTATTTTTACATTTTTATTTAAATTTAAAAAAGAGTATATTGGTAGCATCTGCTCATAGGATACAAAAGGAACAATATCTATAAAACTATGATTGTAAAAAGAGTCAAATTTTGTATATTCATCAATCATCTTTTTTTTATCTAAATTTGGTATAAGTTTTATCAAGCTGTCAATCTCTTCATTGAGTATATATAAATTTTTTTTAAGAGCCAAATGTGGTGCCAGTTGTATTTTAAATCCAAGCTCATTTATTGCTATAGGCTTGTCATTTATATCTATAATTTCACCTCTGACTGGTGCAATTTGCTCTATTTTTATACTATTGTCATTTGAGAGTTTTTCATAATAACTGTTTGACTCAACAGAGAGAAAAAAAACTCTTGCAAGTATAGACAACCATACAGACGCAAAAACAAAAAGGATAAATTTAATTTTCAAATTATGCTCACAATAAAAAAGTCAATAATCATATAGTAAACAACATAATAGTTAAGACCAGGCAAAGGTAACATAAAAATATTTGATAAAATATAGTGAAAAACAAAAAAGCCAATATAAATAAACAGAACCATTAGGCCTCTGGTGCACGAGGCGCAGCTGATAACTTTTACTATATTTGGCATTATGTACCTATAAATTATTAAAAAATAGATAATTGTGCTAAAGAGCACATAACCATTTTCTGCCTCAAAGATAAGCAGACATATAGAAATCAAGGCTAAACTTAAGCTGTCGTTTTTTTTAAGTGCAATAGTAAAAAAAACAAATATCACAGCAAGAAAATGCGGCAAAAACTGGTAAACACCACTTAATGCACTATATATCATAAATAAAATGACATATACGAATGAAGTTAGATAGTTTTTATTAATGATACTTCGTTGCATATTGGGAAATGTTTACATTTAATACAGTCAGCCCATATTTTATGTTCAGGAATAGACTCTTTTGGGATTTCAACAAATCCAAGTTTTTCAAAAAAAGATTGTCTATATGTAAGTGTGAGAACTTTTTGGATATTAAAAAATCTAGCCTCATCCAGTGCTTTTGATATTAGATTTGCGCCTACACCTTGGCTTCTATAACTCTCCTTAACTATAAGTGATCTTATCTCCGCCAGTGATGCGGCATGTATATGAAGCGCACAAAATCCAACAAGCTCATCACCATTTTTCGCTAAAATATATGATCTAATGTTTGTTGCGATTTCATCAGAACTTCTAACTAAAATAACACCAGACTCAACCTCTGGCTGAACTAGACTTTGCATATCTTCGATATCTGATAGCTTAGCTTTTATAAACTCAATCTTCACTATCTTTCTCCTTTAGTATCTCATATATAGTTTGTACAACTTTTTGTAAACCTTTCTTTTTGGAGCTTGAAACAACAAGAGCATTGGGAAATTCTCTCCTTAGCGCGTTCTGCTCTTTTTGATTTAATTTATCAATTTTTGTAAAAATCTGAACAATAACTTGATTCTCTTTTATGTTGTTTAGTAAAAAACTAGAAACATCTGTGTCTATCTCTAGATTTGGATGTCTGCAATCCACTAAATGTATAAAGATTTTTATCTGCTCTCTTTTTGATATATAATCAGTTAGATTTCTCTCCCAATCATACTTCATAGATTTCGCTACTTTTGCATAACCAAATCCAGGCAAATCAACAAACTTTGCAAAACTTTTTTCCGAAGTTTCTCTATCTATAAATGTAACATCAAAATAGTTTATAAGCCTTGTTTTTCCTGGTGTAGATGAGACTTTGGCAAGGTTTTTATGGTTTACTAGAGCATTTAAAAGTGAGCTTTTGCCAACATTAGATCTCGCCATAAAAGCAACTTCATTATATTCGGATGCTTCTGGGGCACCAGCTATCGTAGCTGCTGATGTTGCAAATTTTGCGTCAACTATATCAATCATTTTTCTTTATTACTCTTCTTTTTCTTCTCTTTTTCTTCAGGCATATCAAAAATCATAACAACTGGCTCGTCTTTAACACTATTTGCATATGCTTTTCCTTCAATAGTTTTTAAAACTACTTCGTCACCAATTATCTCTTTTCTCTCATTTATCTGCTTTAGATGAACGCTCTGATAAAAATAGTACTCTTTCACCTCTGGAATATATACAACTTTTTGTGCTTTTCCTACATACAAGGCTTTTTCTTCCGTTAAAACACTAAATGATGCATTACCTTCTGCAATATACTTTATTGGCTTTTGTTCTGCATCTGTATAGATAGTAACTCTTGAAGCATTGAGCTCATCATTCCCCTTAATTACATTTACTGTGCCTTCAAATATAGAAATACCTTTTTTCTGATCCGCGTTAAAAGATTTTGATTTTACTCTTAGTTCTTCCGAAAATAGTGCTGTTGCCATAAAAATTGTCAGTATTACTATTTTTTTCATTTTTTACTCTCCTTAAGTTGAAATATTGCAGAAATATCTTTTGCAGATACACTATTTAATTGATTGTTGTATTTCAACTCTCTACCAACAACACTATTTTTAGCTCTATGAATTAAATAATCCCCATCCGCTCGCGCAATTGTTGTTATCTTGTCGTAAACGGCTTTTTGAGTCTCAAAAGTTAAGCCATCCTCCCTGAAAAAAACTACATCGCCGTCTAAATAAACAACTTTATCTTTATAAATTCCATTTTTTGCTTTTATATTTATCATATATTTTTTTGAATTATCGGTATAATCTATATTTTCAACCGTATCTCTATCAGCATACTTTGTTGCTTTGTCGCCTTTTATAAAAGTTTTCAGACCGTTGACATTTAACTCATACATCAAAAAATTAGATATATCAAAAACTGGCACATCCACAAATTCTCTCTGCTTAATATAGATTGGCTTAAACATTGCGAATATCGCCAGCAGTATTGAAGCTACAAGCACAAAGAAAATATTTATATTCATCTATAGCCATACAGATAGAAATTCATCTTTTTGATCGTTTTCTCTTACTAACATATCTATCATTTCTCTAGCGGCTCCATTGCCACCATTTCTGGATAAAACAGTATTTACAATCTCTTTTATCTCATCCACTCCATCTTTTGGAGTAAAGCTTCTACCAACAAACTTCAACATCTTATAGTCATTTATATCATCACCAATAGCAGCGATTTCATAAGATTTAAGGTTTAGCTCTTTGGCTAACTCTTTTAGTTTTGTATCTTTATCTTTTATCCCTTGAAATAGATATTTGATACCAAGTTCTTCTGCTCTTATCTCAACTATTTTTGAATTTCTTCCTGTAATTATTGCCACATCGTTGCCCATCTTTATCCAAGTGCTTATGCCAAGGCCATCTTTTACATTAAAAGTTTTGCTCTCAATCGCGTCAGCAGAGTATATAAGTCCACCATCGCTTAAGCAGCCATCAACATCCAAAATAATCAGTTTAATCATAAAACATCTTTTGTGCTTGGAATTCCAACTCTGTCATTTTTTTGAGTTGCGCGGCGAATTGCTACAGCTAACGACTTAAATGCAGCTTCTATGATATGGTGTTTATTTTTACCTCTAAGAGCAATTATATGAGCACTTATCTTGGCATTTAAAACAAATGCTTTAAAAAACTCTTCAACCAATTCTGTATCAAATGCTCCGACTTTTCCAGAAAGATCAACCTCATAAACTAAATATGGACGATTACTTAAGTCCAAATCACAACTAACACATGCCTCATCCATTACTATATTTGCACTACCAAATCTTTCCATACCATTTACGGGATATATGGATTGGGCCAAGAGGGAGCCAAGAACTATACCTACATCCTCTACGCTATGGTGATCATCTATATAGGTGTCGCCTTTGCAAACGATATCTAAATCAATCAAAGAGTGTTTTGAAAAACTCTCAAGCATATGATCTAAAAAACCAACACCTGTGTCAATCTTGCTAACACCAGTACCACTTAAAAAAAGCGAGATTGTTATATCTGTCTCTTTAGTTTTTCTGCTTTTAGTAATCATCTCTTAATCCTCTCTTGTGATAAATGCGTGTTTAAAGTTCCCAAGCGCTATATAATCTCTAGCCTCAGCTTCGCTTTTAAACCCTTTTAACCAAACCTTATACATTCTGTCGCTGTTTGTTTGTATATCTTTTATGATAGTTTTATATCCATCAGTATTGTTATACTTTTGCTGCGTTGTAATAGCACCTTCAATCTTAGAGAAAGAACCAATCTGGATAGCAAACTCATCAAGCGATTGCGCTCTAGGAGAGCTCTCTAGCTCCTTATCTGTAGGGATTTTTCTATCTTTAGCATCAAAACCAAGCACCTCTATTGCAACAGGAGCAGTGCCAGCTGCGATTAAATCAATTTTTTTTGCCGCACTGTTTGATAGGTCTATAATTCTTGTTTCAACAAAAGGTCCTCTATCATTAATTCTAACGACAGCGCTAAGCCCATTGTTTTTATTTGTAACTTTTACAATAGTATTCATGGGTAGCGTTTTGTGAGCCGCCGTCATATCATACATATTATAAGTTTCCCCATTTGAGGTTGTTTTACCGTGAAAATCTGGACCATACCAACTTGCATTTCCATTAAATTCATCACCAACATTTACAACTGTTGGATAATACTTTATACCTCTTATCTCGTATGGTTTCATAGTTGGATGAATGTAATCCTTCTTGTTTATAAAAGATGAATGTGAATCTCTATCTGGTGAGTAAGTTTTTGTTTTTTCATCATTTGTAAATGTTCTTGTTCCCCTAGTGCTACATCCAGCAAAGATAATAATCACAGAAACAATTAAAATAGTAGATATTTTATTCATACAGTCTTATCCTTTCACCAACGGTTACCAAATCATCTTTAAATGCGTTGTGAAGCTTTAGCACTTTGATACTTACCTGATTTTCTCTTGAGATTGATTTTAGCGTATCTCCATTTTTTACCAAATAGTAAAAATTGCTATTTACTTGAACATCTTCTAAGCTGTTATCTATTGGGATTATTAGCTTTTGTTGTTTTTGAACCTTCGCTTCTTTTAGTTTATTAAAATCAACTATAACATTTTGAGAAATGTTATACATTTTACTTATTTTTAAAAGGGTTTCTCCATTTTTAACAATATGAACTTTATATCTATTTTGGATATCTTCTGCAAAATAGCTCTCATTGAATTCAGATAGTTTAATATATGGAATATGTATACTATAGCCATCTTCATACGGAGGAATAAAGTCGTATTTTAGATGTCTGTTTAATTTTCTTATCTCTTGTATTGGGATTCCGGTTAACTCAGAAACTCTAAAAAGTGACTCGCCAGCTGGTAGTTTTATTGTTGAAGTTGAAGACGCATTCGCACGATTTAGAAGGTATTCATACTTATTATTTATTAAAAATTGTTCATCATTACCCATTAGTGCAAGTTCAACAATTTTTCTGATGTACATCCTGCTCTCTTTTGGCAGATATTTTTTTTCAGGGTCAAGCAAAACCGACAGCTCATCACTCCCTGCTTCTTGAATAGCTTGAGTAACCCTTCCTCCACCGCAATTATATGCAATTGCGGCTAAATACCACTTCCCAAATCTTTGGTGTAGCTGTGATAAAAATTTTGCGGCCGCTTCTGTTGATTTTATAAAATCTCTTCTCTCATCAACATAATCATCAATTTTTAGTCCGTACTCTCTGCCAGTTTCAGGCATAAATTGCCAAAATCCTGCTGCTTTTTTATTTGAATACGCTCGTGTAGAAAAGTTTGATTCAGCCATGGCTAAAAAAAGAAATTCTGGAGGTAAAGAGTACTCTGCAATAATTTTTTTTATAATTGGGATAAATATATAGGCATCTTCCATGGCTTGGAAGAATTGCTGTTCTTTAGAAATAGAATAACTACTGTTTCTCATTTCATTCATAGTTTGATCATAAAGAAAGGATGCCTCTATGTCGAATGACTCTAGTATAGCAACCTCTTTTGTTGAGTTTGATGTATAAATTAAGTTGGCACTTAGCATAATTGGCAGTAAAATTAATATAAAAAATCTCAATACTAGCCCTTCTTTTAAATTTTTGAAGTAGATTTTACCTAAACCAATATTAAAAGTAGTTAAGCAATAGTAGCGTTAAGCGCCGATATTACACCATAAAATTAAGATAATAATTAAGAAATGCTAAATATTTTAAAAGCGTTTTTTGAAGTAATATCTTTTACTTCGTCAAGTGATATATCTAGCTGTTTCGAAATCTCCTGGGCAATAATTGCCGTATACGACGGCTCATTCCTCTCACCTCTATGTGGCATCGGAGTCAGATAAGGTCCATCTGTCTCTATCAAGAGTCTATCATGAGGAATTTTTGGTAAAACTGCGACTAATTTTTTAGCATTTTTAAATGTTATAACGCCACCTATACCAAAATAAAAACCCTCTTTTGCCAAACTTAAAAGTTCTTCATCGGCGTTGTAGCAATGCAGAACTCCACCAACTTCTTTTGCATTATGCTTTATCAGTATCTCTTTTGAGTCTCTTGAAGCATCTCTAATATGCACAATCAGCGGTTTTTTGTATTTTTTTGCCAGTTCAATTTGAAATATAAATAGCTCTTTTTGTTTCTGCTTTTCTATCTCTTTCTCTTCATGTGTTCCCTCAAACCTATAGTAATCAAGCCCACATTCACCAACAGCAACGCATCTCTCATGCTTTATATATTTCTCAAAATCAAAACCATCAAAAGCGCTCATGTCATACGGATGGATACCAACAGCAAAATAGACATCACTGTTTGCCTCCGTTATCTCTATGGCTCGTGCAAGAGTTTTAGGATCTGCTCCAGGGATAACAAATCGCCATACACCAACCTCTCTTGCTCTGTTTAAAACTTCATCTAAATCATCAAAATATCTACTATCATCAAGGTGTATATGAGTGTCAACTATCATTTTTATCACTTGTTTGCATAAGTTCTCTTGCAAAATTTTTAGCTTCGTCAGTTACGCTGGAACCGCTTATGATTCTAGCTATTTCATTAACTCTGGCTTCCAACTTCAACTCACTAACAAGCGATTCTTCGCCATTTTTATATATTAAGAAGTGCTGATCTCCCATAGAAGTGAGCTGTGGTTGATGTGAGATAACAAATATCTGAAAATGTTTTGATAACTGTTTTAGAACTTTTGCAACACTCATCGACTCTTCACCACTTAAATTAGCATCTATCTCATCAAGCATTAAGATACCACCATTTTTACTCATAAACTCTGATTTTAGTGCCAAAATAGCTAATCTTAGTCTGTTAAATTCACCAGTGCTGATCTTTTGCAAATCAGTATTGTTTAACTTGATTATAATTTCATCTCTACCAGATGCGCCAAGTTCGGTTTCTCTGATTTCTACTTGCGCATCTCTTAAGTATAATTCGCTCAGATATCTATTTAAGTTATCTTGAAGTAGCTCCAACTCCGCGTGACGAAGCTCACTTATTTTGTTCGACAAATCTTCTGTTTTTCTGCCGAGAGTAGCTTCGCTAAGCACTAAATCATCTTTTAAAATTTCTATATTTTCATACTTTTTAAGCTCTAAAATTTTTTGTTCTTTATACTTTAGTGCCTCTTCCACGCTTCCATATCTTTTTTTAATCTCCGCCAACGCCTCGATACGGTTTAAAATCTCTTCTATATCAACTTCATCAAGAGCACTAAATTTTTCCTGCGCGTTTTCTAAAATTACCCTAACTTCATTCATTGCATCTGAGAAAAAAGAGCTCTCAACACCAAGCGAATCAAGCGCCACAAAAACGCTGTGTTCATGCTCAAATATAGAGTTTGCCAAAGATATATTCTGAAGAACTTTTTCTTTCTTTGATAGCTCTTTTTTAATCTCTAAAAGCTCTATATCCTCTGAAATTTTTGGATTTATATCTTCAATCTTTTTTATCTCAAAAATTGCAAATTCTTTAAGCTCAACTATTTTTCTCTGTTCTTCTTCAATTGCAAAAAGTTCTTTTTTAACTCTTTTGTGTTGTAAATAAACAGCAAGATATTCATCTTTTAGATCATAAATAGCGTTATTTTTATCCCAAATTCTGCTATCTATGATTGAGAGTAAATTTTCATTTTCAAAATCACTAAAATCTTTTAGCGATAGATGCCTCAAATAAGTTGAGGCTAGAGTACTCATATCTTTTTTCGAGACACTCTGGTTGTTTATGAAGTATCTAGATTTCTCTTTTTTTATATGTTTAAAAACATTTATATCGCTATTTTCTATACCTACATCCTGAGTATCCAAATCCCATGTAACACTGGATTCACACAATGCTGCATCGCATGAAGCACCACCAAGAGATGAGAGTATTGAGCTCATTAAAATAGATTTACCACTACCGCTCGGACCCGTAAAGACTATAAGTCCAGAGTTTAGATTTAGCTCAATCTCTTTAAAACTAAGATAATCTTTCAGAAAGAATCTTTCTATCATTGCCCCATCCTAATTTTTCTTTTAAAACATCAAAATAGTTAAACTCTTCTTTGTGAATCAGTTTTACAGTTTTTGAAGCTAATTTTATATAAATGCTCTCTCCAAGACCTAGCTCGTGCATATCTTGTCCATCTATGATTATCAGCGCATTCTCTTCTGATGCTCTTAGTTCTATAGCAAATTTACCTGGCAAAACGATTGGTTTTTGGGTAAAAGAGTGTGGACATATAGGCGTTAGCGCAAATACATCCGTCATAGGAAAGAGCACTGGGCCTCCAGCGGAGAGGTTGTATGCCGTTGAGCCTGTTGGAGTGGAGACAATAACACCATCTCCGTAGTAAGTGTTAAAGGATTTAGAGTCAATCAGAGTCTCAATATGTATCATATTTGAAACACTCGTTCGAGTTAAAACAACATCGTTAAATGCGTACATCTTTACTTTTTTTGACTCTTTAACAACCGTCACCTCAAGTATCGCTCGCTCGTCAATCCTATATTCACCCTTTAACATTTTTTTAACAAAAGAGTCAAGTTGCTCGATAGACAAATCAGCTAAAAAACCCAGATTCCCTGCATGAATACCAAGGATTGGAATGTTAAACTCAAATGATTTTCTAACAGTTGAGAGCAGTGTTCCATCGCCACCTATTGTGATTAGAAAGTCTGATTCTATGCAGATTTTATCAAAACTCTCTCCAGCAACACCAATCATAAGAGCACTCTCACTCTCAAGTACTACCGAGATATTATGACCAACAAATATAGCTTCTAGCTTTTCATAGTCGTCTCTTAACTCTGGTGTTGATGGTCTTAAAACTACACCAACTTTATTAAATTTTTTACTATTCAAAAAAGACTCTTTTATAATATTTTGTGGATTGTACACATTTATAGATAAAAAATAAAAAAAAACATTTTGTCATATATCTATATCACCAACTAACTCACTTTTTGGCTCCCCAATATAATACCCTTGAGAATAGTCAATACCAAGCTCAACAACTTTATCATGTATCTCTTTAGAGCTAACAAACTCAGCAATTGTTTTAAGATTTTGTTTTCTTGCAAAATCTATAATTATTTTTATAACCTCTTCACTATCCTGATTTATTATAATATTTTTTATCATAGAACCATCTATTTTTATATAATCTGGATGTAATTTTATTAGATATTCAAAGTTAGAATATCCTGTTCCAAAATCATCGATTGCAATTCTACAAGAGTTGTGTTTAGCTTTTCTTATAAACTCATACACATTGTCTACTCCCTCTAAGCCCTCGCTCTCAACTATCTCATACACAACTCTTGAATTGAATCGTTTATCGCTCATTCTAAAATCAAGAAGTGAATTTATCTCTATATTTGAGATATCTTCCATTGTAATATTGATTGAAAACTCTACATCTACATCCTTGAATTTTTCAAATGTATTTTCAATAACTTTTTTTGTAATTGAGGTATACTGCTTTGATTTTTTTGCAATATCTAAAAACTTATATGGAGAGATGATGGTTCCATCAACATCAACCATTCTAACAAGCGATTCATACTTCTCTATTTTCTTTGTACGATTGTTGTATATTGGCTGATAATAGTTAATAATTCTATCTTCACGCAAAGCATCTTTTACCTTTTTATTCCACACAATATTATTTTTTATCTCATCTTCAATGCCAAGAGTTTTATCGTAAATCAAAAAATTAAGATTTCTTTTTTTAAGTTCTTTGAGAATCATATCGGCACTCTGGATGATGTACTCTTTTGACTCAAAAGAGACTGCAACGCTGAGTTTTATAGAGGCTTTTAAATCCTCAAAACTATATACATAAATATCCGCTTCATGTAAAATTGACTCAACAAGTGATAGAAAATAATTTCTATCCACATCATCAGCCAGCAAAACAAATTTATCGCTAGCATATCTATATATAAATGCTTTTTTATAGACTAAAAGTTTTATATTTTTTCCCAATTCTTTAAGTATATAGTCGCCCATCTCATGACCATAAAAATCATTTATATCCGAAAATCCGTCTATATCAAAAATTGCTAAAGATGGATTTTTTCTGTTTTCCAAATCTACTATAAATTTTGCTCTATTATCAAGTCCGGTTAAAGCATCTGTCGATACAGATTTAATAAGCTCTTTTTTATTATCGCGAAGCTCATTTAGCGCCATCTGGATATCATTAGTTTTTATATTTATATCTTTTTCAAGCTCCCTATTGTAATTATTTAATATTCTGTATGTTACAAAAAGTAAACCTGACAGCAATATGAATGCAATAAAATCAAAAGCTAGACTTATTTTTTTTGAATATTAAAGAATTCGCCAATATGCTTTGTTGGAATCTTAACGCTTACAACTTTTGATATGGGTAAAGTAAAGCGTTAACCCTGTAAATGCTAAACCACCTACCAAGTTACCAAGAGCAACGGGAACTTCATTCCATAGTAGATAATCACTGATCGTAAAATTACCGCCCATGATCAA
>JAKFWK010000001.1:0-186794 GCA_021732045.1 Sulfurimonas sp.
ATTGTAGATACATTACTTCCATATTTGCAAATGCAGTTTAGATTGACGGGGCATCATAAGAGCTATGTTTTTTTAAATGATGATAATGAGCATTTCTATGACATTAAAAGAATTAGAACTACTCATTGGAAAAGGGTACTAAAGAAGTGTAATTTCGAGTATCGTCCAATTTATCATACCAGACATACATTTGCAACATTGATGCTAGAAAATGGCGAAGATATATTATGGGTATCAAATATGTTAGGTCATACAGATTCAACAATGACACTTAGCAGATATGCAAAGTATATAAAACGGGATGAGAAGAAAAGAGCTACATTTTTAGAAAATAGAAGTGTACTTAATAGCACCGAAACGACACCGAGTATTCAAAATATTGGTTGAAAGTGGCTATTTTAGGGGTTATAAATGTGGTGGCTCCGAATACTGGATTCGAACCAGTGGCCAAGTGATTAACAGTCACCTACTCTACCGCTGAGCTAATTCGGAATGTTTGATAAGGTCGAAATTATACTTTGAGAG
Source organism: Sulfurimonas sp. (assembly GCA_021732045.1). Next base: position 526 of record JAKFWK010000001.1, read on the forward strand.
TTGTAAAAAGTCAAGAAATTAGGGTTATTTTATACGTTTTCTTACTTCGTTTGTGTGGAGAATCAAAAATTCTAAATTTCCAACCATTTTTTTTACTATTTTAGAGCTTTTCATTAGCTCACTTAGTCGTTTTTTACTATCTTCATCAAAGAGCAGATTTATGTCTTCTGTTGTGAGTGGTCTTTTGTCTAGTGTGTTTAATATCTCTTCGTCACTATAGCTTGAGTTATTTGGTTCCGCGTGTACTCTTGAAGCTATGTGTATTGGCAGAGAGGCATCAAAAAGCAAAGAAGCGGAGTATAGCTCTTTGTAGCTCAAACCGCTTACTGGATACGCTGGCGGTCTGTCTATTGTGCTTAAATCTATTCTTGTTACTTTTAATTGCAAAAGTAAGTTGCTTAACTTTTTTATCTCATCTTCTGTGTCATTTATGCCATGGACAAAAAGTATCTCTATAAAGAGTTTTCCACTGAAGACTTTGCTAAAATCTATCACTTTTTTAATGATTTCTTCTATTTTTATATCTTTATGTGGTCTATCAATTTTTCTAAATATATCTTCACTTATTGCATCTAGCGAGAGTTTTACTTGATCTAGCTTTAGAAGTGAGTTAAATACTTTCTTGTCTGTTAGTGTGGAGCTGTTTGTAAGGATAAGTGTTTGTGTTTTACCTTTTACCTTGTTTATCTCATTGACTAATTCGTCTAGATGCGGATAGAGCGTTGGTTCGCCATTTGCAGTTATAGTTATGACATCTATCTTTTCATTCAGATGATTTTTCAGTTGATTTACGATGGTAGAAACTTCAATGGTTTTTATTTGAGTATCTGTGGTTGCACTCGGTGAGAGTTCGCAATAAAGACAGTCAAAGTTACACTGTTTTAGAGCAGGGGAGAGGTCTATGCCCAAAGAAGAACCAAATCTTCTTGAGTTTATAGGACCAAATATAGTGTTCATCTATTTTTTACTAACTCTGTGGCACTCGCTGATAAAGTGTTTTGCATTTTCTACTGGAACATCTGGAAGGATTCCATGTCCTAAGTTAAATATATGTCTTTTTCCACCCATTGTTTTTTGCAGTGATTCTACGCAAAAAGTTGTTGCTTCTTTGCTGTACAATCTACATGGTTCCATGTTTCCTTGAAGAACATATTTGTCTCCAAGTTGCTCTTTTGCGTAAGCCATAGGGGTTGACCAATCAACACCAAATACATCAAATTTTCCATAAACGCTAGGCAAAAATGCAGGGATACCTTTTGGGAACATGATTACAGGAATATGTGGATATTTTGCTTTTAGATACTCTGCGATTTCAACCATATATTTCCAAGAAAACTCATCATATTTTGATGGCTCAATTGCTGCTGCCCAACTATCAAAAATTTGAACAACATCTATACCAGCTTCTATCTGTTTTTCCATATAAAACTTTACAACTTCTGTAACTTTTTTAAGTATTTTATGAAGAAGTTCTGGATTTGAGTACATCATTTTTTTACAAATATTGTAAGTTTTTGTACCTTCTCCCTCAATCATATAGGTTGCAAGTGTCCAAGGTGCACCAGTAAAGCCAATTAGTGCTTTATCGTCGCCTCTCTCATCAAGCTGTTTACGAAGAATTTTGATGGTTTCATAAACATAAGTTAGTTTGCTTGCGGCTTCTTCACCACCCAAAAGAGCATCTAAATCATCTTGATTTTTTATCGGTTTTTCAAAAACCGGACCTTCTCCAGTAAGAAAATCAAGTTTCATACCCATCTCATTCGGAACAACTAAAATATCACTAAAAAGTATAGCTGCATCTACTCCAACTATATCCAATGGCTGAATACTAACTTCTGCTGCTAATTTTGGGTTGTGACAAAGATTTAAAAAATTACCAGCCTGCTTTCTTACTTCCATATACTCAGGAAGGTATCTTCCAGCTTGTCTCATCATCCAAACAGGAGTATACGGCGTCTCTTTGCCAAAACATGCATCTACAAATATTTTACTCATTTTAATCCTTGATTTATATTTTAATAATTAGTGTGCTTTTCCGACTTTGCTTAAAAAGTAAAGGCCGATTGAAATTGCAGCAATAGAGAGTGCTAGATAAAATAGATCTAGCGCACCATTGTAAGTAGTATGACCAACTTTTTGAAAAAATCCAACAACTAAAACCATAACTATAACTTTAGAGATTTTATCTTTAAGTTGATCTAGTGAGTGTATGGCTAAAAGTTGATTCTCATTTCCATGCTCATCTTTTGCAACATCTATCTCTGATATAAAGAGCTCATAAAGACCAAAAGAGAAGATGATTAGTACAACGCCGATAAGATAAAGATCAACTGCTCCGATGATTCCACCTATAATATTTTCATGAAATGCTTCTGGATGCTCGTGTGAAATATAGCTAGTTATAACATGTTTAGCAGTCTCGTAAACATCAAAACTTGCAACTACAAACAGAGATACTGCCCCAACAAGACCAAATATAACTGCCAAAACAATTATAAACCTAGAACTCCAGAGTGATCTCTCAAATAAATCCTCAATAATTTTAGCCATTTTTTTGCATCTCCACCCATTTTTGTGCAATGCGAACAGCGTTGGTTGCGGCTCCAACTCTTAGATTATCGGCCACAACAAACATATGAAGCATATTTTTTCTAAAGTTATCGTTTCTGATTCTTCCAACAAATGTTTCGTTCTTATCCATGCAGATATAGGGCATCGGATAGATTGATTCTGATGGCTCATCTAGGATTATAATATTTGGAGCTTTTCTTAGAAGTTCTCTTGCTTTGTCTGCATCTACATCGCAACCAAATGTAAGAGTAAGTGCCTCTGCATGACCACGAAGAGTCGGTACACGGACACAAGTTGCACTTAGTTCTATCTCTTTGTGCATAATCTTTGTAGTCTCATTTACCATTTTCATCTCCTCTTTTGTGTATCCATTTTCAATAAATTTATCTATTTGAGGAATAACATTTAGAACAATTCGATGAGGAAAAGCTTTTGGAATAGAATCATCTAACTTGAACGCAAAAAAGTCTTGCATCTGAGTAACTAACTCTTCCATTGCTGATTTTCCAGCACCAGAAGTTGCTTGGTATGTGCTTACATCAACCCTTTTTAGATTATAAGCGTCATCAAGTGGCTTTAGAGCTTGAACCATTTGGATTGTTGAGCAGTTAGGATTTGCAATGATGCCTGTTTGCTCCCAGAGTGCTATGTCTTCTGGATTTACCTCTGGAACTACAAGAGGAGTATTTTTATCCATTCTAAAATGAGAAGTGTTATCAATTACTACAGTACCAGCTTTGACAGCCGAAGGTGCAAATTCTGCACTCACACTTCCTCCGGCACTAAATAGAGCTATATCTACCTTTTCCTCTTCAAAGACAGTGTGTGTAAGCTCTTTGATAGCTATGTCGCCACCACCAAATTCTACTGTTTTGCCAATGCTTCTAACACTTGCAAGAGGAATAAGTTTGTTAATAGGAAAATTAAGTTCCTCTAAAAGAAGCAGTATCTCTTCACCAACTGCCCCATTTGCTCCAACTACTGCTACATTATACTTTTTTGACATACTGGTTCCTTATTTATATTAATCCACGAGATTCTAAAAAAAGCTCTTCAGGTTTTATTTCATCTGTCTCACTTAAAATGCAAGCTCTCTCTACGACAGAGATAAGCTCTCTTATATTTCCAGGCCATCCATAGGATATAAGCCTCTCTTGTGCTTTGATAGAGAATTTTTTTAGATTAAAGTTATATTTTTGACAATTTTGTTCTAGTATTTTATCTGCTATTTGTAAAATTTCATCTTTTCTATATCTCAGAGCTGGAATTTCTAGGGGAATTGTGTTAAGGCGATAGTATAAATCTTCTCTAAATTCGCCATTTTTTATTTTTTCCATTAGATTTGCATTTGTTGCTGATACTACTCTGATATCTATTTTTATACCCTTGGACGAGCCAAGTCTTCTTATCTCTTTTTCTTGAAGAGCGCGAAGAAGTTTAGCTTGAACACCATATGGCATCTCACCAATCTCATCTAGAAAAAGTGTTCCACCATTCGCAAGTTCGAATTGCCCAGCTTTAGCTTCGCTAGCATCAGTAAAGGCACCTTTTTCAAATCCAAAAAGCTCACTCTCTATTAGATTTTCAGGAATAGCTGCCATATTTATAGCAATAAATGGTTTTTTAGATCGTTGAGAATTGTTGTGAATATATAAAGCAAACAACTCTTTTCCAACCCCACTCTCGCCTAAAAGCAATATAGAAGCATCGGTTTTAGAAGCTTTATTGGCAATTTTAAGTGCTGATTCCAAAGCTAAAGATGTTCCTAAAAAAGAGCCATTATCCTCTTCTTTTATTTTTATATTTGTTGATTTCATTACTTTTTGGACTCTATCTTCTCGCCTTATTGCCATAAGGAGAGTGTCTACATCAAATGGTTTGAGTAAAAAATCTTTTACTCCAAGATGTATCGATTCTATTGCTCTTTGGAGAGTTGCATTTCCAGTCATAATAATAACTTCAAATCTACCATTTAGTGTTTTTATAAACTCTATACCATCCATTCCTGGCATATTTATATCTGTAATAATCAAGTTGAAACTCTCATCAATGCCTTTTAGTGCATCTTTTGCATTTTTAAATGTTTTAATTTCAAACTCTTTGTAGTCGCTCATTGCGATTTCAAGAGATTTTCTCATGTTAATATCATCTTCAACTATTGCAATTTTCACTAATTCACACCCTCTTTTAAAGGGGCGATTTTAACAAAACTATCATTAAAATCGACTTCGAAACAAGTTGTTTTTAGTGTTAGTGTTGTTATTGAGCTATTTTGAAGGTTGGTGGTCGTCCCTTCATGTTTAACATGTAAACCTAGTTTGTGGATATAATCAATAAACTCTTCTGAGTTTTGAGATATAATTTTTTTAAGATTGTTATCGGTTGTGTTTTGTAGAAATAACTCTTTTTGTGAAACTCCACTGCACTTTTTCATAGCACGAGAAATTTCTAATGTTTCGTTATAAAGAACTGCATTTTTGACTGTGTATTGATATGAGATGAGGAATTCACTCGCACTGAGGCTGAGTGAACTAAGAAAAACTATTGAGAGAAGTCTGAGTAAGAGATTACAATTTCCATTTCTACTTCGCACAATCCCTCTTTAAATGTTGTTTCAACAATATTTGCATTTTTAACCATTGCTTCAACGCCCGTACGGATTGTTGATCTCTGCATCATCATATTTTTAATTAAATCATGACCTTCAACACGAACGCCTTTGATTTTTTCGGCAAGACCTCTATAGGCATCGGCAATCGCAGCTCTTTTTGCTAAAGCATAAGCTTGAGCTGGTGAGACTGTGTTCATTGGGGCAACACCTTGACCAACCACAGATATGTAAACTTTCTTACTTTTTGCCAAAAAAGCTTCTTCGCTATCCTTGGATTGAGCTTTTTCTAAAGCATTTCTTTCGATAATGCTATTTGCCTTTTCTAGTTCTGCTGTTGTTTTGCTCACGATAGCTTTAGACTCTTTTGTTTCATTTCTGATAACAGAAGTTTCAGCTTTTGCATTTAATGCTTCAATGCGAGCAGCTGAAGCCTCTGTTCTGGCAACTGAAGCTTCAATTTTCGCTTTTGAAGCTTCTTCATTTACAGTATCGGCCCCAAAAAGAGAAGAGACGCTCAAAAGAGCAACAAAAAACATAGATAATTTCATAGTTTAATCCTTAACATGATTTATATTTTTAGTCTAAGCAACTACTATTCCAACTCATCAAAATCGAGAGTGGCACCGTTCTCTTCATCTTCATCATCATCTTCAACAGGTTGCTTTGGACAGCGAGAAACACTTGCAACATCATCACCTTTTACTATATATACGCCACTTGTGTTTCTGCTAGATTTTGAGATAGTTTGCATATCTACTCGTATCATTTTTCCAGCTTTTGTCAGTGCCATCAAATCCATTGTTTCATCTACCATCAGACATCCAACGACATGTTTACCTGTTTTTGCACTCATTTTCATTGCAATAACACCAGAACCACCACGATTTGTTAAGCGATACTCCCCAGCGTCAGTTCGTTTGCCAATACCTTTTTCACTAACAACTAAAATCTCTTGCTCATCATTAACGATGATGTTTGCATCAACAACTTCATCTGAATCAAGTTTAAATTTGATACCTCTAACGCCTCTTGTATTTCTACCTTGATCGCGAGTTTTTTCTATATCAAACTTTATACATTGAGCAAGTTTTGTCATGATAAATAGATATTTTATATCTTTGTCTGCAATTTTTGCTGTAATGATAGAGTCATCATCATCAAGACTAATCGCTCTAACACCATTGCTTCTTATGTTTGAGAATTCGCTTAGATTTGTTCGTTTTACAACACCTTTTTTAGTAAAGAAGACTAATGATTTATCTTCGCTAAAGTCTGTTGTAGGATTGATTGACTGTATCTGCTCATCTGCTACTAAATTTAGTAAGTTTACAACCGCTTTTCCTTTTGCAATTCTGCTTCCCTCAGGTATGCGGTAAACTTTTAACCAGTGAAGTTGCCCACGATCAGTTACAAAAAGAAGAGTGTCGTGGGTGTTACAAGTGAAGAATCTCTCAATAAAATCATCCTCATAAGTAGTAACAGCAATCTTGCCTTTTCCACCTCTTTTTTGTTTCTCATACTGAACAAGTGGAACTCTTTTTATATAACCTCTGTGAGTTATAGTTACAACCATTGGCTCATTTGGAATCAAATCTTCTACATCAATATCATCATAATCATCTTCAATATCCGTTCTTCTGGCATCGGTATAAGTTGCTAAAATTTCATTAAACTCATCATCGATGATGCCATGTAAAATCTCTTCACTCTTTAGGATTGACTCTAAATACTCAATAAGTGCTATAAGTTCAAGAAGTTCGTTTTCAATCTTCTCGCGTTCTAAACCTGTCAGTCTTCCAAGGCGCATATCAACGATACTTTGCGCTTGAATTGGTGAGAAATCAAACTCACTTATAAGGTTTTCTCTAGCGTCATCTATGTTTTTGCTTGATTTTATAACTCTAATAATTTCATCAATAATATCAAGAGCTTTTTTTAATCCCTCTAAAATATGAGCTCTTGCTTTTGCTTTTTCAAGATCAAAAATAGTACGACGAATAATGATAGTTTTACGGTGATTTATGAAGTGTTTTAAGATATCAATAATGCCAAAAATTCTAGGTTCTTGATTTAAAATCGAGAGCATTATGATGCCAAAAGTTGTCTGCATGTTTGTTTGTTTGTAGAGATTGTTTAGAACAATCTCACTCATTGCATCTCGCTTAAGCTCGATTACAACGCGGATTCCATCACGGTCAGACTCATCACGAATCTCTGAGATTCCCTCTATCATCTTATCTTTTGTAAGATTGGCTATTGTTTCTATCAATCTAGCTTTATTAACTTGATAAGGAAGTTCGTCAATAACGATTACATCTTTGTTGGCTTTCTTCTCAATATGAATTTTTGCTCGAACTTTTATACGACCACGACCACTCTCATAAGCATCCATAATCCCCTTTTTACCAAAGATTGTTCCACCTGTTGGAAAGTCGGGCGCTTTTATGTGTTCCATTATCTCAATTAAAGAGATATCTGGATTTGCCAAAAGTGCCTTTAATCCATTTATAATCTCTATAGGGTTATGCGGAGGAATATTTGTTGCCATACCAACAGCAATACCGCTTGAGCCGTTGATAAGAAGATTCGGAACACGAGTTGGCATTACTTCTGGTTCTTTTGTTGTGCCATCATAGTTGTCTGTCATATTTACTGTGTTTTTGTCTAAATCTTTTAGAAGTTCACCAGCATATTTTGTCATTCTTGCTTCAGTATAACGCATAGCAGCGGCACTATCTCCATCAACCGAACCAAAGTTTCCTTGACCATCAACAAGTGGCATTCTCATGGAGAAAAGTTGAGCCATACGAACCAAAGCATCATAAACAGAGTTGTCGCCGTGAGGATGGTACTGACCGATAACATCACCAACAATACGAGCTGATTTTTTAAATTTTGCTCCAGCTGAGAGGTTCAGTTTATCCATAGCGTAAAGGATTCTTCTATGCACCGGCTTTAGTCCATCTCTAACATCTGGTAGAGCGCGACCTACTATTACACTCATGGAGTAATCAAGGTAGCTGTTTTGAAGAGTCTCTTCAATGTTTATAGTTTTAATATCGTCTTGGTTTAGCAAATTGCTCATATATAACACCTAATTTTAGAAATAAAAAATTGACTTATGGTAGCTTTTTATCCCTTAAGAAATCACTAAAGCTCTTTAAATATCTTAAATCCATCACAACGGCTATATTGATTAAAAAATAATCAGTTTTTTGATTAATGATATTTTAATAAATGTATAATTTTGCAGATAGACAATAGGGAGAGAAAATGAAAATAGTGCTTTTTGTGTTACTGATGTTGCCTTCGATAATATTTGCGGATGATACACTAAACAGTGGCAATACTGCTTGGATGATGATTTCCACTGCACTTGTTATGTTGATGACGCCTGCTGGACTTGCTCTTTTTTATGGAGGACTCACTCGTTCTAAAAATGTACTAAATACAATCAGTATGAGTTTGGGTGCGTATGCTGTTGGAACACTTGTTTGGGTTTTGGTTGGTTACTCAGTTGCTTTTGGAGACGGTGATCTGCTTGGAAGTGGAAAGGTTCTGCTTAGTGGAATAGCTCCAAGCACATTAAGCGGAACTATCCCAGAGCTGCTCTTTGTGGCATTTCAAGGAACTTTTGCAGCAATCGCTGTTGCAATTGCAAGTGGGTCTATGATTGAGAGAGTTAAATTTTCTACATTTATAATATTTGTTGCATTGTGGATAGTTGTTGTTTATGCACCAATAGCACACTGGGCTTGGGGTAACCTCAAAGGAACTCTGAATTTTAGTGAGATGGATTTTGCTGGTGGAACTGTTGTTCACTTAAATGCAGGTGTTGCTGGATTTGTTGTTGCGATGATACTTGGTCGCAGAAGAGATTATGGAAAAGTAGCTATCAAGCCTTTCTCGCCAGTTTTAGTCTCTTTGGGCGCTGCGCTTTTATGGTTTGGATGGTTTGGATTTAATGCGGGATCGGCTCTTGCTGCTGATGGTATCGCGTCTTCTGCTTTTTTAGTTACAAATGTAGCGGCCGCTCTTGGTGTGATTGGCTGGATAGCGGTTGAGTCGCTAGTTTATAAAAAAGCAACTCTTGTTGGTGGTGCTTCTGGTGCTGTGGCTGGTTTGGTTGCAATAACTCCAGCTGCTGGAAGCGCTGGAGTTGAGGGCGCTATTATTATAGGTCTTATCGGTGGTATTTTAGGATTTCTTGGTGTCGCAAAGCTCAAAAATATGTTTAAAGTCGATGACTCTTTAGACGCATTTTGGATACATGGCTTAGTTGGTATCTGGGGCTCAATCGCAACTGCAATCTTTATAGCCGACTATGCAATGGCTAAAGATTACAATATGCTATCTCAGTTGTTAAATCAGGTTAAAGCTATCGGCTTAACGGTTGTTTACAGTGCTGTAGCGACTGCAGTGGTTTACTTTATAGCAGCAGCTATAACTGGCGGTGGTAGAGTTGATGATGAGAGTGAGAGCAGGGGTCTTGATGAGACTGTTCATGGAGAAAAGGCAATAAATCTATAGACTTAGGTAATTGCTTTAATGTATAAATATGGTTACAATTTGGAACTTAAATTTGGAGAAAATATAATGAAAAAAATAGAGGTTATTATAAAACCGTTTAAACTTGAAGATGTAAAAGATGCACTAGCTGAGATTGGAATTACTGGTATGACGGTTAGTGAAGTTAAGGGTTATGGGCGTCAAAAAGGGCATAGTGAGTTATATCGCGGTGCTGAGTATGTTGTGGATTTTTTGCCAAAAATAAAGATGGAGATGGTGGTTGCTGATGAGAATGTTGATCAAGTAACAAGCACAATCGTTGAGGCTGCAAGAACAGGAAAAATTGGAGATGGCAAGATATTTGTAACAGATATTGAAAAAATTATTAGAATTCGTACCGGTGAAACTGATATAGAAGCGATATAGTTAAAATCTATGAAAAATAAACTGTATAACACATAGTATTAAACCCACTTTTAAGGTGGGTGGGCTTAAATTCATCTAATTGCATAAGAACTGATTAAAAAATAATCACTTAAAAAATATCATATATCTTTTATAGGGTATAATTTTTTTATTTAATTATTGAGGACAATCAGATGTTAGAAGTAGATTTCAAATACATAATAGATACTTTTTTTATGCTCTTTTCGATGGTGCTGATAATTTTTATGGTTCCAGGTTTTGCAATGCTCGAAGCTGGTTTGGTTCGCACAAAAAATGTCTCCGCTGTTCTTACGATAAATGTCATGATATATTCCGTTGCCTCTTTAGCTTTTTTACTTATCGGTTATAAAATTGCATTTGGTGGCTGGGAGAGCTCAAAAGAGAGTATTTGGGCGCTTTATATGTTTCAAATGGCATTTGTTGGTAAAACTGTAAATATCATGAGCGGTGGTGTAAGCGAGCGAGTTCGCATTATTCCTTTGGCGATATTTACGGTTGTAATGGGTGCTGTCATTTACCCGTTTGTAGTAAATATTAGTTGGGGTACCGATATGATTGCAGGTACAATAATGGATATCAAGATGTATGATTTAGCTGGCTCAACTGTTATCCATTCAACTGGTGGATGGGCACTTTTAGCAGCCATTATAATTATTGGCCCAAGAAAGGGTCGTTATACAAATGATGGAAAAATAAGAGTAATTCCTGCTTCAAACATCCCTTTGGTTGTTTTAGGTGCGTTACTTCTTTGGATAGGATGGTTTGGATTTAACGGCGGAAGCGTTGGCTCGATTTCTAGCATAGAGAGTGCAAATACTGTTGCAAAAACAATTATGAACACAAATACGGCAGGTTTGGCAGGCGCTATTGTTGCTGGAATAATTATGTATATTAGATACAAACTCCTTGATATTACAATGATTTTAAATGGTGCTTTGGGTGGTTTAGTTGCAATTACTGCAGGGCCTGACTTGTATGATATGTACACTCCTATCTTGATTGGATTGATTGGTGGAGCTTTAGTCGTTTTTGCTGTCCCTGTTTTTGATAAATTTAAGTTAGACGACCCAGTTGGAGCACTCTCTGTACATCTAGTAAATGGTATTTGGGGAACTTTAGCGGTCGGAATTTTTGTTGATAAAATCTCTTTTATGGATCAATTAAAAGGTGTTGCTGTTGTTGCTGTTTTTGCATTTAGCTCTTCGTTTATTGTGCTTTATGTTATCAATAAATTAGTTAAATTTAGAGCAACAGACGATTGCCAAGTTGAAGGTATGGATGTAAACGAGTGTGGCGTAGAAGCGTATCCAGAGTTTAAAAGAGCTATATAGGCTCTTTTGACTACTTATCTATATTTTTTAAAGATTCGCTAGAGGCATTGTTTGCCCGCTCATAAGAACCATCATTTTTCACAGCGCAACCAGAGAAGAGAACTAAAGCAGCAAGAAAAGTTAAAAATTTGCACATATTAAAACCTTTAAATAAAATATTCTGCAAGTATATACTAAGTTAACTCAATTTTCCAGCTAAGTAGCCGCTAGAGAATGACCACTGCAGATTATATCCACCACATGGTCCATCAATATCCATAATTTCTCCACAAAAGTACAATCCATTTACAAGCTTGCTTTGCATAGTTTTTGGGTCTATTTGGCCTAAATCAACTCCACCACGAGTTATCATAGCCATCTTAAAGCCATCATGCCCAACCACAGTAAGTGGAGTCCATGCTAAAGTTTTTATCAGCTTATCTTTTGATGCACCACTTATTTTGTTAAGGGAGTCTTGTGGATTTATACCGCTAAGAAGGCATAGCTCTATTGAGAGTGCCTCTGGAAGCAATGTTTTTAGCAGCTCTGTTGTATTTAGATTGGGAGTTTTTTGCATAATATTTTTTAGGTGTTTTAGTATCTTATCCTCATTCATCCCTTTTGTGAGATTTAAAAGCAGTGGAACCTCGCCATATACCTGTAAAAGTGGTGTGACTTCTCTTGCAAAATCAAGCACAACAGGACCTCTTATGCCGCTGTTTGTAAAAATCAGATCACCTTTTGCATGAACTTTTTTATGCTTTTGTAAATCAACTCTTAGTTCAACTTTTGCTATCGTGTCCGCCTTACAGTTTTTTACCCACTGCTCTTTTGTTTGCAGAGGCATCATAGCTGGATAGAGTTCGGTTATTTTATGCCCAAGAGTCGATGCAAGAGCGTATCCGTCTCCCTCGGCTCCAAGAGTCGGATAACCAAGCCCTCCAGTTGCTATAATGATATTTTTTGCATAAAACAGCGCAGTTTTGGTTTTTACGCCAGATACTGCACCATCTTCAACTAAGATTTGCTCAACTTTTTGCGAGCACATGAGCACAACTCCAACTTCGCTCATTTTGTTTTTCAGTGCCTCAATAATCGTTACTGAACTATGAGATGTGGGAAAAACTCTATAACCATCAGGAGCGTGCGTTTCAACGCCAATAGAGTTAAAAAAGTTGATTAAATCATTGTGGTCAAAAGCCTCAATCGCATCTCGCATAAATCTAGCATTTTTATCAAATCTAGATATAAATTCTTCGTTGGACAGGGTGTTTGTGAGGTTGCAACGACCACCGCCAGTAGCTTTTAGTTTTGATGCAATTTGAGGAAGTTTTTCTAAAAGTAAAACACGATTGCCATTTTCTGCTGAGATTATCGCAGATATTATTCCTGCAGCACCAGAGCCAATTACAATAACATCATAGGTATTTTTTTTGTTCATAAGGTTTCTATTATTGTTTGATTTTTGTTTGATGAAGTGGTGACCCCGAGGAGAATCGAACTCCTGTAACATGGATGAAAACCATGGATCCTTACCGCTAGACGACGGGGCCACTAAATTGTTTTGAATGGTGTCCTGTGATGGATTCGAACCATCGGCATCCTCATTAAAAGTGAGATGCTCTACCAGCTGAGCTAACAAGACGACTGCTCTATTTGTTAAGAGAGTGGAATTATAGGCAAATAGATTCTCAAAGTCAAGAAAAATAGAGGATATTGATAAATATTATAATAATTTGCTATTTTTTTGTTAAAATGTAGACTATGAATTATATAAACTTTGAATTTTCATATCTTCTTTTTCTATTTTTCCCAGCAGTGTACTGTCTATATAAATGTAAAGAGCACATAAAACCAAAAATATTTGTCCATCTTCATTTCATGTCTGCAAAAAAAAGTTTTAAAAATCTTGAGTGGATAATAAAAATCATAACTTTAGCGTTACTTCTGTTTGCGTTATCTTCACCAGTTATCATAGATAAGAAAAATCCACTAAACAGAGATGGCAAAGATATTATCTTGGCGATAGATGCGAGTGGTTCTATGAATGCTTCTGGCTTTATGAAAAAAGATGATGTTTTTGATTTTGAGAGCAAAGATGTCAACAAAGAGCGACTTAGTAGGTTTGAGATAACAAAATTAATAGCAACTAATTTTATAAAAAAGAGAACAGGCGATAATGTCGGTGTGGTTGTTTATGGCGATTTTGCTTTTATAGCTTCTCCGATTACATATGAAAAAGAGATAGTGTCCGATATGCTTGGATATTTAGGCGAGGGCGTGGCTGGGCAAAATACGGCGATTGGCGATGCAATCCACATGAGTATAAGGGCGTTTAGATACTCAAAGGCAAAAACTAAAATAATCATTTTACTTACCGACGGAGAGCACAACAGTGGAGAGATGTCACCAAGAGACGCAACTGCTCTGGCAAAAAAAGAGGGTATAAAAATATATACAATCGGTATAGGAAACAAAGGCGAGGCAGATGAAGCGCTACTTAAAGAGATTGCAAAAGAGAGTGGTGGAGAGTTCTTTAGTGCAACTTCTGCTGGGGAGTTGCAAAAAGTTTATAGTAAAATTGATGAGCTTGAATCTTCCAAAATAAAAAATAGAGACTATGCTCTAAAGGATTATTACTATTGGATTTTGTTGTTGGTTGCATTTGCACTTTTGCTGTTTTTACTCTCAAGAGAGGTTAGAAGATGAGTTTTTTACATCCAGAATCTTTTTGGCTTCTTCTGTTCGTTTTAGCGCTGCTGGTTAAAAAAGATTTCAAAACTCTAAATGTTACTACTTATGGATATATATTTAGTGCTTTTTTTATTGTGTTAGCACTTAGTAGGCCGGTGGTGGTGCAAGAGCCAATAAAAAGCAAAGAGATACTAAGTGATGTTGTTGTTGGTGTGGATCTCTCTTTTTCAATGAGGTGCGCTGACTTAAAGCCAAACAGACTCACTTTTGCTAAAGAGTCACTTGAAAAACTCGTTTATCTTGAGCCAAAAACAAGATTTGGGGTTCTTGGCTTTACAACAAATGCTATAGTTTTATCGCCTTTAACGGAGGATAGAGAGCTTTTGTTGCATCTCTTTGGTGGACTTGATGAGAATAATATCATCACGAGAGGTAGCAGCGTGATGCCTGCGTTAAAATTGGCTCGAAAAATGTCAAACTCAAAAAAAGTTAGTGTGGTTTTACTAACCGATGGAGCAGATGAATCTAACTACGATGCAGAGGCAAGATACGCGAAAGAAAATTCGCTTGTTGTAAATGTCTTTATGTTGGCGACAAGTTTAGGAGAAGCCATAAAACTTGAAAATGATGAGTTTTTAAAAGATGGAAATGGCGATATTGTCGTAAGTAGTGAAAATAGCGCTATAAAAATAATCTCGGATGTCACAGGCGGAGTTTATACGAAAGATTTTGAGACAATAGTCGATGCACTGAATTCTCAAAAGCAAAAAGATGCGCAGGCACAAACAATGGTAGTAAAAAATTTAGAACTTTTTTACTACGCTGTTTTTTTAGCGATTGTTATATTTTTAGTGAGCGTAACTACTCTAAAAAAATATCTTTTGACTTTTTTACTGTTTTTTGGAATAACTCTGAGTGCAGATCAGAGTTTTATTCAAGCGAACAACGCATCAAAAGAGTACAAAAGTGGTCATTATGAAGAGGCTCTTAAGAGTTATGAGAAGATAAAATCTAGTAATCCAGAGCTTAAGTCGGTGGTTTATTACAACATCGGAAACTCTTTGGTGAGACTAAAAGAGTATGAAAAAGCAAGAGAAGCATATCTAAAATCACTTACTCTTTGCTACTCAAAAGAGGCAGATGAGAATTTAGAGTTTATAAGAAATGTTGCACAAGAGAAGAAATTAAACGAGAAACAAAAAGAGAGTAAAGCAAAATCTTCGTTGGCAAAAAAAGAGCAGAGCCAAAAAGATCAAAAAGAGGGTGGTGGCTCAAATATGCGAGTGAGTGCAGCATCTAGCGGTGGTGGGAGTGATGGGAAAGAGAGTAAATCCGAGAGTCAGATTAGCCTTGATGGTGGTAAGGCAAAACTTAGCTCAAAACAGTATGAACTTATAAACAAAAGGGGTGTCGATGAAAAAAAGCCTTGGTAGATTTTTTTTAGTTATTTTTTTCGTTTTAAATATAAATATTTTTGCTTCAACTTATGAGTGGAGCGCAGTTGCTAACAAAAAAAGTGCGTTTGTAAATGAAGCTATCCATCTTGAGTATATTTGTAAGTTTAGTGACAGAGGTGAACTCTACTTTATTAGCTTTAACCCAATAACTGAAAATAAGGATTACTCTATAAAACTACTAAGTGAAACAGAGAGAATCGTTGATGGAAAAAGAGTAAACAGCTATGAGTTTGTAGCTTTTGTAAAAAAAGCAAAAAAGATAGATTTTAAGTTTGATGCAATGATGAAATTAACAACTAGAAAGTCAATCGAGAATACTGTCATAGGTCGTGATAATATGAAAAAAGAGTATTTTACATTTGAAAATATAAAGCAAAAAACATTGACAGTGGATGTTCTAGATGCTAAAAGTGACCTTGTTGGTAATTTTACTCTTGAGACAAAATATAACCAAAACATAGTTAAAGCACACGAGCCTTTTCATTTTGATTTAAACATAAATGGTGTTGGTAATTTTCAAGATTTCAAGCCAATAGTGTTAAAAATGGATAATATTAAAATTGTATCTGAAAAACCAGATGTGAAGACTATTTTGACAAAAGATGGCTATAGCGGGGTGTATATACAGAAATTTGTTTTTATTGGGGATAAAGATTTTATAATCCCAGCGATAAATATAGACTATTTTGAATTAAGTAGTAGAAGTGTTAAGAAATTAGAAGCAAAGCAAGTGGAAGTTAAAGTTGGCGGCGGCTATAAAAAAAGTGAATTGTTAGATTTAAACGAGGTAAGTGTTTTAAAGTTTAAAAAAGAGTCTCTCTACTTTCTGCTCTCGTTTGTTGCTGGATTTTTAGTTTCAAAAATAAAGATTGAAAGAAAAAACAAGATTTTAACTATTAGTGAGAAGTTAAAAAAAGATATAGCAGCCGCAAAAACAGTTGATGAGATAATGTTTATTTTGGCACTGCAAAACAAAAAAGAGTTTAGTGAAGTAGTAAGAAGCATAGAGAATAGCGATATTGTTTCCTTAAAAAAAATTAAAAAAAACTTGTTTCAATTAATACCGCATTAAATATAATTAAACTAAAATCTATTTACTCTAATAGAAAAAGGTTATAGATGAAAAAAGTGATTTTAATTGTGATAAGTTCTGCAATTGCTCTGTTTTTTAGTGCTTGTGGTGCTAAAGAGATGATAGTGATTCCTTCATATACAGCTCCAAATGAATCAGCAAAGCTAAGTAAGATAGAGACGAAAAATGAAGTTTTTAGTAAAAAAGGTGCTTATTTGGCGCTGTGGCTAAATCCTAAGGTTGATGGGGAAAAGAAGACAAACCCAGCGCTAGAAAAAATGCTTATAAACAGTGTTAAAGCCTCACTTACTCAAACAAATTTTATAGCAATTGATCCTCTTGGTGGGGATGAGGGAGTTGCTCTGAATATGAGTGTTTTGAATTATGATTACAAAAAAACTAAAACTACAATGGATATGTATTTGGAGGTCTCTTTTACGCTAACAAGAGGGACAGATGAATTTTTAGTAAAAACATACAATGAGAAAAAAAGTCGTTTTGTTAATACAGACGAGAGATTTCCAACTGAAAACGAGCTTGCATCTGAGGCTGTGTCAAAAGTTGTAAAGTTCTTTATCTCTGATATATCACCACTTAAAACGCACCAGCTTCGTGAGTTCAAATCGCTTCCTAGTGAGCTTGTAGCAGTTGCAGAAAATGCAAAGCGCAAAAACTATAAAGGTGCTATACAGCTTATGAATAGATACAAAGGTAGTAAAGATATGAGCTTCTACTACAATTTAGCGGTTCTTTACGAGGCAGAAGCAAGTACGACAGAGAATCTAAAACTACTAAGAAATGCTGATATAAACTATGAAAAAGCAATAGAGTTGGGTGGTAAAAGTGATTCAGTAGTGATTAGTGCAAAGGCAAGATTTGACAATTTTTATGACTTGCTAAGTAAGACTAAAAAACAAGATGAGGCAAATCAAGCACTAAAAGATGACAGAAGTGCAATGCTTGGAAGTTCAGACAAGGAGTATGAGTAAGTAATTCATAATTTTAGAATTTGTAAAACATAATAAAAAAAAGGGATAAGATGAAAAATGTTAAAAGTTTAGTATTTAGTGGCTTTGTTGCAGTTACGGCAACTTTTGTTATGAGTGGATGTTCTGCTCTTCAAGAGACTTTTGCTTCTCAAATGGAAGTTCCAACGGTTGAGGTTCAGTCAAACCGCGCTGCTATTGGTATGACAATAGTTAGAGAAAATAATGTAATGGCATTTAAGATGCCTATCTCTTCTGGTGCGAAGTGGCCAGCAGCTATCTCAGCTGAAATGACCCCAGAGCAAAAAAAGAAGCTTGAAAAGATACTAGAAGATAATCCATATTTTGCAACAGTTCACTACACAAAGTTGATTCAGAGAAAGATGTTAGGCTCTGGGGCTCTTGTGAAAATGGCTGGAGACCTTGGAAATGTCGCCGCAAGCGCGTTAGATCAAACTATATCACCACTGACATATAGAGCTGCAAATAAGTTAAGTGTTCTCTATGGAGATGATAAAAAAAATTGGCCAGATTTGCTTAGTTTTGATGGATCTCTTAAGAACTTTCTAGATTTTAAAGATGGATATAAACTAAAAACTGACTCTTTAAAGGGTGATGTATATAAAACAATTGGAGAGGCTGTCTCTTCACTTGCTCCTGTAAATATGCAAAAAAATCTAATCTCTTCAAATAGTGAACTTTTGGATGCATATAGCAAGGTTGCATCAGTAAAATCTCAAAAAGGTGAGTTGGAAACAAAGCTTCAGACCGACAGTGCTAAAGCTCAAGATAAAGTAAAAAATCCAAGCTATGTTCCATTTACTGAGGCACAAAAAGAAGGTATAAACAAAGAGATGGCTGTTATTGATCAGCAGATAAAAGAGGCAGAATCATTCGCTGATGAAAAAGAGAAAATCTACTTTTCACTTTTAGATCAAGCAGTTATCGCACTTGAGAGCGACATAAATGTTGATGATATGAATTATGTAAACCTTGCAAGGAATGTAAATATAGTGTCAAATGAGATTAAAGATAGCGCAATAGATGCTTATGCTGCTTTTGGATTAGCAACAACAAATATTTTAGCAAACAACAGTATCTTAAATTTTCCAAAAGAGTTAGCATCATTAGCTGTTGCAAAAGCAAATGTGCCACTCAATATGCAAGATAAGTATAACGACAGGGTAGCAAAGCTTGTCCAAAATGCTATCCATCTTTTGCCAAATATCTTGATAGGAACTTACTATGCGAACAAACAGTCAACTTTAGCTGGAAAGTATGAGAGTTTTACAAAGATTATAATTACTGCATATGATAAGAAAAAAGAGCAAGAAAAAGCTGCGGATAAAGATGCAAAAGCACTAGAGCAAAAAGAGGTAAAGCCAGAAACTGGTGGTGATGTCAAGACGGATGCTGAGGTAAAACCAGCAGAACAGATTCAAGTTGAGCCTGCTGTTGAGGAGAAAGTTGAACTGAAACCATCAGTAAAAGCTGAAGTAAAAACAAGTACTAAGAAAAGTAAGAAAAGTAAAAAAGTAATTTAATTTAAGGAATTTATACAGATGAAAAAACTATTTATCTCTTTACTACTGGTGCTCTTTGGTGTATCGGCAATAGCTTCACAAAACTCTAATGCCTCGATGTTATGGCTAAACTCACCGCCTTCAGATACTTCTGAATATTTTTATGCGGTTGGATATGGAGAGACAATCAGTGATGCAAAGAGTGATGCGCTTGCAACGATTAGTGCAAAAATATCAGTTAGTGTTGCATCAAGTTTTAGCTCATCTGTGAGTGCGTCAAGACAAAATGGCGATGAAGATGTGCTTAGTGAGAGCAAGAATGAAGTGGTTAGCCAAAGTAAAAACATAGAGTACACTGATGTAAAAGTTCAAGAGAGCTTTGATGATGGGAAACGGTGGGCTGTTTTGATTGAAGTTGACAGAGTGATACTTACTAAATCTTATGAGAGAAGACTAAGTGGTGTGGATGCAAAGATAAAAGCAGAGTGGGATGTTTTTACTCAAAGTACATCTCTAGAGAAGCTAAAACTCTCTTCAACAATCAACAAGTACCTAAAAGAGACAGATACTTACTTTGCTCTTTTGCATGCACTTAGCAGTCAGTATGATGATAGCAAATACACAGCTCGTTATTTAAACTACACAAAAGAGATGAGAAAAGCAAAAAGTGAACTTACTTTTAAGATAAAGTCAGATGCCGCTTCAGGGCAGCTAGCCTCTTTAGTTCGTTCTGAGTTAAGCAAAGAAAATGCCACTTTTAGCGACAAAAACTACAATGTGCTTATAGATATCACAACGAAAGCAAGAGAGCAGAAGTATGCATCTGCCAACAAAGAGTTTGCTAATCTTACATTTGCCCTAAGAGACACTACTGTCTCGCTTATGGATAGAAGCGGAAAAGTAATCTCTACAACGGTTTATAAAACAAAAGAGAGTTCTCCATCTGGCTTTAATGATGCAATCGCTAAGACTGCAAAGTATGAGGCTAAAATCAAACAAAATGGGATAATGGCGTTTATTACCGGCAATTAACCACATTTTGCTACAATCTCTCAATTTATATTTCGAGGTTGGATAGATGCTTTCAAAGATAGAGTTAATAAAAAAAGAGGTTAGTAAGGTAGTTGTAGGTCAAGAGAGGATGATAGATTCTCTCTTGATAGCACTTTTGTGCGAGGGGCATATTCTTATAGAGGGTGTTCCTGGACTTGCAAAAACAACAACTGTAAATGCACTTGCTCAAAGCCTTGGACTTAACTTTAAGAGAGTCCAATTTACCCCAGACTTGCTTCCTTCAGATATTTTAGGAGCTGAGATTTACGATCCACAAAGCAACAGCTTTAAAATCAAAAAAGGTCCCATCTTTACAAACTTACTCTTAGCGGATGAGATTAACCGTGCTCCCGCTAAAGTCCAATCAGCACTTCTTGAAGTCATGCAAGAAAAGCAAGTAACACTTGGTGATACCTCATTTAAACTAGAACCCCCATTTTTTGTTATGGCAACTCAAAATCCAGTGGAGCAAGAGGGTGTTTACCAGCTCCCAGAGGCTCAACTTGATAGATTTATGCTAAAACTCGTCGTTGATTACAACACAAAAGATGAGGAGCTTGAGATTGCTAGAAGAATCTCGAGCGGTAATTTTGAGAAAATCCAAAGTGTTATAACTCATGATGATTTAAACGATCTAAAAAAGAGTATAAAAGAGATACATATTGACCCAGAGGTTGAGAAATATATGATTGAGATTGTGAGTGCTACGAGAAATCCTAGTAAATATGGGCTTGATGAAATTAAAGATTATATCCAGTTTGGGGCTTCTCCTCGCGTCAGTATCGATATGTTTAAAGCTGTAAAAGCTATGGCATTTATGCGAGGAAAGAGTTTTGTAACACCTGTTGATGTGGCTTATATTGCAAAAGAGCTTATGAGACACCGCATAGTTTTAAGTTACGAAGCAGAAGCTGAGGGCGTCACAACTGATGAGATAATTCAAAAAGTGTTAGAAACTGTAGCAATACCGTAATCTTGGGTATAGAAGATGAGTAAACTACAAAAAATCTTAGTTCGTGCAAGGCGTCAAGTCTTTAGTGAAATGGTTGGAAATAATCCATCTATTTTTCAAGGCGAAGGGTATGACTTTATCGAGCTTAGAGAGTATATGCCTGGAGATGATATTCGCAAAATTGATTGGAATATCACCGCAAAGATGCAAAAACCATTTATTAAAATCTTTCGTGAAGAGAGAGAGTTGAATGTTGTGATTGTCTCTATTTTAAACGGAAGCGTTCATTTTGGTTCAAAAAAGTTTAAGCAGGAGCTAATTGCTGAGATTGTCGCACTTCTTAGCTACTCAACTCTTAAAAATGGTGATTTGTTAAGCTCATATATATTTACAGACAAGATTATTTCTCACTCAAAACCAACTAAAAAAATTCATCAAGTTCAAAAAAATGTTGAGGATATTCTAAGCTTTGATGCACTAAATAAAAAAGTTGATTTCAAACTGATTGCAGACACGCTTTTTAGAAGATTAAAAAGAAAATCTTTGATTTTGGTAGTGGGAGATTATTTTGAGATTCCTGACTTTAGAATTTTGGCAAAAAAGCATGAGGTGATCTCTGTAATCGTTAGGGATAAACTAGAAGAAAACCCACCACAAATGGGCTTTGCTTCACTTGTAGATCCTGAGAGTGGGGCGGTTTTAGAGGGTGACTTTAATGCCTCAAGTGTAAGAGCTTACAGTAAAAAAGTTACAGAGCATGACCATAATCTTTTTGAGAAATTACGAGTAGATCAAGTTAGATTTACAAAGATTTATACAGACTCTATGCCAAGCATAGGGCTTCGCAGACTTTTTGAGGGTAGATAAATGGCACTAGAAAATAGTTATGATGTACCACTTCATGATATTAAGCAGATAGTTGAGATTGAGGATTATTCGCTTTATTATTTTATTGGTGCCGTCACAATTTCTGCTCTTTTAATCGCTCTGGCTGTTTTCTTGCTCTATAAATGGAATAAGAAAAAGAGTAAATTCAACATAAGAAAAGAGCATGAAAAACTGCTAAACTTAGTTGACTTAAATGATACAAAAAATGCCGCTTATGCCATCACGCTCTATGGATTAACATTTAAAAATGATAGCCCAAGACATAAAGAGATGTATGAAAATTTACTCAGCAGACTTGAGGGCTATAAATACAAAAAAAGTGTTGATGAATTTGATAGTGAAACCATTGGTTATATAGAGCTTTTTAAGGGCATGATTGATGCTTGATGGAATCTATTTTGAGTTCCCAAAATTAATCTTCATAATCTTTCTTTTTATATTATGTGAAAGATTCTGTAAGATGCGACTCTCGTCCATCTATTTTCCACACACGGCACAATTTTTAAAAAAAAGCCTATCATCTTCAAAACTAATGTTGTTTCTAAAATGGTTCGGTATTGTTATGCTCATTTTTACGCTAATGTCACCGGTAAAAGAGGAGCCATATACACTTGAGCCAAAAGATGGACACGAGATAGCTCTGATTTTAGATACTTCAGAATCTATGAGCGCCATGGGTTTTGACATAGCAAATATTGAATTTACGCGGTTTGATGTTGTGAAGGAGATAGTGAGTGATTTTATAAAAGAGAGAAAAAATGACAATATCGGACTCGTGGTTTTTGGAGAGTTCTCTTTTATCGCCTCCCCGCTAACTTATGATGAAAATATTTTAAACAAGATAGTTTCTCAGCTCTATATTGGCATAGCGGGAAAATATACTGCGTTAAATACAGCCATTGCCCAAGGGGTCGACCTCTTGAAGATGGGAAAATCAAAAAGCAAAGTCGCCATTTTGCTGACAGATGGATATAGCACAGAGGGAATCGATAAAATCCCACTAGATATCTCAATAGAGATGGCAAAAAAAGAGAGAGTTAAAATATACCCAATAGGGATTGGTGCGCCAAATGAGTATAACGCAGAGGTTTTAAAAAGAGTTGCTAAAGAGAGTGGAGGTGTCGCTTTTGGAGCAACAAACGCAGGGGAGCTAAGAGAGATATATAAAAAAATTGACGAGATTGAGAAATCAAAAATAAAAAATAGAGAATCTAAATACCTAACTTATTACTACCAATTACCTCTATTTTTATCATTTATCTCTTTGATGCTCTACATCTTTCTTAGAAACAAAAGAGGTTACGCATGAGCTTTTTGTACCCTGAGTTTTTATACTATATGCTCCCGGCACTTCTTCTTATGTTTGGACTCCTGCTTACTCAAAAAGAGTCACAGGAACACTTCTTTAGTAGAGATGTGATTGAGAAGCTAAGAGTTAGTTCAAATACGCTGACGCTAAAGGCTAGGAATGCGCTTTTTTTGATAATGGGCTTTTTTATGATTTTGGCATTAGCAAGACCCATTATAAGCGATGGTTTAGTTGATTTAAAAGCTAAAAGTAGCGATATTGTGGTCGCAATTGATATATCAGAAGATATGCTTGGAAGTGATGTTTATCCAAGCCGTCTAGAGTTAGCAAAACAAAAAGTGTTAACGATGCTAGGCTATGCCTCAGGAGAGCAGGTTGGTGTAATGGTATTTGCAAAAAATGTCTATCTTGTCTCGCCTCTTAGCTCCGACATAAACGCTGTCTCTTTTTTACTAAAAGAGCTAGATACGACTTCAATAACGGAGCAGGGAACTGACTTCTTCTCTTTAATCGATGTTGTTGCAAAAGCTAAAAAAAGTGATGAGAAGAGAACGCTTTTTATCTTAAGTAGTGGTGGAGATAAAAAGGATTTCTCAAAAGAGATAGAGTTGGCTGAGAAAAATATGATAACTATTTTTGTTCTTGGTGTGGGCACCCAAAAAGGAACGCCGATTAAGCTTAAAGATGGGGCTTTGCTAAGGAGTGCGGGTGGGATGGTTATCTCAAAACTAAATGAAAATATCTCAGATTTGGCAACAAAAACAGGTGGAACATATATAAAATCAACAACGCCACCTGATGATGTAAGGGCAATGTTAAGCGAGATAAAAAGAGTAACAAAAGCAAGAGAGCTAAAGAGCCAAAAGGTTCAAAAAAACATTGAGTTATTTTATATTCCAGTAGGCATTGCTCTTTTTTTACTGCTTGTGGCAACTAGCTCAATCAGAAGAAAAGAGGTAGCTGTTGCCCATATCTTGATGCTATTTCTACTTTTATCATCAACACCAGATCTGAATGCAGGGGTGCTTGATTTTTTAGATATAGGTAGAGCAAAGAGTGCCTATGAGCAAAAAGATTATAAAAATTCCGCAAAGCTTTATGAAAAATATGCCAAATTAAATCAAAATAGCGAGGCGTTTTACAATAGCGCAAATGGTTACTACAAGCAAAAAAGATACAAAGAGGCGATAGAAAACTATAAAAAAGCTTCGTTTGATTCGAAAACCAAGAGGGCTGATAATCTATCAAATCTAGGAAACGCTTATGTAAAAAGTGGAGCTCTAGAGATGTCGGTGCACGCTTATGAAGAGTCTCTTAAAAACAAAGAGGACAAAAATACCAGAGAGAACTTAGAGGCAGTAGAAAAACTTATCAAAAAGCAAAAAAATAGCTCTAATGATAAAAAAAGTAGTGAGAAAAATAGTGATTCAAAAAATAATAAAAACAGTGACAAAAAAAATAGCGATGATAAAAACAGTGATTTAAAAAATAGTAAAAAAGCAGATAAAAATAGTCTATCAAACAAAGATAATAAGCCAGAAGAAAAGGGTAGCAGCGGCAATGATTTAAAAAAGAGCAAGAACAACAATGATGATGTCAAAACACAAAGTAAAAAGCAAGAAGAGTTAGAAAAAAAGCAAAATAGTGTAAAAGAAGAAGATAAAACTTCTTCAACTAAATCGAACCAAAAATCAAAAATGATGAGTAATGATGAGCAAGAGAAGTGGATGCAAGAGGTAAACACAAGAAAAGGAAGTTATCTTTATAAGCTAAACGAGAACTAAAAAAGATGAGATAGATTTAGGCTTTATCTATGGAGAGATAAGGTTTTTAAGGTGATGTTAGTTTATAAATTTAAGATAGTATTTTACAGATAATCAATGCGGGAGAACTATTTGAGACATATTTTAAAGTTGATTTTTTTACTTGTTTTCACTTCAGGCATCATAAGCGCATCAGTAGTTGCAAAACTAGATAAAAGTAGTGTAGAACTTGGAGAAATGGCTTCTTACTCTCTTGAGATTTCAGGGGAAAATATTCAACGACCAGACATAAAAACGCTGTGTGGTTCAAGTATAGTTTCAAGTTCATCACAAACAAATATACGCGGCGTAAACGGTAAATTTAAAAAAAGTTATACACTGAGTTATGGCTTTGCGCCACAAAAAAGCTGCACGATTGAGCCAGTTGAAGTAGAGATTAATGGCAGAGTTGAGCGAAGTAATAGTGTTGCGGTAAAAGTAGGCGCAGTCACAAGAACCGATAACCATGACTTTACCCTGACGCTTAGTAGTGACAAAAAAGAGCTCTTTGTTGGAGAGACGCTTGAGCTAACGCTAACTTTAAAACAAAAACTAAACTCTCAAGCTATAGATAGCCAGTTTGTTCCACCAGAGTTAAAAGGATTTTGGGTAAAAAATGAACCAAAGCCACTAAAAAGTCAAGATGGAAACTATGAAATAACCAAACTTGTATATAAATTAGCGCCACAAAGAGAGGGAAAATTAACCATATCAAAAGCACAAATTAAGGTTGCCACAAAAGCAAATTCAGACGATGACTTTGGGTTTTTTGTGCAGGCTCTTAATTGGAAAACATATCTCTCAAATGAGTTGGAGTTAAGTGTAAAACCACTACCAAGTAATGTGAGCTTAATAGGTAATTTTACTATAAAGGCCACTCCAAACAAAACAGAAATGAACGCAGGTGAAGCTGTAAGTGTAAATGTGGAAGTCGTAGGAACTGGAAATTTAGAGGACATCAAGAGTTTTAAACCAACTATTGATGAAGTCAATATTTTTGATGAAAAAATAGCCATAGAGGGTGCGAAACTGACTCAAAATTTAACTTTTGTAGCCGATAAAGATTTTACAGTTCCAGCTTTTGTTCTAAAATATTTTGATACAAAAACAAAAAGTGTTAAAACCATCTCATCTGGCGAAATTCATATAAAAGTAAATGGTGCCAAGCCTAAAGAGGAGCTTGTTATAAAAAAAGCTTTAGATAAAGAGAATTTCATAAAGAGTGATATAGCTGTTGGACATGACAACACGACTCTTTTTATAGCCTTTTTTATTGGTTTGATTTTAGGTATTTTACTTATGTGGGTTAAGTTGCCAAAAATATTTAAGAGAGAGAAAAAGAGTTTTATTGATGAGCCAAAACAACTTTTAGTTAAGTTGATTCCATATAAAGATAGTGATGAAGTTAGAGAGATTATGGATATTTTAGAGAATAATATTTATTCAAATGAGAAACAAAACATTGATAAAAAAAGAGTAAAAGAGATTTTAAAAAGATACAAAATAGAGTAAATCCATTTTTGTATCGTGAGGCAGTTGTCAATCCAGTAAAAACTTTTTTTTAAGCGTAGAACAACCCATCAGTGGTAAAAGTAGAGTTAATTTTTAGAAAAATACTACGCCTTAATGCTGATATTAAAAATAAAGTCTCTGCAAGGCAGATATCAATCTTTCTTAATATTTACCACTCGTAAAATCAATATGCCAATGGGGCAGCTTCGGCAGCAGGAACAGTAACTTCAGAATCATTATATGCTGGCGCTGCAGGTTCTGGAGTAGGTATAGCGACATTATAATCTATTTCTGGAGTAGCTTCTGGAGTAGGCACCGTATCTCCACCAGCAGTTTGTGCGGCTGTATATGAAGAGTACACATCCGACACAGCATCAAAATTTGTTTCACTCTCAACAGTTTTGTTTATTCCCCAGCCAATGAGCAGAGCAATAGCTATGGCAAATCCAATAATTCCAATTAAAAGTTTTTTATCAGTAGCATCATATTCATCGGTTTCAGCGCTTGCAGATCTTGTGTTTTTTTCAATACGCAGTAAAACTAAAATCATTACAAACAGAGCAAAGATGACAATACCAGATCCAACCGCTTGATACCCAACCGTTTTATTAGCTTGAGCAGAAAGATTTTTTTGCTTAGCTAAAACTTGTTCATGATTATGTTTGCTTTTAAATAGTGAGAAATAGACATCAATGCTATCAAGAAACTTATCTTTAGGGAATGATTTTGAAAGTTCCCCTAGTCTTGTTAAAACTATTAGTTCTGTATCATAATCATAATCAGTAATATTGCTCAAAATTATTTCAGTTAATTGCTCAACTTGTTGCTTGTAATTTGGAGTATCAAGCCTTATATCTCTTGATGCAAGTCCATCTTTGGCAATTGATTTTGCAATTGATTTAAGTTTGGCTGTTTTAGGGTCCACATAAGGAACTTCAATAGGATTGCTTACTTCGTTCGTAGCTGTAGTGGCACTAGTTTGTATAACAGGCTTCAGTACGCTCTCTATCTCTTCTTTTTTAACTTGCACATTTTTTGGCTTTGCTTCTATTGAGCCACTGATTGATGCATAAAGACCCGCAATGGTCACAATTAATGCCATAAAGGCGACAAAAAAAGTGATTGTACGAACTATGCGAAAGAAAAATTTCTTCTCAATCCTCTCTAATAATGTCACATGACGCTCCGTATTTAAATTTGTAACATCATACATTTATATTACACAGAAAGGGTTAAAGTTTAAAATATTAAGTGAGAGAGTTATTTGTAATTGTTTGTTGCTTTAATATCACTATTAATAACCAAAGGATGTTCTTGGGAATCTGAATCAAATCATTGATTGTTAGCTAAATGAGCGCATTTTGGAATAAAAATAATAAGGTAACTTACCTAATAGATTATTTTAATCTAAAATATCATGAAGTCTATTTCCGCCCTCTAAGTTTTTATGCAGGCTCTCCCAATTATCTTCTTCTATGTTTTTTTTCAAAAGAGTTAGTTCAGCTTCAAAAAGCTCAATCGCTTCAAGCAGGTTTGATTTGTTTTGTCTAAAAATATCTTCCCACATATTTGCAGAACTTTTTGCAAGACGACTCATAGAGCGAAATCCACCAGCTGCAAGAGCCAATATGTCGGTTTTGTTCTCCTGATTCATAACTGTATTTGCGAGAGAGTATGAGATGGCGTGAGGCATATGAGATATAAAAGCAGCATGACGATCATGTTTATCTGCTCTCATAAAGTGTTTTCTCATCCCCAGCTCTTTAAATATTTTTTTGGCAACAGCTGCTTGTGATTTTCCACTATCTTCTAGGTCACATAACACAACAACTTTATCATAATAAAGCCCTTCTATCGCAGCATATGGGCCAAAGTTCTCAGTTCCAGTCATGGGATGTGCTGCTACGAAATTTTTTCTTATAAGCGGTGGCACAGAGGCAATTATCTTCTCTTTTGTGCTGCCTAAATCTATGATGGTTGTATCCTCTGAGACACTTGTTAGGTTTTTTAGTGCCTCAACAACACCATCAACTGGAACGGCGAGAAAAATTACATCATACTCTTTGATTTCACTAAATTCTACTATTTTATCAACTAAGCCGAGCTTGATTGCATCTTCTTGATGTGTCTTGTTGTGATCATTTCCAACAATATTTTTAATAAAATCTAATTTTTTTAGACTAAGGGCAAGTGACCCACCCATTAGTCCAAGCCCAACTATTGCGATATTCATATCTGTTCTCTACTTTAATTTTTAAAATTAGAGTGATTTTACTATAGATTAACCCCATAAAAGGTAAAATTATCACTTATTTTACACTTATGGAAAACTAATGAGATTTTTTTTAGCAATGCTCTTCACACTACTAACAACAAGCGCTTTTTCACACACAATTAAATCTATAAAATATGATGGCATGGTGAATATGTCAGAGTCAGTCGCACTAAGAATGCTAAAGTTTGATGTCAATGATAATATCAGCGATGAGATGATAGATGCGTTCATAAGAGCATACTATGCCCAAGGTTACTTTGATGACATTTGGGTAGAGCTCAAAGATGAGCAGCTGATATATCACTTTAAAGAGAAGCTCCATATCTCAAAGATAGAGTTAAAAGGATGGAAAGAGAGTGATACTGAAGTTAAAGATAGTGTAATCCAGATAAAGGTCGGTGCTTTATATGATGAGAAGAAGCTAGAAGCTGCAAAAAAAAGGATAATAGACGCTATCAACCAAGAGGGTAAAATAGATAGCGTTGTTGAGATACAAAAAGAATTTCTCGATAATGGAAGCATTAAGGTTACTTTTGTTGTAAATGAAGGCAGAGAGATAGTGATAGAGAGTTTAAAATTTAGTGGATTATCTGGGCTTAAAAGTAGCGCG
Source organism: Sulfurimonas sp. (assembly GCA_021732045.1). Next base: position 30,110 of record JAKFWK010000001.1, read on the forward strand.
TTTAATGATGTTGTTGCAAATAAAGAGCATCAATTTATGGGTTGGCTCTGGGGACGAAATGATGGGAAAATGAAAGTTGCTGATTTGGCATATGATCATCTTAGGATTCGTGATATTTATATGCAGCATGGTTATTTGGATATAGATGTAAAGGAGCCTTTTGTAAATGTTAACTTTGATAGTTATCTAGCTGATATGAGTTATCAGTTAGAAGAGGGTGATGTGTATACTATAAGTGCAATCACGATTGAGCAGGAAAAACATGTTATTGATGATGCGATTATAAGAGAAGAGATAAAAATGATGGTTGGCAAACCATTTAATGTTCAGACATTTAGAGAAGATTCACAGAGGATAAAAACTCTTATTGCAGATCTTAGTTACGCATTTGTTCAGGTTGTTCCGGATCTTAAAAAGAACAAAGAGAAGCAGACGGTAGAAGTAGTTGTAAAAATTATGCCAGGAAACAAAGTAAAAATAAGAGATGTTATAATCTCTGGAAACAACAGAACACTTGATAGAATCATCAGAAGAGAGCTTTTTCTAGGGCCTGGAGATATGTATTCGTTAACTGACTTAACAGATTCAAGAAGCGCTCTTGGACGACTTGGTTTTTTTGATGGGAATACCATTGAAGAAAAAAGAGTTGACAATGAGTCTATGGATCTAATCGTTAAGGTTAAAGAAGCTCCAACGGGAAATATACAGATTGGCGGTGGATATGGAAGTTATGGTGGACTCTTAGTTAGTCTTGCTGTGAATGATAGAAATGTTTGGGGTTCAGGGATAAATGTAGGAGTTAAGGCTGAGAAATCAAGTAAAACTAAAAGTTACTCATTTGATATCTCAAATCCAAGATTAAATGATACTGACTTTAGTGGTAACTTCTCTATTTTCACATCAGATTTTACATACAATGATTATAGTGTACTCTCGGATGGAGTAGGACTTGGAGTTGGACATAGATTTACGAGATATATAAGTGGATATTTGGGATATGGATTTTCACAAAATAGCTATAAATACGACGAAAACTCAACTATAACAAGCACAAATCAACTGCAAGATTATACAAAAAGTGCCGTAACTGTTAGTATGAATTTTGATAATACGGATGATTTTTATCTCCCTAGAAAAGGATTTACTTTTAATCAGAGTTTTGAAAAAGCAGGCGTTGGAGCAGATGCTGATTATCTAAAGAGCAGAACGACATTTGGAGCTTTTAAGGGGCTTGATGAGTATATAGGCGCCGATATTATCGCTAGATACAAAGCAAGGCTTAGCTATGCAAAAGAGATGGGCTTTTTACCACTCTCCGAGAGATTTTATATGGGTGGTATAAAAAGTGTTAGAGGTTATGAATCATACTCTCTGTCGCCGACAGTAAAAGATGTTAATGCAACCGATGGAATAAGAAGAGTTGGTGGAGAGTTAACCGCTTCAAATAGCTTTGAGCTAAGTTTTCCATTGGTTCCAAAGGCAAAGATGCGTATAGTTACATTTCTTGATTATGGCTATATAGGATCATCATCAGATACATACAAAGATCTTGATACAAATAGTATAGTTCGCGGCGGATATGGTGCTGGATTAGAGTGGTTCTCTCCGGTTGGACCAATCCAGCTTATGTTTGCAAGGCCTTTAGGTCAAAAAGAGGGCGACAAAACTGCAGTATTTGAGTTTACTATGGGGCAGAGATTTTAAAGAATCTTCAGCTCTCTTGCAGTCCTAAATTAACTTCCGCAAAATTATAAAAATTTTATAGAAAAATATTCTTGCTCATAAAGAGCTTTTACGCCATCTCTAGCTAAATACATTGATTTTTTTGATGTAACTAGCAACTTTCTATTAGAAAAAGATAGTTCAAAGTCTATATTACGAGGTCTATGAGCAAGAAGTGCTATGCTTAGTGATAGTATATAGTTAAGTGTATTTAGTGTTTTTACATCTGGCAAAAGAGGTTTAAATTCATTGATATGTGATGATGATGGAAGTTTTCGTTTTGCATACTTCACAAGCGTTGAGATTAGTGTAATTTGTTTATGAGTAAATCCAAATTCCAATGTGTCTTGAATAAGGTTATATCCATGTTTGCTACTAGAGTAAAAATGAATAGTGCTACCACAGAAAAGTAGTTTTGCAGCAGTTGAGAGTTCATATCTATATTTTTTATCAATACCAAGTTCGCAGTGTGTTATATCAAATATCTCTTTAGCAACTTTTGCTAATTGGTTTGAGTGGTTAAGATTTTCTGTATGTAGATCTAGAATATTTCTGAGTGAAACATTATAATTTCTTGGAAATCTATCATTTGAGTTTCTGAGTAGATCACAGAGATATACCCCCTCTCTAACTCCAACACCACTAGTAACTAGCTCTTTGATTTTAAATCTTTTTAAAACTCTTAAAAGTATCAGTGCACCTGGTTTAATGATGTCAAATCTACTCTCTTTGATTCCTAATTTTTTTAGGTTACCATTATTGGAGTCTAATATTTTATAAAGAATAGATGAGAAATCATCATAAGCTGGTTCGTACGCATGAAGTTTATCAAGTGGATAGCCACTGTTTTTAAGTATTGCATTTGCAATTGCTCTGAATGTCCCACCAATTCCTATCATTGTAGAGGGATTTAGGGCATCTAGTTTGTCTAGCTCAGAGTCTATATATATATTTGCGCTCTCTATCTCATTGGAGTCAAAAAACAGCTCTTTTAGTCTTACTGTTCCAAGGTCTAATGAGATTGTTGATGAGATATCTTGCTTATTAATAATGGCGAATTCAGTAGAGCCACCACCAATATCAATACTTATGGCGTTATTTTGTTCAGGGAGTAGATTTGCACATGCAATAGCACCAAGATAAGCCTCTCTTTGTCCATTTATAACTTTTATATTTATACCAAGTGAGTTTCTAATTTTATTGATGAAAACTGCTTTGTTTGGAGCATCTCTTAGAGCAGAAGTTGCAACGCATAGAACTTTTCTAGCTTTAAATGAGTCAATAATTGTTGTAAAATCTGCTAGAGCATCATAAGCTCTTTGCATTGCAGGTTCTTGAAGATTACCACCATTTTTATAGGCGTTTTGCGATAATCTAACGCCACTTTTTGCTTCGTGAAGTATATGAAAAGAAAAACGAGAGCTCTTCTCATAAACAACCATTCTTACAGAGTTAGAGCCTATATCTATTACGGCTACTCGTTTTGCCAATTTTAATCTTCTTCTTGAATAGTCTTATATTTTAATTGAAGTTCGGCAATTGATTCAACATTATCTTTATCTGGCACTATACAATCAACAGGACAAACAGATATGCAGGCCGGTTCATCATAAACACTAACGCACTCAGTACAGCGATCTGGATCTATAAAATATATTGGATCACCCTCTTCAATTGCCATTGTAGGACACTCTTCACGACAAGCGTCACACGCTATACATTCATCATTTATAATCAAAGCCATTAAAAAACCTTATAATTTATTATGCCAAGCAGAGCTTCACATTGGGGTGCCGATTTATATCGAAATAAAGCTTTATTATTTTTGAAATTATAGATTATATCAAGAGGAGGCCACTATTACTATGTTGCTTTGGATAATTAACTAGATTTAGTAGCTGTTGGTAAGATACATGATAGTTTTGAATTTAAGTTTAGTGAAGCGACTACGCCACTCACACCATCTGTTCTATTTTTTATACTCATATTTGCCCCAAGTGCATCTGCTGCACTTTTTGCTAAAAATAGACCAAGTCCAACTCCTGGCTTATTTCCTTGTCTCTTAAATGGAGCAAAAAAGTCAACACTCTCATCAATTCCACACCCCTCATCAATAACTTCAATAAGCAGACCATAGCTATTTTGTGAACTTCTGAGTATTACAGTTTTATTCTGAGGTGTAAATTTAAGAGCATTCTGTAGAAAATTTTGTACTATTTGATTTAAGAGTCCAACTTGAAGTATTGCCATAAATCCACTCGGCTCAAAGCTTATATCTAGAGTTTTGCCTTCGCTCTCGGCAAGAAGCTTGAAATCATTTGCTTTTTTGCTCAGTACAGCAATAACATCTACTTCGGTAGGTTTTTCAAGCTGAGCTCCCTCTTGTCTGCCAATATTTAGAATATTTGAGACAACAATATTCATCTCGTCAATAGTTTTGTTTGTAATATTTAGTGCCTCTATATACTCTTCAGCAGAGCGTTTTTTTATGAGAGTTACTTGATTTTTCAGTTTTATAACAGCAAGGGGAGTTTTTAGTTCATGAGCCGTTCCAATAAAAAGCTCTTTTTGATACTTAACAAAATTTTGAATTCTGGCAATAAGATGGTTTATAGTCTCTCCAAGAGGTTCAAACTCTTCTGGTAACTCCTCGATAATTATTGGATTCATAAGATGTTCATTCATGTTTGAGAGTTTTCTACTGAGCGTTTTAACCGGAGAGACTAGCATTTTTGATAGGCCTATCGCGTAAATTATAACGAGAAGAAATCCTGCAATATTTATAATAAAGATATAGTGACGAATTTTGTTAAGCAACAGCTTGGAAATTGTTATCTCTTTTGTTATTTTCAGATAACTAAATTCATTTAAATCAAACGGATAGACAATTGTAAGGTATGTTTTTTGGTCTTTGCTGCTCTCATAAAAGTCATCGCTCTGTTTAATCCTTTTAAGATGAACAACTTCTACACTAACCCCAAGATATATATCTGGAGATATTGCATCTTGCCCATAGAGAGACTCATTGTTTGCGATATTTTCTGCATAAGATAGTAGTTCTTCATGCTTCTCTTCTAATATGGAGCGCTCTATATAAAAATATAAAAGTGAGGAGAATATAAATATTAATGAAGCAGATGCAAAGATAAGTTGAATTAGAAAACTTCGTCTGATACTTCTTCTTGAGAGCATTTATACAACCATTTTTATAGATGGCTGTATTATAGCTAAGATTTTTATTTTTTAATATTGCTCCAAATAGATTTTGGAGCTTATAAGTGGGTATTTTTGAGGATTAATTAATTTCTTTAGGGAAGCAAAAACGGTAACCACGACGGCGAACAGTCTCTATTGTAGTAATTCCTAGTGGTTTGTCCATTTTTTGTCTTATCTGGTTGATTGCAACTTCAATAACATTTGGAGTAACTAGTTCTGGCTCTTCCCAGATTGCATCAAGAAGTTGTTCTTTAGAAACAATTTGATCGCGGTGTCTAGCTAGGTGAGTAAGAACCTCAAAAGGCTTACCTTTTAACTCTATATCTTGCTCTTTGTATGTAATTTTTTCCTCTTCAGGATTGATGATTAAGTCATCAATTACAATAATGTTACTTCCGCCAAAACGAAGACGAGCCTCGATTCTAGCTAGAAGAACATTAAAATCGAAAGGTTTTCTTATATAGTCATCCGCACCACTCTTTAGTGCTTCAATTTCACTCTCATTATCGTCTCTTGCAGATAAAACAACTACAACAGTTTTTGGAGTCTTGGATTTAATATCACCAATTATATCGATACTATTTCCATCTGGAAGCATCCAATCCATTAAAACTAAGTCGTAATTTCTGATATCTAAGTAGTACTCTCCATCTTTTAGAGTCTCTACTACATCACTTTGGTAGCCATATTCTTTAAGCCCCTCAGCAAGCATTTTGTTTAATGTAACTTCATCTTCTATAATAAGAATGCGCATTGATTGTGTCCTATAAGTGAATATTTTGGCGGAATCATATCATAATTTTAGGTTAATTTAAAGTAAGTTTCAATTTTTTTTAATAAATCTTTAACATAGGATTAAGAATTAGAACTGTATTTATTGCTCACACTAACAAGACAATCTGCTAAAATGGAGGGTTTTGTGATTTTTAGATCTATTTTTTTTATTGACTTAAATCTCTCTCTTAATTTTTTGTTTATACTATTAAGTGCATCTTCTATTAGCAGAAATTTGCTCTCAATCATCTCTGTTTTTATGAGATCAACAATCTCCACATAGTTTAAAAATTTCTTTTTATATTTGTAGTCAATGATTGCAGTTACTATAACGGCTTGAGGTGCAGTTCTTTCGAAGTCTAAAATCCCAATAATTGTTTGAAATTTTAGCTCTTCAATATGTATAGTCATCAGACAACTTTTGCTTCTTCGCCTTGAAATAGACGGATAAGGTTTGGTATATGTTTATAAAAAATGATAAAAGCGATGATGAGCAGAGGAGCGTGAGCCATCTCTGGATGGATAAAATAACTAGCAACAACAAGTGCGAGCAGAGCCGTTAGTGAAGAGAGTGAAGATACTTTTATGACTTTTGCGCCAACTGCCCAAACTACTAGTGCTATAAGTGTCTCAATTGGTAGCATAAACATGACAACGCCCATTCCAGTAGCAACGCCTTTTCCACCTTCAAAATTTAGATAAACAGAGAAGCAGTGACCAATCACGGCAATTACCGCTATGCCCCAAAGTGTAGCTTCGCTAACGCCCATAAAATAAGCAACTATCATAACGACTACGCCTTTGATGGCATCTAAAAATAGAGTCGCAATTCCAAGTTTCTTTGCAAGTGATGGGTCCGTCTCTTTTACAACTCTGAGCACATTTGTCGCACCAATGCTCTTTGAGCCACTCTTTAGGATGTCTAAACCTGCGAATTTTTTAGCTAAAAACAGACCAAAAGGAATCCCTCCAACTAAATAAGCTGCTATAAAAAATTGTATATTTGTGTTAAATAAAAAATCCATATATTCTCCTGTTAAAATCTGCGCAATTCTACTAAATATATATTAATAGTTGTATAAATGACACTTTGAATTTGGTATAAAATTAACTCTATTTGGTATAATTGCCACATTATAATAAATGAGGTTTCTTTTGCAGCTTACAAACGAAGAGTTAAAAATTAAAATTAATGAGTATAAGAAAAAGTTAGATGTAGCCGTTGTTGCACATTTTTATCAAAGAGATGAAGTCTTTGAAATGGCAGATATTACTGGTGATTCGCTTGAATTAGCAATCAGAACAATAGATAGTAAGGCAAAATTTGTTGTTTTTTGTGGAGTTGGTTTTATGGGACAGAGTGTAAAGGTTCTCTCTCCACATAAAAGAGTTGTTATGCCAAAGGCTGCATGCTGCGCGATGGCTAGTATGATTGACGGTATGCAATTTGATGTATCTGTTAAAGCACTAAATGATAGTGGCATATCAAATGAAAATATTTTACCAATTACCTATATAAATTCCAATGCAGAAGTAAAAGCAAAAGTTGGAATGATGGGCGGTATGGTTTGCACAAGTTCAAACGCTAAAAAAATCATAACAACTGCGCTTAAAGAGGGAAAAAAGATTCTTTTTGTTCCAGATAGATGTTTGGGTCAAAATATTGCAAACCAGATGGGACTCAAATCGGCTGTTCTTGGAGATGGTACAAATATAGCCGATGCTGATATTATCTGTTTTAACGGTTTTTGTTCTGTTCACCAGCTTTTCTCAGTGGATGATATAAAGTTTTACCGCAAAAAATATCCAGGTATTTTGATAGCTGTTCATCCGGAGTGTGATCCTGCCATCTGTGACGCATCTGATTTTGTTGGTTCAACATCTCAGCTTATAAAGTATATAACGGAGTTGCCAGAAGACCAAAAAGTAGCCGTTGGAACAGAGTTTAACATGGTAAATCGCCTTCGTGCTAAAAATACCTATGTACTCTCTTCAACAAAACCAGAGTGTCCTACTATGAATGAGACAACACTAAGAGATGTTTACGATATTTTAAAGTCGATAGATGAGGGTGAGCCACTCAATGAAATACTAGTTGATGAAAATACTCAAAAATGGGCAAAAATTGCGCTAGATAGAATGTTGGCGTTATGATAGAAGAGTTTGTAAAAGAGAGCCTCTCTCAAGATGTGGGACGAGGTGATTTATACGCTTTGGTTGAGCCAAGTGTTTATTCAACTGCTAAGATAATTGCTAAAAGTAGTGGCATTGTCGCTGGTGTAAGATATATAGAGGTTTTAGCAAAACTAGAAAACTTTGAAATTATATGGAATAAAAAAGATTCGCAGGAGTTTGTTGAAGGAGATATTTTAGCGACTTTAAGCGGAGCTTCGCATGTTCTTTTAAAGATAGAGAGAACACTACTAAATATGCTCCTTCATGCAAGCTCAATTGCGACTCTGACTAAAAAGTATGTAGATATTGTAGAGCCTTATGATGTTAAACTTTTAGACACAAGAAAAACAAGACCGCTTCTTAGAGTTTTTGAAAAGTACGCGTCAAGATGTGGCGGTGCAGTAAATCATAGGATGGGTTTAGATGACTCACTTATGATAAAAGATACGCATCTAAAAACCATAAAAAACCTCAAAAACTACATAGAAAGAGCAAGAAAAGTTATACCATTTACATCAAAGATAGAGGTAGAAGTGGAGAGTTTTGAGATGGCAAAAGAGGCTCTTTTGGGTGGAGCTGATATTGTTATGTGTGATAATATGACGCCAGAAAAGATTGTTGAAATTGTCAAATATAGAGATGAAAATTTCCCTCACATACTACTAGAGGCAAGTGGAAATATATCGCTTGAAACAATTGAGTCTTATGCAAAAACTGGCGTCGATGCAATAAGTAGCGGTTCAATGATACATCAAGCTAACTGGATTGATATCTCTATGAAGATCGATTGATTTTTATGTTTTCTTCTAGGAGAGATTAATGGCAGATGATGCTGAAAAAACAGAAGAACCCAGTGAAAAAAAGATAGAAGATGCCAGAGAGGAGGGGAATGTTCCCAAATCTCAGGATGCTTCGGGGGTTATTGCTCTTTTTGTTGCTCTTTTAGCCTTTTTGATGCTTTTTCCATTTATGAGAGAGCATACCATCCTTCTTACAAAATACTATTTTTCACTTATTGGAACAGATATAGATAGGGCTTTGGTGATTGATATAGCTATTGTCACCGTACGAGAGTTTCTCTTGATTGTTATGCCTTTAGCTGTTGCTGTTGCTGTTGCTGGAGTCTTTGCGGCTATTGCTCAATTTGGGTTTTTGTTCACAACGAAGGCGATTATGCCAGATCTTAATAAGCTTGATCCAATTAAAGGGATAAAAAATCTTTTTTCTGTTAAGAAGGCTATAGAAAGTATAAAGATAACTTTCAAATCTTTTACAACGCTCGGTGTTGGCTTTATGCTTTTTTTTATGTTTATTATGGAACTCCCAACTGTTGCTCTTTTTGGGCTTGATGATCAGCTTGATTGGCTTGAGAAAAAAATGCTAATTATTGCATTTGTTATGCTGTTGATAATTTTTGTTTTTGCGGTTATTGATGTAATAATTGTTAGAAAGCAGTATTTTGACGGGCTGAAGATGAGTAAGCAAGAGATTAAAGATGAGATGAAAAATATGGATGGAGATCCTCACATCAAGGCAAAAATCCGTCAAATCCAGATGCAAGCTTCAAAAAAAAGAATGATGGCGGCAGTTCCAACTGCTGATGTTGTTATTACAAATCCAACTCACTATGCTGTAGCCATAAAGTATGATGAAGAGAGGGCACATGCACCGATTGTGGTTGCAAAAGGTATGGATAACATCGCTCAACAGATAAAGAAAGTTGCCAGAGAAAATGGAGTGCATGTTATCCAAAATCCACCGCTTGCAAGGAGTTTGTATGCCCAAGTTGAGTTAGATAGACCAATACCAAACGAACTATTTGCGGCAGTAGCAGAAGTGTTAGCTTATGTTTATAAGATGAATAAAAAATAGTATATAATCACAAAAAAAGATACAATTTGAATGAAATAGTAAATAAAATAGAAAATGCAAAACATATTGTGGTGATATCACATATTGCTCCAGATGCAGATTCTATCTCTTCTGCAAGCGCTATGTATACATTTATTTTACAAAAACATAAGAAAGTTTCATGGTTTTGCAAGAGTAAAAATATAGATAGAAGATTCTCATTTATTCCTTGGATAGAAAATATCAGAGACAGCTTTCCAGCTTCAGCAGATTTAGCGATTTCTTTGGATTGTGGTGATAAAAATAGACTTGGTTTTGAGCCTCATTGCGAGTTAATAAATATTGATCATCACGAGAGTAATACCAATTTTGCAACACTAAATCTGGTTGATAAGAGTGCGATTAGCACAACGGAAGTTTTGTTTAATTTTTTTAAACAAAATGAGATTAAGATAAACAAAAAAATGGCAACTTCTTTGTATGCTGGGCTTTTGGATGATTCTGATGGTTTTTTGCACGAGAGCGTTGATGGTACGACTTTTGCTGTGGCTTTAGAGTTAATAGCCAGCGGAGCCGAACTAAAAACTTGCAACAAGCAGATTATGAAAAATAGTTCGCTATCTGCTCTAAGATTAAAAGGTTTAATGTTTAGAGAGATGAGTCTAGAGTTTGATGCAAGGGTTGCTGTTTTTTGTGTAAGCAAGGAAGATATTACCTCTTGCAAAGCAGAGCTAAGGGATTGCGAGGGCGCCTTAGAGGAGTCTTTACATCTTCATTATGTAGAGATTGCACTACTTGTAAGAGAAAATAGTGACTCTACTCTCAAATGCTCTATTCGCTCGTGTTCGTCTTTTGATTCATTAAAAATAGCGCAAATATTTGATGGTGGCGGGCATAAAAGTAGGGCTGGGTTTAGTTTGGGCTCTGAATTTACAATTGAGCAGGCAAAAGAGAAAATTTTAAATTTAATTAAGAAGGATATTCAGTTTGAGAAAAGATAAAAATATATCATCAATAGGTTTTATAATTTTGCTTGTGGTGCTAATTAGTGCGGTTGTTTATGTTTATACATCCTCAATGTTTGAAAGAGAAGCACCTAAAGTAGCTATGACGAATAATGGCTATTGGAACTTAAGAGAACCATTGGAAATCTCTATTGATGATGTTAGCGGAATGAAGTCTTACAGAGTTGTTTTAAGAACTACCAATGACGATATAGAGCTATTTCACGAACAATTTTTAGCCCCACAAAAATCTATAAAAATAAAAGTTGTAGCACCAAAGAGCGCATATTCTCTTGGAAACAAAGATGTTAAAATCATAGTAGAAGCAGTTGATGTAAGTAAATGGAATTTTTTTAATGGAAACAGAGCTACGGTCGAGTATGCTCTTAGGGTAGACAAAAGCAGACCAGAGCTACTAAATATAACGAATTCATACAAAATTAACAGAGGCGGTTCCGCTCTTGTTATTTTTAAAGCAAAAGATGAAAACTTAAAAAATATGTATATTGAAATAAGCTCTGGGAAAAAATTTATACCGCAACCGTTTTATAAAGATGGATACTATATCTCTTTGATTGCTTGGCCTATCACCGATGAGCACTTTAGAGCAACTATTGTAGTTGAAGATCATGCAAAAAACATCTCAAAAGTCCAAGTTCCATTGTATGTAGTAGATAAAGCGTATGATTTGTCAAATATAAAGTTGGAAGATAATTTTTTAAAGGGCAAGATTCTTGAACTTGCAGAGCAGTTTGATGAAACCCAAGGTGTAACTGATTCGATTGAGCAATTTAAACTGATAAATGAAACAGTAAGAGCGAAAAATGAGAAATTGATTCATACAATAACATCAAAAGTCTCAAACAAAATGATAAGTGACTTTAAAGTAGAGCCAATGTATCCACTTAAAAATGGAGCAGTAGTAGCAAAATATGGAGATCATAGAAAATATTATTACAATGATGTGTTTGTAAGTGAAGCATATCATATGGGACTTGATTTAGCCAGTAATGCTTTTGCTGACATAAAGACGCAAAATGGTGGAGAGATTGTTTTTTCTGATAATAATGGATTGTATGGAAATATGCCAATTGTTGATCATGGCTTAGGTTTATATACTCTTTATGGCCACTGCTCAAGCGTGAAGGTAAAAATTGGAGATAGTGTTAAGTATGATGATGTTTTAGCAATCACAGGTAAAAGCGGATATGCTATGGGTGATCATCTACATTTTGGTGTTCTTGTTCAAGGAATCGAGGTTCGTCCTGCTGAGTGGATGGATGAGTCTTGGATGAAATTAAATCTTTATGATGTTATAAAAAATGCAAAAGAGATGATAGATAGTAAGTAATTTATGTTATTTCAAGCCTCACAATTCTCGAAAAACTCGTTTTTTGTAGCTTTAGTGGGATGGAAGGGACGAGGAGTCCCTCCCACTAAGACGGACTTGTTTGTTTTAGTGCGTAACATCAGTGTGTAGAAAATTTTATCAATAGGGAGAGATTGTGTATCAAACAACTATAAAAAAACCAGTAGAACTTGTCGGTATAGGTCTTCATAAAGGTTCTGCTGTTAAGTTGAGACTTGAGCCGTTAGAGTCAAACAGTGGAATTATATTTTATCGTAGTGATGTTGATGTCTCAATTCCTCTTCTTCCTTCAAATGTAGTTGATACAAGGATGGCTACAGTTATAGGTAAAGATGGTTTTGTAATCTCCACTATTGAACATATGCTCTCGGCAATTTATGCTTATGGAATTGACAACATAAGGGTAATTGTGGATGCAGATGAAGTTCCTGTAATGGATGGAAGTAGTGCAAGTTTTTGTATGCTCCTCGATGAAGCTGGCATAGCTGAGTTAGAAGTTCCAAAAAAAATTATGATAATTAAAAAAGAGGTAATGGTAGAAGACGGTGATAAGTATGTAAAATTATCTCCATCACCAGATTTGAAATATGATTTTACGATTAAATTTGCTCATCCCGTTATTCAAACCCAAGACTTCGTTTTGCACTTTACTAAACAGGGCTACAAAGATGAGATTGCAAGAGCAAGAACTTTTGGTTTCTTGCATGAAGTGCAGTATCTTCGCTCCAAAGGTTTGGCCCTTGGTGGTTCGCTGGAAAACGCTATCGTTTTGGATGATAAAAAAGTTTTAAATCCAGAAGGATTAAGATTTGGCAATGAGTTTGTAAGACATAAAATTCTTGACGCAATAGGTGATATGTCTCTGATTGGTATGAATTTTGTCGGAAATTATGAGGCTATGGCTGGAAGTCATCACTTAAATCATAGACTGACTTTAGAGCTATTAAAAAATCCACAAAACTACGAAGTGATAGAGCTTGTTGGAGAAAAAACAAAAGAGTTAGAAAAAGCGTATGCCTAAGAGCGTTGATCTACTTTTTATTGCTCTATCTTCGCCAATAATGGTTGGTGTTTATGAGAAGCAAAAGCTAATAGAAACAGTTGTCTCCGAGGAGAAAAGCTCAGAAATTTTACCAAAAATATATAAAGAACTTTCACAAAAATATAATATTGAAAAACTTTTTTATGCAAATGGACCAGGTAGTTTTATGTCCATAAAAATTGCATATATATTTTTGAAATCAATAAGTGTTTTAAAAAAGATACCACTCTTTGCGGCGGATGCATTTTATTTTAATCAAAACCAGCCAATAAAAGCCATTGGAAAGTTATGTTTTGTTAAAATTTCATCAGAAATTAAAACTCAGAAATTTGAGATAGCGTCCGAAGCCATATTTAAGCTTCCAGAACTACTTGAGTATGATGAGTATAGCACAATAAGCGCGCCTCTCTACTGTATTGGCGCTGTTGGATAGGAAGAAAGTGATAATAAGTGTACCAGCAACTAGTGCAAATCTAGGCCCAGGATTTGACTCTTTAGGTTTAGCGGTTGATTTACGAAATAGAGTTGAGTTTCATCCATCAAAATTTTTTAGTGTAGGTATAAAAGGTGAGGGTGAAAATAATCCAAACTTAAGAGGCAATAATCTTTTTGTTAGTATATTTAACGAGCACTACAACCGTCTGACTAAAAAAAGTCAAAATTTTAAATTTACATTTTACAATGAAATTCCGATGTCAAGAGGGCTTGGAAGCTCTTCTGCTGTTATAGTTAGTGCTATAGCATCGGCGCACGAAGCAGCGGAAATAAAAGTATCCAAGCGAAGAATACTAAATCATGCGCTGGTTTATGAACCTCATCCAGACAATATCACTCCTGCGGTAATGGGTGGATTTAATGTTGCAACTGTCGAGAAAGGTAAAGTGTTTTCACAAAAAAAACACCTTCCAGACTATATAAAAGCTGTAGTTGTTATCCCAAATAAACCAATCAGTACAGCAAAAGCAAGGCTTCTGCTTCCAAAATCATACTCTAAAGAGAATGCAATCTATAATCTCTCACACACAGCGCTAAGCGTTGCTGCTTTTTATAATGAGGATTGGGAGATTTTAAAACTGGCTTCTCAAGATAGATTTCATCAAAAACTAAGAATGAAAACATTGCCAGAGCTTTTTAATGTCCAAAAGATAGCTTATGAGAGTGGAGCGCTTATGAGTACGCTCTCGGGCAGTGGCTCAACATTTTTCTCTATGGTTTATGATAAAGATGCCGAACTTGTTGCAAGTAAACTCAGTCAAAAATTTCCAGAATTTGCAGTAAAAATTTTAAATTTTGATAATGATGGACTTGTTATAGAGAAGTGAGTTAAAGAACTCTCTATAAAATCAAGGAACTTTTAGATACAATGGCGAAAAAATTTAATCTACCTCTTAGAATGTGTATCTCATGCAGAAAAAGAGACACACAAAACAATCTCTTAAGACTTCAATGCGTAAGCACACAAATTAGTCTTTTTAGCGGAGTTGGAAGAAGTTTTTATATATGCAAAATTTGTCTTGAAGATGATAAAAAAACTTTAAAAGCACTTATGCGTCAATGTAAAAGTGGAGATAAAGACAAATTTTCGAACATATTAAAGGAGATCATCGCTGATGATAGAAAAAGTTAGAGTTCATGAAATTGCAAAAGAGTTAGGAATAGCTTCAAAAGATGTTGTTAAAAAAGCTTCAGATATGGGTCTTGAAGTAAAATCAGCAAATAGTTCAGTGACAATGCAAGAAGCAGAAAAATTGATGAATTATATAATGAACGGCGATGTTGCAGAAGCCCCAGAACCAATCAAGAATGCGCCTAATGTAGCAAAAAGTGATAGCTCTAAAGAAGAACATATAGAGATAAAAGCAGAGATAAAAACCACAGCAGATACTCCAAAGAACCAAAAGAAGCATATTGAAGCAGAGGAAAAAATAGCTTCAGCTGAAGCAATAAAGCAAGAAGATGTAGTGAAGAAAGATATTGTGCCAGAAACAGCAGTAGATATGCTATCTGATAAAACACCACTAATAAAAAAATCTGGATTAAAAATTGTAAAAAAAGCAAAACCACAATTTGAAGAAAATATTGTCTCGCCCGCAAAACAAGCCGCAATTTCATCTTATGGAAAAATGAGTATTGAAGCACTTGAAGAATTAGCAAACAAAAAGAAATCAAAACAAGTAGTTGGCGGTATTGTTAAAAAACAATCAAGTGGTACTAAAATTGATATTTTTGGTGACTCAATGAGTGAGTTGTCAATGGATATGGATGATCAAGTTGTGCTTCTTGATTTAAACCACACAGATATGCCAGTGATAGAGCCAGAGCAACCAAGAAAACCAAAAGAGGCTAAACCAATTGGTAGAAATGGTAACAAAAAAGCTGCTCCAAGAGGCAGAAAAGTTTCTCGTGATAAAAGAAAAAAATATGATAAAAATAGACCAGATGATTTAGTTGTAACTCATGTTGAAATTCCAGAAGATATTCGTGTTTATGAGTTCGCAGAGGCGATAAATAAACCGATAATGGATGTTATAAAAGTTCTTTTTAGTCTTGGGTTGATGATGACAAAAAATGACTTTTTGGGAAGTGATGAGATTGAGATTTTATCTGAAGAGTTTGATGTTGAAGTGACAATTATAGATCCAAAAGATGCGTTTAACTATGAAGATGCAGAATCTTCAGAGGATGAAGATGAAAACGAAGTTGAGAGACCTCCTGTTATTACAATTATGGGGCATGTTGACCATGGTAAAACTTCACTTCTGGATGCTATTAGAAAAGCAAAAGTAACTGCTAGCGAAGCTGGCGGAATCACTCAGCATATTGGTGCATACACGATAGAGCAACATGGAAAAGCGATAACATTTATAGATACTCCAGGTCACGCAGCGTTTTCAAATATGCGTCAAAGAGGTAGTGATATAACTGATATCATCGTTATTGTTGTAGCTGCTGATGATGGTGTTAAGCCACAAACAGAAGAAGTTATAAAAATTGCTAAAGAGTCAGGTGTTCCAGTAATAGTTGCGCTTAACAAGATGGACAAAGAGAGTGCTAATCCAGACTTTGTAAAAGGTCAGATGGCAGAGAGAGGCATTAGCCCGATTGACTGGGGCGGAGATGTAGAGTTTGTTCATGTATCTGCAAAGACAGGTATGGGAATCGATGATCTTCTTGAAAATATCCTACTTACTGCTGATGTATTGGAGCTTAAGGCAAATCCAGATGCAATGGCAAAAGCTGCTGTTGTTGAGTCATCTCTTGAAAAAGGGCGTGGTCCTGTTGCAACTGTGATCGTTCAAAATGGTACGCTTAAAGTTGGAGATTATGTTGTTTGTGGCGCAGCTTTTGGTCGTGTTAAAGCGCTAATTGATGAAAACAAAAAGCAGATTAACAATATTGGACCAAGCCATACAGCGGTTGTTACTGGATTGAACATCGTTCCAAACTCTGGTGAAATTATGATGGCTATGAATAGTGATAGAGAAGCTAGAGAATATGCTATGAAACGACATGAGTATGACAGACATAAAGAGCTTTCTCATAGTACAAAATCTACTCTAGAAGATATGAGCAGTATGATTGCTGAGGGTAAATTAAAATCTCTTAAAGTTGTTCTTAAAACGGATGTTCATGGTTCGCTTGAGGCTATAAAAAATGCGCTTAGCGAGCTTAGAAATGATGAAGTAAAAATCACTATCATCTCTTCTGGTGTTGGTGGTATTACGGAAAATGATGTGGATCTTGTTTCAAATAGTGAAAACTGTGTACTTCTTGGATTTAATGTTCGCCCAACAGGTAGTGTTAAAGCACTTGCAAAACAGAGAAATGTTGAGATAAGAACATACTCAATTATTTATCAACTACTTGATGATATGACTGCGATGTTAACTGGAATGATGACTGTTAAGTTTAACGAAATTAACACAGGTCAAGCCGAAGTTAGAAATACATTTAAAGCGCCAAAAGGTATGGTTGCCGGATGTGTTGTTGTTGAAGGTAAGTTGATTCGTGGTGGACTTGTTCGTGTTATTAGAAATGGTGTCGTAATTCATGAAGGTGAACTAACTTCACTAAAACGCTTCAAAGACGATGTTGAAGAGATCGGTAACGGCTATGAGTGTGGTGTTATGATTAAAGGTTACGATGATGTTATCGTTGGAGATGTTATCGAAACATTCAAAAAAGTTGAACAAAAAGTTTCTCTGTGAACGAAGCAGAAATTAGAAGAAAACGAACAGAGTCTGTTCTTCTGGAGTTGATTCCAGAAGCGCTTGGCAGTTTAAATGATAAGCGATTGCATCAGATTAATGTAATTGAAGTTAAATGTTCTCGCGGTAGAAGCGATGTGAAAATCTACTTAGACCCATCTTCATATAGTGATAAAGAAAAAAGAGAGTTTTTATCGCTGATAAGCAAAGCTCGTCCAATTATAGAAACATACTGCATGAGAGATCAGGGTTGGTTTCGCTCCCCAAAATTAACATTTGAATTTGATGAACAACTAAAAAAATCTCAAGATATTGAAGAGCTTTTTAAAAAAATTGCCAAGGATGCCAAATGAGTTTAGAAAAAGATATAGATTCGTTAGTAAAATCAATAGACCTAGAGCTTTATGATATCTCTTTGGTTGGTGATGGTGAAGATACAATTTACCGTATAAGTATCGTGTCTGGCGAAATAGAAAATGGAAAAAGAAAGGGCGTTAGTCTTGACAAATGTGCTGAGTTATCACATCTTATTTCTCCGCTTTTAGATGTTACACCACCAGTTTCTGGAGATTATAGACTAGAGGTCGGTAGCCCTGGAATTGAAAGAAAACTAACTTCTCTAAAGCAATTTGCACTCTCAGTGGGCGAAAAAGTAGCACTTAATCTAAGAGAAAAAGATAAAGAGAAAATCAAAGGCAAGCTTATAAAGGTTGAAGAGTCTAAAATCTTTTTAGATGTTGATGGCAAAGAGATCTTTCTGGACTTTGGTGAAATTGCAAAAGCTAAAACATATTTTGAATGGTAATAGATAGTAACTTTTATATGAGCCTTGCCCTAAAAGAGGCTTGGAAATATCAAGGTTTAACATATCCAAATCCCGCAGTCGGGTGTACTATCGTTGGAAAAAACGGTGAAATTTTAGCAGTAGAGGCTCACAAAAAAGCAGGATTTTCTCATGCTGAAGTTGAAGCACTTAAATCCGCTTACTTTAAACTAACAGATGACTCTAAAATCTTAGAGTTTAATCTCTCCTTGGAAATTCATAACTATCTTTTACAAAATCACAATAACTGCTTTGCAGGTATCTCCATATATACAACACTTGAACCATGTTCTCATTTTGGAAAAACTCCATCGTGCGCAACTCTAATCTCTACTTTAGGCATTAAAAAAGTATATATCGGTTCAAAAGATTTTAACGAGGTTGCCTCTGGTGGAAGCGAAGCTCTCTTGAAATGTGGCGTGGATGTGAAAGAGGGCATTATACAAAAAGAGAGTGATGCTCTACTTGAGCCATTTTTTGCATGGAACAAAGAAAGGTTTGTTTTTTTTAAATGGGCTCAAAGATTAAACGGCACAACTGATTGCGGAATTATCAGCTCCAAAGAGTCAAGAGTAAATCTTCATGCAATGAGAGATGTTTGTGATTTGCTAGTGATCGGCGGCAATACGGTTCGCACAGACAGACCAACGCTAGATGCCAGACTTGCTGATGGCAAAGCACCTGACATTCTTATTATTTCAAGAGAAAAAGAGTTTGATAGAAGTATCCCGCTTTTTGCCATAGCAGGCAGAGAGGTTTATATAGAGGATAATTTTTCAAGATTAAAAAACTACAAAAATATAATGATTGAGGGAAGTTCAAAGATGTTTGAGCTAACTAAGGCTTTTACGGATTTTTATCTATGTTACATGGCACCATCCTTTGGCGGAAAAAATGCAATAGAAGCAATGGACGCAAAATTTGATATTTTAAATCTACAAAAAGAAGATGAAGATATAATCATGTGGATGAAAAGGAAATAATTTTTATGCAGCAAAATAACCAAAAACAAGAAAAAATTGTATCAATGTTTGATGATATAGCCCCAACATACGATACGGCAAATCGTGTCATGAGTATGGGTGTAGACAAGAGTTGGAGACGCAAAGCTTGTGACTTAGCCTATAAGTTTTACGCAAAAGATTCGCTCGATAAAATAGTAGATGTAGCATGCGGAACTGGTGATATGATGGATTTTTGGAGAAGTAGAGCGGAAGTTAATGGCATTGCTGTTGGCGAGATTGTGGGAGTTGACCCATCTGTCGGTATGGTCGGCGTAGCTAAAGAGAAATACCCAAAATTTAACTACCATATAGCAAAAGCAACGGAAATTCCACTTAAAAATGAGAGCGCAGATATTTTAAGCATAACCTACGGAATCAGAAATGTCGTAGAGAGAGAGGCTGCTTTGTTGGAGTTCAACAGAGTTTTAAAACAGAGCGGTTTGGTAGTTATTTTAGAATTTATGAAAAATGAAAATCCATCAACGCTTGGAAAAGTTCGAGATTTTTATATGAACAAAATCCTGCCAAAAATCGGTGGTTTTATCTCTAAAAACATTGAGGCATACGAGTATCTGCCAAACTCAATAGAAGATTTCTCAACAGTTGACAACATGAAAAAAGAGCTAGAAGCCGCAGGATTTGAGATGCTTTACGCAAAAAGTTTTTCAATGGACATCTCCACACTTCTGATTGCTAGAAAGAAATAATCCGCAAAATTAAATAGCAACACATTAAATACCGTTTAATTCAATTGGATTTTAGGGGTGTTTATGGGTTACAACGAAACAAACACAAAAGCTAAAAACAAAATCATTATCAATCAAAAAAAATAGAAACAAATCAAAGTTATGTAAAGAAAATAGCAAAATTTTTACATATGGCGTGTGATATGTTAAAAAAAGAGCTAAAATTTGACATACCTAATGGTTGAAGATAAAGAGGAGATTTGTGTATGAGTGAAATATTACAACAGCAAAACAATAATTTTTATCAAGATATCAAATCCATCTTACAACTTGCGAGAGATAATGCCTATAAGTCTGTAAATTCTATCATGGTCGAGGCTTATTGGAATATTGGCAAGAAGATAGTTGAAGAGGAACAAAATGGTAATGATAGAGCCGAGTATGGCACTTATCTTATTAAAGAGCTTTCATCAAGACTTACTGTTGAATTTGGAAAAGGATTTAGTAAAAGAAATTTACACAGTATGCAAAAATTTTATTTATTTTTTCCAAATCTGCAGACAGTGTCTGCACAATTGAGTTGGAGTCATTATGTTTTACTTTTAAGAGTTGAAAATGATAAATCAAGATTTTGGTATATGGAAGAATCAATCGCTTCAAACTGGAGTGTAAGAGCCTTGGAGCGACAGATAAACAGCTTGTATTATGAAAGACTTCTATCAAGCAAAGAAAAACAGCCCGTCATAGAAGAAGCCAAAGAAAATACAAAAAATCTCCAACTCACACCAAAAGACATCATCAAAGATCCCTATGTGTTAGAATTTTTAAATCTCAAAGATAATAAATCATTTAGAGAAAATGACCTTGAGTGTGCATTGCTAGAAAAAATACAAGAATTTTTACTAGAGCTTGGACGAGGTTTTGCATTTGTGGCACGACAAAAGCGAATCAAAACACAGACAAGTGATTTTTATATAGACTTAGTTTTTTACAACTATCTTTTAAAATGTTTCGTGCTCATAGACCTCAAAATCGGCAAACTCACCCATCAAGATATAGGGCAAATAGATATGTATGTAAATATGTACGATGATTTGGAAAAAGATACAAGTGATAACCCAACCATCGGGATAATCCTCTGCACAGACAAAGATGAAACAGTTGTAAGATACTCCCACATAAACGATAGAGATAATCTTTTTGTATCAAAATATCAGATGGTTTTACCAACAGAAGAGGAACTTATACGAGAGGTTGAGGGGGATGTTTTGGAGATTGGGATGATGAGGAGTGAAAAATGAGTAAGAATACTTGGGAGAAAATCCACAATCTAGATTTTAAACCCGTCGAATTCGATGGGTTTTTAAAAAGCCAAAGAGTAGAAGAACTTAATAAAATCGCTATTAGTTAAATGAGAATTTTGAGTGCTAGGGATGAGGAGATATAAAGATGAATAATATAGTTTTAATTAAAGAAGAGTTTAATAAAAACTTTACCAAATATGCTTGGATTTCTAATAATTTTATTGATAATAGCCATTTATTAAAAGCGATAGATATTTTTCAAAAAGAAAACGATATAAGCAAAGTGGACGAATATTTATCTAGTCAATATTCTAGAGTATCAATAGAAAAATTTATTTCAAATATCAAAGTATTTGAAAAAATGAAAACATTAGAAAATTTGCCTGAAATTGGGACATTGTTTTATAAATATTATGTTGATAGACTGCCTCTTATTCAAGTTTCAAAAAAAGAGTATTTAAAAAAGAATTATATATGTTGTATTCCTATTTTATTGTCCATAATTGATGGAATTGTAAATGATATAGATAAAGCAACAGGCTTCTTTAGCGAACAAATTGATTTAGTAATTGCTGATTCTATAGTTGGAAATGAACAAGGATTGAAAATTGTAAAAGAGGAAATGTATAAAGGGCGTTCCAATACAAATAAAGAGAGAATTACAATTCCATATAGAAATGGAATACTTCATGGAAGAGATTTAAATTACGGAAATAAAATTGTAGCTTCTAAATGTTGGAGTGTTTTATTTGCTTTATTGGAATGGGCAAGAGACAATAATAGCACTAAATTTGATATGGAAGAAAAAAGTGAAATTACGCAAAATGATTTAGATAATGAAGTAAGTAAAAATCCAAAAGAAGTAATAGAATCTATATTAAGTTATTTAATTAATGGAAATAAATATCATAAATTGATTTACTATGATAAAACACCTAGCAAGCTCGATACTAATAAAAAAAGAATGGGAGCGATAAAAAAATATTTTGAAAATGACTTTCAGAATATTAAAATATCAAATTTTAATATTTTAAATGAATTTGAAATGAAAGAAAATATTGTTAGTTTTGAAATTGAAATAAAATATACTAATCATGAAGATACTTTTTTAAAAAATTTAAATTTCTTATTTGAATATTTAGATATTGACAATCAATTTGTTGAATTAAATCAAAATGGTAGTTGGAAGACAGATTTTGCATGTACATTTCCTAGTTTGCCATTTAATGCAAAAAAGTTAGGATAAACCAAAATGATCCAAAACAAAAATAGCCAAATTCTTATCTATCAAACAGAAGACGGCAAAACAAAGATAGAAACAAAGCTTCAAGATGAAACGGTGTGGCTTACTCAAACTCAACTTTGTGAACTTTTTCAGAAATCAAAATCAACGATAAGCGAACACATAAAAAATATTTTTGAAGAGGGTGAGTTGATTGAAGATTCAGTTGTTCGGAAATTCCGAACAACTGCTCAGGATGGTAAAAACTACAACACCAACTTCTACAACCTTGATGTCATCATCTCCGTAGGCTACAGAGTAAAATCACTCCAAGGTACAAAGTTTCGTCAATGGGCTACACAAAGGCTCAAGGAGTACATTGTAAAAGGTTTTACGATGAATGATGAGTTGCTTAAAAATGGTGGCAAGAGCAATTATTTTGAAGAGTTGCTCTCTCGCATACGAGATATACGAAGTAGTGAGAAAATCTTTTGGGCAAAGGTGCTTGATATTTATGCTACAAGTATAGACTATGACCCAAAAGATGTACAAAGTACGGAGTTTTTTCAAGCAGTTCAAAATAAGATGCATTGGGCGGTTCATGGTAATACGGCAGCTGAGGTTATCTACAAAAGAGCAGATAGCACGAAAGTAAATATGGGACTTACTCATTTTCAAGGTGCAAAACCAACTAAACATGAGAGCGAAATCGCTAAAAACTATCTTGATGAAAAAGAGCTAGAGATGCTCAACCGTATGGTAACTGCATATATAGAAATAGCAGAAATCCAAGCAATGAATCAAACGCCCATGTATATGAAAGATTGGATAGCCAGACTTGATGATTTTTTAAAAATGACAGGTAAAAACATACTTGATAATGCTGGAACAATAAGCCATAAAATGGCTATAGAAAAAGCAAACCTAGAATATGAAACATACAAAGAACAAACAAAAGATGAACTCTCAAAAGCTGAAAAAAATTTTATTGAGTATATTGATGAGACCGCAAAATTATTAAAGAATAGCAAATGAATAACTTACCTCTAACCCAAACCATCGAAACACCAAAAGTCCTAAAAAAAGCCATTTCGGCAAATAGGGCTTTGGCAAATTTAAACGGTGTTGCTCGTATCATTCCAAATAGCGCAATACTTATAAACTCTTTGGTACTTCAAGAGGCAAAAGATAGCTCTGAGATAGAAAACATTATCACCACTCATGATGAGTTGTATCGTGCCACTCTTGACATTGAAAGTGTGACAAATGAAGCTAAAGAGGTGCAAAACTACAAAGAAGCACTCTTAAAAGGGTTTGCACTTGTTAAAGAAAACAGACTTTTACTCAAAAAACATATCATAGAGATTCAAGGTGTTTTAGAAAAAAATGATGCAGGTGTGAGAAAACAAGCAGGAACAAATCTCAAAAATGCACAAACTGGTGAAGTGATTTACATTCCGCCACAAGATTATGAAACCATCCAAGAGCTTCTCACAAATCTTGAAAATTATATCAATGAGCCAAACGACATCGACCCGCTTATAAATATGGCGATTATCCATCATCAGTTTGAGTCTATCCATCCATTTTATGATGGCAATGGGCGAACAGGCAGGATTATAAATATTTTGTATTTGATACTCAACGAGTTACTTGATATTCCTGTGCTTTATCTTAGCCGTTATATTATCACTCATAAAGCTGACTACTACAGACTGCTTCAAGAGGTGCGAACAGAGGATAAATGGGAAGAGTGGATTTTGTATATGCTTGAGGCAGTTGAGCAAACATCGCTCGAAACTATCGAGCCTATCAATAATATCAGTGATTTGATGATAAAAACACAAGATAAAATATCACAAGATTTGCCAAAAATTTATAGTAAAGATTTGGTAGAGATACTTTTTATGCACCCCTATACGAAGATAGAATTTTTAGTTGATAGGCTAAATATTACAAGAAAAACAGCTTCAAAGTATTTAAATGAACTTGAAAATATAGGTATATTAGAAAATATACAAATCAAAAATAGTAAATTTTTTATAAATATTGAATTGTTTAATTTATTACGAAAAGGCATATAGGTAAAATTTGTGAAAATTTACCCATGCCTTATTGGCTATGAGTAAAAAATTAAAAAATTTACCCATTGCTTAAAATCTATGTTAAAAAAACAGTAAAATTTACACACAGCGAAAAGGAAACAAAACTTGAAATCAAAAACAGACCAAAAGGAGATTTTTTGCATATATTAACAGTCTCAAGCCTAAACGAGCAGATAAAGTCTCTTTTGGAAGAGAGTTTTAGTCGGGTTTTGGTTGAGGGGGAGCTTTCTCGTGTGACTTTTCATAATAGTGGACATATTTACTTTACGCTCAAGGATGAGAATTCTACTATAAAGGCTGTGATTTTTAAAGCAAATGCTACAAAGTTGAAGTTTCAGTTGCAGGAGGGTTTGAAAGTTGTACTCGATGGGGCTGTAACTCTTTATAAGCCTCGCGGGGAGTACCAGATGAACTGTTTTACGATTCAGCCATCCGGTTACGGTGCTTTGGCTTTGGCTTATGAGCAGTTGAAAAACAGACTCTCAAATCAAGGCTATTTTGATCTCTCAAGAAAAAAAGAGCTTCCGAAATTTCCAAAAAAGATAGCATTAATTACATCTGCTACTGGTGCGGCTTTGCAAGATATGCTTCGCGTTGCAAATGGCAGATACAGAGCTTTGGAGATTGATATTTACGATGTTTTAGTTCAGGGTGATAGCGCAGCTCCTTCCATCGTAAAAGCTATAAATTTAGCCGATGCGAAAGGGTATGATGTTATCGTGGTGGGTCGAGGTGGGGGCAGTATTGAGGATTTGTGGGCGTTTAATGAAGAGATAGTCGCAGATGCAATCTTTAGAGCAAGAACTCCTATGGTCTCGGCGGTTGGACATGAGATTGACTGGGTTATTAGTGATTTTGTGGCAGATTTGCGTGCTCCGACTCCAAGTGCCGCCATGCAGATGATATTGCCAGACTCTAATGAGCTGCTTCAATATATGGACTCACTCTCTTCTAGTATGTCACAGAGAGTTTCGCAAAAGGTTTACAACTCAAAACAGGAACTTGCCCATCTTTTGAGCTCATATTCGCAACACTCTATTGAGAAAAAGATTGTACACAAGATTCAAGAAGTAAAACAACAAAAAGAGCTTTTTAGCCAGACAATAGCTTTTAAAATAGAAAATTTCTCTAAAAATATTGAACAGATTAAAATAAGATTTCCAAATATAATAGAGAGTAAAATAAATATTGCTCAGAATCAAGTAACATATCTTTTAAAAATGTTAGAATCCAATCATCCAAAACTAAAGAGCAAAAAAGGTTTTGCGCAGATTTCGCTAGAATCGGTAGTTGTTGATATATCGGAGTTGAAAATAGATGATATTTTTGAGCTCCAAAGTGATAAGATAAAAGTAAGTGCAAAAGTGCTTAATAAAATAGATATATAGGAGTTGTTATGAATTACCCAAGTTTTTTTGATAGTATAGAGACTATAAAAGTTGTTGACCCTTTGTCAAATGTTTTAGGTGCATTTGAGGGCGGAGTTTATGAGTTTAATTTTTTAGATGCAGTAAAATCAGCAGGACATAGCTGTCCAACTCTTGCCGGTGCTTATCTCGTGACTTTAGAGGGACTGAAGGCTCTCTATCCTAACTCATTAGCGGTTAGAGGAGAGATAAAAGCTGAGTTTAGAGAGCCAATGGAAGAGGGCGTTACAGGCGTTATAAGCAATGTTGTCTCACAAATAACAGGTGCGACGGAGAAGAGTGGTTTTAAGGGTTTAGCTGGAAATTTTGCAAGACACTCTTTGATGAGTTTTAATGCCAACATAAACTCTTCGATAAGATTTATAAGAGTTGACAACGGCAAGAGTATTGATGTGTATTATGACCCATCATCTGTTGGTGGAAGCCCAAAAATGCAACAATTGATGCAAAAAATAATGGGTGGAGTAGCTTCTGCACAAGAAGCAAAAGAGTTTGGCGAGCTATGGCAAGATAGAGTTAAGAGAATTTTTGAAAATAAATCTAGCGTTATAAGAGTAGTAGAGGTTAAATAATAACTGTCAAATGAAATAGACTTTTTAAGTCTATTTTAAAAAAATCACCATTTTAAAACCCCAATAAAAATTAAAAGATACCTGAATAATTTTTTCTATAATCATCATCAAGTTTTTATTTTAGAAAAATCAATATTTGCTTGGTATTTATTTGATAAAATTACAGCGTTAAATTAAATTGCTAATTTATCTGGATTTACCATTAACTAGCAATTCTACTAAATATTAAAATATCAGGATGATTATATGTCAGTACTTTGGGAAGCGTTAAATAATGTTAATGCTATTACAATTGGTTTATTACTTTTATCGCTAGGCATTGCTCTCTTTTATGAGATGATTAATGGTTTTCATGATACAGCAAATGCAGTTGCTATGATTATTTATACAAACTCAATGAAGGCAGAACACTCTGTAATTATGTCTGGTATTATGAATTTCTTTGGTGTTATGATGGGCGGTATTGGTGTCGCTTATGTTATTGTACACTTGTTACCTCTTGATATTATGGTTGCATCAAATCAAAGTGCAACGCTAGTTATGATCTATTCATTACTGATTTCTGCAGTAATATGGAATTTTGGTACTTGGTTTTTTGGCTTGCCAGTTTCCAGCTCACACTCGCTTATAGGGTCTATTATTGGAGTAAGTGCTACATTTGGTGTTATGCATGGTTTTGACTTGTCACAAAGCGTAAACTGGAAAGTTGTCTATGGCATATTGACTGTATTGGCTCTTTCTCCTATTTTAGGCTTTGGTTTTGCATTTTTTATCATGAAGGGAACTAGAAAATTTATTCATAATCCAAAATTTTTTAAAACACCAGATAGCGAAACAAAAAGAAAGCGCCCTAATTTTTGGATGCGCATTGGAATCATTGCAACGGGTGCCGGTGTCAGTTTTGCTCATGGTTCAAATGATGGACAAAAAGGGATTGGTCTTATTATGATTATTCTTATCGGAATATTGCCTATGTATTATGCACTCAATATGGAATCTCATGAATATAAAATCAAGCAAACCAGAGATAGTGCTGCAAATTTAGCAAAATTTTATGCAGAGAATGATGGGGCTTTAACCAAACTTGTGGATGATAAACATCTTATCAGCGCGCTTAAAATAAAAAATACAATTTCGGAGTGTGATGTAAATCAAGTATACAACACAACCTCTCTGATTGCCACCAAGCTTAATGGTATAAAATCATATTCGGAACTTTCACCACAAGATAGATGGAGCATACATACAGCTATTTTATGTTCAGATAATTTTTTTGGTCAAGTGGAAAAAATAGCCGATAAAGATAAATCTGACTATATCTCAGGTCAACGAAAAAACTTGATAACCGCAACCGAATATGTGCCATACTGGGTAATTATGGCTGTCGCTTTTGCAATTAGTATTGGAACTATGATTGGTTATAAGAGAATCGTTATTACAATCGGTGAAAAAATTGGATCTCAGCCAATCAACTATATGCAGGGCACAGTCTCACAAGCAATGTCAATGGTGACTATTTTACTGGCAAACTTTGCTCATGCTCCCGTCAGCACAACACATATCGTCTCCAGTTCCGTTGCTGGATCAATGGTTGCGGAGCCTGAAGGTGGTGTGCAAAAAGGTATGGTTAAAATTATTTTGCTGTCATGGCTCTTTACCCTGCCAGTAACAGCAGTGCTTGGTTCTCTGATTTATATCTGTCTTAATTTTGTAATGTATTAAAGAATATCTCTTGTAAGTAGTTATAAGTCGGTTGCTTAAAGCTTTGTGTTGATAAAAACAGAAAAAAAAGATAAAATCTTAAAAACAAAGGATTCTATTTTTTGTGTCAGTTTTATTGATATTTATTAAAGAATTTGCGTAGATTAATACAAGAGAATATTTATGGAAAGAGTTGAGCCGATGACGCTGTTTGGGTATGAAAAACTCCAAGCAGAGGTTAAAAATTTAAAAGAAGTTAAGCGACCTAGAGTTGTAAAAGATATAGAAGAAGCACTAGAGCACGGGGATCTAAAAGAGAATGCTGAATATCATGCAGCAAAAGAGAACCAAAGGATTATCGACTCTAGGTTGGCTGAACTTGCTACATTTTTGGGGTGTGCTAAAATAGTTGATCCCTCAGAACTTGACCATGTAAAGGTTAGCTTTGGCTCGACAATCATAATGACTGATGTGAAAACAGATGAAGTTTTTAGTTATACGATAGTTGGCGGAAGTGAAAGCAATCCTGATAAGGGGCTTATATCTTTTGGTTCACCTTTAGCCAAGCAACTACTAGGCAAAGAAGAAGGTGATGAAGTTGTTATCGCTCTTCCAAATGGTAAAAAAACATTTGAAATAGATGAAGTCAAATATCAGGAGATAGTTTTTGAGTGCGATTAATGTTGGGATAATTGGAGCGAGCGGTTATACGGGACTAGAATTAATAAAAATAATTATTAAGCATCCAAAGTTTAATCTTGCTTATCTCTCAAACTCCGAGGGTGGATCAACTCTTGGTGAGTTACATCCATCTCTGAGTGGCGTTTATGAGTGTGATGTTGTAAAAACTGATGTGGATGAGTTGGCGAAAAAATGTGAGCTGGTATTTTTAGCGGTGCCTCATCAAACTGCTATGGCTTATGTAGAGCAACTTATGGAAAAAAGTCTTAAGGTTGTCGACCTTTCGGCTGACTATAGGCTGCCACAAGGGATTTATGAGGATTTTTACTGTCCACATGCAGATGCGCAAAATCTCTCGCATGCAGTTTATGGGCTTCCTGAGCTTTTCCGCAGTGAGTTAAAAAGTGCAAAACTTATAGCAAATCCTGGCTGTTTTCCAACTTCTGCAATTTTGGGTGTTTTACCTTTTATGGGTAAAAGAGTTGATGGTAGCCCGATTATTGTTGATGCAAAAACCGGCGTTAGTGGAGCTGGAAAAAAACTTAGCGACAATACTCACTTTGTAAATGTTAATGATAATCTTTTCGCATACAATCCACTAACTCACAGACACGCGCCAGAGATAGCACAAAAGCTCGGTGTGAATTTTGATGAGGTTAATTTTGTTCCGCATCTAGTACCCATAACTCGTGGTATGATAAGCTCGATTTACATACAAATTGAGGGAGATTTTGACGCTTTTACTGTTTTGAGTGAGTTTTACAAAGATGAAAAATTTGTAAGAGTGCGTAAAAATCCAGTTGATATGAAGAGCGTGGCGGGAACTAATTTTTGTGATATTTTTGTAAAGAGAAATAAAAATGTACTCTTTATCTCAAGCGCAATTGACAATCTTATGAGAGGCGCCTCTTCTGCTGCTGTTGTAAATGCAAACCTGATGATGGGACTTAGCGAAGATTTAGGGATTCCAGATATAGCTTATGTCCCATAATATAGAGATAAAAGAGGGCGCATTTATAGTTGCAGATGTGCACTATTCGCAAAGACGGCCAGAGTTTTTGGAATTCTTAAAAGAGATTCATTCAAAAAAACTTCAGCCCTCTCAGCTAATCCTTATGGGCGATATCTTTGATGCGCTCTTTGGTGGAGTCTCTTATACGAAAAAAGCAAATCATGAAGCCATAAAACTCCTAAATGAAATATCTTTAAATATAGAAATTATATATTTGGAAGGAAACCATGATTTTAGACTTAAAAATATATTTAAAAATGTAAAAGTTTTTACCATCTCAAAACAACCACTTGAAGTTAATTATAAAAACAAAAAAGTTCTTTTAGCTCATGGTGATATAGAGAGTCCGCTGGGATATAGAATTTACACTTGGGTTATTAGAAATCCTGTCGTGCTATTTATTCTCTCGTTTATAGATTGGATGTTTGGACACTTAATTTTAAAAAAGTTAAATAGTTATCTTAATAAAAAAGAGGATTGTAGAGAATTTTTGAATTTAGAAGAGTTTATGATGAAAAGATTGGTAGATAAATATAGCTGCGACTACTTTATAGAGGGACATTTTCATCAAAATAAAACAATAAAATTTAAAAAGTTTAACTATACAAATTTAGCTGCTTTTGCTTGCAATCAAAGATACTTTATTGTAAAATCATCGCAAGAACTAGAGCTAATAGAAGTGATTTTTTCTCAAAAAGGGGTTTAGTATATGGATGTAGATAGTTCACTGAAAATTGGCTCAAACGAGATGGAACTTGTTGATTTTCGTATTTTTAAACAAGAAGATGATGGGATATATGAGGGTATTTACGGCATAAATGTCTCAAAAGTTCATGAAATTATAAAATATCCAGTTCTTACTGAACTGCCTGGAACCCCAGATTTTATAGAGGGTATTTTTGATTTAAGAGATGTTGTTATCCCTGTTGTAAGTTTGGCAAAATGGATGGGCATAAAAGAGCCAGAGAGCGTAAAAAATGATTTAAGAATTATTATTGCAGAGTTCAACAATGTTCTTATAGGTTTTGTAGTCCATGAAGCAAGAAGGATAAGAAGAATCAACTGGGGAGATATTGAACCAGTATCTTATATGAACAGCAATGGTGCGGCAGATGGAAGTAAAATAACCGGAATAACTAGAATCGAGGGGGATAGCGTTCTTCTTATTTTAGATCTAGAGAGCGTTGTCCAAGATCTTGGACTTTATGAACCAGACACGCAAAGCGCTCCTGCTTTAATAGATGAGCTTAGTGGACTGGCTCTTGTGCTAGATGATAGTTCGACTGCTAGAAGAATTGTAAAAGAAGCTCTTGTGAAAATGGGATTTGAAGTTATAGAAGCAATGGATGGCAAAGAGGGATTGGAAAAGCTAGAAGAGCTGTATAGCGTGTATGGTAAAGAGATAACAAATAAATTAAAAATAATTATATCGGATGTTGAAATGCCAAGAATGGACGGTTTTCACTTCTCATCAAATGTTAAAGAGGACGCTAGGTTTAAAAGTATCCCAATTATATTTAACTCCTCAATAAGTGATCATTTTAGTGAAAACAGAGGGTTAGATGCTGGTGGCGAGGCGTATATGGTTAAGTTTCAGGCGAGTATATTTTACGATGAAGTGTCACGAGTAGTTCGTGCACATATGAAATAGGAGTATAAAAATGGATGAATTTCAGGAAATATTACAAGACTTTTTAGTTGAATCTTTCGAGCTAATAGAGCAGCTAGATCAGGATTTAGTAGAGCTAGAAAGTAGACCAGAAGATTTAGAGCTATTAAATGGAATTTTTCGTGTAGCACACACAGTTAAGGGAGCTTCTTCATTTTTAAATTTTGATATTTTAACCCATCTGACTCATCATATGGAGGATGTTTTAAATAAGGCTAGACATGGAGAGTTGCTAATCACGCCATCAATTATGGATGTAATCTTGGAGTCGATTGACCTTATGAAGGCACTCTTGCATATTATCCGTGATACTAGTGCGGATGCTGGAATAGATGTCTCGGAGTGTGTCAAAAAACTAGATAAAGTAAGTTCTGGAGAGATTGCTGATGAGCCTGTTCAAGCACAAGTTCATGTAAAAGAGGTGGTAGAGGTTATAGCTCCTTCAAAAGAGCCAGAGTCAGAACTCGACTACGAAAATATGGATGATAATGATATTGAGGCAGAGATAGAGAGACTTCTAAAAAACAGACAAGCAGAAGATAAAGCAAAAAGGGACTCAAAGATTGCAGCTGGTGAGAGTGTTGTCTCACTTGACTCAGATGAAGATAATGAAGAGTCTGGCGACTTCCATGTACCAGTAGTTGTGGCACCAGTACATGTCCCACCAGTACAAACTACACCAACTCCAAGAGTCTCAAGGGCGGACGATGAGAGTATGAAAGCAGCAGCTCCAGCTAAAAAAGAGGCAGTTGTAGACCAAACAATCCGTGTTGATGTTCGAAGGCTTGACCACTTAATGAATCTGATTGGTGAGCTGGTTCTTGCTAAAAATCGTTTAATAAAAATAAATGATGATGTTGAAGAGAGATATGAGGGTGAAGAGTTTTTAGAAGAGCTTAATCAGGTAGTTTCCATTGTTTCTCTTGTTACAACCGACTTGCAGATTGCGGTTATGAAAACAAGAATGTTGCCAATCGGTAAAGTGTTTAACAAATTTCCAAGAATGATTAGAGATTTAAGTCGTGAACTTAATAAAAAAATAGAGCTAGAGATCTACGGTGAGGATACTGAGCTTGACAAATCAATCGTTGAAGAGATTGGAGATCCTCTTGTTCATATTATCAGAAATTCATGTGACCATGGTATCGAGATTCCATCGATTCGTCTTGAGCAGGGTAAGCCTGAGACAGGAACTATAAAGTTAAAAGCTTATAATGAAGGTAACCAGATTGTTATCCAGATAGATGATGACGGAAAAGGTCTTGATACTGATATGCTAAAAAATAAGTCTTTAGAGAAGGGTCTTATAACAGAAAAAGAGGCCGATCAGATGAGCGAAAAAGAGGCGTTCGCGCTCATCTTTAAGCCAGGTTTTTCGACGGCTGCGGCAGTTACAAATGTCTCTGGTCGTGGTGTTGGTATGGATGTTGTAAAAACTAATATTGAAAAAGTAAAAGGGATTATAGATATAGATAGTGAGCTTGGTGTTGGAACATCAATGAAGCTAAAGATTCCACTAACTCTTGCAATTATTCAAGCGTTGTTGGTTGGCGTTCAAGAGGAGCATTATGCTATTCCACTTGCGTCAGTCCTTGAGACAGTCAGAATCTCTAAAGATGAAATTTATACAGTTGAGGGTCGCTCTGTTATGAGACTCCGCCATGATGTTTTATCTTTAGTTCATATCGGTGATATTTTTGAAGTTGAGAGAATCCTAGATTCGAGCGAGCACGCCTATGTTGTTGTTCTTGGTCTTGGAACAAACAAACTAGGCCTTATAGTTGATACTCTTGTTGGACAAGAAGAGATAGTTATAAAATCACTGGGTGACTTTTTACAAGGCATCGAAGGCGTGGCTGGAGCTACTATCCGTGGTGATGGAGGGGTTACTCTTATTGTTGATGTACTTGCACTTATGGACATAGCAAAACATGTAAAAACAAAAGCAATACCGGAGGGTTCTTCAGCTTCTGCTCAGACATCATTAGAAAAAAGCAAAGCTAGTGATTATAAGGTTATGATAGTTGATGACTCTAAGACAGACAGAACCATTATGAGAAAAGCGTTAGAACCACTTGGAATCACACTTATTGAAGCTGGTGATGGGCAAGAAGCATTAAACATTTTAAAACAGGGTGACCATAATTTTGATGCGATGTTGGTTGATATAGAGATGCCTAGAATGGACGGCTATACACTTGCCACTGAGATTAAAAAATACAATCGTTACAAAAACCTACCTCTTATCGCCGTCACATCTCGTACGGGTAAATCAGATAGGATGCGCGGAGTTGAATCAGGTATGGTTGAGTATATAACTAAGCCATACTCTGCTGATTATCTCTCAAGTGTTGTCCAAAGAAATATTAATTTTAAGTCGGAGTTTTAAAATGAGCGATAAATTAAAACAGATTATCAACAAACAACAAGAGGCACAAAACAACTCTTTGATTAAAGCCGAGGAAGTTGTTCAGCTGGTTGGATTTATTATAGGGGATGAAGAGTACGCGGTGCCTATCTTGTCGATTCAAGAGATTATAAAACCTTTTCCTTGGACAAGAGTTCCTCAGGTTCCAAAACATGTAGTTGGTGTTTTTAATATGCGCGGAGCCGTTATACCACTTATAGATCTTCGTCTTAAATTTGGCATAAGCGCTAAGAAACAGAGTGACGAAACTAGATTTATTGTAATGAGAGATGGTGATGAGGTCGCTGGATTTATTATCGACAGATTGACTATGGCAATCAGAATAAAGAAGAGTAATATTGGGCCAGCACCAGAGAGTATGCATGGAGAAGATACCATGATAGATGGCGTTGGTAAGCAAGAGGATAGGTTGATATCTATACTAAAAGTTAAAAAACTTCTTGCGAGAGATTTTTAATACCATCAAATATGAGTGATTCCTCACTAGATATTAAAATTATACAAAATAGACTCTCCCTGATATTCAAAGGAGAGCTCACTCTTTTAAATATAGCAGACTACAGCAAGCAAGTAGATGTAATCTCACTTAATCAACAGCAGAGCGTTTACATAGATTTCAGAGAACTTAACTTTTTAGATAGTGCTGGGGCTGTTTTTATACGCAGTTTTATGAAAAAACTAAGTTCTAGGAGTATTGCGGTGGAAACTCTGTGTCAAAATCGAGATATTTTGGCAATGTTGGAGCTTGTGAGCTCTCAAGAGAATTCATCAATCACCACAAATAAAAACAAAATTACTTTGTTGGAAAAAATAGGTAAAGTAACACTAAACAACTATTATGGTTTTATCTCTTTTATGCATTTTATTGGGGAGCTTTTTGTAAATAAGTTTCACTATCTTCTTACTCCAAAAAATATCAGATACAAAGAGATAGCCTTTGAAATCAATGAGAGTGGCGTAAAAGCATTTTGGATTGTATCACTTACCAGTTTTCTTATAGGATTGGTTTTAGCTTATCAATCTGCTTACCAGTTAAAAATTTATGGTGCAAATATATTCATTGTAGATATGCTTGGCCTATCTATTCTTAGAGAGTTGGCTCCTGTAATAACTGCTATAGTTGTAGCAGGTAGAAGCGGCTCTGCTTTTACAGCACAAATTGGGGCTATGAAAATCACTCAAGAACTTGATGCTATGAGAACTATGGGTTTTAATCCATATAGATTTTTGGTTGTTCCTCGCATTTTAGCTTTAATGATTTCGTTACCAATACTAATTTTTGTAGCAGATATGATGGCACTGCTTGGTGGCATGATTATTGCAAATATAGATTTGGGAATATCCACTGATCTTTTTTTAGATAGATTCAGTAGCGTAATAGCTGTAAAACATTTTTTTATAGGAATTATTAAAGGTCCATTTTTTGCATTTTTGATAGCTTCTATTGGAATATACAGAGGGTTAATGGTTAAGGATGATACTCAAAGCTTAGGGTTTAACACAACAAAGAGTGTTGTTGAAGCGATTTTTGCTGTTATTGTTTGTGATGCAATTTTCTCAATAGCATTTACAAGTTTGAAGATATAATGAAAAATATTATAAAAGTTAGAGACCTAAAGACACTTTTTGGGGATAAGATGATTCATGATGGTCTGAATCTAACCGTAAAAGAGGGTGAGATTTATGGACTCCTAGGTCCTAGCGGATGTGGCAAGACAACACTCCTTAGGGAGATGGTAATGTTGCAAAAAAGCCTTAGTGGCAGCATAGAAGTTTTGGGGTATGAGTTAAATAGTATAAGATACGCCGAAGCACAGGAACTTAGAAAGAAATTTGGAGTTCTATTTCAATTTGGAGCTCTTTTTTCATCTCTGACGATAAGAGAAAATATCGCTTTACCATTGGTAGAATTTACTAATTTATCTAGAGGAATGATAGGGGAGATTGTTGATTTTAAGATAAATATAGTTGGTCTCGAAGTTGGTGACGCAGATCTTTACCCATCGCAAATAAGTGGAGGTATGAAGAAAAAAGCAGCACTAGCTCGCTCTCTTGCAATGGATCCAAAACTTCTATTTTTAGACGAGCCAACAAGCGGACTAGATCCAATATCCGCGAGAGAGTTTGACTCCCTTATCCTAAAACTAAGAGATCTGCTTGGATTAACTATTATGATGGTTTCTCATGATTTAACATCCATGTATGATACGCTTGATTCGGTTGCAATAATTGATAATAAAAAGATAATATATGAGGGAACTTTGAATAACGCAATAAAAATAGATAATGAGTTTATAAGAACTTTTTTTAGAAAAGGTGAATCAATATGAATAACAAAGTGAATTATGGTTTGGTTGGATTTTTGGTACTTATTGGCATATCGCTGATGTTAGGCTTTGGATATTGGCTTCTTAAGCCTGCTAAAGAGGCTGAAGTACAAAAATACAGCATATACTTCAGTGAGTCAATATTGGGGTTAAACATAGATGCTCCAGTAAAATATAGAGGGATTAGTGTTGGAAAAGTTGTGAAACTGAGCATAAATGAAAAAAATGCTGAGCAGGTTGAGGTTTTGGTTGAAGTGCTAAAGAGTGCTCCTATAAACTCCTTAACGTTAGCACAACTAACCTCTCAGGGGATAACTGGACTTAGTTATGTAAACTTGATAGTTGAAAAAGGCATAGACGCAAAGGCTTTGGAGACAAAAAATGACGAGAAATACCCAGTTATAAAGTCTGTCCCATCGCTTCTTGTAAAGCTAGAGAGTACATTTAGTGAAGTTGCTATAAATTTAGCAAAGACACTAGAGAAGACACAAGAACTTCTTGGTAAAGAGAACCAACATGACATATCTCAACTGCTAAAAAATAGTGTTGTTCTTGTTGATAAAATGAATAGAGTTCTTGATGATAAAACAATAGATGATTTTCATAAAACAATGCAAACGCTAGATAGCACGACAAAACAGATAGAAATTATGGTACCAAAAGTTACAAAACTAGTTGAGAAAAGTGGTAAGTGGGAAGATGATATCGCAGTTACATTTAGCTCTATTATGAAGAGCTATCTTGGCATTAAAGCCACTATGGATAACTTTAGGGATTCGCTAGATAGAGGTGATTTTAATATGAAAGATATAAGCAATAATATTTTTCCTACCATGAACTCTACGATGATAGAGATGCAAGAGCTTATGATAAGAATGAATGAGGCTATAGAGAAGTATGAGCGAAATCCACGCGATATGTTGTTTAAGCAAGAGAGAGTAAAAAAAGCACCAGGAGAAAACTGATATGAAACAAATTTTAATTGCTATAAGTCTGCTATTTTTGTCTGGATGCACAATGACGAAGCCATACATTACTGAGTATAAAATCTCAACGAAAGAGGTACAGATCAAACATGATGTCGGCGGATGCAGAGATAAAACTATGAAAATTGCGCAAGCGTTTAGCGAAAAATCTCTTATGTCTTCGATGATGGATTACACGCAATCGGGTAATAAAGTTTTCTCATATACAGAGTCACAGTGGCAAGAGACACCAAATCACGCTATTACCGCTTATATGTATAATGAAATTAAAGAGAGTGCCATTTTCAAGAGCGTTTTGAATTCAAGATCTGTTAGTAAAAGTGATATGATTTTGGAGATAACTATAGAAGAGTTTATGCAACACTACTCTTTTGATATGAAAGAGTTATATTCGAGTGTTGTTGTATCATTGGCGGTTGTTGATGCAAAAACAAATAGTATAGTAGCTACAAAGACATTTAAATCAAAAGTAGATTCAAAAAAATTAAATGCAGACGGTGGAGTAGAAGCACTTAGCTCTGCCTTAGCAGATATATCAGAGAAAAGCATTGAGTGGCTTAGTGGTGTTTGCAAATGATAATAGAGAGCGAATATAAAAAACGAAGAGATACTTTAGCAAAAGACTTTTTAAAAAACTCAGTTGTGGTTATATTTAGCTCTGAGCCTGCAACTCGTTCTCATGACACACACCATCCATATAGACAAGATAGTAATTTTTACTACCTAAGCGGTTTTAAAGAGGACAACTCTGCACTTATGTTTATAAAAACAAAAAATAGCCTAAAAACAGCCCTTTTTGTGCATAAAAAAGATAAAACGCTAGAACTATGGAACGGAAAAAGATTGGGTGTTAAAAAGGCAAAAAAAAGGTTTCTTGTAGATGAAGTTTATGAAATAGATAAGTTTAATGATGTCTTTAAGACCTCAATCAAAGGTAAAAAAAACATCTATTTTGAGATAAACTCAAAGAAAAGCGCTACAGAGAAGATTTTAAAAAGCACAAAGATATTTAAAGAAAAATTTGACATCATCCCACATGTACAAAAAATGAGACTTATAAAATCAGCTTCCGAGATAGAGCTTATGAGAGAGTCAATTTCAATCACAGCAAAAGCGCATCATACGGCTATGAGCATGAATAAAGAGGGTAAATATGAGTATCAACTTCAAGCAGAGATAGAGTATGAGTTTAGACACAATGCGGCCTATAGTGACGCATATACCTCAATAGTTGCATCTGGAAACAATGCAAATACTCTTCACTATATAGAAAATAGCAAACTTTTAGTTGATGGAGAGCTTATCCTAATAGACGCAGGGTGTGAGCATAACTACTATGCAAGTGATATAACAAGAACAATTCCAGTAAATGGCAGATTTAGTGAGTCTCAAAAAGAGCTATATAGCTTGGTTTTGGATACTCAACTAAAAGTTATCAGTATGATAAAGCCATCTATTATGCGAAGCGAACTTCAAAAAGTAGCAGAGGAGTTGTTAACTGAAGGGATGATAAAGCTTGGTATTTTAAAAGGTAGCGCAATAAAGGCTATAAAAGAAAAAAAGCATAAAAAGTATTATCCACATGGAATAGGGCATTGGATAGGGATAGATGTACACGACCCAGCACCATATAAAGATGAGAAAGATAGAGAGATACCGCTTTGTGAGGGTATGGTTTTAACCATTGAACCGGGATTGTATATTGACAAGAACGATAAAAGTGCTCCTGAAAGATTTAGAGGGGTGGGCATTAGAATAGAAGATGATATTTTAGTAACAAAAGATGGATATGAAAATTTATCTGCTTCTATTGCCAAGACTATAGAGGAGATAGAAGCAGAAAGTTTTCACAAAAAATAACAAATTAGATCAAATTAATCTAAATTTATTATCTTAATCTATATAGCAATAAAGTCTATACTTGTATAAATTTTTTTATGTTAGTTATAGCTATAGCTCCAGCCAGTTAGGCTTTTTACTTTTGCTTCATCAAAAGCATCAGAATCTGCTAAAAAATCCATAACCAACATTGGAATATTTGGGATAACCATCATATCATCTTCTTTTACTAGTAGGAGTGGCATTGGATTGTTTTTTGAGTCTATAGAGAATCCGACAGGCATTATTTGGCTCATTATTTCAATAGGGTTTCTTATCTTATTTTCATTTAAGAATTTATCAAAAATAGCCTTTTGTATATCTTTGGGTATATCATCAGATGTATTTAAAAAAAATGTAAAGTGAATCGGCGCTTCTTTGAAATAATCAGGTGATGGAGCTGCCATGATTATGTACTCAACACCATTTAGATGCTCTTGTATCTCATCTATGGTTAAGTATCTTGCTGAAGTGGATGTTTTTTGCATAAAAATTATCCCTTTATTAGTGGCTCGCCACTCTCTTCTTCTAGCTCTCTTTGGAGTTTTGACATCTCAAATCTTATGGTATCCATAACGAACGGAGGGACATTGTCTGCTTTACTCCATCTTACTTCATTTATTACGCCATCATACTTTATGCCTAGTTCTTCAATTTTTGTTGAGTACTCAGATAAGTCCTTACATATCTCAACGGCATCATCACTAATATCTTTTAGCTCTATAAACCAATCTTCATAGCTTCCGTCTACCATTTTTATAGTTGATTCAAAAACTCCGCTCATTGTTATCTCTCTGTTTTATCAAATTTTTTTGTAAATGTTGAGAGATCATCTTTTTTCTTTAAATCTCCGTTGTATTGTATGTTTCTAATATCAATATCATCATCATTTAGCATTCTTGGAACGGCGTCGCCATTGGCAATAACTTCCATATGAGCGTTTAGCTCATCTTCGCTGTACGCCATCTGCATATCAGCAGCTATAACATGAGAAATCCCCTCGATGACTCTAAGTTTCTCTAGCTCTTCTGAGACGCTCTCGCCTTCAATAGTTACGATGATTCTACCTTTGGCATCGTGAAGATGATAGTCGCACACCTCACAATCTTTAAGATTTTGCACAACTTCATCTAAAAATTTTGGTAGTGTTTGAACCACTATGCTTGATATATTCATTTTTTCCTCTTTGTTGCAAATTTAATTTTTTGTTGAATCTATTCGTATGAAACTATTCTTGTTTTTTCACCATTTTGATGGCGTATGCTATCGTAAAGTTTCTGATGTTCTAATTTTTCACTATAGCTAATTGGGGTTCTAAGTGATATGTATTCCACTAACTCACCATCCTTATAAACCCCAGAAATTATTGCTTTTACCCAATAAAAACCTCCGTCTTTTCTGATATTTTTAACAACACCGCTCCACTGTTCTTTGTTTTTAATCTTTCCCCACAACTCTTTAAAAATACTCTTTGGCATATCTGGGTGTCTGACGATATTATGATGTTTTCCTAAAAGCTCTTCTGGTGCATATCCGCTGATTTGAGAAAATATCTCATTTACATATGTAATGTTTCCCTCAAGATCGGTTCTGGAGATGATGATTTCACCTTGAGGCACTTCTGTTTCAACTAAAAATTCACTTTTGCTATAGTCCATCTTATGCTCCTTTTTATTTTATTTTATAAAGATTTACTATCTTATTATTACTTGAGGTTAAAAACTCTTTTTCGC
The DNA here is from genome assembly GCA_021732045.1 of Sulfurimonas sp. The sequence goes on from JAKFWK010000001.1 coordinate 71,029, forward strand.
TAATAAATATAATATTTGATATTGTAGTATTGTTTCCGCCAAATATTCCGATTTGCATCTTTGTTGCTGTATTAAAAATAGCCACATTGTTATTTTCGTCACACGAATAACCAGCTAAGTGCCCTTTTGGTGATAATCCTACGCTATAAACTAAAAACTGAGACTCTAGGCTATATGCAGAGTTTGGTATCTGTGTGTATATGCCTATTTTTCTATCTTGTCCCGCTGTTATTACTAAACCATTTTTATAATCAATTTGAAAAATATTATCTAAGTTTTGCCCACCTAAAGTTTTTATCTTTTTTCCATTTTTTGTATCATAAATATGAATGTCACCACCCTCATCAGCAACAACCGTTTGTGTTCCAGTTTCATTTAGGCGAAAGTCTGAAAATCTACCACCACTAACTTGAACACGGTAGTTTTGCTTGGCCTTGGCTATATCATAAGAGATAAGCTCGTTACTAAGAAGTGCTAGTAATATAGTGTTTTGATCTAAATATTTTGCCTTAATGATACTTAATTTTTTTCTAGAATCAATTATTGTATTTTTTTGACTATTTTTATAGATATTGACCCTACTAAATCCTTTTTCATCTTGAGAGAGAACCATGATGTCATCACCGATTTTATCTACAGAAAAAACTTTTGAATCAACGATGTCACCTTTAAAATCTTTAATTTTATCAACTTTTATCTTTTTGACTATTTTTTTTGTTTTATAATCAAATATATCAACAACTCCAGTATCTGTTGCGGCATATACTCTATTGTCTTTGTATATTAGATCAATTACGCCACCACTTGCTATGAAGCTTGACATTGGCTTATTTGTATTTTGAGAAAAAAGTGAAGTTATAAGAACCAATAGAAGCAAAATTTTATTCATGAGCCAGTACCTTTATCTCTATTGCGTCTGTTGGACACCTACCTATACAAAAACCACAAGAAGTGCATTTGTCATTTATCTCAGGCTTAAACATCGCCTTAAAATCTATGGCATTATCTAAGCAGGGATCTTTGCATGAGAAACACATAGTCTGGTTCCAACTAAGACATTTTGTTTTGTTGATTGTAATTCTAGAATTTATAACTCTTTTATTCTCAAGTTTTAAAACACCATATTCACAAGCATTGGCGCACTCGTCGCAATAGGTACAACCACCATTTAAAAAACTTAAATAGGGAGTTTTATCACTTGCTATTTTAATGATATCTTCTTCACAAACAGTGGCACATTTAGCGTCGCACTTGCTACACTCATTGAGAAAAAGAGATTCATCGCTGTTGTATGGTGGTCTGAGTAGATTTTCTTGCTTTGTCTTGCCAATAATTTTAAAGGCAAGAGAGCTAAATAGCTCTCTTCTTTGCATTAGTGATGTTCACTTCCGCCGCCAGCAGCAGAGTTTTTGTTTGCTATATCTTTTTCTGTTATAAAGCTATCTCCACCGATTACCGTATCTAGTGAATCTGTTAGAGTTGAGCCTTTCCAGTTAGATCTTGAAGCACCATCTTTTGATGTATACACAGCTTCAAATGTATTCTCTACAACTAAGTTACCTTGAGATTGTGGAGCATGACACTGAGTACAGTTAAATCTTGCATTTTGAAGCTCTTCACCTTTTTTGATTGAAACTTCATTTTTGTAGTTGTTTACTGGAATAAACACTTCCCCATCTTTAAGTTCAGCTCTTGGTCTAAAATCTGTAAAGTGTGACACAGGAATTGGTGTAGCACCAACGCTATCAGCTACTTCAGGTAAGTGACAACTCACACATCTGTTGTCGTTACTTTTGATGGGTAGCATACCAATCGTATCGTGAGGAATCATAGGAGGTGCATCTTGAAATGCTCTTCTGATTTTTGTACTTGTTGTAGCTTGAGCTGTTCCATATTCAGTTTTTACAGCTATTGTGCTATCTTCTGTGTATATGTCAGTCTTTCTTAAACCCAAAGACTCTTCGGTTACAGTTTTTGTAGCTACATTTGCCTCTGATGATTTAAGTCCATCAGTGCCACAGCCAACCATTAGTAGCGCCCCAGCAACTAAACTAATCGTTATTTTATTTATTGCTCTCATTTTTTTCTCCCGTTTTTTTATTTTTTGCTAGACCTCGTATTGAAAAACCAAGAGCGTCATCATCACAAACCTCTATACATCTAGCACAATTTGTGCATTCGCCAGAGAGAACAGGAATGCTCTCCTTGCCAATCATATATAGAACTTGTTGTTCAGGACAAACTACTTTGCATTTCATACATAAAGTACAATTCTCTTCGTTATGATGTACTCGTATTAAACTTAACTTTCCAACTATAGAATAAAAGCCACCAAGTGGGCATATATGTCCACACCACCCATTTTTTAAAACAAATAGGTCTAAAAGAAAAATGATGAGCATCGCTGCCCATCCAAAACCCAAACCAAACACAATACCTCTATGAAGCATAGAGATTGGTGATATAAATTCAAAAGCAGTGATACCCATAGCGAACGATAGTACCAAGCTTAGCGCTAAAACCCAATATCTCATGTTTCTTGATGCTGGTTGTTTTTTTGAGATCGCATCAACTCCCAGTTTTCTTCTAAGGAGTGCTGCTGCGTCCGTAACTATATTTATAGGACAAACCCAACTACAAAAAGAGCGACCACCAATCAAAAGGTAAAATAGAGTGACAATAAAAGCGCCCACAAGCAAGTCAGTTGCCAAAATGGCTCCCGCTGCTACCATTTGTAAAAGAGCATAAGGATCACTTAGTGGAACAATGCCCAAAAATAGTGATGAGCTAAGATTACCCATCAGAAGAGTCCAACCCCAAGCATTTGCTCCAAAGTATAAAAACAGAACTCCAAACTGAGTTGTTCTTCTTAAAATAAGGTATCGGTAGCTATTCCATAACTTCGTCATTAGTATAAATCCCCCGAACCACTATTTAAAGAGTCAACAGCACTCTTCTCGCTAATCTTAGTTTCTGACTTTATCTCTTTAGCATCTTCGAGACGCTTCTCATCATTTTTATCCCAACCCTTGATGTAGTGACTGCCAACTCTACCCATTGCAACTTCATTTGGAAGTACAAAGATAGCAGGTTTTTCAGTTACACAAGCTTTTTCACAAAGTCCACAACCGATACAAGCATCTGCATGAACAACTGGTGTTAAAAACGCATGTTTACCAGTTCTTTCGTTTCTATTATACTCTATAGTTATTGCTTTTCCTAAAATCGGACAAGCTCTATAGCAGGCATCACACTGAATTCCCCAAAACGCTATACAGCTCTCTTTATCAACAATTGCAAGACCCATGTCTGCTTTATAGATATCAAGAACTCCATTTGTTGTAACACTAGATTCACTTAATGCCCCAGTAGGACATACTGGAACACATGGAATATCTGGACACATATAACAAGGTATATCTCTAGGAATAAAATATGGAGTTCCTAGAGGTTTGTGATCACCTGGTTTGGCAAGCAATAGTGTATTGTAAGGACAAGCTTCAACACAAAGCCCGCATTTAATACATGTTTTTAAAAAATTACTCTCTTTTATGGCCCCTGGCGGACGAAGGATAAGCCCAGACGCTGTAACTTCACTTACATACGCACTCCAAACAAAACCTCCAAGTGCTGTTATTCCAGCACCTCTTGCCATATTTAAGATAAATTTTCTTCTATCACTTGTTGCTTTATTTTCCATTTTAGTGGGTGCGCTTCGCACTAGGCAAAGCCACTTATCCTTTATTTATAGTTGTTATGCTTTGTAAATTTTTACAGCACATTTTTTAAAGTCTGTCTGTTTTGACATTGGACAAGTTGCATCTAAACAAACTTTGTTGATAAATACATTTTCGTCAAACCAAGGAACAAACACTAAGCCTCTTGGAGGTCTGTTTCTACCACGAGTCTCAACTCTAGCTTTAACTTTACCACGGCGAGATTCAACCCAGCATAAACCACCCTGTTTAAGATCTTTTTTCTTAGCATCTTCGGGGTGCATATAACACAATGCTTCAGGTACTGCACGGAAAAGTTCAGGCACACGCATAGTCATAGTTCCTGAGTGCCAGTGCTCTAAAACACGACCAGTACATAACCATGTATCGTAGTGTGCATCTGGCATTTCTGGTGGATCCATGTATGGACGAGCAAAGATTTTAGCTTTATTTTCAAGTGATTTTTCTTTAGTATCTTTGTCTACGCCATGTAAATTACCGCTTTTTAGTGATTTAGCGATTTTTCCATAGAATGCGTGAGTATCATTTGTACCTTTAGCTGCTTTTGCTGCATATGGGTCATACTTAGTATTAAATCTCCAAGAAGTCTCTTTTCCATCAACAACAGGCCACTTAAGACCACGAACTTTATGGTACATATCAAATGGTGCAAGGTCATGACCATGTCCGCGAGTAAATGACGCGTACTCTTCAAAAAGATATTTTTGAATAAAGAAACCATACCCTTTAAATACTTTTCCATCACTTCCAATAACATTTCTGCTATCACCGCTAGCTTCAGTATTGTCATATCCTCTTTGGATAGGGTCATTTTGATCAACTTTATAAGATTTAGCAATTTTGTTAGCAAATAGAATCTCAAACATTGTAGTGTTTTCGTTATAGCCCATAGCTTTTGCTTTTTCAATCATACTTGGAAGAGCGTCTTTTCTTGGACCAGATGGTGCATATCCGCCCCATACATCTTTAACCGTAAATCTTTTTGAAAGCTCAACCCACTGCCATGAATCACTCATAGCATCTCCAACTGGAAGAACTTGTTGTCTCCAATGTTGTGTGCGGCGCTCAGCATTTCCATAAGCTCCCCATTTCTCATAAATCATGGCAGAAGGTAAGATAAGGTCAGAAACTTTAGCTGATATACCAGGATATCCATCAGAAGTAACGATAAAGTTATCCATCTCTCTAGCTGCTTTAATCCAGTGATGAGCACTTGCAGAATCTTGATAAGGATTACAAACATTTACCCATGCAAATTTGATTAATCCATCTTCAATATCACGGTGAATTTTCATAATATGTTGAACACCTACAGGATTGATTGTTCCTTCTGGAACCATCCATTTGTTCTCAGTAGTTTTTCTATGTGCAGGATTTTCTATCATCATGTCGGCTGGAAGTCTATGAGTAAATGTACCAACTTCACGAGCAGTACCGCAAGCTGATGGTTGACCAGTTAGAGAAAATGCTCCAGAACCAGGAACAGCTTGTTTATTAAGCATAAAGTGAACATTATAAGAGAGTGTGTTTACCCATGAACCGCGTGTATGTTGGTTCATACCCATTGTCCAGAAAGATACAACTTTTCTACCTTTTTCAATGTAGAGGTTAGCTAATGTTTGAAGTTTTACTTTGAAATCTTCCATACTTTCATCAGGGTTACCTTTTACAATAGCTGCTGTATACTCAAGAGTGTATGGCTCTAATGATTTTTTATAATCTTCAAAAGAGATTTCCCAGTGACCAAGTGTTCCAGGAATATTTGTCATTGTATCGCCAGCTTTGTAACCATATGGCTCTAATGCAGGACCCTCTTTTTTAGAAACTACTTTCTTCATCTCTTTGCTGACAGTTTCCATCTCAAGAGCTGTGTATTTTCCATCTTTTACTGATTTTTCATCACTTCTTCTCATTCCATAGCCAATATTTACGGGACCAGCTGCGAAAATCATATGTTTTTTAACAAAATTCCAATCAATGATTTTCTCTGCATCATCTCTCATTACAATCTCTCTTGCAATGTAGTTCCATAAAGCCCCGTCAGTGTTTGGCGAGAAGATAATCTCAATATCAGCTAAATCAGAAGTTCTGTGAGTATAAGTTTGGATAGATATAACTTTTACTCTATCTGGCTTAGATAGTTTTCTGTCAGTTACACGAGTCCATAAAATAGGGTGCATCTCTGCCATATTTGAACCCCAAGATACGATTGTGTCGGTTAGTTCAATATCATCGTAGCAACCAGAAGGCTCATCAACACCAAAAGTCTGGTAAAAACCAACAACGGCAGATGCCATACAATGTCTTGCATTTGGATCAAAAGCGTTTGAACGGAATCCAGCTTTCATCATCTTTTGTGCTGCATAACCTTCCATGATAGTGTATTGCCCAGAAGCAAAAACTCCAACAGCCTCAGGTCCGCCATGTTTTAGTGCTTTTTTGATGTTAACTTCCATCTCATCAAAAGCTCTGCTCCAAGAAACAGGAGTAAACTTACCTTTTTTGTCAAATTTGCCATCAGCGCCAACTCTAAGTAGTGGTTGAGTCAATCTATCTGCACCGTACATAATCTTAGCATTAAAGTAACCCTTAATACAGTTAAGACCACGGTTTACTGGTGCTGCAGGGTCTCCCTTAACAGCAACAATTTTACCATTTTTTGTTGCCATCATAATTCCACAACCTGTACCACAGAAACGACAAGCTGCCTTATCCCATCTCCAATCTCCTTCAGCTTTAGCTGCTGCTGCTTCAAGCTCAGCTGGTACGCTCATACCGATAGCTGCCGCTGCAGATGCTGCTGCTGAACTTTTAAGAAATTCTCTTCTTGAAAGTGACATTTTTTCTCCTAGTTGATAATTTTAAAATAGAATTAAAAATTAAATCTATTTCATTTTTTTTATTAATGTGTCCATTAACGGCTAAATATTATCACTTTAAGCTTTAAATTTCTTTAGTAAACATTAGTTTTAAAGTTAAGTTATACTTTATTTTAAAAAATTGTAGATATAAGTAACACTTAGAATTTTCATCATTGTTTGGTATGGTTACTCAGTTTTTATTTATAAACCGTAATTATCATTCCTTGCATAAATATTTGTAATTATGATGATTACAAATAAATTTTATTCTCTTATATAGTATTTTATAATTTATTAAATACGATAAAATATTATATGTAAAACCATTTAAAATGGCTATTTAAGGCGAATTTATTATAAATATTTTTTTATTATTATTATCTTTTTTGTATCTGTTATTTTAGGTTGAATACATAATTTTTTAATTCAATCCGATTGCTAATAATCTATTTTCTAAAATAAAATAATTTTATAAAATTTGTACTACTAAAAATAAGAATTTATTTTAGTAAAATATTAAGTTTTACTTGATTTTTTATATGGTTTATGTATCTTTCTTTGGTGTGAAATGGCTAAAAATAGCCTTTAACTTAATTATAGCTTTGTCTGTATCTTTGTAAAAGATTCTAAAAAATCAGACAAACAAATATCTATAAAAACATCTATCATCACAAAATAGTTTGTATAATTAGTTTAAAAATAGAGAGTTAAATAAATGAACAACAGAGAAAATCAAATGCGTTATTTTATACTTATGATAGTTGCTATGCTTTTTTGGGGAACTTCATGGACGGCTGGAAAAGTTGCAGCGGCGCATTCTCATGCTGAAGTTGCGGCTTTTTGGCGGTATGGCATCTCATTTATGGCTCTTTTGCCTGTTGTTTGGTATCTTAAAACTCCACTTAAATCAGATAAAATAGGGTATATTTATATGCTTATTGCTGGGCTTTTGACCTCACTTTTTAACTATCTCTTTTTTGCAGGACTGGCTCACGGTGCAGCTGGATATGGTGGAACTATGGTTACCTCTCTCGCGCCAATATTTACATATTTGATGTCTATTACCATTTTAGGCACTAAAGTGACAAGCAGACAAGTTATAGCGCTTTTTATTGGTATTTTTGGAGCGCTGATTTTGCTACGCATACCATTTGAAGGTTTTGCATTTTTAAATGTAGAGAGCTCATACTTTTTAGGATGCGCTGCTGTTTGGGCACTAGTTACTATCTTTTCTCAAAAGGCCTCATCCCGAACAAATCCTATGTTTTACTCGCTTGTAGTTTTTGGCATAACAGGCTTTACAAATATGATATTCGCACTCCCATACCATCCATTTGATTTTGGCTCTTATGACGCTATTTTTTGGGAAAATATCACCTTTATAGGCGTAATCCCAGGGGCTTTTGCCACCACGCTTTACTTTATCTCAGCCGCAAAGATAGGAGCACACAAAACGGGCGTTTTTATGTTTATAGTCCCCATCGGCGCTATCGCTTCAAGCTGGTTTGTTTACGGTGAAAACCTAGCGGTCTCAACGCTTATAGGGTGTCTACTTGCCTTTGTGGCGGTTGTGCTTTTTAATATGAAGAAGAGTAAAAAGTAAGTAAAATTCAAATATCTTCTATTGCTCTTAATATCTTGAATGAAAATGTGTACGAAATTAACAAACATATAAATAACATTTTACGCTCTTTTTGGCATAGTAAAGTATGTCGATTTGTCATATTTTTAAATAAATTTTAATTTTATTGATATGGTGTTAAAAAGCAAAAAATTGCTTCCACAAAATATGAGATGCTCATGGAAAAAAATTTGCAAAATAGAGAATTTATAGACTTTGTAAAAAATATTAAACAGAAGATATATGGTGCAAAATCAAAAGCGATACTCTTGGCAAACAGGATGATTTAAAATATCACTAGATTATGAGAAAAAATCACTAAGTGGTGATCAAAAAAAGATACTTTCGCTCATTGGCGGAGTTGTCACACTTCTTTTGCTAAACGCTCCATTTGACTCTTTTTGGAGTGGACTTGGGCTAAACGAGAGTGTTATTTTACTAATTGCTGGGCTTTTGCTTTTTGCTCCACCTTTTTTCTATCCTTGATTGGATGGAGGATAAAGGCAAGGTTCCTTTTAGAGTTATGTTCCTTTTTGGTGCAGGATTTTCAATTGCCGCTGCTTTTAGCTCGAGTGGTTTAGCAAATGAAGTGACTTCTTATCTTCTGGCTTTAACTAACCTACCTGCTATATTTGTCTTTATCTCTATCGCAATTCTTGTGACTTTTACAACCGAGATAATTTCAAATACTGCCCTAATCTTTGTGATGCTCCCAATCATCTATACTCTCTCAATTCAAGCCAACATGGATACAGAGCTGTTTTTTGTAGTGATAATTGCTAAATTTTTTTGGAGATAGTTTTTTAAAATTATCCCATAAACTTTTTAGATAAAATTTCATAAAAAAGGATGAAAAATGATTGTTCATATAGTTATGTTTAAGTTTCGTGATGAAAACAAAAATGCAAATCTTGCCAAAGTAACAAAAAAATTAAATGCTTTAGTCGCTCTTATCCCAGAGCTTAAAAAAATGGAGGTTGGTCTTAATTTTACTAACTCAGATAGAGCGTTTGATCTCTCTATTTACTCAACTTTTGAGACCGAATCAGATATGCAAACTTACGCTATTCATCCAGAGCATTTAAAAGTGGTAGAGCTTGTAAAAGCAGTGACGCTTGAGTCAAAAATAGTGGATTATATTTTATAAAAACTCAAACTAGACGCAGACAAAATATATTTTCTCCCTCTTCATGAGAATAGAGTAGTGAGAAGTTGTGTTTAGCAACTATCTTCTCTACTATGCTAAGACCTAGCCCAAACCCATCCCTTTGAGATAGCTCTTGCGTAAAGGGTTTTAGATAGTAATCGAGCTCTTTTGATAACTTTTTCCCTCTGTTGATAACGCAAATCTTCTTGGTTGAAATTTTAATAGCTATAGGCAGTACAGTTGCATATTTCAGTGCATTATCTATAAGGTTTTTGAGTGCGACCGAGAGATAGTATAAGTCCGCTTCTATCTTAAAATCATCCTCTATTTCAATGGTTATGCTTGATTCATCGTTTATGTAGAGTTTACTTAGTGCTTCTGTTACCAAAGTCTCTGCGCTAAATATTGAGAGATTTAGTTTTGTGGAGTTTAACTTCTCTAGCTCCAAGAGCTCATTTGTTAAAACCTCTAAATCTAAAAATATCTTTTGAAGAAGTTCTTTTTGGGATGCATTTTCTACTTTTTGGATAACGAACTTTCCCTTTGCTATTGGTGTTCTAAGTTCATGACCTATGTCTCTTAAGAGTTCTTCCCTGCTTTTTAAAAGTTCTCCCAAAGAGGTTGCCATTGAGTTTAGGGCATCTGAGAGCATTTGCATCTCGTCATTTGACTTTACTTCTATTTTATTATTGAAGTCTCCGTTAGAGAAATTCTTAATTCCTTTTGTGATTTTTTTAAGTGGAGCGAGCAGTTTTAAAAGATATAAAAAGATAAGCAAAAGGACAAAAGTATCTAAAAAAATAAGGATATTAAGTATCAACTTGTCGTTAATATTCTCCTCATTCGGTGTTTTTAGGTTGTAACTCTCATCAAGAAAATTTATCTCTATGATAAACTCATCTTCAAAAGACCCCTTTTTTATAGAGATAAAGCCAAAAGTGTGTTTTTCAAAGTAGAGAACTTCTCTCTTGCTTTCATCATCTTTATCAACTCTTACAAGATCGTATTTTTTGATGAGCTCTTCAACTCTATCGTTGTTGTCAATATTTTGAAATATCTCATTAGCAATTTTTAGGTATTTTTCTTTTATAAGCTCATCCACTCTTTTGGAGTTAATGTTATCTATCCAAAATCCTATAACACTCATAAGGATAAAGCTTGTTAAAAAAAGTATTGATATTTTTCTGAGGATTGACATGCTAGCTCACAAACTTATAACCGATGCCCCATACGGACTTGATGAACAGAGGCTCTTTTGAATCATCACCTATCTTGTTTCTTATGTTGCTTATGTGTGTATCGACTGTTCTGTTTTTTGTGTTTTCATCCAGCGAAGTCGCGTTTATGATCTGCTCTCGTGAGGATATTTTGTTTATGTTTTCTACTAAAAAGAGAAATATCTCAAACTCTATTTTTGTAAAATCAATCGCGTAACCATCCAAAAGAACCTCTCTGTTTGCTTTATCTATCAGAAACTCTCCAGCTCGTATCTTCGCATCTTGCGGCTTTTTTAGAATATGCTCTATCCGTAAAACAAGCTCTCGTGGCTCATAAGGCTTTGCCAAGTAGTCATCCGCTCCAAGATCAAAACCGTGTATTTTGTTTCCTATGTCTCCTCTTGCTGAAGAGATTATTATGGGGATACTGCTTATATTTTTTATCTTCTTTAGAACATCAAAACCGTCCATGTCAGGGAGCATTAGGTCCAGTATGACGATAGAGTAAGAGCCATTTTTCTCAAGCTCTTCTATGGCATCTTTGGGGTGAGCAAATGCGCTGCATATAAAGCCAAACTCTTTTAAATACTCTCCTATAAGTTCTTGCATCTGCAAGTCATCCTCGATAAGTAAAACTTTTTTATTCAACTCTCCACTCCCGTAAATAGTATGAAAAACTCTCTCTTTGCGATGGCGATAAGATAGAGTGAATTCTTTTTAAAGTCTTAAGTTCAAGAGTCGTAGCATCTTTTTGTATCTCTTTTACAATCTCTTCATACTTCTCTTTACTAAATTCATCTTCTCTCATTAGCTCTTGGAGTTTTTTTTCTCTTTTTTCTCTTTTTTTATTAAATTTTTCATAATCTTTCTTATACTCTAGAAGTATCTCTCTCATCTCTTTATATTGATTTTTGCCAAGGTTTAAGTATTCAAGATTTTTGTAAATGTGGTGTTTTTTCTCTTCATGCTCGTGTTTATAATTACCATCTCCATAAAGAGAAAATGATAAAAATAGACTACATAAAAGCGTTAATATCTTTAATTTTATCATTTTCAATCAATCCTTTTTCTATATCACTATGACACGCTTTGCAGTTTGCTTTGCTCTTCACATCTTTATGTGCAAAAACTTTTTTTGGTATATCTTTATGCTTTTTTTTCCAAAAATCACTCTGAGTTATTGCTATTATATCTTTATTTTTTATCGAATCTAAAACCTTGACGCTTACTTTTTGTGTTGAGGTCTCAGCGCTATTTCGTACCAAAAAGTCTAAAATATCTCTGTTATCTTTCTCGCTAAGTGAAGCATCATCTCCAAAATGATTCTCCAAACCACCCATCATAGTTACCCATGAAGTAGCTGGTAGCGTGTGTGGTGGATAGATGATATGGCAAGATGCACACTCTTTGACAAACAGTGGATTTAGCTTTTTATAATCAACGCTCATGTGTTTTGATGCAACAAGCGGATTGTTTTTTATGCTTATGTTAAAAATAAAAAAGACAACAAACAGAGCCAAAAATATTAGAGCAAAAAGTTTTTGAGCGATATTTAGCTTGATACTGTAATCCTCGCTCGTTACTTTAATACCGTTAAATATTGAACTTAGCGTTTTATGCGCTGGGTGAAGTACTCTATCGCTAAAAATGCCGAGCAGATGCACTGCGATAAGGGCAAGTAAGAGATTACTAAAGAACTCATGTATGTCTTTAAAGAGCTCCATTTTTTTGAAAAAAGTGCTATTTAGTGATGAGAGCAAACCTTTTCCCTCTTCAACACCAAGAGTTAAGATGCCTGTAAGTATGGTTAGAAAAACCACTATAAAAATCCCTATCATCACATAGGAGGCGATAGGGTTGTGCCCAATGTATTTCTGCTTAGAGCTAAAGATGTTTAACGCAAACTCTTTCGCATCTCTAAATGCGAGTGGAAAATCTTTAAATCTTGAGTATTTTGGACCAATGTAGCCCCAAAAAAATCTAAACACAAGTAGAATCAAAACTCCATAACCAATAAGCGCATGATAGTTTAGCAACTTGCCATCATCAGTTAAAAAAGCTAAAAGTATCAACCCCACAAAGAGCCAATGAAAGAGTCTTGAGGGAAGCGACCAGATGTAAGAGTTAAACATTTTCTCTCCTTTTAATCTTTCCATTTGCCATAGTTAGGGATTAAAACATCACTCTCGCCATATATCCATTTTTGGGCAGTAGTATGACACGCTGTGCAGTTAAATATACCTTTAACCTCTTTTTGTGTAATCAAACTTGCCTTTATATCTCTATGCTTTTTAATGATATATGGAGTTTTTGATATAGACTCAGGGATCTCCCCTGCTCTTAAGCTGTCCACAATCTTAGCACTCCTTTTGTAGTTCATAAATTTCTCAGCACTATTGTTGTTCAAGTAGCGCGAAATAGAGAGATAATCCTCTTCTTCCAAACTAGCATCTGAGCCAAAATGGTTGCTAAGATTTAACATCATCTTGTTCCAGGCTTTTGAGGGCAGAAGCCCTGGCTGATATGCAAAATGACAAGAACCACACTCTTTTTTGTAGAGCTCATTTGTTACCGGAGCAACATCGCTTTTGTTAAAACTAGATGCAAAAACTGCACTTGTTAGTGCTACTGTTAAAATTAATGACTTCATTTTAGCTCCTTATTTGTTAATGATGTAAGTTACTACATCACCTTTTTCTAGGGTTGTTCCCTCACGGTTATAAACATCGTTGAAGTTTCTTCTTATCCACTTCTCGATTGTCTTGATGTCACTAAATCTCTTTGGGTTTGCTTTTGGTGAGAGCGGTTCAATCTCTTTTGTGGTAAAGTAGTTCTTACTTACTTTATTTAAATCATTCCCATGACAAGATGTACACGAAATCTCCTTGCCTTTTTTTCCTATATGTTTTGAAGTAAAAACAGACTCTCCTCTTTTTGTATCAAACCCACTGAACTTAGGATTTTCAGATTTGGCTTGTTTTGCAAGAGTGAGCAGATACTCATCCGCAACCGATGCAAACGAGATACTAAAGAGTGAAAGTATGGTGATTATAAGTTTCATTTTTCTTCCTTTTGTTGTTATATGTTGAAAGTATAAAATGATTGTGTCAAATGTTTATGTGTACTCTCTTGACAGTTTCTTGACATTTAGAGAGTTACGAAGAGATGGCAACTTTTGGATTGTTAAATATTGTGATTTGCTAATGGGGATAAGGAGTAAAAAATACTCATCATACATAACATTAGATTAGTATTAGATAGTTTCACATATGGTAGTTTGGACTCCAGTTTAGTGCTAGCTTGATTTTCTCAGACGACAATCTCTCAACGATGTCTTATTTAAAGCGTTAAATTACGGGAATGAGCAGAGTAAAACGCTTAGTAAGTTTTTAACTTCTATTATTATTGCACTATCTATTGAGTCGTTAATGGCTGTTTTCAAGATTGTTCTTGATGACTATAACAAGTTAATAAATGCTTTTTATCTAGTGCTTGGAGTAACGCTTGTGATAGTAGGAACTGGTGTGTACAATATGCTTTCTCGTAGGAGTGAGTAGTTTTAGTTTGGTTCATTTTATGAAGAGATAGAGTTAAAATAGAGCCCGTAAAAAAGGTGAAACAGTAAAGTTTTTACCTTTTTTATATGGCATAAAATTTGCTTATATCTTATACTTTAGTATGATTTAGTAAAAGGAAATGTTTGTATTTTTTAGAGGCGCTAAAGCTCAGAAGCAAGCTTTTTTTTATTTTAATTATTATCACCATCGGTTTAATTATGGTTGGAATTATGGGTGCCATCAATATAAACTCTATGAAAAAAAATCTTGATTCACTATATTTTGGCTCTCTTTTGCCGGTAATAGAACTTAACGGTATCGTCGAGGCATATCATGGCAATATGTACAACACAGTGTATAAGGCAAAAAATGGTGATATCAGCCAAAGTGATGCAGAGTTTGAGATAAAAAGTGCAATTGTAAAAGCAAATGAAGAGTGGAAATCTTATGAATCTCACTTTAAAAGATATGAAGAGGTTGGGTATGTTGAGTATACGGCTTCGGAGATAAAAAATACAAATGAGTATTTGGAAAAAATGCTAAAAGCAATTTCTGATGGACATAATATACAAAATTTATCGATTGATAATTTTGAGAAAACAGTAGAGCATATCCACCAAGTAGTAGATAAACTAATCTCTTATGAGATTGAAATTGCAAAATATGAGCGGAAAAAATTTTTGCAGATGTATGACTCTATGATGATTAAAGTTGGTTCCATACTAATCATTATTATTCTTGGTATTGTGGTTATCTCATTTTATGTATTTAAGAGTATTCAAAAAGATCAAACTATGCTTGAGATCGCAACAAAAAAGTTAAAAAATGCTAATAAAAGATTGGAAAATGCTTCGTATACGGACTCGCTAACCGGACTCTATAATAGGCGTTATTTTAATCTTGTTTATGAGCGGGAGCTAAGAAGAGCCAAGAGAAGTAACTCCTTTATCACTTTTATGATGTTAGATATTGATTATTTTAAACAGTACAATGATACTTATGGACATATAGAGGGAGACAATGCGCTAAAGAGTGTTGCGAAAACCCTAAAGAGTGTTCTAAAGAGACCGAGTGATTTTGTTTTTAGGCTTGGTGGAGAGGAGTTTGGTATCTTGATGGCTGAAACTTGTGAACTAAACAGTATAAAGCTAGCGCAAGCAATTTGTGATAGTGTGAGAATGAGTGCAATAAAACATGAGGGCTCAAAGGTCAATGAGTTTATGACTATATCTGTTGGTGTTGCTTGTTGCATTGCGGATGAAGCTCTCAATGAAGAGGTTTTAATAACAAAGGCGGATGAGATGTTATACAGAGCAAAAGAGAGCGGAAGAGATAGATATGAGATTACTTCTGATATTAGCGAGGCAACTACGCTTTGATTAGTATATTAAAATTTATGGGATATAAAAAAAGATTATGATAAAAAAAAGCTTCTACTTCTGTTTGACCATTGCTCTTTTTATGAGCGGATGTTCAACAACTACATACTCGCAAAGAAAGATTCAGGCTCCGCTGGATGGAGAGTGGAAATCGACTTCTTCAAAGGCGATACTAAACTTTAAAGATGATAAATTAAGCGGTAATGATGGGTGTAACCACTTTTCTGGAAGCTATGAAAGTAGCGCAGATGAGTTAAGAATAGATAAAAATTTAGTCTCTACGATGATGAACTGCGAAGAAGATATTATGGAAAAAGCTAATATTTTTAGAAGAAATTTAGTAGAAGCAAGACGATACACAAACGATGGAAAAATTTTAAAGTTTCTTAAAAATGATGGATCAGTTCTTGGTGAGTTTAAGAGTGTTTCAGTCTCTTTTGATGGCGGAAAATACATAGTTCAAACTCTTAGTGATGGAAAAAAAGCTACAGTAGCCCTAAAGCATGGAATTTCGGTTTTTTTAGAACTTAAACAAAATAGCAAGATGAGTGGTTTTACAGGGTGCAATCGCTTCAGTTGTGACTATCTTTTAAAGGATGACGATATAGTTATCTTCAACTTAGCAACAACTAGAAAAATGTGCCCTCTTGACAACATGAAGACAGAAAAAACTTTTATTGAGGTTATGAAAAATGGAGCAAAAATTTCTCATAAAAACGAGAGATGGGAACTTCGCGATGCTTCAGATATTTTGTTGATGGAGATGATAAAAGAGTAGCTTTATCTAAGTCTTTTTTATAGTTCTAATATCATTTTTTTTGTTAAGTTGTTTTTTGGAGGTGCATATCTATTTTGCTAGTTTAATATAATATTTATATTTATTCTGGGTGTATAATAGTATAAAAATTTACATTAGGCTAGAGAGTTTAAATTTATGTAATGATACAAAATTTGGAGGTGCAAAATGTTCAAAGATATTGTCTGTGGCATGGAAGTTTCTGACTCTACGCCCTATAAAAGTGATTTTGAAGGGAAGCGTTATCTATTTTGCTCCGAACATTGTAGGCAAAAATTTACCGAGCATCTTGAAACTTATTTTCATTTAGAGTCTCCAAACCAAGGCTGTTCTGGTGGATTGTGCGTGGGGCAATCTACATCACATAAGCATGATGTGCCAACTACCAACTATACCTGCCACATGCACCCCGAAGTTATCCAAGATCATCCCGGTGTCTGTCCTAAATGTGGTATGTCACTGGAACCAATGAATCCCAATATTGCAGTTGAAGAACATAGTGAACAAGACTCCATCAATAGACGATTTTGGATTAGTGGTGTCCTTGTAATCCCTTTGTTTATTATTGCAATGATAGGTGATATGGGATTTTTACCTTTTCCTATGAAGATGCTCCAGTGGGTCGAATTTTTTCTTGCTACTCCTATTGTTTTGTGGGGAGGATGGCCATTTTTTGTGCGAGGATGGCAATCGTTTAGGACATTCAATCTGAATATGTTTACTCTTATTGCCATCGGGGTAGCAACATCGTATGTGTATAGTATTGTTGCACTGCTGTTTCCCCATATTTTCCCTCCGCTTATGCAGACACACGAGGGATTGGTACATATCTATTTTGAAGCATCTGCTGTTATTACGGTGTTGGTTTTGTTGGGTCAGGTGCTTGAACTTAACGCACGCAGTAAAACAAATAGTGCAATCAAGACGCTATTGAATCTTTCACCCAAGCAAGCACACCGCATTGATGAAAAAGGAGATGAGGAAAACATTAATCTTGATGAAGTTCATATAGGAGATCGTCTGCGAATTAAACCAGGAGAAAAAATTCCTGTAGATGGTGTCGTGCTAGAAGGGCAGAGCAATGTGGATGAGTCGATGATTACCGGAGAACCAATCGCGGTTCCTAAAGGATTAGGCGACCTGCTGATTGGTGCAACTTTAAATAAAAACGGTACTCTTGTTATGCGTGCAGATAGGGTTGGAAGTGATACGATGCTCTCGCAGATTGTAGCGATGGTGTCGTATGCACAGCGTTCCCGTGCGCCTATACAGAAGCTAGCTGATATAGTGTCAGGCTATTTTGTCCCAGCGGTCGTTGTCTCAGCACTGTTGGCGTTTGCGGGCTGGTGGATTTGGGGTCCGCAACCGCAATTGGGGTATGCCATTGTTGCTATGGTTGCCGTGCTAATTATTGCCTGTCCTTGCGCCTTGGGTCTGGCTACTCCGATTTCGATTATGGTTGGAACCGGGCGCGCGGCATTGATGGGTATTTTAATTAAAGATGCGCGAACTCTAGAGATGATGGAGAAAGTAACAACGCTAGTGCTTGATAAAACAGGAACACTAACACAGGGCAAACCGGAAGTAACTCGACTTATTCC
This sequence comes from Sulfurimonas sp., assembly GCA_021732045.1. Next base: position 88,945 of record JAKFWK010000001.1, read on the forward strand.
CTTGGATGGATTTGAACTAAATGAGATTTTACGCTACGGAGCGAGTCTGGAAAAAGCGAGTGAACATCCGTTGGCTGAAGCAGTAGTGGAATATGCACATAGAAGCGGAGTGGTGTTTGTTGAGGTAAAAGACTTTAATGCCATCACAGGACAAGGGATTGTCGGTGAGATTGAAAACGGGCGTATAAGTGTGGGAAGCGATACATTTATTGAGAGCCTTGGTATTTCCACAAAAGCTATTTTGAGTGAAGCTGATAATATGCGGAGAGATGGAAAAACGGTCATTTTTATGGCTATAGACTCGACTCTTAGTGCAATATTTGGGATTGAAGACCCAATTAAGGAGAGCTCTAGTAAAGCGGTTCAGCTACTAAAATCAGAAGGGATTCGTGTTGTTATGCTTAGTGGAGATAACGAATTTACTGCAAACGCCGTTGCTAGACAAATAGATATTGGCGAAGTTCATGCTAATGTCATGCCTCAGGATAAAGTCTCAATTATTAAAAATCTGCAAAAAAATGGCGAAGTTGTTGCTATGGCAGGAGATGGAATCAATGACGCTCCAGCACTGGCATCTGCTGATATTGGTATTGCTATGGGAACGGGAACAGATGTAGCTATTGAGAGCGCGGGAGTTACCCTTATTAAAGGGGACTTGATGGGAATATTAAAAGTAAGAAAGTTAAGTCGCGCAACAATGAAGAATATTAGACAGAATCTATTTTTTGCTTTTGTTTATAATAGCGTTGGAATTCCAATTGCAGCGGGAGTGCTATACCCATTTTTTGGAATCCTATTCTCGCCGATGATTGCAGCTTTAGCGATGAGTTTTAGCTCAGTGTCTGTGATTGCCAATGCATTGCGTTTACGCAATTGTAAACTTTAGTTTGTACTGATATTATATTTGTTACTGTTAGGATGAAAAAATGAAACTTTTAAACATAATAATAACAGGATGGGCAGTTTTACTAAATGCTACAGAAAATTCTCCTCAATCATTAGGTGCAACGGATGGAAAAAGCGTTTATTTACCGATTGCTAAGCCGATTAATCTGCATGAAGAAGCAGATGTTCAAAAAGCTGATCAAAACAGAAGTGGACATGGGAGTGCAAAATGGTTGCAAAAACAGTCTCGTTAATCGGCTTACTTCTTTTGAGTGGGTGTTCTACAATCTCTCAGCAAGAAATATTTGATCAGGTAAAGCACTCGAGTTCATCACACGGCGCAAAAGAGTTGCAGTGGATTAAATCGCCAGAAGATGCCTCTAAAGTAGAAGAGAGCGTTTGGAGGCTACTTGAGAAACCTTTGCAAATGGATGATGCCGTACGGATTGCTCTTATTAATAATCGCGCATTACAGCAGAGTTATGCACAAATTGGTATTTCACAGAGTGATTTGGTTCAAGCAGGACTTGTGAATAATCCGCTTTTAGGATACAGTGTAGGGCGTAGCAATGGGGTTACCAAATCGACTATTAGTCTTGATATTGCATTTCTAGATATGCTATGGATACCGTTACGAAGGGAACTAGGCAAGATTGCACTAGAAGAGATACAAGCTAGTATAGGCAATGAGGTGCTAGAGGTAGTTAGAGATACTAAAAAAGCATATATAGAACTCGTTGCTATTGAGAAGAAAATGCTCTATTATAAAGATATTTTAGTATCACATGAGGCTTCTCTTCAGCTTGTAACACGACAATATACAGCAGGTAATATCACAAAACGAAACCTTCTAAAAATTCAGAATTCGTATCAGCATGCCCGTGTTGAGTCAATAGAGATAGCAAAGAAATATGCCATGGCACGAGAGTCACTAAACCGTATATGTGGACTTTATGGTGGGCAAACTAATTACACGCTCGATAGTAGTTTAAAACCGATAGAGTCTCCACCAAACTTATCAAAAGGTCTAGAAAAGATAGCAATTGCTAGTCGACTAGATATGAGAGCGGCTATTGCTGCCGTAGATTATGCCGCTAAAGAGGCAGGTTATACTAAGAATACCCGTTTATTAAGCGAGCTGGAGTTATCAATAGAGAGTGAAAAAAATAGTAATGAGGATCGTCTTAACAGCTTTGGAATTAAAATTCCGATTCCAATTTTCGACTTTGGGCAAGCTCGTGTCAGTAAAGCAGAAGCGCTCTACAATCAAAATGTTCATCATTTGTATGAGAAGGCGGTTGTTATTCGTTCGGAGGTGCGTGAAAAATATGCGCTTTTGCTTCATGCTCATACTATAGTTCATGAATATGATGATGTAATTGTAAAAATAAATCAACAGATTTTAGAAGAGACGCAGCTATATTATAATGGGATGCTTGATGGTATTTATGAGTTGCTTGAGGATAAACGGCATCTTGTTGATGCCAAGATTGAAGCCGTTGAAGCATATAGTGAGTTTTGGAAGGCTCAGGCTGACTTAGAGTACGCAGTAGGAGGAAACTATAATGAAGCACGATAGACGCGATTTTTTAGGATTAGGTGCGGTACTGCTTGCTTCAAGCGCATTGGCAAAAACCTCTCAAGCACAAGAACATAATCATGATTTTCATACTAATGGAGTGAAACGACAGCTTACATTGGTAAAAAACCCAAAACGAGTCCTTTCTCCTTCCACAGTCATTACTCCACGAAAGGGAAAAAAATATAATCCAGTTGTTACGCTTAATGGTTGGACATTGCCATATGAGATGAAAGATGGAGCAAAAGAATTCCATCTTATTGCAGAGCCTGTAGTGCGGGAGTTTGCTCCTGGCATGGTAGTTAATTGCTGGGGATACAACGGTACTTCTCCGGGACCTACAATTGAAGCAGTGGAGGGTGATTTTGTACGGATTATTGTTACTAATCATCTCCCAGAACATACAACAATCCACTGGCATGGACTTATTATTCCAAATGGAATGGATGGAGTAGGTGGTTTGACCCAGCCACAGATTGCACCAGGAGAGAGTTTTGTGTATGAGTTTGTCTTGCGTCAAAGTGGGACATTTATGTATCATCCACACGCTGATGAGATGGTGCAGATGGCAATGGGTTCTATGGGGATGTTTATTGTTCACCCCAAAAATGCATCCGAGCATAAAGTTGATCGAGACTTTTGTTTTTTACTCGCTAGTTATGATGTAGCACCGGGAACATACACTCCAAATCCTTCAACTATGACGGAGTTTAATATTTGGAGTTTTAACAGTCGTGTCTTCCCTGGAATTGATTCAATGAATGTTCGTGTCGGAGATAGGGTTCGAATCCGCGTGGGAAATCTTACTATGACAAACCATCCAATTCATATGCACGGACATCCATTTGAGGTTACCTGTACAGATGGAGGATGGGTTCAAAAGAGTGCAAGATGGCCAGAGGTAACTATTGATATCGGTGTGGGACAGATGCGTGCTATTGAATTTGTGGCAACAGAGGAAGGCGATTGGTCTTTTCATTGCCATAAATCACACCATACCATGGGTGCTATGGGACACAGCATTCCTAATATGATTGGTGTAAAACAAGATGATTTAAGTGAAAAAATTGGTAATTTAATGCCAGATTATATGTATATGCCGATGGGTAAAAATGGGATGGCAGAGATGCAGGATATGGCAGAGATGGGGATGGCGCTACCTGAAAATACATTGCCAATGATGATGGGACAGGGACCATTTGGTCCTATTGAAATGGGAGGTATGTTTACTCTTGTAAAAGTACGACGAAATAAGCCCAAGGATGACTATAGTGATTCGGGATGGTATCATCACCCCCATAATAGTGTTGCTCGAAAAGTATAAAAAGGGTTCTTTGTGATATGACTACAAGCTAAACGAGGCTATATGTGACTGGTTGAGTTTAGTATAAACCTATCCTTATAACTACATTTTTTACAAAGTTCTTCGACAGCCTTTGCTTCTTTAAATCCATTTACTATGTTTTGAGATCTACTAGAGTTTAGAATCTCTTTTAGTGATGATGTGTGAAGATTTCCGAGATTTATAATCCCGTCGCCATCAAGGCAGCAAGGCACAACTCTGCCATCCGCTAAGATGCCAATATGCGATTTTAGTCCATAGCATGGCGCGTCACTTTGGTGTGATGAACTCATGGATGGCCACTCAAAATAGCTATCAAAATTTAGTAAAATCTTTGATGCAAGACGAACTGACTTTATCTCTTTTTTGTATATCGCATCTATCTCTAGCTCTATTTCAAAAAAATTCTCTATTTTTTTTAAGAGTAGATCATTAAACTCTTTTTCTAAAAAAGCCTCATCCAAATTCCAAACTCTTAGGTTAATAAAAGGCTTTGGATAATTTTCCAGTTTACTTTTGCACACAGAAAAAACAGCGCTCATGTAGTCATCAAAACTCAAGTTTAGGGAGTTTTTGTTGAAACTATTTAGAGATATATTTAGCTGTCGTACCGATTTATGAAACAGCACTTCCATGGGAGTTTTATGAAGATAATAACCACTGGTGGTAAGCTCAACTTCAAAGCCATACGCTAATGCTAAATCAAGATAAGATGAGAGATTTGAGAGCGTAAGAGGGTCGCCCATAACATGAAAAGCTAAGGATTTTGTGTATGGAACTAGCTCGTTTAAAACTCTCTCAAAAAAATCTAACTGCATCGTTTTGGTTGGGTTTATCTTTGGCGGACAGAAACTGCATGCAAGACCGCAGATATTTGTGACTTCAATATGAACGCGATTAAAATAAAGTTTGTTCAATTTTTCCCTTTTTGTAGTCGGCATTATATTGAAAGATATTTTATATTTAGTTCAACTAACAAATAAAGAAGTCATATGATACCAAAGATACTTATAGCTATATTTGCAAGCTACTCTGCAAAATTATAGGAAATCCGAGATAATGATAGAAAACTGTCATAAGAGGAATTATATGCAAGCATTGAATTACACCACAGTGCGAAACACACTAAAAGCCATTATCAAAGCTTGGTTAGCTGACAAAATTATGTAAATTGAACATCACAAAGTGGCTAGATAACAAAACATAGAAAAAAAAGACAAACTGCTTTTTTATCGCTTGTTGCTTGAAATTTTTTGTAGCTCAATTTAATACTTTCAAGTAGTTTCTCTTTTGGTATTTCTATCATGTGCTTTAGAGGCTTTAAACTAAGAGTTGCTAAAATGCACTTATGGAAAAAAAATATAAAATATTAGTGACAAATGATGATGGTTACGAGGCAAATGGATTGCTTAGTTTGGTTGAAGCGCTTAGGGAACTTGATGATGTAAGCGTGGTTGTTGTGGCTCCTGCAAATGAGAAGTCTGCATGCGGACACTCTCTTACTCTAGTGCGTCCGCTTCGTTTTGTGAGTGTTGGGGATGATTTTTATAAGCTCGATGATGGAACTCCGAGCGATTGTGTTTACCTCTCGCTAAGTGCCATGTACGGCGACTCTAAGCCAGATCTGCTTGTTAGTGGTATAAATCGTGGTTCAAATATGGGTGAAGACATCACATACTCTGGAACATGTGCTGGAGCTATGGAGGCTGTTTTGCATGACATCCCTGCAATTGCTATCTCGCAAGTTATGGATTTCTCAAACCCTGCAGGGGATTTTACTTTGGCAAAGAAAGTTATAAAAGAGTTGGTTTTAAAGATTAAAAATGGTTCATTTCCACTGCCACCTAGAGAGTTTTTGAATGTAAATATCCCTTCAGATGTGAGTGAAGCGAAGATGGTGGTAACTTACGCCGGATATAGAGTTTATGCAAACGATGCGCATCTTCATAGAAATCCACGAGGCGAAGAGCACTACTGGTTAGGACTTCATCCACTAAACTTCTCCGCAAGAGTCGGTAATTCTGGTATAAGTGATTATGAGGCAATCGAAGCAGGGCATGTTTCAATATCTCCAATCCAACTCGACATGAGCGCTTACAAAAGCATAAATAGACTTGAAGATTGGATTAAGTAGGGCGGATGAGATTTGATCGAGTAAAACTTCTTTTAGGAGATGATTTTTCTAAGCTCAAAGACGCAAAAATTTTGCTTTTAGGCGTTGGTGGCGTTGGCGGACACTGTCTTGATTGCTTAAGCAGAAGTGGCATTCGTGACATCACGATTGTGGATTTTGACACTTATGATGAGACAAATCAAAATCGTCAAATGTGGTCTGAACTTCATAAGGGTGAGCTAAAAGTCGAAGCACTTAAAAAACATTATCCAAATATAAAAATCATAAACAAGAGAGTGGATGAAGAGTGGGTTTTGGCGTTTGACTTTGATGAGTATGATTTGGTTTTGGATGCAATTGATGATACAAAAGCAAAACTAGCTCTCGCTCAAAAATGTTATAAAAAACTCATCTCATCCTTTGGAAGTGCCAAAAGAGTGGATCCAACAAAAGTTGAGGTCTCAGATATATGGAAAAGTCATGGCGATAAATTTGGTTCAAAAATTCGTTACGAGCTAAAAAAAAGAGGCTTTAACAAAAAATATACAGTGATTTTCTCCTCAGAAGAGGCTATGGTTAAGGAGAAGGGTAGTTTTGTTGGCGTAACTTCTACTTTTGGAGCTGTTATGTGCAGTCAGGCTATCAAGAGAATTATTTCAAAATAGATGAGAGGTTTACTGTTTTTTTTATTTCTGTTTTGCTTTCAAGTGGCAATTTTTGCGCAAGAAAAGATTGAGTACGACTATGAAGTAGACGCTTACTACTCAAATGTTTCAGCGTTTATAGACTTGGATAGCGGCAGAGAAATAACCGATGGAAAAAACTATGAAGAGAGTGATATCTATAAAGAACTTTTCTATAACTCACTCTCGCCAAATGTGTTTTTACTAGAAGCTTCAATTCATCCGATGTCTCTTGCTGGACTCTATATCAGACACAATAATGAAGTTGAATATGATAGGATGAATATTTATAATATAAACTTGATAAGAGCGGTTACTGCGGGATTTGAAGAGCCATACTCCTTTTCTATTTTCCTTGGAAGAATGATGATATTTAGCAAGCAAGATGGAGAGAGACTCGGTAAAAATCGAGCTTATGCCGGCTATCTTATTACTGTTGGAGATTACTCTATCAAAGACAATGTCGCCTATAGAGATAATTGGTCAAATATAGAGTTTAAGTTAAAAGGAACAAGGGAAAAAGAGGATAGAGATCTTGATTGGAGTTTTAGAGTTGGCGGAAGGTTCCATGAGAACAACAACTTTGCAAATACTGTTTTTATAGCCGCAAGAAGAACTAGTATCGACTATAAAAAAAGTGCTTGGTCTCTTTTATATAACAGCGCTTTTTCTGCTATGATTGCGCTAAATGCAAAAACATATGAGCTTACAGAAGCAGAACTTATGGTGGAGAAAAAATGGCCAATAGGCACCCATAAAATGAGTTTTGGATTGGGTGTTGGTTATCTTTATAATGGTCAAAATAAATATAACGGAGAACTTAAGGACGAGGGAATAAACAATCATCAGTTGCTTCTTCGTCCAAATCTAAAATGGTAGGAGATATGATGGAGCATAAATTTGATGAAAAACTCACATGTGAGGGAGTTGTTGGGGATGGCTGTGGAGGTGGAAGAATCTTTACGGTAGAGGAGAGTAAGCTAAAGGTTTATGACCCACAAACCAAAGAGATTATGATACTTCTTGATGATGTAAATAATGCAGAAAGTATAAGTAAAAAAGGGTGTTTAATAACTATTGAGTGCGAGGATAAATCTATAAAATTTAATCTCTCAATCATGAGTATTGTTTAGGATTTGTAATTCTTTAGTAATCTGTTGATAGTATAATTTTTTTATTTTTAAGGAGTAGTAATGGCATATTTTGACAGTGCTAAAGTTGAAGACAGTGTTTATGGTTTAGTTTTTGGACAGGGTGTGATTTCTAGTATTTTTGAAGATAGTCACTATAAAATAATGGTAAATTTTAAAAATGGATATGAGGTTCCATATACGGAGGATGGAATTCCAGGATGGGGAAATTTTAAAAAGCAGACACTTTTTTATAAAAAAGATATTGATCTTACTGATGTTGATTTTACTCCAACTACAAAGATTTTAACAGCTAAAAAGATTATAAAACTAAGAGAGAAAAATAGACTCAAAGTAAGACTTCCATCTGGAATTTGGAAGAGTGTTAAAAAAGCTGAGCCATCGTATGTTGAGACGCTACTTGAAGAAGAAAAATATCATCTATTTAAGAAAAAAGAAGAGAAAAAGAAGAGCAAGGAAAATACTAAAAAATAAACTTTTTTTATCTCTAAGTTAGGCGCAGAAGAGATAAAGTATCTCTTACTCTCCTGTTCCAAAGTAGAAGTAAACTATTGCTGAGTCTGTGTCAATACCTATATTTTTTATATCAGCTGTTGCGTGTTTGTATTTTATGCCAAGCCCAATATTTTCAAAAAAAGTATATTCTCCACCGAGCTCATACTGCTCTCCTGCTCCATGGTAAGAGCCTCTGTATAAAAGACCATATCCAGCACCAAGTTTGAGTTTAAGTGGTATGTTAAACTTACTCTCAAAGGTGTATCCAACTTTAGCTGATGCGCCAACTGTGTACATTGAGTAACCAGAGGTAAAAACCCCAGTTGCATCTTCTGCTCTCCATGAGTTGGCGTCAATACCAGCGCCATAGCCAAAGCCTGAACTAGTTGTTTTCATAATGTCCCAATCAAGATAGAGCCCAGAGTTTCTAGAGTCTGTTGTGTATAGGGAATCAGTAACATTTGAAGAGTAGCCAAACTGTATATTTGACAAAGTTGCTTCCTCAGCATTTGCGCTGTTTGTGAATGCCATAACAGCAACTAAAAGAAAGATAATTTTTTTAAATTTCATGATTTTACCTTGTGCAGCTTGGCTACTTAAATAGCGTCTGTGTTCGTATATTACACTTTTTTAGTTTATAAAGTTTTTATCTGCTAAAATATAGCACTATAATTTTTAGATTTTAGTGAAAAGGGTTCTGGTATGGCAGATCAACCGCAAATTAGCTATGGCAAGAGCAATATATCCCTAAAAGATGCTCCAAAAGCTGGTGAAAATGTCAATATTTATCTTCGCCCTGGAGACGAGCTTCACGGCAGTGTAAATCTCGCTAACGCTAAATTTCAAATCGTCGGTACAGATGTTGTTGCAACCATGCCAAATGGTGGAAAAATCACTTTTATTGCTCTTGGAATGATGGCATTTGAAGAAAATCCACCAACCGTAAAGTTACCTGATGGTAGCACTTTTGATGTTGCACAGATTTTAAATAGAGTAGAAAATATTATAGAAGCTCCAAAGGATTCCATTCTTACATCTGGAGAAATTTTTATAAAGAGTGAGGATGTAAATCAAAGCGAAGAATCAAAAACTAAATCAAATGATGAGGTTGTTAAAGATTATAATGCTTACTATGTTGATCCTCAACCAAATATTAAGCCTCAGGATGAGATTGGTCCAAAAGAAAAATCTGGTAAATATTTAGAGGCGCCAACTGATTTTACAAGCTCTCAAAGCAACACATCATCTTTTAGTAAAAGAAATGATTTTACTGAAACTCAAAGTAAGTCAAAAGATAACATAGCTGATGTCTCTGCTGCACTCTCTTTTGATCTTGGGTTTTATCAGGTTAAAGTACAAGAAGATGCAACAAGCATAGCCCCTTCACTTAAAATTCTAGGTGGAACTGGAAGTGCACTTGGAAATGTCAGCAAAACATCCGCTGCTCAGTTTCAGTCTGAGACACTTGATTATAGAAGTGACAGCCATAAGCAGGTAATTACTGCTGATAATCCTACTTATGTTGGTGATGATTTTTTAACAAAATTGGTTAGAATTAATGTCTCTCAGCCTGTTGGATTTGGAATCACTACCATTGATATTGCTGGACTCTCTGGAGCATTTACAATCTTAAATTCGGATGGCACATCAGCTAGTGGAGCCTCTGGAAATTGGAGTCTCTCTTTAGCAACAGGCACAACAAGTGGTTTTACTTCATCTAAAACAGATGGTGGTGAAGTGATTGAATTTTATGTCAAATATTTAACACAATCATCGGATTTGGTGCTAGGTCAAGATTATCTTATGAAAACCACTCTCACATCTGAATTTAACATCAGCAATGTCCCACCGATACAGCAAACAAATATTGTTACCCCAGATTTAGATACGCTGATTTCATATAAAGATGTAGGCGTAATTGTAAAAGATGTTGAAAGTGAATCTGACTATAACTATACAGGACAATACTCTGCTGGTTTTGTTCTTGATGATAAGCCAAATGGTAATATTATCTATACAGGAAAGCAAGATTCTACCGTTACTGGTGGGTTGTCGGTTGATACCATTTATGGAAATATTGGCAATGATACACTTGATGGAAATAAAGGAAATGACACTCTAAGTGGTGGTGCTGGAAACAATATTTTAGATGGTGGATTAGGGACGGCAGATACTGTTAGCTATGATTTTGTTACTAAATATAGTGATGATTTTTTGTTTGCCAATGGAGGCGTTAATGACCCTCTGACTGGGCTTCCTTATGTGAATGATTCCAAGGGAGTTGTTGTTGACCTACAGTTAGGTTCAGGAGTTGGAAAAACAGTTTATGACACAACTGTTGACACAACTACTGGAGAATTAACTCTTGATATTACTGATTCTTTGTCAAATATTGAGTATGTAATTGGCTCAAAATTTGATGATACCTTGCGTGGAGATGGTCTAAATAACAAACTCCAAGGTGGAGAGGGTAATGATACGCTAGATGGCAGAGGTGGAGTAGATTGGCTTGATGGCGGTGCTGGAAACGATTGGTTGATTGGTAGCACAAATGACTATATGATTGATGGTGGTGACAATACGGATAGTGTCGATTTTTCAGATAACTCTAATGGAGTTATTGTAACTTTAAACAACTCCGCAAATGGAACCATTGGAAATGTTGGTGGTACTGCCGCCACTACAATTATTAAAAATGTAGAAAATGTTGCAGGTTCACAATTTGGCGACACAATTACTGGAGACAACTTAAACAATCTCTTGATTGGTGGATATGACCATACGGCAGTAGCTGTAACACCAAACGATGACACAATTAGTGGCGGTGCAGGAGCAGATACTATCGTTGGTGATGTGATGATAGATTCTGTTGTTATAGGTACCATCTATGCCGGAAGCGACCTGCTAAATGGCGGTAGTGAAAATGATGTAATCTATGGTGATTCAGCACCACTGCTTAGCAATACTGAAGTAGAAGTTTTAGCAGACCAGAGTGTGGAGTATATTCGAAATATCGATACAGATGCTACTTTGGCAACAGTATATGGCGGAAATGACACACTTATGGGTGGTGCTGGTGATGACTATCTTAATGGTGGTAGCGGATTTGATACGGTTGATTATAGCTCCTCGCTTGGTAAAGTGTATGTAAATTTAAACATTAATTCAGCTATTGGTGAGGGAACTGATCAGCTGTTTAATATTGAAAACATCATAGGCTCTATGTCGATGCTTGGAGATACTCTAGTTGGTAATTCATTGGTAAATACAATCATTGGAAGCAGTGGTGGGGATACGCTAAGTGGTTTGGGCGGTAATGATACTCTGGATGGAAAACTGGGTAGTGATTGGGCTGATTACAGTTATTCAAGTGGCGTTGTTATTGATTTAAGTACGGCTCTGTCTGGTAGTGGTATTGTCTTAGTGACCGATACTGATAAGCTTATCTCAATAGAAAATATTATAGGTTCTAATTTCGCCGATACCATGACAGGTACTGCTGGAGTATCAAATACATTTCTTGGTAATGGCGGAAATGATACTTTTTTTGCTTTTGGAGATGGTGATAAGTTCGATGGTGGTAGCGGTAGTGATAGTGTGGATTATATCTCTGCTCTTAGTGGTATAAATGTTACACTCGGAAGCTCTAGCGGTAGTGATGAGCTTGTTAGTATTGAAAATATATATGCCTCTCTTAACCAAGATACACTTATCGGCGATAGCAATGACAATATACTAGATGGTAGAGATCAAAATGACACACTAAATGGTATGGGTGGAAACGATACTCTTCTTGGTGGAAGCGGTAATGATACTCTGATTGGTGGAAGCGGTGCCGACACCCTAGATGGTGGTACCGGACAAGATATGGCTGATTACTCAGCATCAAATTCAGTTATTGTTAATCTAGCAACAGGTCTAGCTAGTGATGGTTTTGGTTCAACAGATACACTTATTTCTATAGAGATTGTTAAGGGCTCACTGTTTAATGACCAGATGAGTGGATCAACTGCTTCAGACACACTAATAGGAAGCGGTGGGAATGATACTTTTTTTGCTAGTTTAGGAAGTGATATCTACTATGGAAGTAATTTTGGAATAATGAGTGATGCTAATAGCGATCGAGTTGATTATTCTGTTGCTTTAGCTGGAGTTGACAATATTTTTGCAGACCTCTCAACAAACTCTGTCTATTTAAGAGCTGGCGCAGTAACACTCTCTACTGATGCGCTTTATAGTATCGAAGAGATATATGGAACGACAGGTAACGACACTATGATTGGTGGAAGTGGCGCTTCTAACACCCTCTACGGTGGCGATGGTAACGATACTTTAACTGGAAATATAGATGGTGATGTGCTAGATGGCGCTAGTGGTATCAATCTAGCTGATTACTCCGCGCGGACTCAAAATCTAACAGCAGATCTCTCTTTGTCTTCAAAAAATATTTTTATTACAGGAACAATACCTTCGATTACCAACTCAGATACGCTAGCCAATCTGCAAAATCTTACTACTGGTAGCGGAAATGATAAGCTTACAGGAAATAGTGCTGATAATATCTTGATAGGTGGTGCAGGAGATGACACTTTTGTTGGCGGTGCAGGAGATGACACTTTTATTGGCGGCACAAGTACTATTAGCGATAGTGGAAACGATACAGCAAATTATAGTGGTGCCCTTTTTGGTATTGATGCTAATTTAGCAACTGGAACTGTTGTTGGAAATGCAGCAACAGAGGGAACTGACACTCTTTATGGGATAGAAAATATTATTGGTTCAGCTCTAGATGACACTCTGCGCGGTAAGATAGGTGTCGTAAATACACTTAGTGCTGGAGGCGGAAACGACACAATTTATGCTAATCTTGATGGAGATTATGTTGATGGTGGAACTGGGATAAATAGAGCTGATTACTCAAGTGAGGGCTCTAGTATTTCTGTTAATTTAAATAGTGCAAAAGCAAACTACACCGCTACACCTCTGGTTTATGACACACTTGTTAATATTCAAAATGCTACGGCTGGTAGCGCGGATGATACACTAATTGGTAAAACTGGTACTATAAACACTCTTCAAGGTGGCGCAGGTAATGACCTCTTGACTGGTAACTTAGATGGAGATCTGCTTGATGGTCAAGCAAATGCCGATACGGCTGATTATAGCTCCTCGGTCATAGCTTTAACTGTAGATATGGGAGCACAGTCGATAGCGCAAACTGGAAGTTCTACAGCAAAAGATTACTTCTCAAATATTGAAAAATTACAAACTGGATCTGGTTCAGATACTTTTACTATAAATACAGTTTTTGATACAGCTTCATACACTCTTGATGGTGGTGCTGGTATTGATGTCCTTGATTATGGCGCTATTTCTGAATCGATAAATGTCTCACTAAACGGTGCTACATATACAAATGTTATAGTTGGAGCAACGGGCCTTCATGATGAGGTGATACGAAATATTGAGGATATCAAAGGCTCTAAGGGTAATGACAGCATTGCTGGTGATGCGTTAAATAATAAACTATACGGAAATGAAGGTAATGACACACTAGATGGTGGCGCTGGAAGCGATGTGATTTATGGTGGCGTTGATAATGATTTGATTGTAGGGAGCATAGATGGCGCTTCTGACTTTTATTATGGTGATAGTGGCATTGATACTATTGATTATAAAGCTGTAGCTGCCAACATTACTCTAACAGCAGGTACAACAGTTGTTGATAGTAGTGCTACCATAGGTACAGATATCCTAAACGGTATTGAAATTTTTGATTCTGGTAGTGGCGATGATATACTAACCGCGGGTACAGCGGATATGAGTATCTATGGAAATCTTGGTGTTGATAAGATTAGTGGTGGCAGCGGAGCTGATCTCTTATATGGTGACAATATTGGAAACACGCATACAACTTTTGATGGTTCAAACACTATAGCCGGTGGAGCAGGGAATGACACTATCTATGCTGGTGATAGTGGCGACATCATGCGTGGTGATGCAGGCAACGATACAATATTTGGTGGTGCAGGAGTTGACATTCTCGATTATGTAACTAACAATATTGCTATCGCAGCTCTACTAAACAGTGGCATTATCAATGGTGATGGCTCTGATATTGTCGATACTGCTGCGATTGAAATATTGCGTAGTGGAGCTGGTGCTGATGTTATCAGCGGTGCCGATACTGGAGTGTTAGCAACAATCTATGTTGGAAGCGGTAATGATATCATCAACGGTGGTGCTCTGGCTGAAAAGTTCTACGGTGAAGCGGGAAATGACACCATTCGAGGCGGCGGCGGCATTGATACAGTATATGGTGGGGTTGGTAATGATTTAATCTACGGCAACATCGACGGCGATACAATTTACGGTGATAATGGAGCCGGAAATGTTGTGGGAACCAGTGATACCCTTGATTTTTCTGACATAACCTCTGCGACAAATCTTGTTATAGATATGAGCGCTCAATCCACAACAGGTGCAACTGTAAACACAAATGCAAGCATATTCTTTGAGATAGAGAATGTTACTGGTGGAGCAGGAGATGACACTCTATATGGAGATAGTAGCGCCAATACTTTAAGGGGCGGTGCTGGAACAGACACTATTTTTACCTCAGCAGGAGTTGATTATATTGATGGTGGCAGTGGCATCGACAGTGTAGATTTTAGTGCCATTACAACAGCATCTATCAACATAAACTTATCAACTCTTAAGATTATAGATGATGGCTATGGCAATATTGAGACTATACAAAATGTTGAAAATATTAATGGTGGTAATTTTGCAACGGGAGATACTCTTTATGGTGATGGACTCTCAAATATTATATACGGAAATCTAGGAGCTGATACGATTTCTGGCAATGACGGCAATGATCTTTTGTACGGAGACAATGCAACTAACTCCAATGGCGCTAGTGATGGAAAAAATAGCATTGATGGTGGATCAGGTAATGATACACTATATGCTGGAGATGCTGGAGACCTCCTTCTTGGCGGTATCGGAGATGATACGCTTTATGGAGCTGCTGGTGCCGATACTCTTGTTGGTGGTTTAGGTAATGATACTCTTAATGGTAGTGGTGGAATTGATATAGCTGATTATCGAGCTGCTACTGCTAAAGTTGTTATCGCTTCGGTTTCAGCTAATCCAAACGATATCACCGACCTAACCACTGGTCTTTTAAGTGGTGTAGAGGGGACAGATATTATTACTAATAGTGTTGAGATAATCTATGGAAGCTCAGGCTATGGCGATACTATTAGTGGTAATGCAAACAACAACTCTTTATATGGTTGGGGAGGCAATGACATACTCTCTGGCGGGCTTGGAGATGATGTTATCTATGGTGGAGCCGGTGATGATACTGTAGCTGGTAATGAGGGAGATGATACCCTTGTTGGTGGAGATGTTATTGGCACACTCTCTGGATGGGATACAGTTGATTACTCGGCAGATACGGCAGGAATTACAATTAACCTAACCGCAGGAACCGCAACCGGTACTTCATCTGGAGCCGACACGCTTAGCGGATTTTCCAAGGTTTTAGGCTCTAGCTTTGCCGATACTATTGCTGGAAATGTAGGTGCTGATGATCTTCGTGGAAATGGTGGTGATGACTGGTTTACAATGAGCGCAGGGAATGACACGATTTATGGAGGAACAACATCTGAAACTATCGGGGATACTGTTGATTTTATCAGCGCTACTACCGCAGGTGTTATCGCTAATCTTGCAACCAATAATGCCAGTGGTACGGACTTTGGTACAAATGTTATCTATGAGATAGAAAATGTATCAGGCTCCAATTTTAACGATACTATCACGGGTGATGTCAATGCAAATACACTTATTGGCAGAGCATTAAATGACACTATCTTGGCTGGTTTAGGGAACGATATAATTTATGGAGATGATAACAGTGGCGCATCTGTCGATGGAGTTGAGACTGGAAATGATTCTTTATATGGACAAGACGGAAATGATACGATATATAGTGGACTCGGAAATGATAGCTTGTGGGGTGGTAACGGTAACGATATCCTCTATGGCGGTAGTGGTGATGACTACTTAAACGGTCAAAGTGGAATCAATATCCTATATGGAAACGACGGCAATGACACTTTTGAACTTTCTGATTCCACTGCAACCAATACGATAATAGGTGGTGCCGGTACAGATATTATCTCTTTTTACTATGCAGGCTCAGCCGTTACAGTAAACCTAGGTACGCTATCGTCAAATCAAGCAACAGGCGGTGCCGGAGCTGTTAATTTTACAGAAGCGCTTGAAAATGTATCAGGCAGTGGATACAACGATGTTATTACCGGAAATGCATTGGCTAATGTTATCTCGGCTAATAATGGAAATGATACGGTTTATGGTAGTGGTGGTATTGATATCATCTACGGTGGCGCAGGAGCTGATAAACTATATGGAGATATTGCCGCTCCTATTATATCTGATGGTGGAAACACAATTTATGGCGGAGAGGGTAACGATACTATTTACGGTGGACTCGGCAATGACACTATTTTTGGAGATGATGGCGGAAGTTATGCTGTAGCTTGTGATGACACTATAGTGGCAATTAGTGGCAGTGATGGCGGTGATGTGATTGATGGTGGACAAGGAACCGATACGGCTGATTATACAGCGGTTGCCAATGCTATCAATGTTACATTAAATGGAGCTATTGTTGCAACAGTCAATGTTGTGGGTGGCGATAATGATACTGTTGTTAGAATAGAAAATTTTATTGGTGGTAGTGGCAATGATACAATCACTGGCGATAATGGTGCCAATTATCTTAATGGTGGATTGGGTAACGATACTATTATAGGCGGCGGCGGCAATGATATCTTAACTGATTCTAGCGGAACTAATACTTTTGCAGGTGGAGCAGGAAACGACACAATCACAGGAACGGGAGCTACTGCTAGTTGGCTTGATTATTTTATTGATGGGATAAACGAAGGCGCTTCCACTAACCTAAGCACTACAACTTCTCAGGTTATCTCTGCATCTAGAGGTAGTGATGTTATTGTTGGAGTAAATAACATCACAGGATCAGCTTACAACGATAATTTCTATGGTAATTCAAGTGTCAATACTATAAACGGCGGTGCTGGAGATGACACTATAGAGGGGTATGGCGGCAATGATATTTTAGATGGTGGATCCAATAGTGCCGTAGGGGATACTGTAAGTTATCAGTTGGAAAATAAAATTAATGTTACTCTTGCTGATGGAGGAGTTGCTACAACTGTTCAGGTTTGGAATGGCTCAAACTGGACTACAGAAAATGATACTATCAGTAATTTTGAAAATATTATGGGCTCAAATAGTGCAAACTCTAGTTTAAATTCAGACACAATCGCAGGCAATAGTTCTGGTAATACCATTTTAGGTTATGTTGGTGATGACTCTCTGTTTGGTGGTGGCGGCAATGACTATATTGATGGTGGTTCCGATAATGATATCATCGCAGGTGGAGCTGGGATTGACATAATTTATGGTGGTAATGGAAACGATATTATTAGAGGTGGAGGCACTGCATATAATAATGGCAGTGCTGATAGTTCTTCAGACACTCTTTATGGTAATGCAGGAAATGATACACTTTATGGGATATTAGATGGAGATACTCTCTATGGTGGTGATAATGCTACTGCATTTAATGGAAGTGATGTCATCAACTATAGTGAACTTGTAGCCGGAAAAGCTGTTTATGTGGACATTAACGCAACTGCTGGATCATCACTAGCCCAGTTAGTTGGAACACCATTAGTAACAGATACTATCTATGGTTTTAATAGTGTTGTTGGAAGTGATGGAAATGACACAATTGTTGGAAATATAAACTCAAACTTGATTTCTGCGGGCGTTGGTAATGATGCTATCTACTTCAGCTCGATAGCTGCTATCTCTTCGGTGGTTAATGCAGGGAGTGATAATATAGATATGGGAAGTGGCGATGACACCCTTTATACCTTTATTTCAGAATTGACAAGTGGCGACATTATTAACGGAAATAGTGGCAACGACACAATAGTTTTTCGAGATGGTGGCACAATTAGTGATACCACAAAATTTTCAAATGTATCCAATGTGGAGTATGTGCAGTTTGCTGATGTTGCCAATACTATTAGTTTAGATACAACAAAATTAAATGATGTGACACTCTTGGGTGGTTCACTTAATGACACTTTTAACTACGCTATGGCAAATTTTGATAACCATGATATTATAAATGGTGGAGCAGGAACCAATAAGATAGCCTTTACTACTGCTGGAACACTAACTGACTTGATGTTAAGTTCCATATCCAATATACAAAACATACAGCTTGCAAACGGTATAAACAGCGTAGCTGTTGATGTAAGTAGTGTTGGCGGCGGATTGGCTACGCTATACGCTAGCACAAGCGGAGGAACAAACACCTATAACTACTCTCTTTCAAATCTAACAAGTGCTGATAAAATCGTTGGTGGCGGTGCTAGCACTACGGATATTGTTCAGTTTTTAGATGCCGGAACTGTCGCAGATGACACTAGATTTAGTGGTCTCTCTCTTATTGATCAAATCAGGCTGGCTAACGGTACTAATAGTTTCAATATTGGAGCTACAAATGAAGTTAATCTCAGCAATGTAAGCATCATGGGTGGGGCGGGTATTGATACATTTGTTTACGCCTCGGCCGCCTTGGTTGATGGTACAGCGAATGCAAAACTAATTGGTTCTGGCGGTAATGATATTTTAAAAATTACTGGAGCTAGTGCCATTGTTGACGCCAATCTTGCTGGATTTATCGGTATCTCTACTCTTGATTTGAACGCTTATACTAACTCTATTACTCTTGGGCTAAATGCGACTGCAATGGGGCTAACAACAATTGATGCTTCAAGTAATGCGACTGCAATCTCAATAAACGCTTCAGCCATGACAACAGCGGTGACAATCAATGCTGAAAATGTGGTTGGCGGTATTTATCTAGGTGGTACATCAGCTGGAGATATTTTAAATATAAACAGTGTCCTAAATGGTCAAAATGCCTCAAGTATAACGGCGATTGAGACAATTAATATTAACGCAAACACAACTTTCACAGGAGATTTGACCGGTGTAACTGCTCTAAATATTGCAGCTGCCAAAACAGTTACTCTTGATGCAAGCGCAATTACTGGTGATACAGCAAGTGTTGCTAATAATGGGATTATGATTGTTAACAATGCTGTTACGGGAAGTACTTATAGTGGATTGACCTATAGTGGAGCTGGGGTACTGCAAGTAAATGGCAGTGGCGGTAATGATATATTAAATTTCAATGCAAATGTAACAAGTTACACGGGAACCATTACGCTAAATGGTGGTGCAGGAGATGATACAATCACTGGAACTGCTAAAAACGACACTATATTTGGTGGAGCAGGAAATGATACACTAACAGGTGGAGCAGGATCAGACTATCTTGATGGTGGTGCTGATGATGATACATATCGTTTTACGGCAGTTGCAGATATATCAGCAGATACAATTAATGATACCGGTGGTGGTACGGATGTTATCTTTATGGATGCTGCACTTAATTTTGACCTCTCTGGCATAGCTGTTACAGGAGTTGAGGGTCTCAAATTTTATCAAGGTGCAACAGCACAAACGCTTACTATTTCAAAAGCTCAAGCAGCTCTCTATACTGATTTTATCGGCTCGGCAAGTGCAATCAACACACTCATAGCAACAGGGGTTACAACCAGCCTTGATATGGATACTTCAAAAAATTATACTAATGTTGACAAAGTAGTTATTAATGCATCTACAAGTTCTGCTGGTATTACTCTAAAGGGTGCAAGCGGTGTATCAAACAGTATTACCGGCGGAACTGGAAATGACACTATTGTAGCTGGTACACAAGCTGACACGCTTCTTGGTGGCTCTGGCAATGATACCTACCAGATTATAAGTACAAATCTAACAAGTGCTGATATCGTTACTGACTCTAGCGGAACTGCCGATGTTTTACAGATTATAGATGCCGGCGCAACGATTATCGATGTACAACTAACCAATGTTACTGGAGTTGAAATTTTAAAACTAGGCGCAGGTTCAACAGCTACTCTTGGCGCAGAAGCAAATAATGGTGGCACTGGATTTAAGGGTGTAGATTTGTCTGCTGGTGGTACAAATGTTATAAATAATAGCACAATTACAAATATCACGCTCACTGGTGGAGCAGGAAATGATACGCTAAATATTAGTGGTGGCGTGGCAATTGATGCATCAAAAATTACCAATACCGAAGAGCTAAATATTACCTCAGGAGCAAGCGCTATCAGTAGTACTTTTGGCGGAACAGCTCCAGTTGTTACAATTAGCAGTGGCGCAACATTGAGTAGCACAAACTCCGCAACTATATCTGGTAAAACAGTCAATATCAACGGAACGCTAACTTCAACCGCCATAAATGCTACTGATTTATCACATGTAAGTTTAAATAGCGGTGCTACAGCCAATCTTACTCTTTCGGCAGGAGGAGTTTTGGATGTTAGCGTTGCTGGTTTTACTAAAGATAACGGTGGTGTACTCAAAATAAATGGCAATACCGGAGCAGAAACCATTACGATTGACTCTGCAAAATTTGGCACAAATGTAGGAGATGCAATCGCTGATGGTGGTGGAACAGATACTCTGATTGTCAAAGGAAATAGCGCTATAGACTTTACAAAAATCAGCGGTATGGAAGTTATAGATTTAACAAACTACACCGGCACAACATTAACAACAAACAATACAACTGGAGAAACAGTTAAAATCAACTCTGCATACACCTCTATAAATACAGGTGGAGGAACAGATCAGCTCTATATTACAGCTAATGTAGTTGATTTAAGTGCTACAACGCTTAGTGGAATTGAGAGTTTTTTTGTAGCAGCTGGTGCGACATTAACTATTAAAGCTTCAGATGTTTCTGGAAAAACCGTCAACGGAACAGGAATATTAAATGTTATCAATTTGGATGCAACCTTAGCGGCAAATTTTGCATTAGTCAATCCGACAATAACCCTAAATGTCGATTGGAACGCTACTGCAACCTATACCGGAAATCTAACAAATGTAGATGCCTTAAGTATTTCTGGTGGCACTATGACAGTAACTGACAATATATTAGGGAGTGTTCCTGTTAGTGGAGCTGGAAATATTACCGTTCTTGTAGATACAAATTCAAGTCAAAATTTCAACACCCTTTCACTAGGTGGCACAGAACTGATTCAATTCACGGCAAATTCAACATTTAGTGGTAATTTTCAAAACTCGATAGTGACGGTCAACGGCGGTGTAACTCTAACAGCCGATGCTTCGGTGCTAAGTGCCAAAATAGTAGGTGGAGCAGGTGTAGTTACTGTCACTAATTTGCAAAATACATTAGCAGCCGACTTTACTAATATTACAACGACTACCATCAATGCAATATGGGCTGGCACAACGGCTACATATACAGGTAATCTAGCAAATGT
Organism: Sulfurimonas sp.; assembly: GCA_021732045.1. Next base: position 110,713 of record JAKFWK010000001.1, read on the forward strand.
TGATACGCTAAGTATCTCTGGTGGAACAATGAGTGTGGCTGATTCAATACTAGGAATAATAGCTGTAAGTGGCGCAGGAAACCTAACTGTAAACGCTGATGATGCCTCTTCCAACTTAGCAAATATAAATATTGGCGGTATATTGACGATAAATGACGGAACTACGGGACTAACGCAAACTTTAGTAGGCTCTGCAAACAGTGATGTGTTCAGTCTAGATAATAACGATGCAACTTCTAATGGTGCAAATGGAGGTGATATCTACAATCTCTCAGGCGCTACAAATATATCTGACTCTGGCGGTAGCGGAACGGATATTATAAACATGATGGCAAATAACATTGACTTGAGTGGTAAAACTATCACTGGGATAGAGACATTAGCTCTTAGTGCTACAACTGGAATAACGCTTAATGCCACAGAAGTAGCAAGTTTTACAAGCATCACAGGAAGTGGTAATTTAAGTGTAAATTCTGCTCTTAATGGAGCAATTAATTTATCATCATATTCAGGAAGCGTGACACTTAGTGATGCAAATGGCAAAAATGTAACTCTTGGTTCTGGGGATGATACAATTAGTACAACAACCGGTGGAACTGTAAATATGGGCGGTGGTAACGACCATCTAACGCTAGACTTTTCACATATTAGCAGTTTAACTATGGATGGTGGAGCTGGTGCAGATACTATATCTTTGGGTGGGCTTTTAAATGGAGACAACATTTCAGCTGCAACTTTTAACAATATATCCAACATTGAAACACTTGATATTTTATCTTTGGGCGCTGGTAGCAATATGACAATTGACTTTGCAGCATTAGACTCTATTGCAACAAATTCAAATTCAATCAATTTAAATATAAATAGTGCAGCAACAGCGTCATTAAATAGCTTGACAGAGGTATATCTATCAACGGACATAGGACATACTACAAATCTTGCAGTAGCTGGTTCTTGGACAACTAGTAGCGCCGCTACTTATGATGTGGTTAATACAGCAGATACATTTACCCTGCATGTATTAACGGTTTAGGATTTAAATGGAAAAAGCACTACCAATAAACAAACAAAAAGATGAGCTACTTTTGTCTTTTAAATACATTCTTGATTTTTACTATGGGGATGTAGAACTAAAAACTATCAACAACATTCTCTCACACGGCAGGGCACATACAGAGATAGAAGATTTGAGATATGCCGCAAAAGATTTTGGACTAAATTTTGAAGAAGCACCTATATCCGCAGATATTATATACTCTCATATCTTCCCTTGTATTGTCACTGGTGGTGATAAAAAAGCAAAAATATTTCTATCGCTTACTGATGGAGTGGCTGAAATACTTGACTCATTTAGTAAAGAAAAAATAAAAATGTCTCTTGATGAGCTAGTGTCAGAGTTTGACACACTTCTCTATTTTTATAAAGATATTGAACATAAAAATATTTTAACGCACGAAGAGAAGGGCAAGAATTGGTTTTGGACTCATCTACTAGATGCAAAATCTGATATTTTAAAAATAGGGATTTTAACTATTTTTATCAATATTTTTATCCTACTTGTCCCTTTATATGCCATGAATGTTTACAATCGTGTTATCCCAAATTTCGCTACAGAGACGCTGTTTGTGCTCACAATTGGCATAATTATTATCTTTGTTTTTGACGCCATTTTTAAAATGGTTCGCGTATATATACTAGAGAGTATGGGAAGACGGATTGGGAGTGTGCTGGAAGAGGAGATGCTAAAGAGAGTGCTTTTGATTCAGAGTCAACACGACCATCTTCTTGCAGGTTCAAAAGCAAATCTTTTTAAAGAAGTTGCTCAAGTTAGAGACTTTTTTATGTCAAAAAGCATAGTTTTGGCACTGGATTTACCTTTTGTTTTTTTAACTATTTTTGTTATCTATCTTATATCCCCACAAGTAGCTGTTATAACTTTTTTGTGTAGTTTTATCATTGTGATTGTAAATCTTGTTTTTCAAATCCCAATTTTTGCCCTAGGTAGAAAACTTTTTCACGATGGACAGGTTAAACATAACTACCTTTTTGAGACCATAAAAGGTATTGAGACGCTAAAACTTACAAATGCAACAGCTAGAAGATTATTTAAGTGGCGTCAGATTGTTAATTTTTACAACTATATGAACCTCAAAATTCAGATGCACACAAATATGGCGACCAATATTTCGTATGTCGTTATGCAGATAGCTACGGTTTTAACACTAGTTGTTGGAGTTTACCAGATACAAGAGAAAAACCTCACAATAGGTGCGCTTGTTGCCCTTGGACTTCTAGTTGGTCGAGGAATTGTCCCTATTGTAAACATATCTACACTGCTAAGCAAATACAAAGAGTTTAAAGAGGCACTAGAGTCACTAAATAAGTTCTGGCATCTACCACTAGAGACACAAAAATCAATAGATTTAGGGATAAAAAGACTTCGAGGTGATATAGAGTTTCATGGTGTATCTTTTACTTATGCAGGTTCAAAACATCCATCAATGGAGGGCGCTACATTTAACATAAAAGCAGGAGAAAAGGTTGGCTTTATTGGACCAACTGGCGCTGGGAAAAGTACAATTTTACGACTTTTAACAGGGCTTGACTCCCCACAATTAGGAACTATTTTTATAGACGGACATGAGATAAACACTATCCATCAAGTTGAGCTACGGGACAATATTGGGATTATGCCACAAGAGCCATTCTTGTTTAATGGCACACTAAAAGAGAACATTGAGATTGGCAAAAATATCGGAAAAGATATGCTCATTAAACTCTTGGCCATGACTGGACTTGAAGCACTTGTTAAGCGCTCTGGCGAGGGTGAGAATTTTCAAGTGGGTGAGGGCGGTTCTCGTCTTTCGGTTGGACAGCGCCATCTAGTTGGACTCGCTCGCTCACTTATAAACGAACCTTCAATTTTGATTTTAGATGAACCAACTACCGGTATGGATGTAGGACTTGAAAAAGAGATGATTCAACATCTTAAACCTATTGTTGCAGAAAAAACACTCATCCTAATAACCCACAGATTTGCCGCACTAGAGTTAGTAGATAGAGTTATGGTTGTTAACAATGGCAAAATTGTGGCAGATGGAGCAAGAGATGACATCTTAAGACAGCTCCAAACACCAAGCCAAAACAAGGCGCAGTCATGAGTAAAATGATGCTTGAGAAAAAATGGAACTACTATATTACGATTGTCCCAATAGGGCTTTTTTTTACAGTCTCTTTGATTTGGGCAACATTTTCTGAGATAGATGAAGTTGTTAGAGGAGATGGAAAAATTATTCCATCAGGTCAAACCAAGATATTGCAACATATGGAAGGCGGAATTGTTTCAAAGATTTTGGTTAAAGAGGGAGATAAAGTCTCCATAAATCAACCAATGTATCAGCTTGAACAAGCCTCATTTACGGCAGATTTAAATGAGAAAGATATAGAAAAAATCTCTCTAGAAGCAAAACAAAAAAGACTTGAGAGTTTGATTTATGACAAAGAGCTCGTTTTTAGCGATGAGTTTAGTAAAAAATATCCACAAATAGTTCACAATGAGATGCAGATATTTTTTAGTGAAAGACAAAACAACTCTGAGCGACTAAATGGTGTATCTCAAAAAGTAGAACAAAAGAAGTATGAGATTCAAGATTTAGAGATGAAACAAAGAGATTTAAAGTCAGAGCTTGATGTGGCGAGTGAAAACAGCTCCATTTCAGAGCAGTTGATGAAGTCAGGTGCAGGTTCAAAGAAAGAGTATTTGGCCGAGATGAGTAAAAAACAAAATCTCATTACACAGCTAAATGGAGTTAAAAACCAGATTCCAGTAGCTAGAGGAAAGCTAAAAGAGGGACTATTTGAGCTTGGCGCAATAAAATCAGAGATAAAATCAAAAGCTCTTAGTGAATTACAAGAGACAAGACTAAAACTAAGACAAACTGCCGAGCAAAACGAAGCGAGCGTTGATAGAACCAACCGATTACTCATAACTTCTCCAGTCAATGGAATCGTCAACAAGCTTTACTACTACACAATCGGTGGTGCTATAAAACCGGGAGAGAAAATCGCGGAAGTGACGCCACTTGAAGACGGATTTATGATTGATGCAAACATAAAAGCATCAGACAGAGGTAGAATTTGGATTGGGCAAAAAGCAAGTATAGATATTACGGCTTATGATTATGCAAGATATGGCAGGATTGAGGGTAAGCTAATCTCAATTAGCCCAGATAGTTACACAAATCAAAAAGGTGAGATTTTATATAGTGTTAAAATAAAAGCGTTTAAAGACAATCTCGGTGCAAATCTTCCAATAATGCCTGGTATGGAAGCTGGTGTAAACATTATCACGGGCAAAAGAACAATTTTAAGCTATATATTTTTCCCAATCAAGAGAATGGGTCAAAACTCTATGCTTGAACCGTAATAAAGAATGGTTTTGTTACAATCACGCGACAGCACAAAAATAAAGGATTTTAGATGTTTAGTATGATATTAAAGTTCCAAGCTTTTTTAGAGAAAATGAAAAAAAATAAAGGCTTGTGGTTTAGCGTGTTAACAATTACGGCACTTCTTGGTGTAGTTGGAACACTTACATATCTCAATACAATGACAAACAGAGCCGCTAAAAATCTATATGAAGCAACAAATACTAATTATTTTCAAAATTTAGACTCAAGACTAACTGCTTCTTTAGAGAAAATAACTATTTTAGGAACAGTACTCTTAGATAATCAAACTTTTATAGCAGCTATGAATAGTGGTGTCGGAGCTAGTGGACAGTTAGCAAAAATAGCGTCAGAAGTTAACAGTATTGGCAAAAATAGGATAGAAATAACGCTCTATAATAAAAATGGAGTTACTCTAGGCTCTTCAACTAAAGATACAAACAGTAGTGCAGAGTTATACAACTCAAAAGCATTTAATCAAGCAGTTACAACCAACCAATTTGTAAGTACTATCGATTATCAAAATGGAGTAGTTTTTCTAAAGGCTCTTTTCCCGCTACAAAATGGGATTTTAGAGACGAAACAACCAATAGATTTTTTAGTCGAAGAGTATGATGCAAGTGATAAAATATTTCAGGTCCTTATGGATAAAGATTTTATTGATATGAAAAATGTACAAAAATTTGCCTATAAAAAGATTGGTAAATCAGAAATAAGCGTTCAAGAAAAAGTTGATGAGGATTTTTTAGAGCAGATTCAAGATTTAGATTTTGATAAATTGATTAAAGATAAATATATTCTCACTGATGAAAATTTTATACTCGCGAGACCTATTTTAGATGTAGAAAACAAAAAAGTTGGGGTGATTTTAATAAGCGAAAATATACTTAAGCGAAATGGATTGCCAAATATGACAAAAAGTATTAGCACTGGAATTACAACGGCGGCAATGGGACTTGTGGTTGCGCTACTAGTGCTTATGATTTAAAAGTGGCTATTCAAATAAACTTAAACATCATTAAAAGGCAATATTAAAATTATGAAAAGAATTAAAATACATAAAGCATATTTTATTACTTGGCTATTTATCTTTTATGTTATTTTTGCAAATGCCGAGCAACTAACAACATTTTTTATGGCAACTGTTATTTTTAGTTCAGCAATCGTTGGATTTTTGGCAGTAGGAACACTCTACCAGCTTGTTAGTGGTTTTGATATCATGATGCTAGGCGGTACATTTGGGGCACTTGCATACAAACGAACAGGGTATGAGTTTTATATTAGAAGTATAAATGCTATCCTTCCGGCAAATATTGCATATATGCTAGAGACTAGAAAAAATCAACAAAAGATGCTTTTCACGCAAGAAGAATCAAGAGATATTATTGATTGGCTTGAAACTAAGTTTATTAAACAAAAATCATACATAAACTTTTTTATTAACACCTCTATGCTTATTGGTCTGCTTGGAACTTTTGTTGGATTAGTTGAGTCTATTGACAAAATGGGACAAATTATTTTAAGTCTTAACGGCGATGTTGATATAAAAGATATTATGCAGCAGTTTTCAGGGCCGCTCTCTGGAATGGCTATTGGTTTTGGTGCATCCTTGTTTGGTGTTGTAACCGCAGTTATACTTGGGCTTAATGGATATATACTATTTAGATATCAAGATACACTGATTATTGGGATTGAAGAGTGGCTTAAAGATAGAATTATAGATATTGCTCCATCGGAAGGGAGCGCTAATGCTACTGTTGATTCAGATAGTGTAGGACATCGTAAAAGTTTCATGGATCTGTTTTTAGAGCAGATATCCACACTCACAAAAGAGATTAGCAATATCTCTAAAACAAATGAAAATTTTAACAATATGTCATTATCGTTATCAAATATTGAACTTGCCATGAATGAGCAAAAAACAGTATTTAAAGAGATGTTAGATTTGCAGACGAAAAGCTCTTTGCAGTCAGAGTTACTACTATCTTCAATACTTGATACACAAAGAGAGATAACAAAGACAAACTCTACGGAGTTTGCAAGATTGGTAGAAGCTACACATGAGCTTAAGCTATTATCGCAAGAGAGTAACAAGTCAGCAGATGCAACTACGAGACTGCAAAAAGAACTTTATGAGCAAGATACAAACTTCCAATCCAAAGCATTATCTTTGTTGGGAGCAGCAAATGATCTCCTAACTGCAGATAGACAGGTCAGCAAAGAGCTTCTTAGTGCATCTTTGGCTATAAAAGAGGAGCAATCTGATGGATTTGGTAGAAGTATATATTTTGCTGGAGAGATAGCTGCTAAAACAGCAGAGATTGAGAAAACTATGAAGTTATATATAGAAGAAAATCAAGATTTTAACGAAGAGTATATAAGAATTAAAGAGAAACAAAACAGTGAGATTTATGCACTTGGTGTAAAAATAGATGAAGTTTCACAAAACTTTGAAGCAAATAACAGAAGTTTAAAAAATATAGAAAAAAATGTTGCAATTATTGAATCAAAGTCAATAAAATCTGAAAATGGCAATAGCAATATAAAACAAAAAGGTCTCTTCTCTTCTTTATTTAGATAAATCAGAGAGAGTATTAAATCTAACATATGAGGACAGGAGACTAGATGGCTGGAGGTGGCGGAAGCGATGACATGAATCCATTTATTTCATATGTGGATTTGTTCGCTTCAATTATTATGGTTTTACTGCTTTTTGTGCTACTTCTTTTTGTTAATGTTGGGTACTACATGCAATTTAACACTAAAGACCAAGTTAGTGACATCAATACAACCGAGGAAAAAGAGAATGCGGTTGTGTCAAGTATAGATATAGTAAAAAAAGAGGACTATAAACAAAAAGAGATAGAGAAGCCAGTAACTGTTCCTGAAAAAAAAGATATAAACAGCACAACTAAGGCAACTGATGGTAATACTATTAGTGGAAAATCTGAAACTTTCGCATCTGCTGAATTTAAAGAGCAGGATATGATTGTAGTGTTTAAAAATAACGAATATTTCTTAAATAAAGATGTTATTTTACAGATATCTTCATTTATGGAGCAGATTCAAAAAACAAGGCCAAGTGCAATTTTTCATCTGAGTGTCGGAGATTCAAGCAAGCTTATTAGCTCCACACAAACAAAACAAGTCTCACTTGGCAGGATACTAAGTCTAAAAAATGCTCTACAAAATATTCCATCTCTTAAAGATAAGATAAAAATAAATTACAAACAAGCAGATACCTATAGTTATGAGTTCGGATATCTGAAAATAGATGCAAAGTGAGAAGTTAAAAGTGATAAAAAAAATTGTTAATAATTTAATACTACTTATGGTGTGCGGGTTTCTTCATCCACAGACACTAAGCGCGTCTTTGGATGAAGAAAAACTAATCTCAAGTAATGCCACACTAAAAGAAGCGGTAAGAGAGTCAATAGAGTTAAACTATCGTGTGAAACAGGCAAAAGAGAGAGTTATTCAAGCAGATTTTATGATAAGAGAAGCCCTTGCTGATTTTTTACCACAAGTTACGCTCTCTTCCAATACCAAAAGACTTCAGTATAGTGGTTTTGATATACAAGATTACGCTCAAACTGACTTAACTGCTGCTGTCTCATACAACCTATATTCGGGTGGCAAAAGCAAAGCTCAGATGGATAAAAACAAGATTGTTAAAAAAGAGCAGCAAGAGAAATTAAAAGGCACAATGCAAGAGGAGATAAGTAAAGTAATAGACTCCTATTTGAGTGTTGTTTATGGACGATTATCTATGGATGTAAATAAGAAAAATTATGAAAAACTTTTAAAGATATATGAGATAGTTAAAACAAAACGCGCATTGGGTGCAGCAACGGCAGGAGATGAAAATTCGATATCTTCAAGTGTCTTTAATGCTAAAACAGCAATGACAAATACAGAATCGGCATACAATAATGCAAAAAACTACTATGAATTTTCAATAAACAAAAATATAGAGCAGCTTAACCCATTTGAGACTAGCTTTGATGTAAAATTAGAAGAGTTTGATAATGTGTTTGAGCAGATTAAATCTAAAAATGTAGATCTCAATATTATTAAAGCGCAAATAGAGGGAAAAAAGAAAGATGTTTATATAAATAAGGCTACTGCTTGGCCGACAGTGGATTTATCGGTATCAAACACAAGAAGATATCGTGATGACTATATCCAATCTATCTCAAATATTCCAACCGATGGCTTTAATTCGGATACGATAATGTTACTAAGTATAAACTATAATATATATACAGGTGGCAGAGTAGAGGCAAAAACAGCTCGCATAATGAGTGAAACCACAGATAATATCTATAATCTTGAGTATATAACTAAAGAGACAAAGTGGGATTCCCAAAAATTATTTAACTCTGTTCAAACAAATACAGATACACTTGAAACACTGACAGGCGAAATAGTTGCAAGTGAGAAGATGGTTGATGCTTATTGGGAGAGATTTCGCCTCTCAAGTCAAGACCTAATAACACTTCTACTAGCCCAAAGACAGCTAAACTCAGCAGAGTTAGAGAAGTTAAGAAGTGAAAAAACTAGAATTATTGACTATTTTAATCTTCTAGCAAAAGAGGGCAAGTTGCTGGAATATTTCGGATATTGATATTAAAAGGAGAAATTAACATGCTTAAAACAGTTTTTTTAGTTATAGCTATTTATGTAATGGAACCTGTTTTTGCAGATGACAATAGAACTGTAAAAAGTCCAGTATCAATTGGCGAGAATGTATTTCGTGTAAATAAAAGCCGCTACGATAAAGACTTAGAAAAAAGATACCAAAAAGATAAAAAAAACAGAGCTCCAATGAAAATTTATAAACGAAAAGATGGCTCAATTGATACTCTAAAAACTATAAATGAGGCAAATAATTGAGTCAAAATATAGATAGTTATATACATTTAGTAGCAAGTGGAAATCTTTTTTTAAAAGATTTCCAGAATGAAGAAGCTATAGCATGTTATAAGAAAGCCGCGCAGTCAAGTGGTGTAAAAACATGGCAAAGGGATACCCTTCTTGAGTTTTATAACAATCTTGGAGTTGCCTACAAGAGAAAAAAAGAGCTTAAGCAAGCGCAGATGGTTTTTGAGGAGGGAATTCTTATAGAGCCCAATCACCATATTTTTTATTCAAATCTTTTTAATACACAAAGGGCTCAAAATAGAGATGATTTAGCGGAAAAAGTGCTTCTAAAGGCCATCTCTCTAAAAACCAAAGAGATATCTCATTTCATACTGTTGGTAGAGTTTTATAAAGAGAAAAAAAAGTATAAAGAGGCATTTGAGGTAGGAGCAGCATGCGTTAATCTTTTTAAAGATAAGTATGATTCGCACTTAATGCTCGGTAATCTTTTTGCAGTAGTCAAGTCTTACAAGCAAGCGTTGATTCCATATCAAACAGCTATAAAAATTAATCCAAATAACAGTAGTGCTTACAATAATATAGGTGTAGTATATAAGGAGTTAGGAGAGCACGATAAGGCAAAAGAGTCTTATATGAGGGTTCTAAAAATAAATCCAAATGATTCAGCAGCACATAATAATCTTGGCAATCTTTTAAGAAATATGGACAACTTAGGTGGAGCAGTTAAGCATCTTGAAGAGTCAATCAGGCTAAACCCATCCTATGCTGATGCCTATAGTAATCTAGGTGCGGTTTATAGAGAGGCTAAAGAGTATTTAAAAGCAAAAACTCTCTATCGAAAAGCACTATCTTTAAGTCCAAATCACACTAATGCAAATTTTGACCTTTCGTTAATTGAGCTTATGGAAGGCAGTTACGAATCAGGATGGAAGAGATATGAGTACCGCCTAAGGATGGATGAGTTGATTGGCAAACTTTATCAATATAAAACACCAATATGGAAGGGCGAATCCTTAAAAGATAAAAAAATAGTTTTACAAAATGAGCAGGGCTTTGGCGATAACATGATGTTTATTCGTTATGTGTCAAAGTTCGTTGAGCTTGGAGCAAAAGTTATTATAAGAACTAGACCACAGCTGGTTAGGCTGTTTAAATCTATCCAAGATGTAGAGAGTGTTTGTAGCGAAGAAGAGGCAATTCCTGAGCATGATTACCATTTTCCACTATTGTCATCTCCTGTGTATTTTAAAACAACGCTTGAGACAATTCCTAGTATTTTTCCATATATTAGTGTTAAAAAAAATCTAGATATTATCAAGACAGATCATAAAAAAAAGCTAAAAATAGGATTGGTTTGGAGCAGTAGTCGAACAAATAAAGATTTTAAAAATAAGTATATAGGGCTTGAATACTATAAACCACTCTTTGCTGTAAAAGGGAGTGTGTGGTACTCACTTCAAGTTGGTGACGACGCTAAAGAGATTGCTCTGCATGGACTAAAAAATAGCATAACGGATGTCTCTGAAAAACTAATAGATTTCTTGGCTACAGCAGAGGCTATAAGCTCTCTTGATCTAATCATAACAACCGATACAGCAGTAGCCCATCTGTGTGGGGCCATGAACAAAGAAGCTTGGGTGCTTGTTCCAAAGCCTGCTGATTGGAGATGGATGCAAGATGGTGACTCTACTCCTTGGTATGGTAGTTTAAAACTTTTTCGCCAAAGTAAACAGGGTGATTGGAGTGAGTTAATATCTAGAATTGAAGCAGTTTTAAAGAAAAGATGTTCTTAAAGAGTTTAACAAATCTCTAGCAAGCAAAATACCGCTAGAGTTTACTATTTATATCTATTTTAACACTAGAGGTGGGAAGTATGTACTAAGCGTAACTGCCGCTTGTGCTGAGATTTTCTTCATCAGTTTCTCAAACTTATCCTCTTGGTTCCAGACTGGTTTTGTCACTTTGCTTAGTTTTGCTAGTTTAGCTTTAGCATCAGAGCTAACTCCAAGAGAATCTATCAATCCAACTTCTCTGGCTTGTTCTGCTGTAAAGATATGAGCATTTGCAAAATTAGTACTATTGTTTATGTCTAGATGCCTTGCAGTTGCAACATCTGAAACAAACATCTTATAGGTCCCATCAATCACTTTATTTAACTCTTGAACTTCATCATCCGTCCATTTTCTATCCATCGTTCCAACTTGTTTATATTTACCAGCTTGAACAGTCTGTGTGGATACCCCAACTTTATTCATGAGCTCACTGAAGTTTGCTCCCTGCATAATAACGCCAATGCTTCCAACCATCGAGCCAGGATTTGCAATGATTTCATTTGCCCAAATACTCGCATAGTAGCTACCACTAGCAATTGTTCCGCTTGCATAAACAACAACAGGCTTAACTGCTCTAGCTCTTTTTATTGCATAAGCGATTTCAATAGATGGCGAAACTGAACCACCTGGAGAGTCAACATTTAACAAAATTCCTTTTATGGAAGAGTTTTTTGTTGCTTTTTCAATCTGGTCAACAACTTCAGAGACCTCCATTATTGGTCCAGTCAGGTAGATCTGTTCTAAGTTGTTTGTCTTTAACTCATCTTCACTAGTTGGTGCAAAAATAAGAAAAACAAGAAGTAAAAAGAGCATAGCCTTGAAGTTTTCTTGTATAAACTTCACTATAGAGATAAGCGGCGAAAAGATATTTTTTATAAATTGCATTACTGACCTTTTTTAAGTTTTCCGTTGATGTAAACTTTTTCGACATTATAGCCTTGCAATATTAAATGAAGTTCCAATTCGTTGCTCGGCTCTGACTCTAGATTAATCACAATCATATCAGCATTTTTACCCTCTTTGATTTCTCCACAATTTAATCCTAAGGCATCGGAAGCATCTTTTGTGACACTTAAAATTAATTTTTTTGTTAACTCTTTAAGTGGCATATTTGAGTGCATGAAAAGAGCGCATTTCATCTCTTCAAATAGATTTAGTCTGTAGTTTGAACTAAGCCCATCGGTGGCACAAATCCATCTGATATTTTTCTCATCCAACTTAGACAAATCAAGTGCGCCATTACCAAGAAGTCTATTGGAAATAGGGCAGTGGATGATAGTGTGTTTACTTTTAGATATCTCATCTAGCTCTTGATAGTTTGCTTTTACTGCATGAGTTAGTAGCATCGGTTCATCCTTGAAGTTTTTTAAAAACTCTTGTGAGTCACTAATGCTACTATTTTGTTTTAGGAGTGTTTCAAAAAACTCTTTAAATTCGCCCTCGTTTTTATCAAGCCAATTTCTCTCTGCTTCACTCTCCATAAAGTGAGCACTCAGTTTTAACTTCTCATCTTTTACAATCTGAAGTGCTTTTTTTATTAAAATTGGATGAACAGAGTAGGGCGAGTGAATAGCTACAGCCGGGTAAAACCCCTCTCTAGCAGAAGCTTTTGAAGTATCTAACCTTGCTAAAAAATTATTAAAAAGTATATCTGCCATAGTAGCTTGTGAGCCAATAACTTCATTAAAATATATAACATTTTGGGGTGCATTAAAGCAAGCATCTAAGTCCATTCCATAAGAGCTAACGGCTCCAAAAGTTGTTATTCCAGACTCTAGCATCGAGTTGATCGCCGCTGTCATGCACTCATTTGCGCATCCTGAGATAAGCTCATCTCTATGTTCTATAACGCTGTGGAGCCACTTTATAAAATTCCCATAAGAGAGTTCTGTTCTGTTGGCGCTAAACTCTAGGTGAACATGAGCATTTATGAGCCCTGGCATTAAAAGTGAATTTTTCTCAAGCGTTGTGATTTTGGCATCTGGAAACTCTTTGATTAGTTCATCAAGTGGAGCTATTTTTTGAATTGTTGTGCCAAACGCAACAGATACATTTGAGAGGAGTTCGTCTGGGGTCAAAATATAGTTTGGTGTTATAATTTGCATCTATAATCTTTTCTTTAAAATTTAAAATATATTATGCTTAATTTAGATAAAATAGCCGCTTAAAAGTATTGAACAAAAAGGTAAAAAAATGAAAATAGTGGTTATACAAGGACCTAATTTAAATATGCTCGGAGTACGAGAACAACAGATATACGGCTCGATGAAGCTAGAGCATATTCATGCTCAAATGAAAGATTTTGCTACTACAAATGGTGCAGAAATTGAATTTTTTCAAAGTAATCTTGAAGGTGAACTTGTTGACAAAATTCAGGAGTGTTACGGCGATGCTGATGGAATTATTATAAATGCAGCAGCTTATACTCATACATCTATCGCGATTCGTGATGCAATATCTGCTGTAAATCTTCCAACAATTGAAGTGCATATAAGCAATATCTATCGTCGCGAAGAGTTTAGAAAAACAAATATGATTGCTCCCGTTTGCGCATCGTCTATTGTTGGATTTGGTCCTTTTGGATACCACTTAGCAATGATTGGAATGTTTCAGTTTATGAGTGATATTGAAGTAGCTAGAGAAGCTCAAAAACAAGCAGAATCAGCTCAAAACTAGATGTACATAAAGCGTGAGTTGAGTAGTGATTTAACAACTTTTAAAAACTTACGCCAAAATGTAAAAAATAGAAATAAAAGCTCTCATCGTTATGTCGCCACGGTAGGTATCGGTGGAAATCTCGGAGATGTAAAACGGAGATTCAGCCATCTGCTAGCCTATTTTAAGCGAGACACAAGAGTTGAGTTACTAAAAATATCGCTTATTTTGCAAAACCCTCCTTTTGGATTTGTAGAACAGAGTGACTTTTTTAATTCAATTGTTGTGTTAAAAACAACTATGCAACCAGTTAGATTTTTAGATTATCTAATGAGGGTAGAGAAGAGATTTTCACGAAAAAGAAGTTTTAAAGATGCTCCAAGGACACTAGATTTGGATATTATTTTTTTTGATAATAGAGTAGTTAAGCTACCAAAACTTCAGATTCCGCATCCAAAATATAAAGAGCGAGAGAGTGTGAAAATACCATTAATGGACATTTATAGATGAAAATATTAACCTTTACTGGCAAAACCCCATCAGAAGCTCTTAAAAAAGCAAAGCTAGATATAAACTATAGCCAAATGATTCATATTGATACAAAAGAGATTCAAAAGAAATCTCTTGGACGAGAAGCTGTCTATGAGATTATTATGGGCTTGGAGAATGATTCAGCGTTTAACTCATATCAAAATGTAAAGCAGACCACAAAAGATGAGAGATCTGTTACGCAAAAAAGCACCGATGTCCTTTTTGATATCTCAAGTGCTGCTAGACAAATTTCAAAAATTGCGGATGTAAAAGACCCACTTTATGATTATCAAGAGCCAAAACAACAGTCATTAATTGAGCCTAAAGAGCTAAAAGAGATAAAGTCAGAAATCTCAAAATTAGGCGATAAAATCAAGATTATTCAAAATATGTTTTGGGATGAAAGGGCGCCTAATCTAGAGAGTCAAATCCCATCTGAGTTTGCGGAGATATATCGTCTTGCTTATCAGAGTGGGATGAATAAAGAGCATGTAGATACAATTATGAGTATGACACTAGAGCATATGCCATATAAAATGAGAGAAAACTCATCTACTGCAAAAAGATATTTTCAAACACTACTCAGAAAAATGGTACCAGTTAGATTAGAGAGTGTTCCTTCTGGTGGAAGTAAAAAAGTAATCATGCTTGTTGGTCCAACCGGAGTTGGAAAAACAACATCAGTTGCGAAGTTAGCAGCTAGATACTCCTACTTGATGGAAAAAAAATATAAAGTAGGCTTGGTTGTTCTTGATACCTACAGAATAGGTGCAGTTGAGCAGTTGATGCAATATGCAAGAATGATGAAATTAGCAATAGAGACAGTTGTGGATCCACCTGAATTTGCAACCGCCCTTGATTCACTAAAGCATTGTGACTATATTTTAATAGATACGATGGGTTCAAGTCCTTATGATAGAAAAAAAATCGAGAAGATATATGAGTGTCTGGACGGAAGCGATATTAAACATAGCGTAGATGTTGTTTTGGTTATGCCAAGCTCCATAAAGTATGAAGATTTGATAGCTACTTATGAGAATTTTTCATCTTTAAGTATAGATACTTTGATGTTTACAAAACTTGATGAGACAAGAGGATTTGGAAACATATTTTCTCTAGCATACGAGACAAAAAAACCAATAAGTTATTTCTCTGTTGGACAAGAGGTTCCAGAAGATTTAGTTTGTGCTAGTAGTGATTTCTTGGTTGAGTGTCTGTTGAATGGCTTCAATAGGGGCAAAGCATGATAGGCAATCAAGCAAAAAAATTAGAAGAGTTAATTGCTTCTAATTCTCAAAAAAGATCTAAAAAGACTCGTTTTATTGCTGTTACTAGTGGTAAAGGTGGGGTTGGAAAAAGCACTATTAGCTCAAACTTGGCATTTGTCCTCTCTCAAAGTGGGCTTAATGTTGGCATCTTTGATGCAGATATCGGGCTTGCAAACTTAGATGTAATGTTTAATGTTAAAATCAAAAAAAATATTTTACATGTTCTAAAAGGTGAAGCGACTGTTTCTGAAATTTTAATTCCAGTAACAAGAAATCTCATACTTATTCCAGGTGAGAGCGGTGATGAGATACTAAAATACGCAGATAAAGCTCTTTTTGAGAGATTTATGAGTGAAGCTGAGATACTTGATAAATTAGATGTTATGATAATTGATACTGGAGCCGGAATAGGTGAGCATATAAAAATGTTTACAGATGCAGCCGATGATGTTGTGGTTGTTACTGTTCCAGACCCTGCAGCGATTACTGATGCTTATGCAACTATCAAAACAATTGCTTCAACAAGAGATGATATCTATCTTATAATGAACCAAGTAAAAAGTGAAAAAGAGGCTTCCGCTGTTTATGAGAAGATAAAAAAAGTAGCTCTTGCAAACATTGGGGCTAAGTTAAATTTGAAATTAATGGGAAAAATAAATAGTGATGTAAAAGTTTCATCTTCTGTCAAACAAAGAGCACTCTTTAGTTCAATTCATCAAGCTTCCAGTGTTTATCAGGATATAGTGGCAATAGCAAATGTTGTAAATAGCACTTTGGAACGAGATATGCTAGTCACCCCTAGCGAGAGCGGATTATCGGGGCTATTTAAGCGTTTGATTAAGCATTTCTAATATAAACTTAAGGTATATATCAATGTTGGGTGAAAATTTTGTCTATTTTTTTACTGTTCAAGGCTTTTTCGTTGGAATAGTTTTTAGTATACTAAAATCTTTTAGCGCAGAGAGTCTTTTGGCATATACACTTCTTATAACTATATTTTTCTACCTTTTCTCACATCTAATAATTGCATTTTACTATAGAACAGCAGTTGGAAAAATCTCTTCCTTTCCAAAAGAGATACATGAAAGAAGACTTGATATTTTGGCAAGTGAAATAAATAAAAGAGAAAAAATAATAGATAATGTTATAAAAATAGTTGATGCTGCAATTCAAATTAATTCAAAAGATAATGAGAAAAGAATATGATTCATGCATATACGCAGGATTTAAAACATAAAGAAGATGAGCTAGCTATACAGTATTTACCGGCAGTAAAAGCTATGGCATTTAGACTAAAAGAGAGACTTCCTAGCTCTGTTGATTTTATGGATTTATCGGCAATTGGAACGGAAGAACTTATAAAATTAGCACGAAGATATGATGAGAAACTCAATGACTCGTTTTGGGGTTATGCAAAAACAAGAGTTTACGGGGCAATGCTTGACTATTTAAGAAGCTTGGATATCGTAAGTCGTGCTTGTAGAAAACTCATGAAAGCCATTGACTATGCAGTAGAAGAGCATAGAGCAACTAGTGATGAGGAGTTAAGTGATGAGGAGTTAGCAACTATTTTGTGTGAAGATATAGATAAGGTGCATGAAGCTAGAATTGCATCTGGCATATATTCCGTAATGCCTCTTCATGACCAACTTCAAGTTGGTGACGAGGGTGCATCTATTGCAGCAATAGAAAAAGATGAGCTAATAAATAGTATTAAAAAAGTATTGAATCAGTATCCACAAAGAGAGCAGCTGATAATTCAGCTTTACTATTTTGAAGAGTTATCTCTTAAGGAAATAAGTGAAATATTGGATATTACTGAGTCAAGAATTTCTCAAATTCATAAGTCTGTTATTCATAAAATAAAAGAAAGTATAGGAGCATAAAATGGCAGATATACTTTCACAAGAAGAGATAGATGCCCTTTTAGATGTTGTAGAAGATGATGGTGAGGAGTTTGATAATGATGAGGAAGGGAGCCGTCCATCGCAGAGACAAATAACTCTTTATGATTTTAAGAGACCAAATAGGGTATCAAAAGAGCAGCTTCGGGCTTTTCGTGGAATTCATGATAAGATGGCTCGTTCACTAGCTTCACAGATATCATCTATTATGCGCTCAATTGTTGAGATACAGCTTCACTCCGTAGATCAGATGACATATGGTGAGTTTTTGATGTCTCTACCAAATCCAACAAGTTTTAATGTTTTTTCATTTAAACCACTTGAAGGTAATGGAATTATCGAGATAAATCCATCTATTGCTTTTCCAATGCTTGATCGTCTTCTAGGAGGAAAAGGTGAGCCATTTGATGCAAATCGTGAATTTTCTGACATAGAATTAAACCTTTTTGAAACAATTCTAAGAGTCATGATGAGTACACTAAAGGAGGCTTGGGCGGCAGTTATGGATATTTATCCAACTGTTGAATCAAAAGAGACAAGTCCAAATGTTGTCCAGATTGTTGCTCAAAATGAAATTGTTGTTATGGTTGTTATGGAAATTACTGTTGGACAAAGTTCTGGAATGATGAATATATGTTATCCAGTTATTTCACTGGAGCCAATTTTACCAAAGCTAGCAAGCAGAGATTTAATGCTCAATGAGACAAGTACAAAAAAAAGTAGAAACACAGAACTTCAAGTGCTTTTAGGTGGCGCACAAGTTAATGTAAGCGCAATTTTAGGCAAGGTTGATTTGACACTTGGTGAGATACTTGAGCTTAAAAATGGAGATATAATAAAGCTGACTAGTGCGGCGGATGATATTGTAATGCTGTGTGTAGATGGAAAAGATAGATTTCTTGGAAAAATGGGGCTTAGAAGATTTAGAAAGTCAATACAGATAACGGAAATGATTAATACTGAAAAAGATGCAGTAAAAAGAGCACTAGAGAGTTTTGAAGTTGCAAGGTTTGATAAAATATCTGGAGCAAAAAATATTATGAGTCAGAAAGATGAAGACGAAGATGAGTATGAAGATAACAGCGATGATGGGGGGTACAGAAGATGAGTAGCTTTATGAAATTATTTGTAGATGAGGCAGTTGGTACTATTGAGGCACTGATTGGTCAGGCCCCAGCCATTAGCCTAAAGGAAGAGCAAGAGCTAAGTATACTTTCAAATATTATTCCGCCAATAGTACTGTTGAAAATTAGTGTTAGCGGAGATGTTAGTGCATCAGTAATGGTTGCGTTAACACCAAATCTTGTCACTTCTTTGGCTGATATGATGCTTGGGGAAGAAGACAGTAGCAGAGAAGATGTAACTAATGATGATTTAGATGCCATAAAAGAGATTGTATCGAATATATTTGGTGCTATTTCAAATAGTTTATCTGCTCAAAAAGAGATTCCTATTCTCTCTTTTAATGTAGAAGGTGTTGAATATATAGGAGAAAACAAAGAGGTTTCATTAGAAAAATATAGCAAAATGTTTGTCTATAATTTTCAAATAGCTGATATTAAGTCTTTCTTTATGTTTGTCATAGATAGTAAGCTGGAAGAGTCAATTTTTTGTACTTGTTGTAGCTTGAGCTGTTCCATATTCAGTTTTTACAGCTATTGTGCTATCTTCTGTGTATATGTCAGTCTTTCTTAAACCCAAAGACTCTTCGGTTACAGTTTTTGTAGCTACATTTGCCTCTGATGATTTAAGTCCATCAGTGCCACAGCCAACCATTAGTAGCGCCCCAGCAACTAAACTAATCGTTATTTTATTTATTGCTCTCATTTTTTTCTCCCGTTTTTTTATTTTTTGCTAGACCTCGTATTGAAAAACCAAGAGCGTCATCATCACAAACCTCTATACATCTAGCACAATTTGTGCATTCGCCAGAGAGAACAGGAATGCTCTCCTTGCCAATCATATATAGAACTTGTTGTTCAGGACAAACTACTTTGCATTTCATACATAAAGTACAATTCTCTTCGTTATGATGTACTCGTATTAAACTTAACTTTCCAACTATAGAATAAAAGCCACCAAGTGGGCATATATGTCCACACCACCCATTTTTTAAAACAAATAGGTCTAAAAGAAAAATGATGAGCATCGCTGCCCATCCAAAACCCAAACCAAACACAATACCTCTATGAAGCATAGAGATTGGTGATATAAATTCAAAAGCAGTGATACCCATAGCGAACGATAGTACCAAGCTTAGCGCTAAAACCCAATATCTCATGTTTCTTGATGCTGGTTGTTTTTTTGAGATCGCATCAACTCCCAGTTTTCTTCTAAGGAGTGCTGCTGCGTCCGTAACTATATTTATAGGACAAACCCAACTACAAAAAGAGCGACCACCAATCAAAAGGTAAAATAGAGTGACAATAAAAGCGCCCACAAGCAAGTCAGTTGCCAAAATGGCTCCCGCTGCTACCATTTGTAAAAGAGCATAAGGATCACTTAGTGGAACAATGCCCAAAAATAGTGATGAGCTAAGATTACCCATCAGAAGAGTCCAACCCCAAGCATTTGCTCCAAAGTATAAAAACAGAACTCCAAACTGAGTTGTTCTTCTTAAAATAAGGTATCGGTAGCTATTCCATAACTTCGTCATTAGTATAAATCCCCCGAACCACTATTTAAAGAGTCAACAGCACTCTTCTCGCTAATCTTAGTTTCTGACTTTATCTCTTTAGCATCTTCGAGACGCTTCTCATCATTTTTATCCCAACCCTTGATGTAGTGACTGCCAACTCTACCCATTGCAACTTCATTTGGAAGTACAAAGATAGCAGGTTTTTCAGTTACACAAGCTTTTTCACAAAGTCCACAACCGATACAAGCATCTGCATGAACAACTGGTGTTAAAAACGCATGTTTACCAGTTCTTTCGTTTCTATTATACTCTATAGTTATTGCTTTTCCTAAAATCGGACAAGCTCTATAGCAGGCATCACACTGAATTCCCCAAAACGCTATACAGCTCTCTTTATCAACAATTGCAAGACCCATGTCTGCTTTATAGATATCAAGAACTCCATTTGTTGTAACACTAGATTCACTTAATGCCCCAGTAGGACATACTGGAACACATGGAATATCTGGACACATATAACAAGGTATATCTCTAGGAATAAAATATGGAGTTCCTAGAGGTTTGTGATCACCTGGTTTGGCAAGCAATAGTGTATTGTAAGGACAAGCTTCAACACAAAGCCCGCATTTAATACATGTTTTTAAAAAATTACTCTCTTTTATGGCCCCTGGCGGACGAAGGATAAGCCCAGACGCTGTAACTTCACTTACATACGCACTCCAAACAAAACCTCCAAGTGCTGTTATTCCAGCACCTCTTGCCATATTTAAGATAAATTTTCTTCTATCACTTGTTGCTTTATTTTCCATTTTAGTGGGTGCGCTTCGCACTAGGCAAAGCCACTTATCCTTTATTTATAGTTGTTATGCTTTGTAAATTTTTACAGCACATTTTTTAAAGTCTGTCTGTTTTGACATTGGACAAGTTGCATCTAAACAAACTTTGTTGATAAATACATTTTCGTCAAACCAAGGAACAAACACTAAGCCTCTTGGAGGTCTGTTTCTACCACGAGTCTCAACTCTAGCTTTAACTTTACCACGGCGAGATTCAACCCAGCATAAACCACCCTGTTTAAGATCTTTTTTCTTAGCATCTTCGGGGTGCATATAACACAATGCTTCAGGTACTGCACGGAAAAGTTCAGGCACACGCATAGTCATAGTTCCTGAGTGCCAGTGCTCTAAAACACGACCAGTACATAACCATGTATCGTAGTGTGCATCTGGCATTTCTGGTGGATCCATGTATGGACGAGCAAAGATTTTAGCTTTATTTTCAAGTGATTTTTCTTTAGTATCTTTGTCTACGCCATGTAAATTACCGCTTTTTAGTGATTTAGCGATTTTTCCATAGAATGCGTGAGTATCATTTGTACCTTTAGCTGCTTTTGCTGCATATGGGTCATACTTAGTATTAAATCTCCAAGAAGTCTCTTTTCCATCAACAACAGGCCACTTAAGACCACGAACTTTATGGTACATATCAAATGGTGCAAGGTCATGACCATGTCCGCGAGTAAATGACGCGTACTCTTCAAAAAGATATTTTTGAATAAAGAAACCATACCCTTTAAATACTTTTCCATCACTTCCAATAACATTTCTGCTATCACCGCTAGCTTCAGTATTGTCATATCCTCTTTGGATAGGGTCATTTTGATCAACTTTATAAGATTTAGCAATTTTGTTAGCAAATAGAATCTCAAACATTGTAGTGTTTTCGTTATAGCCCATAGCTTTTGCTTTTTCAATCATACTTGGAAGAGCGTCTTTTCTTGGACCAGATGGTGCATATCCGCCCCATACATCTTTAACCGTAAATCTTTTTGAAAGCTCAACCCACTGCCATGAATCACTCATAGCATCTCCAACTGGAAGAACTTGTTGTCTCCAATGTTGTGTGCGGCGCTCAGCATTTCCATAAGCTCCCCATTTCTCATAAATCATGGCAGAAGGTAAGATAAGGTCAGAAACTTTAGCTGATATACCAGGATATCCATCAGAAGTAACGATAAAGTTATCCATCTCTCTAGCTGCTTTAATCCAGTGATGAGCACTTGCAGAATCTTGATAAGGATTACAAACATTTACCCATGCAAATTTGATTAATCCATCTTCAATATCACGGTGAATTTTCATAATATGTTGAACACCTACAGGATTGATTGTTCCTTCTGGAACCATCCATTTGTTCTCAGTAGTTTTTCTATGTGCAGGATTTTCTATCATCATGTCGGCTGGAAGTCTATGAGTAAATGTACCAACTTCACGAGCAGTACCGCAAGCTGATGGTTGACCAGTTAGAGAAAATGCTCCAGAACCAGGAACAGCTTGTTTATTAAGCATAAAGTGAACATTATAAGAGAGTGTGTTTACCCATGAACCGCGTGTATGTTGGTTCATACCCATTGTCCAGAAAGATACAACTTTTCTACCTTTTTCAATGTAGAGGTTAGCTAATGTTTGAAGTTTTACTTTGAAATCTTCCATACTTTCATCAGGGTTACCTTTTACAATAGCTGCTGTATACTCAAGAGTGTATGGCTCTAATGATTTTTTATAATCTTCAAAAGAGATTTCCCAGTGACCAAGTGTTCCAGGAATATTTGTCATTGTATCGCCAGCTTTGTAACCATATGGCTCTAATGCAGGACCCTCTTTTTTAGAAACTACTTTCTTCATCTCTTTGCTGACAGTTTCCATCTCAAGAGCTGTGTATTTTCCATCTTTTACTGATTTTTCATCACTTCTTCTCATTCCATAGCCAATATTTACGGGACCAGCTGCGAAAATCATATGTTTTTTAACAAAATTCCAATCAATGATTTTCTCTGCATCATCTCTCATTACAATCTCTCTTGCAATGTAGTTCCATAAAGCCCCGTCAGTGTTTGGCGAGAAGATAATCTCAATATCAGCTAAATCAGAAGTTCTGTGAGTATAAGTTTGGATAGATATAACTTTTACTCTATCTGGCTTAGATAGTTTTCTGTCAGTTACACGAGTCCATAAAATAGGGTGCATCTCTGCCATATTTGAACCCCAAGATACGATTGTGTCGGTTAGTTCAATATCATCGTAGCAACCAGAAGGCTCATCAACACCAAAAGTCTGGTAAAAACCAACAACGGCAGATGCCATACAATGTCTTGCATTTGGATCAAAAGCGTTTGAACGGAATCCAGCTTTCATCATCTTTTGTGCTGCATAACCTTCCATGATAGTGTATTGCCCAGAAGCAAAAACTCCAACAGCCTCAGGTCCGCCATGTTTTAGTGCTTTTTTGATGTTAACTTCCATCTCATCAAAAGCTCTGCTCCAAGAAACAGGAGTAAACTTACCTTTTTTGTCAAATTTGCCATCAGCGCCAACTCTAAGTAGTGGTTGAGTCAATCTATCTGCACCGTACATAATCTTAGCATTAAAGTAACCCTTAATACAGTTAAGACCACGGTTTACTGGTGCTGCAGGGTCTCCCTTAACAGCAACAATTTTACCATTTTTTGTTGCCATCATAATTCCACAACCTGTACCACAGAAACGACAAGCTGCCTTATCCCATCTCCAATCTCCTTCAGCTTTAGCTGCTGCTGCTTCAAGCTCAGCTGGTACGCTCATACCGATAGCTGCCGCTGCAGATGCTGCTGCTGAACTTTTAAGAAATTCTCTTCTTGAAAGTGACATTTTTTCTCCTAGTTGATAATTTTAAAATAGAATTAAAAATTAAATCTATTTCATTTTTTTTATTAATGTGTCCATTAACGGCTAAATATTATCACTTTAAGCTTTAAATTTCTTTAGTAAACATTAGTTTTAAAGTTAAGTTATACTTTATTTTAAAAAATTGTAGATATAAGTAACACTTAGAATTTTCATCATTGTTTGGTATGGTTACTCAGTTTTTATTTATAAACCGTAATTATCATTCCTTGCATAAATATTTGTAATTATGATGATTACAAATAAATTTTATTCTCTTATATAGTATTTTATAATTTATTAAATACGATAAAATATTATATGTAAAACCATTTAAAATGGCTATTTAAGGCGAATTTATTATAAATATTTTTTTATTATTATTATCTTTTTTGTATCTGTTATTTTAGGTTGAATACATAATTTTTTAATTCAATCCGATTGCTAATAATCTATTTTCTAAAATAAAATAATTTTATAAAATTTGTACTACTAAAAATAAGAATTTATTTTAGTAAAATATTAAGTTTTACTTGATTTTTTATATGGTTTATGTATCTTTCTTTGGTGTGAAATGGCTAAAAATAGCCTTTAACTTAATTATAGCTTTGTCTGTATCTTTGTAAAAGATTCTAAAAAATCAGACAAACAAATATCTATAAAAACATCTATCATCACAAAATAGTTTGTATAATTAGTTTAAAAATAGAGAGTTAAATAAATGAACAACAGAGAAAATCAAATGCGTTATTTTATACTTATGATAGTTGCTATGCTTTTTTGGGGAACTTCATGGACGGCTGGAAAAGTTGCAGCGGCGCATTCTCATGCTGAAGTTGCGGCTTTTTGGCGGTATGGCATCTCATTTATGGCTCTTTTGCCTGTTGTTTGGTATCTTAAAACTCCACTTAAATCAGATAAAATAGGGTATATTTATATGCTTATTGCTGGGCTTTTGACCTCACTTTTTAACTATCTCTTTTTTGCAGGACTGGCTCACGGTGCAGCTGGATATGGTGGAACTATGGTTACCTCTCTCGCGCCAATATTTACATATTTGATGTCTATTACCATTTTAGGCACTAAAGTGACAAGCAGACAAGTTATAGCGCTTTTTATTGGTATTTTTGGAGCGCTGATTTTGCTACGCATACCATTTGAAGGTTTTGCATTTTTAAATGTAGAGAGCTCATACTTTTTAGGATGCGCTGCTGTTTGGGCACTAGTTACTATCTTTTCTCAAAAGGCCTCATCCCGAACAAATCCTATGTTTTACTCGCTTGTAGTTTTTGGCATAACAGGCTTTACAAATATGATATTCGCACTCCCATACCATCCATTTGATTTTGGCTCTTATGACGCTATTTTTTGGGAAAATATCACCTTTATAGGCGTAATCCCAGGGGCTTTTGCCACCACGCTTTACTTTATCTCAGCCGCAAAGATAGGAGCACACAAAACGGGCGTTTTTATGTTTATAGTCCCCATCGGCGCTATCGCTTCAAGCTGGTTTGTTTACGGTGAAAACCTAGCGGTCTCAACGCTTATAGGGTGTCTACTTGCCTTTGTGGCGGTTGTGCTTTTTAATATGAAGAAGAGTAAAAAGTAAGTAAAATTCAAATATCTTCTATTGCTCTTAATATCTTGAATGAAAATGTGTACGAAATTAACAAACATATAAATAACATTTTACGCTCTTTTTGGCATAGTAAAGTATGTCGATTTGTCATATTTTTAAATAAATTTTAATTTTATTGATATGGTGTTAAAAAGCAAAAAATTGCTTCCACAAAATATGAGATGCTCATGGAAAAAAATTTGCAAAATAGAGAATTTATAGACTTTGTAAAAAATATTAAACAGAAGATATATGGTGCAAAATCAAAAGCGATACTCTTGGCAAACAGGATGATTTAAAATATCACTAGATTATGAGAAAAAATCACTAAGTGGTGATCAAAAAAAGATACTTTCGCTCATTGGCGGAGTTGTCACACTTCTTTTGCTAAACGCTCCATTTGACTCTTTTTGGAGTGGACTTGGGCTAAACGAGAGTGTTATTTTACTAATTGCTGGGCTTTTGCTTTTTGCTCCACCTTTTTTCTATCCTTGATTGGATGGAGGATAAAGGCAAGGTTCCTTTTAGAGTTATGTTCCTTTTTGGTGCAGGATTTTCAATTGCCGCTGCTTTTAGCTCGAGTGGTTTAGCAAATGAAGTGACTTCTTATCTTCTGGCTTTAACTAACCTACCTGCTATATTTGTCTTTATCTCTATCGCAATTCTTGTGACTTTTACAACCGAGATAATTTCAAATACTGCCCTAATCTTTGTGATGCTCCCAATCATCTATACTCTCTCAATTCAAGCCAACATGGATACAGAGCTGTTTTTTGTAGTGATAATTGCTAAATTTTTTTGGAGATAGTTTTTTAAAATTATCCCATAAACTTTTTAGATAAAATTTCATAAAAAAGGATGAAAAATGATTGTTCATATAGTTATGTTTAAGTTTCGTGATGAAAACAAAAATGCAAATCTTGCCAAAGTAACAAAAAAATTAAATGCTTTAGTCGCTCTTATCCCAGAGCTTAAAAAAATGGAGGTTGGTCTTAATTTTACTAACTCAGATAGAGCGTTTGATCTCTCTATTTACTCAACTTTTGAGACCGAATCAGATATGCAAACTTACGCTATTCATCCAGAGCATTTAAAAGTGGTAGAGCTTGTAAAAGCAGTGACGCTTGAGTCAAAAATAGTGGATTATATTTTATAAAAACTCAAACTAGACGCAGACAAAATATATTTTCTCCCTCTTCATGAGAATAGAGTAGTGAGAAGTTGTGTTTAGCAACTATCTTCTCTACTATGCTAAGACCTAGCCCAAACCCATCCCTTTGAGATAGCTCTTGCGTAAAGGGTTTTAGATAGTAATCGAGCTCTTTTGATAACTTTTTCCCTCTGTTGATAACGCAAATCTTCTTGGTTGAAATTTTAATAGCTATAGGCAGTACAGTTGCATATTTCAGTGCATTATCTATAAGGTTTTTGAGTGCGACCGAGAGATAGTATAAGTCCGCTTCTATCTTAAAATCATCCTCTATTTCAATGGTTATGCTTGATTCATCGTTTATGTAGAGTTTACTTAGTGCTTCTGTTACCAAAGTCTCTGCGCTAAATATTGAGAGATTTAGTTTTGTGGAGTTTAACTTCTCTAGCTCCAAGAGCTCATTTGTTAAAACCTCTAAATCTAAAAATATCTTTTGAAGAAGTTCTTTTTGGGATGCATTTTCTACTTTTTGGATAACGAACTTTCCCTTTGCTATTGGTGTTCTAAGTTCATGACCTATGTCTCTTAAGAGTTCTTCCCTGCTTTTTAAAAGTTCTCCCAAAGAGGTTGCCATTGAGTTTAGGGCATCTGAGAGCATTTGCATCTCGTCATTTGACTTTACTTCTATTTTATTATTGAAGTCTCCGTTAGAGAAATTCTTAATTCCTTTTGTGATTTTTTTAAGTGGAGCGAGCAGTTTTAAAAGATATAAAAAGATAAGCAAAAGGACAAAAGTATCTAAAAAAATAAGGATATTAAGTATCAACTTGTCGTTAATATTCTCCTCATTCGGTGTTTTTAGGTTGTAACTCTCATCAAGAAAATTTATCTCTATGATAAACTCATCTTCAAAAGACCCCTTTTTTATAGAGATAAAGCCAAAAGTGTGTTTTTCAAAGTAGAGAACTTCTCTCTTGCTTTCATCATCTTTATCAACTCTTACAAGATCGTATTTTTTGATGAGCTCTTCAACTCTATCGTTGTTGTCAATATTTTGAAATATCTCATTAGCAATTTTTAGGTATTTTTCTTTTATAAGCTCATCCACTCTTTTGGAGTTAATGTTATCTATCCAAAATCCTATAACACTCATAAGGATAAAGCTTGTTAAAAAAAGTATTGATATTTTTCTGAGGATTGACATGCTAGCTCACAAACTTATAACCGATGCCCCATACGGACTTGATGAACAGAGGCTCTTTTGAATCATCACCTATCTTGTTTCTTATGTTGCTTATGTGTGTATCGACTGTTCTGTTTTTTGTGTTTTCATCCAGCGAAGTCGCGTTTATGATCTGCTCTCGTGAGGATATTTTGTTTATGTTTTCTACTAAAAAGAGAAATATCTCAAACTCTATTTTTGTAAAATCAATCGCGTAACCATCCAAAAGAACCTCTCTGTTTGCTTTATCTATCAGAAACTCTCCAGCTCGTATCTTCGCATCTTGCGGCTTTTTTAGAATATGCTCTATCCGTAAAACAAGCTCTCGTGGCTCATAAGGCTTTGCCAAGTAGTCATCCGCTCCAAGATCAAAACCGTGTATTTTGTTTCCTATGTCTCCTCTTGCTGAAGAGATTATTATGGGGATACTGCTTATATTTTTTATCTTCTTTAGAACATCAAAACCGTCCATGTCAGGGAGCATTAGGTCCAGTATGACGATAGAGTAAGAGCCATTTTTCTCAAGCTCTTCTATGGCATCTTTGGGGTGAGCAAATGCGCTGCATATAAAGCCAAACTCTTTTAAATACTCTCCTATAAGTTCTTGCATCTGCAAGTCATCCTCGATAAGTAAAACTTTTTTATTCAACTCTCCACTCCCGTAAATAGTATGAAAAACTCTCTCTTTGCGATGGCGATAAGATAGAGTGAATTCTTTTTAAAGTCTTAAGTTCAAGAGTCGTAGCATCTTTTTGTATCTCTTTTACAATCTCTTCATACTTCTCTTTACTAAATTCATCTTCTCTCATTAGCTCTTGGAGTTTTTTTTCTCTTTTTTCTCTTTTTTTATTAAATTTTTCATAATCTTTCTTATACTCTAGAAGTATCTCTCTCATCTCTTTATATTGATTTTTGCCAAGGTTTAAGTATTCAAGATTTTTGTAAATGTGGTGTTTTTTCTCTTCATGCTCGTGTTTATAATTACCATCTCCATAAAGAGAAAATGATAAAAATAGACTACATAAAAGCGTTAATATCTTTAATTTTATCATTTTCAATCAATCCTTTTTCTATATCACTATGACACGCTTTGCAGTTTGCTTTGCTCTTCACATCTTTATGTGCAAAAACTTTTTTTGGTATATCTTTATGCTTTTTTTTCCAAAAATCACTCTGAGTTATTGCTATTATATCTTTATTTTTTATCGAATCTAAAACCTTGACGCTTACTTTTTGTGTTGAGGTCTCAGCGCTATTTCGTACCAAAAAGTCTAAAATATCTCTGTTATCTTTCTCGCTAAGTGAAGCATCATCTCCAAAATGATTCTCCAAACCACCCATCATAGTTACCCATGAAGTAGCTGGTAGCGTGTGTGGTGGATAGATGATATGGCAAGATGCACACTCTTTGACAAACAGTGGATTTAGCTTTTTATAATCAACGCTCATGTGTTTTGATGCAACAAGCGGATTGTTTTTTATGCTTATGTTAAAAATAAAAAAGACAACAAACAGAGCCAAAAATATTAGAGCAAAAAGTTTTTGAGCGATATTTAGCTTGATACTGTAATCCTCGCTCGTTACTTTAATACCGTTAAATATTGAACTTAGCGTTTTATGCGCTGGGTGAAGTACTCTATCGCTAAAAATGCCGAGCAGATGCACTGCGATAAGGGCAAGTAAGAGATTACTAAAGAACTCATGTATGTCTTTAAAGAGCTCCATTTTTTTGAAAAAAGTGCTATTTAGTGATGAGAGCAAACCTTTTCCCTCTTCAACACCAAGAGTTAAGATGCCTGTAAGTATGGTTAGAAAAACCACTATAAAAATCCCTATCATCACATAGGAGGCGATAGGGTTGTGCCCAATGTATTTCTGCTTAGAGCTAAAGATGTTTAACGCAAACTCTTTCGCATCTCTAAATGCGAGTGGAAAATCTTTAAATCTTGAGTATTTTGGACCAATGTAGCCCCAAAAAAATCTAAACACAAGTAGAATCAAAACTCCATAACCAATAAGCGCATGATAGTTTAGCAACTTGCCATCATCAGTTAAAAAAGCTAAAAGTATCAACCCCACAAAGAGCCAATGAAAGAGTCTTGAGGGAAGCGACCAGATGTAAGAGTTAAACATTTTCTCTCCTTTTAATCTTTCCATTTGCCATAGTTAGGGATTAAAACATCACTCTCGCCATATATCCATTTTTGGGCAGTAGTATGACACGCTGTGCAGTTAAATATACCTTTAACCTCTTTTTGTGTAATCAAACTTGCCTTTATATCTCTATGCTTTTTAATGATATATGGAGTTTTTGATATAGACTCAGGGATCTCCCCTGCTCTTAAGCTGTCCACAATCTTAGCACTCCTTTTGTAGTTCATAAATTTCTCAGCACTATTGTTGTTCAAGTAGCGCGAAATAGAGAGATAATCCTCTTCTTCCAAACTAGCATCTGAGCCAAAATGGTTGCTAAGATTTAACATCATCTTGTTCCAGGCTTTTGAGGGCAGAAGCCCTGGCTGATATGCAAAATGACAAGAACCACACTCTTTTTTGTAGAGCTCATTTGTTACCGGAGCAACATCGCTTTTGTTAAAACTAGATGCAAAAACTGCACTTGTTAGTGCTACTGTTAAAATTAATGACTTCATTTTAGCTCCTTATTTGTTAATGATGTAAGTTACTACATCACCTTTTTCTAGGGTTGTTCCCTCACGGTTATAAACATCGTTGAAGTTTCTTCTTATCCACTTCTCGATTGTCTTGATGTCACTAAATCTCTTTGGGTTTGCTTTTGGTGAGAGCGGTTCAATCTCTTTTGTGGTAAAGTAGTTCTTACTTACTTTATTTAAATCATTCCCATGACAAGATGTACACGAAATCTCCTTGCCTTTTTTTCCTATATGTTTTGAAGTAAAAACAGACTCTCCTCTTTTTGTATCAAACCCACTGAACTTAGGATTTTCAGATTTGGCTTGTTTTGCAAGAGTGAGCAGATACTCATCCGCAACCGATGCAAACGAGATACTAAAGAGTGAAAGTATGGTGATTATAAGTTTCATTTTTCTTCCTTTTGTTGTTATATGTTGAAAGTATAAAATGATTGTGTCAAATGTTTATGTGTACTCTCTTGACAGTTTCTTGACATTTAGAGAGTTACGAAGAGATGGCAACTTTTGGATTGTTAAATATTGTGATTTGCTAATGGGGATAAGGAGTAAAAAATACTCATCATACATAACATTAGATTAGTATTAGATAGTTTCACATATGGTAGTTTGGACTCCAGTTTAGTGCTAGCTTGATTTTCTCAGACGACAATCTCTCAACGATGTCTTATTTAAAGCGTTAAATTACGGGAATGAGCAGAGTAAAACGCTTAGTAAGTTTTTAACTTCTATTATTATTGCACTATCTATTGAGTCGTTAATGGCTGTTTTCAAGATTGTTCTTGATGACTATAACAAGTTAATAAATGCTTTTTATCTAGTGCTTGGAGTAACGCTTGTGATAGTAGGAACTGGTGTGTACAATATGCTTTCTCGTAGGAGTGAGTAGTTTTAGTTTGGTTCATTTTATGAAGAGATAGAGTTAAAATAGAGCCCGTAAAAAAGGTGAAACAGTAAAGTTTTTACCTTTTTTATATGGCATAAAATTTGCTTATATCTTATACTTTAGTATGATTTAGTAAAAGGAAATGTTTGTATTTTTTAGAGGCGCTAAAGCTCAGAAGCAAGCTTTTTTTTATTTTAATTATTATCACCATCGGTTTAATTATGGTTGGAATTATGGGTGCCATCAATATAAACTCTATGAAAAAAAATCTTGATTCACTATATTTTGGCTCTCTTTTGCCGGTAATAGAACTTAACGGTATCGTCGAGGCATATCATGGCAATATGTACAACACAGTGTATAAGGCAAAAAATGGTGATATCAGCCAAAGTGATGCAGAGTTTGAGATAAAAAGTGCAATTGTAAAAGCAAATGAAGAGTGGAAATCTTATGAATCTCACTTTAAAAGATATGAAGAGGTTGGGTATGTTGAGTATACGGCTTCGGAGATAAAAAATACAAATGAGTATTTGGAAAAAATGCTAAAAGCAATTTCTGATGGACATAATATACAAAATTTATCGATTGATAATTTTGAGAAAACAGTAGAGCATATCCACCAAGTAGTAGATAAACTAATCTCTTATGAGATTGAAATTGCAAAATATGAGCGGAAAAAATTTTTGCAGATGTATGACTCTATGATGATTAAAGTTGGTTCCATACTAATCATTATTATTCTTGGTATTGTGGTTATCTCATTTTATGTATTTAAGAGTATTCAAAAAGATCAAACTATGCTTGAGATCGCAACAAAAAAGTTAAAAAATGCTAATAAAAGATTGGAAAATGCTTCGTATACGGACTCGCTAACCGGACTCTATAATAGGCGTTATTTTAATCTTGTTTATGAGCGGGAGCTAAGAAGAGCCAAGAGAAGTAACTCCTTTATCACTTTTATGATGTTAGATATTGATTATTTTAAACAGTACAATGATACTTATGGACATATAGAGGGAGACAATGCGCTAAAGAGTGTTGCGAAAACCCTAAAGAGTGTTCTAAAGAGACCGAGTGATTTTGTTTTTAGGCTTGGTGGAGAGGAGTTTGGTATCTTGATGGCTGAAACTTGTGAACTAAACAGTATAAAGCTAGCGCAAGCAATTTGTGATAGTGTGAGAATGAGTGCAATAAAACATGAGGGCTCAAAGGTCAATGAGTTTATGACTATATCTGTTGGTGTTGCTTGTTGCATTGCGGATGAAGCTCTCAATGAAGAGGTTTTAATAACAAAGGCGGATGAGATGTTATACAGAGCAAAAGAGAGCGGAAGAGATAGATATGAGATTACTTCTGATATTAGCGAGGCAACTACGCTTTGATTAGTATATTAAAATTTATGGGATATAAAAAAAGATTATGATAAAAAAAAGCTTCTACTTCTGTTTGACCATTGCTCTTTTTATGAGCGGATGTTCAACAACTACATACTCGCAAAGAAAGATTCAGGCTCCGCTGGATGGAGAGTGGAAATCGACTTCTTCAAAGGCGATACTAAACTTTAAAGATGATAAATTAAGCGGTAATGATGGGTGTAACCACTTTTCTGGAAGCTATGAAAGTAGCGCAGATGAGTTAAGAATAGATAAAAATTTAGTCTCTACGATGATGAACTGCGAAGAAGATATTATGGAAAAAGCTAATATTTTTAGAAGAAATTTAGTAGAAGCAAGACGATACACAAACGATGGAAAAATTTTAAAGTTTCTTAAAAATGATGGATCAGTTCTTGGTGAGTTTAAGAGTGTTTCAGTCTCTTTTGATGGCGGAAAATACATAGTTCAAACTCTTAGTGATGGAAAAAAAGCTACAGTAGCCCTAAAGCATGGAATTTCGGTTTTTTTAGAACTTAAACAAAATAGCAAGATGAGTGGTTTTACAGGGTGCAATCGCTTCAGTTGTGACTATCTTTTAAAGGATGACGATATAGTTATCTTCAACTTAGCAACAACTAGAAAAATGTGCCCTCTTGACAACATGAAGACAGAAAAAACTTTTATTGAGGTTATGAAAAATGGAGCAAAAATTTCTCATAAAAACGAGAGATGGGAACTTCGCGATGCTTCAGATATTTTGTTGATGGAGATGATAAAAGAGTAGCTTTATCTAAGTCTTTTTTATAGTTCTAATATCATTTTTTTTGTTAAGTTGTTTTTTGGAGGTGCATATCTATTTTGCTAGTTTAATATAATATTTATATTTATTCTGGGTGTATAATAGTATAAAAATTTACATTAGGCTAGAGAGTTTAAATTTATGTAATGATACAAAATTTGGAGGTGCAAAATGTTCAAAGATATTGTCTGTGGCATGGAAGTTTCTGACTCTACGCCCTATAAAAGTGATTTTGAAGGGAAGCGTTATCTATTTTGCTCCGAACATTGTAGGCAAAAATTTACCGAGCATCTTGAAACTTATTTTCATTTAGAGTCTCCAAACCAAGGCTGTTCTGGTGGATTGTGCGTGGGGCAATCTACATCACATAAGCATGATGTGCCAACTACCAACTATACCTGCCACATGCACCCCGAAGTTATCCAAGATCATCCCGGTGTCTGTCCTAAATGTGGTATGTCACTGGAACCAATGAATCCCAATATTGCAGTTGAAGAACATAGTGAACAAGACTCCATCAATAGACGATTTTGGATTAGTGGTGTCCTTGTAATCCCTTTGTTTATTATTGCAATGATAGGTGATATGGGATTTTTACCTTTTCCTATGAAGATGCTCCAGTGGGTCGAATTTTTTCTTGCTACTCCTATTGTTTTGTGGGGAGGATGGCCATTTTTTGTGCGAGGATGGCAATCGTTTAGGACATTCAATCTGAATATGTTTACTCTTATTGCCATCGGGGTAGCAACATCGTATGTGTATAGTATTGTTGCACTGCTGTTTCCCCATATTTTCCCTCCGCTTATGCAGACACACGAGGGATTGGTACATATCTATTTTGAAGCATCTGCTGTTATTACGGTGTTGGTTTTGTTGGGTCAGGTGCTTGAACTTAACGCACGCAGTAAAACAAATAGTGCAATCAAGACGCTATTGAATCTTTCACCCAAGCAAGCACACCGCATTGATGAAAAAGGAGATGAGGAAAACATTAATCTTGATGAAGTTCATATAGGAGATCGTCTGCGAATTAAACCAGGAGAAAAAATTCCTGTAGATGGTGTCGTGCTAGAAGGGCAGAGCAATGTGGATGAGTCGATGATTACCGGAGAACCAATCGCGGTTCCTAAAGGATTAGGCGACCTGCTGATTGGTGCAACTTTAAATAAAAACGGTACTCTTGTTATGCGTGCAGATAGGGTTGGAAGTGATACGATGCTCTCGCAGATTGTAGCGATGGTGTCGTATGCACAGCGTTCCCGTGCGCCTATACAGAAGCTAGCTGATATAGTGTCAGGCTATTTTGTCCCAGCGGTCGTTGTCTCAGCACTGTTGGCGTTTGCGGGCTGGTGGATTTGGGGTCCGCAACCGCAATTGGGGTATGCCATTGTTGCTATGGTTGCCGTGCTAATTATTGCCTGTCCTTGCGCCTTGGGTCTGGCTACTCCGATTTCGATTATGGTTGGAACCGGGCGCGCGGCATTGATGGGTATTTTAATTAAAGATGCGCGAACTCTAGAGATGATGGAGAAAGTAACAACGCTAGTGCTTGATAAAACAGGAACACTAACACAGGGCAAACCGGAAGTAACTCGACTTATTCCCTTGGATGGATTTGAACTAAATGAGATTTTACGCTACGGAGCGAGTCTGGAAAAAGCGAGTGAACATCCGTTGGCTGAAGCAGTAGTGGAATATGCACATAGAAGCGGAGTGGTGTTTGTTGAGGTAAAAGACTTTAATGCCATCACAGGACAAGGGATTGTCGGTGAGATTGAAAACGGGCGTATAAGTGTGGGAAGCGATACATTTATTGAGAGCCTTGGTATTTCCACAAAAGCTATTTTGAGTGAAGCTGATAATATGCGGAGAGATGGAAAAACGGTCATTTTTATGGCTATAGACTCGACTCTTAGTGCAATATTTGGGATTGAAGACCCAATTAAGGAGAGCTCTAGTAAAGCGGTTCAGCTACTAAAATCAGAAGGGATTCGTGTTGTTATGCTTAGTGGAGATAACGAATTTACTGCAAACGCCGTTGCTAGACAAATAGATATTGGCGAAGTTCATGCTAATGTCATGCCTCAGGATAAAGTCTCAATTATTAAAAATCTGCAAAAAAATGGCGAAGTTGTTGCTATGGCAGGAGATGGAATCAATGACGCTCCAGCACTGGCATCTGCTGATATTGGTATTGCTATGGGAACGGGAACAGATGTAGCTATTGAGAGCGCGGGAGTTACCCTTATTAAAGGGGACTTGATGGGAATATTAAAAGTAAGAAAGTTAAGTCGCGCAACAATGAAGAATATTAGACAGAATCTATTTTTTGCTTTTGTTTATAATAGCGTTGGAATTCCAATTGCAGCGGGAGTGCTATACCCATTTTTTGGAATCCTATTCTCGCCGATGATTGCAGCTTTAGCGATGAGTTTTAGCTCAGTGTCTGTGATTGCCAATGCATTGCGTTTACGCAATTGTAAACTTTAGTTTGTACTGATATTATATTTGTTACTGTTAGGATGAAAAAATGAAACTTTTAAACATAATAATAACAGGATGGGCAGTTTTACTAAATGCTACAGAAAATTCTCCTCAATCATTAGGTGCAA
Organism: Sulfurimonas sp.; assembly: GCA_021732045.1. The sequence continues at coordinate 146,906 of JAKFWK010000001.1, forward strand.
CGGATGGAAAAAGCGTTTATTTACCGATTGCTAAGCCGATTAATCTGCATGAAGAAGCAGATGTTCAAAAAGCTGATCAAAACAGAAGTGGACATGGGAGTGCAAAATGGTTGCAAAAACAGTCTCGTTAATCGGCTTACTTCTTTTGAGTGGGTGTTCTACAATCTCTCAGCAAGAAATATTTGATCAGGTAAAGCACTCGAGTTCATCACACGGCGCAAAAGAGTTGCAGTGGATTAAATCGCCAGAAGATGCCTCTAAAGTAGAAGAGAGCGTTTGGAGGCTACTTGAGAAACCTTTGCAAATGGATGATGCCGTACGGATTGCTCTTATTAATAATCGCGCATTACAGCAGAGTTATGCACAAATTGGTATTTCACAGAGTGATTTGGTTCAAGCAGGACTTGTGAATAATCCGCTTTTAGGATACAGTGTAGGGCGTAGCAATGGGGTTACCAAATCGACTATTAGTCTTGATATTGCATTTCTAGATATGCTATGGATACCGTTACGAAGGGAACTAGGCAAGATTGCACTAGAAGAGATACAAGCTAGTATAGGCAATGAGGTGCTAGAGGTAGTTAGAGATACTAAAAAAGCATATATAGAACTCGTTGCTATTGAGAAGAAAATGCTCTATTATAAAGATATTTTAGTATCACATGAGGCTTCTCTTCAGCTTGTAACACGACAATATACAGCAGGTAATATCACAAAACGAAACCTTCTAAAAATTCAGAATTCGTATCAGCATGCCCGTGTTGAGTCAATAGAGATAGCAAAGAAATATGCCATGGCACGAGAGTCACTAAACCGTATATGTGGACTTTATGGTGGGCAAACTAATTACACGCTCGATAGTAGTTTAAAACCGATAGAGTCTCCACCAAACTTATCAAAAGGTCTAGAAAAGATAGCAATTGCTAGTCGACTAGATATGAGAGCGGCTATTGCTGCCGTAGATTATGCCGCTAAAGAGGCAGGTTATACTAAGAATACCCGTTTATTAAGCGAGCTGGAGTTATCAATAGAGAGTGAAAAAAATAGTAATGAGGATCGTCTTAACAGCTTTGGAATTAAAATTCCGATTCCAATTTTCGACTTTGGGCAAGCTCGTGTCAGTAAAGCAGAAGCGCTCTACAATCAAAATGTTCATCATTTGTATGAGAAGGCGGTTGTTATTCGTTCGGAGGTGCGTGAAAAATATGCGCTTTTGCTTCATGCTCATACTATAGTTCATGAATATGATGATGTAATTGTAAAAATAAATCAACAGATTTTAGAAGAGACGCAGCTATATTATAATGGGATGCTTGATGGTATTTATGAGTTGCTTGAGGATAAACGGCATCTTGTTGATGCCAAGATTGAAGCCGTTGAAGCATATAGTGAGTTTTGGAAGGCTCAGGCTGACTTAGAGTACGCAGTAGGAGGAAACTATAATGAAGCACGATAGACGCGATTTTTTAGGATTAGGTGCGGTACTGCTTGCTTCAAGCGCATTGGCAAAAACCTCTCAAGCACAAGAACATAATCATGATTTTCATACTAATGGAGTGAAACGACAGCTTACATTGGTAAAAAACCCAAAACGAGTCCTTTCTCCTTCCACAGTCATTACTCCACGAAAGGGAAAAAAATATAATCCAGTTGTTACGCTTAATGGTTGGACATTGCCATATGAGATGAAAGATGGAGCAAAAGAATTCCATCTTATTGCAGAGCCTGTAGTGCGGGAGTTTGCTCCTGGCATGGTAGTTAATTGCTGGGGATACAACGGTACTTCTCCGGGACCTACAATTGAAGCAGTGGAGGGTGATTTTGTACGGATTATTGTTACTAATCATCTCCCAGAACATACAACAATCCACTGGCATGGACTTATTATTCCAAATGGAATGGATGGAGTAGGTGGTTTGACCCAGCCACAGATTGCACCAGGAGAGAGTTTTGTGTATGAGTTTGTCTTGCGTCAAAGTGGGACATTTATGTATCATCCACACGCTGATGAGATGGTGCAGATGGCAATGGGTTCTATGGGGATGTTTATTGTTCACCCCAAAAATGCATCCGAGCATAAAGTTGATCGAGACTTTTGTTTTTTACTCGCTAGTTATGATGTAGCACCGGGAACATACACTCCAAATCCTTCAACTATGACGGAGTTTAATATTTGGAGTTTTAACAGTCGTGTCTTCCCTGGAATTGATTCAATGAATGTTCGTGTCGGAGATAGGGTTCGAATCCGCGTGGGAAATCTTACTATGACAAACCATCCAATTCATATGCACGGACATCCATTTGAGGTTACCTGTACAGATGGAGGATGGGTTCAAAAGAGTGCAAGATGGCCAGAGGTAACTATTGATATCGGTGTGGGACAGATGCGTGCTATTGAATTTGTGGCAACAGAGGAAGGCGATTGGTCTTTTCATTGCCATAAATCACACCATACCATGGGTGCTATGGGACACAGCATTCCTAATATGATTGGTGTAAAACAAGATGATTTAAGTGAAAAAATTGGTAATTTAATGCCAGATTATATGTATATGCCGATGGGTAAAAATGGGATGGCAGAGATGCAGGATATGGCAGAGATGGGGATGGCGCTACCTGAAAATACATTGCCAATGATGATGGGACAGGGACCATTTGGTCCTATTGAAATGGGAGGTATGTTTACTCTTGTAAAAGTACGACGAAATAAGCCCAAGGATGACTATAGTGATTCGGGATGGTATCATCACCCCCATAATAGTGTTGCTCGAAAAGTATAAAAAGGGTTCTTTGTGATATGACTACAAGCTAAACGAGGCTATATGTGACTGGTTGAGTTTAGTATAAACCTATCCTTATAACTACATTTTTTACAAAGTTCTTCGACAGCCTTTGCTTCTTTAAATCCATTTACTATGTTTTGAGATCTACTAGAGTTTAGAATCTCTTTTAGTGATGATGTGTGAAGATTTCCGAGATTTATAATCCCGTCGCCATCAAGGCAGCAAGGCACAACTCTGCCATCCGCTAAGATGCCAATATGCGATTTTAGTCCATAGCATGGCGCGTCACTTTGGTGTGATGAACTCATGGATGGCCACTCAAAATAGCTATCAAAATTTAGTAAAATCTTTGATGCAAGACGAACTGACTTTATCTCTTTTTTGTATATCGCATCTATCTCTAGCTCTATTTCAAAAAAATTCTCTATTTTTTTTAAGAGTAGATCATTAAACTCTTTTTCTAAAAAAGCCTCATCCAAATTCCAAACTCTTAGGTTAATAAAAGGCTTTGGATAATTTTCCAGTTTACTTTTGCACACAGAAAAAACAGCGCTCATGTAGTCATCAAAACTCAAGTTTAGGGAGTTTTTGTTGAAACTATTTAGAGATATATTTAGCTGTCGTACCGATTTATGAAACAGCACTTCCATGGGAGTTTTATGAAGATAATAACCACTGGTGGTAAGCTCAACTTCAAAGCCATACGCTAATGCTAAATCAAGATAAGATGAGAGATTTGAGAGCGTAAGAGGGTCGCCCATAACATGAAAAGCTAAGGATTTTGTGTATGGAACTAGCTCGTTTAAAACTCTCTCAAAAAAATCTAACTGCATCGTTTTGGTTGGGTTTATCTTTGGCGGACAGAAACTGCATGCAAGACCGCAGATATTTGTGACTTCAATATGAACGCGATTAAAATAAAGTTTGTTCAATTTTTCCCTTTTTGTAGTCGGCATTATATTGAAAGATATTTTATATTTAGTTCAACTAACAAATAAAGAAGTCATATGATACCAAAGATACTTATAGCTATATTTGCAAGCTACTCTGCAAAATTATAGGAAATCCGAGATAATGATAGAAAACTGTCATAAGAGGAATTATATGCAAGCATTGAATTACACCACAGTGCGAAACACACTAAAAGCCATTATCAAAGCTTGGTTAGCTGACAAAATTATGTAAATTGAACATCACAAAGTGGCTAGATAACAAAACATAGAAAAAAAAGACAAACTGCTTTTTTATCGCTTGTTGCTTGAAATTTTTTGTAGCTCAATTTAATACTTTCAAGTAGTTTCTCTTTTGGTATTTCTATCATGTGCTTTAGAGGCTTTAAACTAAGAGTTGCTAAAATGCACTTATGGAAAAAAAATATAAAATATTAGTGACAAATGATGATGGTTACGAGGCAAATGGATTGCTTAGTTTGGTTGAAGCGCTTAGGGAACTTGATGATGTAAGCGTGGTTGTTGTGGCTCCTGCAAATGAGAAGTCTGCATGCGGACACTCTCTTACTCTAGTGCGTCCGCTTCGTTTTGTGAGTGTTGGGGATGATTTTTATAAGCTCGATGATGGAACTCCGAGCGATTGTGTTTACCTCTCGCTAAGTGCCATGTACGGCGACTCTAAGCCAGATCTGCTTGTTAGTGGTATAAATCGTGGTTCAAATATGGGTGAAGACATCACATACTCTGGAACATGTGCTGGAGCTATGGAGGCTGTTTTGCATGACATCCCTGCAATTGCTATCTCGCAAGTTATGGATTTCTCAAACCCTGCAGGGGATTTTACTTTGGCAAAGAAAGTTATAAAAGAGTTGGTTTTAAAGATTAAAAATGGTTCATTTCCACTGCCACCTAGAGAGTTTTTGAATGTAAATATCCCTTCAGATGTGAGTGAAGCGAAGATGGTGGTAACTTACGCCGGATATAGAGTTTATGCAAACGATGCGCATCTTCATAGAAATCCACGAGGCGAAGAGCACTACTGGTTAGGACTTCATCCACTAAACTTCTCCGCAAGAGTCGGTAATTCTGGTATAAGTGATTATGAGGCAATCGAAGCAGGGCATGTTTCAATATCTCCAATCCAACTCGACATGAGCGCTTACAAAAGCATAAATAGACTTGAAGATTGGATTAAGTAGGGCGGATGAGATTTGATCGAGTAAAACTTCTTTTAGGAGATGATTTTTCTAAGCTCAAAGACGCAAAAATTTTGCTTTTAGGCGTTGGTGGCGTTGGCGGACACTGTCTTGATTGCTTAAGCAGAAGTGGCATTCGTGACATCACGATTGTGGATTTTGACACTTATGATGAGACAAATCAAAATCGTCAAATGTGGTCTGAACTTCATAAGGGTGAGCTAAAAGTCGAAGCACTTAAAAAACATTATCCAAATATAAAAATCATAAACAAGAGAGTGGATGAAGAGTGGGTTTTGGCGTTTGACTTTGATGAGTATGATTTGGTTTTGGATGCAATTGATGATACAAAAGCAAAACTAGCTCTCGCTCAAAAATGTTATAAAAAACTCATCTCATCCTTTGGAAGTGCCAAAAGAGTGGATCCAACAAAAGTTGAGGTCTCAGATATATGGAAAAGTCATGGCGATAAATTTGGTTCAAAAATTCGTTACGAGCTAAAAAAAAGAGGCTTTAACAAAAAATATACAGTGATTTTCTCCTCAGAAGAGGCTATGGTTAAGGAGAAGGGTAGTTTTGTTGGCGTAACTTCTACTTTTGGAGCTGTTATGTGCAGTCAGGCTATCAAGAGAATTATTTCAAAATAGATGAGAGGTTTACTGTTTTTTTTATTTCTGTTTTGCTTTCAAGTGGCAATTTTTGCGCAAGAAAAGATTGAGTACGACTATGAAGTAGACGCTTACTACTCAAATGTTTCAGCGTTTATAGACTTGGATAGCGGCAGAGAAATAACCGATGGAAAAAACTATGAAGAGAGTGATATCTATAAAGAACTTTTCTATAACTCACTCTCGCCAAATGTGTTTTTACTAGAAGCTTCAATTCATCCGATGTCTCTTGCTGGACTCTATATCAGACACAATAATGAAGTTGAATATGATAGGATGAATATTTATAATATAAACTTGATAAGAGCGGTTACTGCGGGATTTGAAGAGCCATACTCCTTTTCTATTTTCCTTGGAAGAATGATGATATTTAGCAAGCAAGATGGAGAGAGACTCGGTAAAAATCGAGCTTATGCCGGCTATCTTATTACTGTTGGAGATTACTCTATCAAAGACAATGTCGCCTATAGAGATAATTGGTCAAATATAGAGTTTAAGTTAAAAGGAACAAGGGAAAAAGAGGATAGAGATCTTGATTGGAGTTTTAGAGTTGGCGGAAGGTTCCATGAGAACAACAACTTTGCAAATACTGTTTTTATAGCCGCAAGAAGAACTAGTATCGACTATAAAAAAAGTGCTTGGTCTCTTTTATATAACAGCGCTTTTTCTGCTATGATTGCGCTAAATGCAAAAACATATGAGCTTACAGAAGCAGAACTTATGGTGGAGAAAAAATGGCCAATAGGCACCCATAAAATGAGTTTTGGATTGGGTGTTGGTTATCTTTATAATGGTCAAAATAAATATAACGGAGAACTTAAGGACGAGGGAATAAACAATCATCAGTTGCTTCTTCGTCCAAATCTAAAATGGTAGGAGATATGATGGAGCATAAATTTGATGAAAAACTCACATGTGAGGGAGTTGTTGGGGATGGCTGTGGAGGTGGAAGAATCTTTACGGTAGAGGAGAGTAAGCTAAAGGTTTATGACCCACAAACCAAAGAGATTATGATACTTCTTGATGATGTAAATAATGCAGAAAGTATAAGTAAAAAAGGGTGTTTAATAACTATTGAGTGCGAGGATAAATCTATAAAATTTAATCTCTCAATCATGAGTATTGTTTAGGATTTGTAATTCTTTAGTAATCTGTTGATAGTATAATTTTTTTATTTTTAAGGAGTAGTAATGGCATATTTTGACAGTGCTAAAGTTGAAGACAGTGTTTATGGTTTAGTTTTTGGACAGGGTGTGATTTCTAGTATTTTTGAAGATAGTCACTATAAAATAATGGTAAATTTTAAAAATGGATATGAGGTTCCATATACGGAGGATGGAATTCCAGGATGGGGAAATTTTAAAAAGCAGACACTTTTTTATAAAAAAGATATTGATCTTACTGATGTTGATTTTACTCCAACTACAAAGATTTTAACAGCTAAAAAGATTATAAAACTAAGAGAGAAAAATAGACTCAAAGTAAGACTTCCATCTGGAATTTGGAAGAGTGTTAAAAAAGCTGAGCCATCGTATGTTGAGACGCTACTTGAAGAAGAAAAATATCATCTATTTAAGAAAAAAGAAGAGAAAAAGAAGAGCAAGGAAAATACTAAAAAATAAACTTTTTTTATCTCTAAGTTAGGCGCAGAAGAGATAAAGTATCTCTTACTCTCCTGTTCCAAAGTAGAAGTAAACTATTGCTGAGTCTGTGTCAATACCTATATTTTTTATATCAGCTGTTGCGTGTTTGTATTTTATGCCAAGCCCAATATTTTCAAAAAAAGTATATTCTCCACCGAGCTCATACTGCTCTCCTGCTCCATGGTAAGAGCCTCTGTATAAAAGACCATATCCAGCACCAAGTTTGAGTTTAAGTGGTATGTTAAACTTACTCTCAAAGGTGTATCCAACTTTAGCTGATGCGCCAACTGTGTACATTGAGTAACCAGAGGTAAAAACCCCAGTTGCATCTTCTGCTCTCCATGAGTTGGCGTCAATACCAGCGCCATAGCCAAAGCCTGAACTAGTTGTTTTCATAATGTCCCAATCAAGATAGAGCCCAGAGTTTCTAGAGTCTGTTGTGTATAGGGAATCAGTAACATTTGAAGAGTAGCCAAACTGTATATTTGACAAAGTTGCTTCCTCAGCATTTGCGCTGTTTGTGAATGCCATAACAGCAACTAAAAGAAAGATAATTTTTTTAAATTTCATGATTTTACCTTGTGCAGCTTGGCTACTTAAATAGCGTCTGTGTTCGTATATTACACTTTTTTAGTTTATAAAGTTTTTATCTGCTAAAATATAGCACTATAATTTTTAGATTTTAGTGAAAAGGGTTCTGGTATGGCAGATCAACCGCAAATTAGCTATGGCAAGAGCAATATATCCCTAAAAGATGCTCCAAAAGCTGGTGAAAATGTCAATATTTATCTTCGCCCTGGAGACGAGCTTCACGGCAGTGTAAATCTCGCTAACGCTAAATTTCAAATCGTCGGTACAGATGTTGTTGCAACCATGCCAAATGGTGGAAAAATCACTTTTATTGCTCTTGGAATGATGGCATTTGAAGAAAATCCACCAACCGTAAAGTTACCTGATGGTAGCACTTTTGATGTTGCACAGATTTTAAATAGAGTAGAAAATATTATAGAAGCTCCAAAGGATTCCATTCTTACATCTGGAGAAATTTTTATAAAGAGTGAGGATGTAAATCAAAGCGAAGAATCAAAAACTAAATCAAATGATGAGGTTGTTAAAGATTATAATGCTTACTATGTTGATCCTCAACCAAATATTAAGCCTCAGGATGAGATTGGTCCAAAAGAAAAATCTGGTAAATATTTAGAGGCGCCAACTGATTTTACAAGCTCTCAAAGCAACACATCATCTTTTAGTAAAAGAAATGATTTTACTGAAACTCAAAGTAAGTCAAAAGATAACATAGCTGATGTCTCTGCTGCACTCTCTTTTGATCTTGGGTTTTATCAGGTTAAAGTACAAGAAGATGCAACAAGCATAGCCCCTTCACTTAAAATTCTAGGTGGAACTGGAAGTGCACTTGGAAATGTCAGCAAAACATCCGCTGCTCAGTTTCAGTCTGAGACACTTGATTATAGAAGTGACAGCCATAAGCAGGTAATTACTGCTGATAATCCTACTTATGTTGGTGATGATTTTTTAACAAAATTGGTTAGAATTAATGTCTCTCAGCCTGTTGGATTTGGAATCACTACCATTGATATTGCTGGACTCTCTGGAGCATTTACAATCTTAAATTCGGATGGCACATCAGCTAGTGGAGCCTCTGGAAATTGGAGTCTCTCTTTAGCAACAGGCACAACAAGTGGTTTTACTTCATCTAAAACAGATGGTGGTGAAGTGATTGAATTTTATGTCAAATATTTAACACAATCATCGGATTTGGTGCTAGGTCAAGATTATCTTATGAAAACCACTCTCACATCTGAATTTAACATCAGCAATGTCCCACCGATACAGCAAACAAATATTGTTACCCCAGATTTAGATACGCTGATTTCATATAAAGATGTAGGCGTAATTGTAAAAGATGTTGAAAGTGAATCTGACTATAACTATACAGGACAATACTCTGCTGGTTTTGTTCTTGATGATAAGCCAAATGGTAATATTATCTATACAGGAAAGCAAGATTCTACCGTTACTGGTGGGTTGTCGGTTGATACCATTTATGGAAATATTGGCAATGATACACTTGATGGAAATAAAGGAAATGACACTCTAAGTGGTGGTGCTGGAAACAATATTTTAGATGGTGGATTAGGGACGGCAGATACTGTTAGCTATGATTTTGTTACTAAATATAGTGATGATTTTTTGTTTGCCAATGGAGGCGTTAATGACCCTCTGACTGGGCTTCCTTATGTGAATGATTCCAAGGGAGTTGTTGTTGACCTACAGTTAGGTTCAGGAGTTGGAAAAACAGTTTATGACACAACTGTTGACACAACTACTGGAGAATTAACTCTTGATATTACTGATTCTTTGTCAAATATTGAGTATGTAATTGGCTCAAAATTTGATGATACCTTGCGTGGAGATGGTCTAAATAACAAACTCCAAGGTGGAGAGGGTAATGATACGCTAGATGGCAGAGGTGGAGTAGATTGGCTTGATGGCGGTGCTGGAAACGATTGGTTGATTGGTAGCACAAATGACTATATGATTGATGGTGGTGACAATACGGATAGTGTCGATTTTTCAGATAACTCTAATGGAGTTATTGTAACTTTAAACAACTCCGCAAATGGAACCATTGGAAATGTTGGTGGTACTGCCGCCACTACAATTATTAAAAATGTAGAAAATGTTGCAGGTTCACAATTTGGCGACACAATTACTGGAGACAACTTAAACAATCTCTTGATTGGTGGATATGACCATACGGCAGTAGCTGTAACACCAAACGATGACACAATTAGTGGCGGTGCAGGAGCAGATACTATCGTTGGTGATGTGATGATAGATTCTGTTGTTATAGGTACCATCTATGCCGGAAGCGACCTGCTAAATGGCGGTAGTGAAAATGATGTAATCTATGGTGATTCAGCACCACTGCTTAGCAATACTGAAGTAGAAGTTTTAGCAGACCAGAGTGTGGAGTATATTCGAAATATCGATACAGATGCTACTTTGGCAACAGTATATGGCGGAAATGACACACTTATGGGTGGTGCTGGTGATGACTATCTTAATGGTGGTAGCGGATTTGATACGGTTGATTATAGCTCCTCGCTTGGTAAAGTGTATGTAAATTTAAACATTAATTCAGCTATTGGTGAGGGAACTGATCAGCTGTTTAATATTGAAAACATCATAGGCTCTATGTCGATGCTTGGAGATACTCTAGTTGGTAATTCATTGGTAAATACAATCATTGGAAGCAGTGGTGGGGATACGCTAAGTGGTTTGGGCGGTAATGATACTCTGGATGGAAAACTGGGTAGTGATTGGGCTGATTACAGTTATTCAAGTGGCGTTGTTATTGATTTAAGTACGGCTCTGTCTGGTAGTGGTATTGTCTTAGTGACCGATACTGATAAGCTTATCTCAATAGAAAATATTATAGGTTCTAATTTCGCCGATACCATGACAGGTACTGCTGGAGTATCAAATACATTTCTTGGTAATGGCGGAAATGATACTTTTTTTGCTTTTGGAGATGGTGATAAGTTCGATGGTGGTAGCGGTAGTGATAGTGTGGATTATATCTCTGCTCTTAGTGGTATAAATGTTACACTCGGAAGCTCTAGCGGTAGTGATGAGCTTGTTAGTATTGAAAATATATATGCCTCTCTTAACCAAGATACACTTATCGGCGATAGCAATGACAATATACTAGATGGTAGAGATCAAAATGACACACTAAATGGTATGGGTGGAAACGATACTCTTCTTGGTGGAAGCGGTAATGATACTCTGATTGGTGGAAGCGGTGCCGACACCCTAGATGGTGGTACCGGACAAGATATGGCTGATTACTCAGCATCAAATTCAGTTATTGTTAATCTAGCAACAGGTCTAGCTAGTGATGGTTTTGGTTCAACAGATACACTTATTTCTATAGAGATTGTTAAGGGCTCACTGTTTAATGACCAGATGAGTGGATCAACTGCTTCAGACACACTAATAGGAAGCGGTGGGAATGATACTTTTTTTGCTAGTTTAGGAAGTGATATCTACTATGGAAGTAATTTTGGAATAATGAGTGATGCTAATAGCGATCGAGTTGATTATTCTGTTGCTTTAGCTGGAGTTGACAATATTTTTGCAGACCTCTCAACAAACTCTGTCTATTTAAGAGCTGGCGCAGTAACACTCTCTACTGATGCGCTTTATAGTATCGAAGAGATATATGGAACGACAGGTAACGACACTATGATTGGTGGAAGTGGCGCTTCTAACACCCTCTACGGTGGCGATGGTAACGATACTTTAACTGGAAATATAGATGGTGATGTGCTAGATGGCGCTAGTGGTATCAATCTAGCTGATTACTCCGCGCGGACTCAAAATCTAACAGCAGATCTCTCTTTGTCTTCAAAAAATATTTTTATTACAGGAACAATACCTTCGATTACCAACTCAGATACGCTAGCCAATCTGCAAAATCTTACTACTGGTAGCGGAAATGATAAGCTTACAGGAAATAGTGCTGATAATATCTTGATAGGTGGTGCAGGAGATGACACTTTTGTTGGCGGTGCAGGAGATGACACTTTTATTGGCGGCACAAGTACTATTAGCGATAGTGGAAACGATACAGCAAATTATAGTGGTGCCCTTTTTGGTATTGATGCTAATTTAGCAACTGGAACTGTTGTTGGAAATGCAGCAACAGAGGGAACTGACACTCTTTATGGGATAGAAAATATTATTGGTTCAGCTCTAGATGACACTCTGCGCGGTAAGATAGGTGTCGTAAATACACTTAGTGCTGGAGGCGGAAACGACACAATTTATGCTAATCTTGATGGAGATTATGTTGATGGTGGAACTGGGATAAATAGAGCTGATTACTCAAGTGAGGGCTCTAGTATTTCTGTTAATTTAAATAGTGCAAAAGCAAACTACACCGCTACACCTCTGGTTTATGACACACTTGTTAATATTCAAAATGCTACGGCTGGTAGCGCGGATGATACACTAATTGGTAAAACTGGTACTATAAACACTCTTCAAGGTGGCGCAGGTAATGACCTCTTGACTGGTAACTTAGATGGAGATCTGCTTGATGGTCAAGCAAATGCCGATACGGCTGATTATAGCTCCTCGGTCATAGCTTTAACTGTAGATATGGGAGCACAGTCGATAGCGCAAACTGGAAGTTCTACAGCAAAAGATTACTTCTCAAATATTGAAAAATTACAAACTGGATCTGGTTCAGATACTTTTACTATAAATACAGTTTTTGATACAGCTTCATACACTCTTGATGGTGGTGCTGGTATTGATGTCCTTGATTATGGCGCTATTTCTGAATCGATAAATGTCTCACTAAACGGTGCTACATATACAAATGTTATAGTTGGAGCAACGGGCCTTCATGATGAGGTGATACGAAATATTGAGGATATCAAAGGCTCTAAGGGTAATGACAGCATTGCTGGTGATGCGTTAAATAATAAACTATACGGAAATGAAGGTAATGACACACTAGATGGTGGCGCTGGAAGCGATGTGATTTATGGTGGCGTTGATAATGATTTGATTGTAGGGAGCATAGATGGCGCTTCTGACTTTTATTATGGTGATAGTGGCATTGATACTATTGATTATAAAGCTGTAGCTGCCAACATTACTCTAACAGCAGGTACAACAGTTGTTGATAGTAGTGCTACCATAGGTACAGATATCCTAAACGGTATTGAAATTTTTGATTCTGGTAGTGGCGATGATATACTAACCGCGGGTACAGCGGATATGAGTATCTATGGAAATCTTGGTGTTGATAAGATTAGTGGTGGCAGCGGAGCTGATCTCTTATATGGTGACAATATTGGAAACACGCATACAACTTTTGATGGTTCAAACACTATAGCCGGTGGAGCAGGGAATGACACTATCTATGCTGGTGATAGTGGCGACATCATGCGTGGTGATGCAGGCAACGATACAATATTTGGTGGTGCAGGAGTTGACATTCTCGATTATGTAACTAACAATATTGCTATCGCAGCTCTACTAAACAGTGGCATTATCAATGGTGATGGCTCTGATATTGTCGATACTGCTGCGATTGAAATATTGCGTAGTGGAGCTGGTGCTGATGTTATCAGCGGTGCCGATACTGGAGTGTTAGCAACAATCTATGTTGGAAGCGGTAATGATATCATCAACGGTGGTGCTCTGGCTGAAAAGTTCTACGGTGAAGCGGGAAATGACACCATTCGAGGCGGCGGCGGCATTGATACAGTATATGGTGGGGTTGGTAATGATTTAATCTACGGCAACATCGACGGCGATACAATTTACGGTGATAATGGAGCCGGAAATGTTGTGGGAACCAGTGATACCCTTGATTTTTCTGACATAACCTCTGCGACAAATCTTGTTATAGATATGAGCGCTCAATCCACAACAGGTGCAACTGTAAACACAAATGCAAGCATATTCTTTGAGATAGAGAATGTTACTGGTGGAGCAGGAGATGACACTCTATATGGAGATAGTAGCGCCAATACTTTAAGGGGCGGTGCTGGAACAGACACTATTTTTACCTCAGCAGGAGTTGATTATATTGATGGTGGCAGTGGCATCGACAGTGTAGATTTTAGTGCCATTACAACAGCATCTATCAACATAAACTTATCAACTCTTAAGATTATAGATGATGGCTATGGCAATATTGAGACTATACAAAATGTTGAAAATATTAATGGTGGTAATTTTGCAACGGGAGATACTCTTTATGGTGATGGACTCTCAAATATTATATACGGAAATCTAGGAGCTGATACGATTTCTGGCAATGACGGCAATGATCTTTTGTACGGAGACAATGCAACTAACTCCAATGGCGCTAGTGATGGAAAAAATAGCATTGATGGTGGATCAGGTAATGATACACTATATGCTGGAGATGCTGGAGACCTCCTTCTTGGCGGTATCGGAGATGATACGCTTTATGGAGCTGCTGGTGCCGATACTCTTGTTGGTGGTTTAGGTAATGATACTCTTAATGGTAGTGGTGGAATTGATATAGCTGATTATCGAGCTGCTACTGCTAAAGTTGTTATCGCTTCGGTTTCAGCTAATCCAAACGATATCACCGACCTAACCACTGGTCTTTTAAGTGGTGTAGAGGGGACAGATATTATTACTAATAGTGTTGAGATAATCTATGGAAGCTCAGGCTATGGCGATACTATTAGTGGTAATGCAAACAACAACTCTTTATATGGTTGGGGAGGCAATGACATACTCTCTGGCGGGCTTGGAGATGATGTTATCTATGGTGGAGCCGGTGATGATACTGTAGCTGGTAATGAGGGAGATGATACCCTTGTTGGTGGAGATGTTATTGGCACACTCTCTGGATGGGATACAGTTGATTACTCGGCAGATACGGCAGGAATTACAATTAACCTAACCGCAGGAACCGCAACCGGTACTTCATCTGGAGCCGACACGCTTAGCGGATTTTCCAAGGTTTTAGGCTCTAGCTTTGCCGATACTATTGCTGGAAATGTAGGTGCTGATGATCTTCGTGGAAATGGTGGTGATGACTGGTTTACAATGAGCGCAGGGAATGACACGATTTATGGAGGAACAACATCTGAAACTATCGGGGATACTGTTGATTTTATCAGCGCTACTACCGCAGGTGTTATCGCTAATCTTGCAACCAATAATGCCAGTGGTACGGACTTTGGTACAAATGTTATCTATGAGATAGAAAATGTATCAGGCTCCAATTTTAACGATACTATCACGGGTGATGTCAATGCAAATACACTTATTGGCAGAGCATTAAATGACACTATCTTGGCTGGTTTAGGGAACGATATAATTTATGGAGATGATAACAGTGGCGCATCTGTCGATGGAGTTGAGACTGGAAATGATTCTTTATATGGACAAGACGGAAATGATACGATATATAGTGGACTCGGAAATGATAGCTTGTGGGGTGGTAACGGTAACGATATCCTCTATGGCGGTAGTGGTGATGACTACTTAAACGGTCAAAGTGGAATCAATATCCTATATGGAAACGACGGCAATGACACTTTTGAACTTTCTGATTCCACTGCAACCAATACGATAATAGGTGGTGCCGGTACAGATATTATCTCTTTTTACTATGCAGGCTCAGCCGTTACAGTAAACCTAGGTACGCTATCGTCAAATCAAGCAACAGGCGGTGCCGGAGCTGTTAATTTTACAGAAGCGCTTGAAAATGTATCAGGCAGTGGATACAACGATGTTATTACCGGAAATGCATTGGCTAATGTTATCTCGGCTAATAATGGAAATGATACGGTTTATGGTAGTGGTGGTATTGATATCATCTACGGTGGCGCAGGAGCTGATAAACTATATGGAGATATTGCCGCTCCTATTATATCTGATGGTGGAAACACAATTTATGGCGGAGAGGGTAACGATACTATTTACGGTGGACTCGGCAATGACACTATTTTTGGAGATGATGGCGGAAGTTATGCTGTAGCTTGTGATGACACTATAGTGGCAATTAGTGGCAGTGATGGCGGTGATGTGATTGATGGTGGACAAGGAACCGATACGGCTGATTATACAGCGGTTGCCAATGCTATCAATGTTACATTAAATGGAGCTATTGTTGCAACAGTCAATGTTGTGGGTGGCGATAATGATACTGTTGTTAGAATAGAAAATTTTATTGGTGGTAGTGGCAATGATACAATCACTGGCGATAATGGTGCCAATTATCTTAATGGTGGATTGGGTAACGATACTATTATAGGCGGCGGCGGCAATGATATCTTAACTGATTCTAGCGGAACTAATACTTTTGCAGGTGGAGCAGGAAACGACACAATCACAGGAACGGGAGCTACTGCTAGTTGGCTTGATTATTTTATTGATGGGATAAACGAAGGCGCTTCCACTAACCTAAGCACTACAACTTCTCAGGTTATCTCTGCATCTAGAGGTAGTGATGTTATTGTTGGAGTAAATAACATCACAGGATCAGCTTACAACGATAATTTCTATGGTAATTCAAGTGTCAATACTATAAACGGCGGTGCTGGAGATGACACTATAGAGGGGTATGGCGGCAATGATATTTTAGATGGTGGATCCAATAGTGCCGTAGGGGATACTGTAAGTTATCAGTTGGAAAATAAAATTAATGTTACTCTTGCTGATGGAGGAGTTGCTACAACTGTTCAGGTTTGGAATGGCTCAAACTGGACTACAGAAAATGATACTATCAGTAATTTTGAAAATATTATGGGCTCAAATAGTGCAAACTCTAGTTTAAATTCAGACACAATCGCAGGCAATAGTTCTGGTAATACCATTTTAGGTTATGTTGGTGATGACTCTCTGTTTGGTGGTGGCGGCAATGACTATATTGATGGTGGTTCCGATAATGATATCATCGCAGGTGGAGCTGGGATTGACATAATTTATGGTGGTAATGGAAACGATATTATTAGAGGTGGAGGCACTGCATATAATAATGGCAGTGCTGATAGTTCTTCAGACACTCTTTATGGTAATGCAGGAAATGATACACTTTATGGGATATTAGATGGAGATACTCTCTATGGTGGTGATAATGCTACTGCATTTAATGGAAGTGATGTCATCAACTATAGTGAACTTGTAGCCGGAAAAGCTGTTTATGTGGACATTAACGCAACTGCTGGATCATCACTAGCCCAGTTAGTTGGAACACCATTAGTAACAGATACTATCTATGGTTTTAATAGTGTTGTTGGAAGTGATGGAAATGACACAATTGTTGGAAATATAAACTCAAACTTGATTTCTGCGGGCGTTGGTAATGATGCTATCTACTTCAGCTCGATAGCTGCTATCTCTTCGGTGGTTAATGCAGGGAGTGATAATATAGATATGGGAAGTGGCGATGACACCCTTTATACCTTTATTTCAGAATTGACAAGTGGCGACATTATTAACGGAAATAGTGGCAACGACACAATAGTTTTTCGAGATGGTGGCACAATTAGTGATACCACAAAATTTTCAAATGTATCCAATGTGGAGTATGTGCAGTTTGCTGATGTTGCCAATACTATTAGTTTAGATACAACAAAATTAAATGATGTGACACTCTTGGGTGGTTCACTTAATGACACTTTTAACTACGCTATGGCAAATTTTGATAACCATGATATTATAAATGGTGGAGCAGGAACCAATAAGATAGCCTTTACTACTGCTGGAACACTAACTGACTTGATGTTAAGTTCCATATCCAATATACAAAACATACAGCTTGCAAACGGTATAAACAGCGTAGCTGTTGATGTAAGTAGTGTTGGCGGCGGATTGGCTACGCTATACGCTAGCACAAGCGGAGGAACAAACACCTATAACTACTCTCTTTCAAATCTAACAAGTGCTGATAAAATCGTTGGTGGCGGTGCTAGCACTACGGATATTGTTCAGTTTTTAGATGCCGGAACTGTCGCAGATGACACTAGATTTAGTGGTCTCTCTCTTATTGATCAAATCAGGCTGGCTAACGGTACTAATAGTTTCAATATTGGAGCTACAAATGAAGTTAATCTCAGCAATGTAAGCATCATGGGTGGGGCGGGTATTGATACATTTGTTTACGCCTCGGCCGCCTTGGTTGATGGTACAGCGAATGCAAAACTAATTGGTTCTGGCGGTAATGATATTTTAAAAATTACTGGAGCTAGTGCCATTGTTGACGCCAATCTTGCTGGATTTATCGGTATCTCTACTCTTGATTTGAACGCTTATACTAACTCTATTACTCTTGGGCTAAATGCGACTGCAATGGGGCTAACAACAATTGATGCTTCAAGTAATGCGACTGCAATCTCAATAAACGCTTCAGCCATGACAACAGCGGTGACAATCAATGCTGAAAATGTGGTTGGCGGTATTTATCTAGGTGGTACATCAGCTGGAGATATTTTAAATATAAACAGTGTCCTAAATGGTCAAAATGCCTCAAGTATAACGGCGATTGAGACAATTAATATTAACGCAAACACAACTTTCACAGGAGATTTGACCGGTGTAACTGCTCTAAATATTGCAGCTGCCAAAACAGTTACTCTTGATGCAAGCGCAATTACTGGTGATACAGCAAGTGTTGCTAATAATGGGATTATGATTGTTAACAATGCTGTTACGGGAAGTACTTATAGTGGATTGACCTATAGTGGAGCTGGGGTACTGCAAGTAAATGGCAGTGGCGGTAATGATATATTAAATTTCAATGCAAATGTAACAAGTTACACGGGAACCATTACGCTAAATGGTGGTGCAGGAGATGATACAATCACTGGAACTGCTAAAAACGACACTATATTTGGTGGAGCAGGAAATGATACACTAACAGGTGGAGCAGGATCAGACTATCTTGATGGTGGTGCTGATGATGATACATATCGTTTTACGGCAGTTGCAGATATATCAGCAGATACAATTAATGATACCGGTGGTGGTACGGATGTTATCTTTATGGATGCTGCACTTAATTTTGACCTCTCTGGCATAGCTGTTACAGGAGTTGAGGGTCTCAAATTTTATCAAGGTGCAACAGCACAAACGCTTACTATTTCAAAAGCTCAAGCAGCTCTCTATACTGATTTTATCGGCTCGGCAAGTGCAATCAACACACTCATAGCAACAGGGGTTACAACCAGCCTTGATATGGATACTTCAAAAAATTATACTAATGTTGACAAAGTAGTTATTAATGCATCTACAAGTTCTGCTGGTATTACTCTAAAGGGTGCAAGCGGTGTATCAAACAGTATTACCGGCGGAACTGGAAATGACACTATTGTAGCTGGTACACAAGCTGACACGCTTCTTGGTGGCTCTGGCAATGATACCTACCAGATTATAAGTACAAATCTAACAAGTGCTGATATCGTTACTGACTCTAGCGGAACTGCCGATGTTTTACAGATTATAGATGCCGGCGCAACGATTATCGATGTACAACTAACCAATGTTACTGGAGTTGAAATTTTAAAACTAGGCGCAGGTTCAACAGCTACTCTTGGCGCAGAAGCAAATAATGGTGGCACTGGATTTAAGGGTGTAGATTTGTCTGCTGGTGGTACAAATGTTATAAATAATAGCACAATTACAAATATCACGCTCACTGGTGGAGCAGGAAATGATACGCTAAATATTAGTGGTGGCGTGGCAATTGATGCATCAAAAATTACCAATACCGAAGAGCTAAATATTACCTCAGGAGCAAGCGCTATCAGTAGTACTTTTGGCGGAACAGCTCCAGTTGTTACAATTAGCAGTGGCGCAACATTGAGTAGCACAAACTCCGCAACTATATCTGGTAAAACAGTCAATATCAACGGAACGCTAACTTCAACCGCCATAAATGCTACTGATTTATCACATGTAAGTTTAAATAGCGGTGCTACAGCCAATCTTACTCTTTCGGCAGGAGGAGTTTTGGATGTTAGCGTTGCTGGTTTTACTAAAGATAACGGTGGTGTACTCAAAATAAATGGCAATACCGGAGCAGAAACCATTACGATTGACTCTGCAAAATTTGGCACAAATGTAGGAGATGCAATCGCTGATGGTGGTGGAACAGATACTCTGATTGTCAAAGGAAATAGCGCTATAGACTTTACAAAAATCAGCGGTATGGAAGTTATAGATTTAACAAACTACACCGGCACAACATTAACAACAAACAATACAACTGGAGAAACAGTTAAAATCAACTCTGCATACACCTCTATAAATACAGGTGGAGGAACAGATCAGCTCTATATTACAGCTAATGTAGTTGATTTAAGTGCTACAACGCTTAGTGGAATTGAGAGTTTTTTTGTAGCAGCTGGTGCGACATTAACTATTAAAGCTTCAGATGTTTCTGGAAAAACCGTCAACGGAACAGGAATATTAAATGTTATCAATTTGGATGCAACCTTAGCGGCAAATTTTGCATTAGTCAATCCGACAATAACCCTAAATGTCGATTGGAACGCTACTGCAACCTATACCGGAAATCTAACAAATGTAGATGCCTTAAGTATTTCTGGTGGCACTATGACAGTAACTGACAATATATTAGGGAGTGTTCCTGTTAGTGGAGCTGGAAATATTACCGTTCTTGTAGATACAAATTCAAGTCAAAATTTCAACACCCTTTCACTAGGTGGCACAGAACTGATTCAATTCACGGCAAATTCAACATTTAGTGGTAATTTTCAAAACTCGATAGTGACGGTCAACGGCGGTGTAACTCTAACAGCCGATGCTTCGGTGCTAAGTGCCAAAATAGTAGGTGGAGCAGGTGTAGTTACTGTCACTAATTTGCAAAATACATTAGCAGCCGACTTTACTAATATTACAACGACTACCATCAATGCAATATGGGCTGGCACAACGGCTACATATACAGGTAATCTAGCAAATGTTGATACGCTAAGTATCTCTGGTGGAACAATGAGTGTGGCTGATTCAATACTAGGAATAATAGCTGTAAGTGGCGCAGGAAACCTAACTGTAAACGCTGATGATGCCTCTTCCAACTTAGCAAATATAAATATTGGCGGTATATTGACGATAAATGACGGAACTACGGGACTAACGCAAACTTTAGTAGGCTCTGCAAACAGTGATGTGTTCAGTCTAGATAATAACGATGCAACTTCTAATGGTGCAAATGGAGGTGATATCTACAATCTCTCAGGCGCTACAAATATATCTGACTCTGGCGGTAGCGGAACGGATATTATAAACATGATGGCAAATAACATTGACTTGAGTGGTAAAACTATCACTGGGATAGAGACATTAGCTCTTAGTGCTACAACTGGAATAACGCTTAATGCCACAGAAGTAGCAAGTTTTACAAGCATCACAGGAAGTGGTAATTTAAGTGTAAATTCTGCTCTTAATGGAGCAATTAATTTATCATCATATTCAGGAAGCGTGACACTTAGTGATGCAAATGGCAAAAATGTAACTCTTGGTTCTGGGGATGATACAATTAGTACAACAACCGGTGGAACTGTAAATATGGGCGGTGGTAACGACCATCTAACGCTAGACTTTTCACATATTAGCAGTTTAACTATGGATGGTGGAGCTGGTGCAGATACTATATCTTTGGGTGGGCTTTTAAATGGAGACAACATTTCAGCTGCAACTTTTAACAATATATCCAACATTGAAACACTTGATATTTTATCTTTGGGCGCTGGTAGCAATATGACAATTGACTTTGCAGCATTAGACTCTATTGCAACAAATTCAAATTCAATCAATTTAAATATAAATAGTGCAGCAACAGCGTCATTAAATAGCTTGACAGAGGTATATCTATCAACGGACATAGGACATACTACAAATCTTGCAGTAGCTGGTTCTTGGACAACTAGTAGCGCCGCTACTTATGATGTGGTTAATACAGCAGATACATTTACCCTGCATGTATTAACGGTTTAGGATTTAAATGGAAAAAGCACTACCAATAAACAAACAAAAAGATGAGCTACTTTTGTCTTTTAAATACATTCTTGATTTTTACTATGGGGATGTAGAACTAAAAACTATCAACAACATTCTCTCACACGGCAGGGCACATACAGAGATAGAAGATTTGAGATATGCCGCAAAAGATTTTGGACTAAATTTTGAAGAAGCACCTATATCCGCAGATATTATATACTCTCATATCTTCCCTTGTATTGTCACTGGTGGTGATAAAAAAGCAAAAATATTTCTATCGCTTACTGATGGAGTGGCTGAAATACTTGACTCATTTAGTAAAGAAAAAATAAAAATGTCTCTTGATGAGCTAGTGTCAGAGTTTGACACACTTCTCTATTTTTATAAAGATATTGAACATAAAAATATTTTAACGCACGAAGAGAAGGGCAAGAATTGGTTTTGGACTCATCTACTAGATGCAAAATCTGATATTTTAAAAATAGGGATTTTAACTATTTTTATCAATATTTTTATCCTACTTGTCCCTTTATATGCCATGAATGTTTACAATCGTGTTATCCCAAATTTCGCTACAGAGACGCTGTTTGTGCTCACAATTGGCATAATTATTATCTTTGTTTTTGACGCCATTTTTAAAATGGTTCGCGTATATATACTAGAGAGTATGGGAAGACGGATTGGGAGTGTGCTGGAAGAGGAGATGCTAAAGAGAGTGCTTTTGATTCAGAGTCAACACGACCATCTTCTTGCAGGTTCAAAAGCAAATCTTTTTAAAGAAGTTGCTCAAGTTAGAGACTTTTTTATGTCAAAAAGCATAGTTTTGGCACTGGATTTACCTTTTGTTTTTTTAACTATTTTTGTTATCTATCTTATATCCCCACAAGTAGCTGTTATAACTTTTTTGTGTAGTTTTATCATTGTGATTGTAAATCTTGTTTTTCAAATCCCAATTTTTGCCCTAGGTAGAAAACTTTTTCACGATGGACAGGTTAAACATAACTACCTTTTTGAGACCATAAAAGGTATTGAGACGCTAAAACTTACAAATGCAACAGCTAGAAGATTATTTAAGTGGCGTCAGATTGTTAATTTTTACAACTATATGAACCTCAAAATTCAGATGCACACAAATATGGCGACCAATATTTCGTATGTCGTTATGCAGATAGCTACGGTTTTAACACTAGTTGTTGGAGTTTACCAGATACAAGAGAAAAACCTCACAATAGGTGCGCTTGTTGCCCTTGGACTTCTAGTTGGTCGAGGAATTGTCCCTATTGTAAACATATCTACACTGCTAAGCAAATACAAAGAGTTTAAAGAGGCACTAGAGTCACTAAATAAGTTCTGGCATCTACCACTAGAGACACAAAAATCAATAGATTTAGGGATAAAAAGACTTCGAGGTGATATAGAGTTTCATGGTGTATCTTTTACTTATGCAGGTTCAAAACATCCATCAATGGAGGGCGCTACATTTAACATAAAAGCAGGAGAAAAGGTTGGCTTTATTGGACCAACTGGCGCTGGGAAAAGTACAATTTTACGACTTTTAACAGGGCTTGACTCCCCACAATTAGGAACTATTTTTATAGACGGACATGAGATAAACACTATCCATCAAGTTGAGCTACGGGACAATATTGGGATTATGCCACAAGAGCCATTCTTGTTTAATGGCACACTAAAAGAGAACATTGAGATTGGCAAAAATATCGGAAAAGATATGCTCATTAAACTCTTGGCCATGACTGGACTTGAAGCACTTGTTAAGCGCTCTGGCGAGGGTGAGAATTTTCAAGTGGGTGAGGGCGGTTCTCGTCTTTCGGTTGGACAGCGCCATCTAGTTGGACTCGCTCGCTCACTTATAAACGAACCTTCAATTTTGATTTTAGATGAACCAACTACCGGTATGGATGTAGGACTTGAAAAAGAGATGATTCAACATCTTAAACCTATTGTTGCAGAAAAAACACTCATCCTAATAACCCACAGATTTGCCGCACTAGAGTTAGTAGATAGAGTTATGGTTGTTAACAATGGCAAAATTGTGGCAGATGGAGCAAGAGATGACATCTTAAGACAGCTCCAAACACCAAGCCAAAACAAGGCGCAGTCATGAGTAAAATGATGCTTGAGAAAAAATGGAACTACTATATTACGATTGTCCCAATAGGGCTTTTTTTTACAGTCTCTTTGATTTGGGCAACATTTTCTGAGATAGATGAAGTTGTTAGAGGAGATGGAAAAATTATTCCATCAGGTCAAACCAAGATATTGCAACATATGGAAGGCGGAATTGTTTCAAAGATTTTGGTTAAAGAGGGAGATAAAGTCTCCATAAATCAACCAATGTATCAGCTTGAACAAGCCTCATTTACGGCAGATTTAAATGAGAAAGATATAGAAAAAATCTCTCTAGAAGCAAAACAAAAAAGACTTGAGAGTTTGATTTATGACAAAGAGCTCGTTTTTAGCGATGAGTTTAGTAAAAAATATCCACAAATAGTTCACAATGAGATGCAGATATTTTTTAGTGAAAGACAAAACAACTCTGAGCGACTAAATGGTGTATCTCAAAAAGTAGAACAAAAGAAGTATGAGATTCAAGATTTAGAGATGAAACAAAGAGATTTAAAGTCAGAGCTTGATGTGGCGAGTGAAAACAGCTCCATTTCAGAGCAGTTGATGAAGTCAGGTGCAGGTTCAAAGAAAGAGTATTTGGCCGAGATGAGTAAAAAACAAAATCTCATTACACAGCTAAATGGAGTTAAAAACCAGATTCCAGTAGCTAGAGGAAAGCTAAAAGAGGGACTATTTGAGCTTGGCGCAATAAAATCAGAGATAAAATCAAAAGCTCTTAGTGAATTACAAGAGACAAGACTAAAACTAAGACAAACTGCCGAGCAAAACGAAGCGAGCGTTGATAGAACCAACCGATTACTCATAACTTCTCCAGTCAATGGAATCGTCAACAAGCTTTACTACTACACAATCGGTGGTGCTATAAAACCGGGAGAGAAAATCGCGGAAGTGACGCCACTTGAAGACGGATTTATGATTGATGCAAACATAAAAGCATCAGACAGAGGTAGAATTTGGATTGGGCAAAAAGCAAGTATAGATATTACGGCTTATGATTATGCAAGATATGGCAGGATTGAGGGTAAGCTAATCTCAATTAGCCCAGATAGTTACACAAATCAAAAAGGTGAGATTTTATATAGTGTTAAAATAAAAGCGTTTAAAGACAATCTCGGTGCAAATCTTCCAATAATGCCTGGTATGGAAGCTGGTGTAAACATTATCACGGGCAAAAGAACAATTTTAAGCTATATATTTTTCCCAATCAAGAGAATGGGTCAAAACTCTATGCTTGAACCGTAATAAAGAATGGTTTTGTTACAATCACGCGACAGCACAAAAATAAAGGATTTTAGATGTTTAGTATGATATTAAAGTTCCAAGCTTTTTTAGAGAAAATGAAAAAAAATAAAGGCTTGTGGTTTAGCGTGTTAACAATTACGGCACTTCTTGGTGTAGTTGGAACACTTACATATCTCAATACAATGACAAACAGAGCCGCTAAAAATCTATATGAAGCAACAAATACTAATTATTTTCAAAATTTAGACTCAAGACTAACTGCTTCTTTAGAGAAAATAACTATTTTAGGAACAGTACTCTTAGATAATCAAACTTTTATAGCAGCTATGAATAGTGGTGTCGGAGCTAGTGGACAGTTAGCAAAAATAGCGTCAGAAGTTAACAGTATTGGCAAAAATAGGATAGAAATAACGCTCTATAATAAAAATGGAGTTACTCTAGGCTCTTCAACTAAAGATACAAACAGTAGTGCAGAGTTATACAACTCAAAAGCATTTAATCAAGCAGTTACAACCAACCAATTTGTAAGTACTATCGATTATCAAAATGGAGTAGTTTTTCTAAAGGCTCTTTTCCCGCTACAAAATGGGATTTTAGAGACGAAACAACCAATAGATTTTTTAGTCGAAGAGTATGATGCAAGTGATAAAATATTTCAGGTCCTTATGGATAAAGATTTTATTGATATGAAAAATGTACAAAAATTTGCCTATAAAAAGATTGGTAAATCAGAAATAAGCGTTCAAGAAAAAGTTGATGAGGATTTTTTAGAGCAGATTCAAGATTTAGATTTTGATAAATTGATTAAAGATAAATATATTCTCACTGATGAAAATTTTATACTCGCGAGACCTATTTTAGATGTAGAAAACAAAAAAGTTGGGGTGATTTTAATAAGCGAAAATATACTTAAGCGAAATGGATTGCCAAATATGACAAAAAGTATTAGCACTGGAATTACAACGGCGGCAATGGGACTTGTGGTTGCGCTACTAGTGCTTATGATTTAAAAGTGGCTATTCAAATAAACTTAAACATCATTAAAAGGCAATATTAAAATTATGAAAAGAATTAAAATACATAAAGCATATTTTATTACTTGGCTATTTATCTTTTATGTTATTTTTGCAAATGCCGAGCAACTAACAACATTTTTTATGGCAACTGTTATTTTTAGTTCAGCAATCGTTGGATTTTTGGCAGTAGGAACACTCTACCAGCTTGTTAGTGGTTTTGATATCATGATGCTAGGCGGTACATTTGGGGCACTTGCATACAAACGAACAGGGTATGAGTTTTATATTAGAAGTATAAATGCTATCCTTCCGGCAAATATTGCATATATGCTAGAGACTAGAAAAAATCAACAAAAGATGCTTTTCACGCAAGAAGAATCAAGAGATATTATTGATTGGCTTGAAACTAAGTTTATTAAACAAAAATCATACATAAACTTTTTTATTAACACCTCTATGCTTATTGGTCTGCTTGGAACTTTTGTTGGATTAGTTGAGTCTATTGACAAAATGGGACAAATTATTTTAAGTCTTAACGGCGATGTTGATATAAAAGATATTATGCAGCAGTTTTCAGGGCCGCTCTCTGGAATGGCTATTGGTTTTGGTGCATCCTTGTTTGGTGTTGTAACCGCAGTTATACTTGGGCTTAATGGATATATACTATTTAGATATCAAGATACACTGATTATTGGGATTGAAGAGTGGCTTAAAGATAGAATTATAGATATTGCTCCATCGGAAGGGAGCGCTAATGCTACTGTTGATTCAGATAGTGTAGGACATCGTAAAAGTTTCATGGATCTGTTTTTAGAGCAGATATCCACACTCACAAAAGAGATTAGCAATATCTCTAAAACAAATGAAAATTTTAACAATATGTCATTATCGTTATCAAATATTGAACTTGCCATGAATGAGCAAAAAACAGTATTTAAAGAGATGTTAGATTTGCAGACGAAAAGCTCTTTGCAGTCAGAGTTACTACTATCTTCAATACTTGATACACAAAGAGAGATAACAAAGACAAACTCTACGGAGTTTGCAAGATTGGTAGAAGCTACACATGAGCTTAAGCTATTATCGCAAGAGAGTAACAAGTCAGCAGATGCAACTACGAGACTGCAAAAAGAACTTTATGAGCAAGATACAAACTTCCAATCCAAAGCATTATCTTTGTTGGGAGCAGCAAATGATCTCCTAACTGCAGATAGACAGGTCAGCAAAGAGCTTCTTAGTGCATCTTTGGCTATAAAAGAGGAGCAATCTGATGGATTTGGTAGAAGTATATATTTTGCTGGAGAGATAGCTGCTAAAACAGCAGAGATTGAGAAAACTATGAAGTTATATATAGAAGAAAATCAAGATTTTAACGAAGAGTATATAAGAATTAAAGAGAAACAAAACAGTGAGATTTATGCACTTGGTGTAAAAATAGATGAAGTTTCACAAAACTTTGAAGCAAATAACAGAAGTTTAAAAAATATAGAAAAAAATGTTGCAATTATTGAATCAAAGTCAATAAAATCTGAAAATGGCAATAGCAATATAAAACAAAAAGGTCTCTTCTCTTCTTTATTTAGATAAATCAGAGAGAGTATTAAATCTAACATATGAGGACAGGAGACTAGATGGCTGGAGGTGGCGGAAGCGATGACATGAATCCATTTATTTCATATGTGGATTTGTTCGCTTCAATTATTATGGTTTTACTGCTTTTTGTGCTACTTCTTTTTGTTAATGTTGGGTACTACATGCAATTTAACACTAAAGACCAAGTTAGTGACATCAATACAACCGAGGAAAAAGAGAATGCGGTTGTGTCAAGTATAGATATAGTAAAAAAAGAGGACTATAAACAAAAAGAGATAGAGAAGCCAGTAACTGTTCCTGAAAAAAAAGATATAAACAGCACAACTAAGGCAACTGATGGTAATACTATTAGTGGAAAATCTGAAACTTTCGCATCTGCTGAATTTAAAGAGCAGGATATGATTGTAGTGTTTAAAAATAACGAATATTTCTTAAATAAAGATGTTATTTTACAGATATCTTCATTTATGGAGCAGATTCAAAAAACAAGGCCAAGTGCAATTTTTCATCTGAGTGTCGGAGATTCAAGCAAGCTTATTAGCTCCACACAAACAAAACAAGTCTCACTTGGCAGGATACTAAGTCTAAAAAATGCTCTACAAAATATTCCATCTCTTAAAGATAAGATAAAAATAAATTACAAACAAGCAGATACCTATAGTTATGAGTTCGGATATCTGAAAATAGATGCAAAGTGAGAAGTTAAAAGTGATAAAAAAAATTGTTAATAATTTAATACTACTTATGGTGTGCGGGTTTCTTCATCCACAGACACTAAGCGCGTCTTTGGATGAAGAAAAACTAATCTCAAGTAATGCCACACTAAAAGAAGCGGTAAGAGAGTCAATAGAGTTAAACTATCGTGTGAAACAGGCAAAAGAGAGAGTTATTCAAGCAGATTTTATGATAAGAGAAGCCCTTGCTGATTTTTTACCACAAGTTACGCTCTCTTCCAATACCAAAAGACTTCAGTATAGTGGTTTTGATATACAAGATTACGCTCAAACTGACTTAACTGCTGCTGTCTCATACAACCTATATTCGGGTGGCAAAAGCAAAGCTCAGATGGATAAAAACAAGATTGTTAAAAAAGAGCAGCAAGAGAAATTAAAAGGCACAATGCAAGAGGAGATAAGTAAAGTAATAGACTCCTATTTGAGTGTTGTTTATGGACGATTATCTATGGATGTAAATAAGAAAAATTATGAAAAACTTTTAAAGATATATGAGATAGTTAAAACAAAACGCGCATTGGGTGCAGCAACGGCAGGAGATGAAAATTCGATATCTTCAAGTGTCTTTAATGCTAAAACAGCAATGACAAATACAGAATCGGCATACAATAATGCAAAAAACTACTATGAATTTTCAATAAACAAAAATATAGAGCAGCTTAACCCATTTGAGACTAGCTTTGATGTAAAATTAGAAGAGTTTGATAATGTGTTTGAGCAGATTAAATCTAAAAATGTAGATCTCAATATTATTAAAGCGCAAATAGAGGGAAAAAAGAAAGATGTTTATATAAATAAGGCTACTGCTTGGCCGACAGTGGATTTATCGGTATCAAACACAAGAAGATATCGTGATGACTATATCCAATCTATCTCAAATATTCCAACCGATGGCTTTAATTCGGATACGATAATGTTACTAAGTATAAACTATAATATATATACAGGTGGCAGAGTAGAGGCAAAAACAGCTCGCATAATGAGTGAAACCACAGATAATATCTATAATCTTGAGTATATAACTAAAGAGACAAAGTGGGATTCCCAAAAATTATTTAACTCTGTTCAAACAAATACAGATACACTTGAAACACTGACAGGCGAAATAGTTGCAAGTGAGAAGATGGTTGATGCTTATTGGGAGAGATTTCGCCTCTCAAGTCAAGACCTAATAACACTTCTACTAGCCCAAAGACAGCTAAACTCAGCAGAGTTAGAGAAGTTAAGAAGTGAAAAAACTAGAATTATTGACTATTTTAATCTTCTAGCAAAAGAGGGCAAGTTGCTGGAATATTTCGGATATTGATATT
This sequence comes from Sulfurimonas sp., assembly GCA_021732045.1. The sequence continues at coordinate 176,745 of JAKFWK010000001.1, forward strand.
AAAAGGAGAAATTAACATGCTTAAAACAGTTTTTTTAGTTATAGCTATTTATGTAATGGAACCTGTTTTTGCAGATGACAATAGAACTGTAAAAAGTCCAGTATCAATTGGCGAGAATGTATTTCGTGTAAATAAAAGCCGCTACGATAAAGACTTAGAAAAAAGATACCAAAAAGATAAAAAAAACAGAGCTCCAATGAAAATTTATAAACGAAAAGATGGCTCAATTGATACTCTAAAAACTATAAATGAGGCAAATAATTGAGTCAAAATATAGATAGTTATATACATTTAGTAGCAAGTGGAAATCTTTTTTTAAAAGATTTCCAGAATGAAGAAGCTATAGCATGTTATAAGAAAGCCGCGCAGTCAAGTGGTGTAAAAACATGGCAAAGGGATACCCTTCTTGAGTTTTATAACAATCTTGGAGTTGCCTACAAGAGAAAAAAAGAGCTTAAGCAAGCGCAGATGGTTTTTGAGGAGGGAATTCTTATAGAGCCCAATCACCATATTTTTTATTCAAATCTTTTTAATACACAAAGGGCTCAAAATAGAGATGATTTAGCGGAAAAAGTGCTTCTAAAGGCCATCTCTCTAAAAACCAAAGAGATATCTCATTTCATACTGTTGGTAGAGTTTTATAAAGAGAAAAAAAAGTATAAAGAGGCATTTGAGGTAGGAGCAGCATGCGTTAATCTTTTTAAAGATAAGTATGATTCGCACTTAATGCTCGGTAATCTTTTTGCAGTAGTCAAGTCTTACAAGCAAGCGTTGATTCCATATCAAACAGCTATAAAAATTAATCCAAATAACAGTAGTGCTTACAATAATATAGGTGTAGTATATAAGGAGTTAGGAGAGCACGATAAGGCAAAAGAGTCTTATATGAGGGTTCTAAAAATAAATCCAAATGATTCAGCAGCACATAATAATCTTGGCAATCTTTTAAGAAATATGGACAACTTAGGTGGAGCAGTTAAGCATCTTGAAGAGTCAATCAGGCTAAACCCATCCTATGCTGATGCCTATAGTAATCTAGGTGCGGTTTATAGAGAGGCTAAAGAGTATTTAAAAGCAAAAACTCTCTATCGAAAAGCACTATCTTTAAGTCCAAATCACACTAATGCAAATTTTGACCTTTCGTTAATTGAGCTTATGGAAGGCAGTTACGAATCAGGATGGAAGAGATATGAGTACCGCCTAAGGATGGATGAGTTGATTGGCAAACTTTATCAATATAAAACACCAATATGGAAGGGCGAATCCTTAAAAGATAAAAAAATAGTTTTACAAAATGAGCAGGGCTTTGGCGATAACATGATGTTTATTCGTTATGTGTCAAAGTTCGTTGAGCTTGGAGCAAAAGTTATTATAAGAACTAGACCACAGCTGGTTAGGCTGTTTAAATCTATCCAAGATGTAGAGAGTGTTTGTAGCGAAGAAGAGGCAATTCCTGAGCATGATTACCATTTTCCACTATTGTCATCTCCTGTGTATTTTAAAACAACGCTTGAGACAATTCCTAGTATTTTTCCATATATTAGTGTTAAAAAAAATCTAGATATTATCAAGACAGATCATAAAAAAAAGCTAAAAATAGGATTGGTTTGGAGCAGTAGTCGAACAAATAAAGATTTTAAAAATAAGTATATAGGGCTTGAATACTATAAACCACTCTTTGCTGTAAAAGGGAGTGTGTGGTACTCACTTCAAGTTGGTGACGACGCTAAAGAGATTGCTCTGCATGGACTAAAAAATAGCATAACGGATGTCTCTGAAAAACTAATAGATTTCTTGGCTACAGCAGAGGCTATAAGCTCTCTTGATCTAATCATAACAACCGATACAGCAGTAGCCCATCTGTGTGGGGCCATGAACAAAGAAGCTTGGGTGCTTGTTCCAAAGCCTGCTGATTGGAGATGGATGCAAGATGGTGACTCTACTCCTTGGTATGGTAGTTTAAAACTTTTTCGCCAAAGTAAACAGGGTGATTGGAGTGAGTTAATATCTAGAATTGAAGCAGTTTTAAAGAAAAGATGTTCTTAAAGAGTTTAACAAATCTCTAGCAAGCAAAATACCGCTAGAGTTTACTATTTATATCTATTTTAACACTAGAGGTGGGAAGTATGTACTAAGCGTAACTGCCGCTTGTGCTGAGATTTTCTTCATCAGTTTCTCAAACTTATCCTCTTGGTTCCAGACTGGTTTTGTCACTTTGCTTAGTTTTGCTAGTTTAGCTTTAGCATCAGAGCTAACTCCAAGAGAATCTATCAATCCAACTTCTCTGGCTTGTTCTGCTGTAAAGATATGAGCATTTGCAAAATTAGTACTATTGTTTATGTCTAGATGCCTTGCAGTTGCAACATCTGAAACAAACATCTTATAGGTCCCATCAATCACTTTATTTAACTCTTGAACTTCATCATCCGTCCATTTTCTATCCATCGTTCCAACTTGTTTATATTTACCAGCTTGAACAGTCTGTGTGGATACCCCAACTTTATTCATGAGCTCACTGAAGTTTGCTCCCTGCATAATAACGCCAATGCTTCCAACCATCGAGCCAGGATTTGCAATGATTTCATTTGCCCAAATACTCGCATAGTAGCTACCACTAGCAATTGTTCCGCTTGCATAAACAACAACAGGCTTAACTGCTCTAGCTCTTTTTATTGCATAAGCGATTTCAATAGATGGCGAAACTGAACCACCTGGAGAGTCAACATTTAACAAAATTCCTTTTATGGAAGAGTTTTTTGTTGCTTTTTCAATCTGGTCAACAACTTCAGAGACCTCCATTATTGGTCCAGTCAGGTAGATCTGTTCTAAGTTGTTTGTCTTTAACTCATCTTCACTAGTTGGTGCAAAAATAAGAAAAACAAGAAGTAAAAAGAGCATAGCCTTGAAGTTTTCTTGTATAAACTTCACTATAGAGATAAGCGGCGAAAAGATATTTTTTATAAATTGCATTACTGACCTTTTTTAAGTTTTCCGTTGATGTAAACTTTTTCGACATTATAGCCTTGCAATATTAAATGAAGTTCCAATTCGTTGCTCGGCTCTGACTCTAGATTAATCACAATCATATCAGCATTTTTACCCTCTTTGATTTCTCCACAATTTAATCCTAAGGCATCGGAAGCATCTTTTGTGACACTTAAAATTAATTTTTTTGTTAACTCTTTAAGTGGCATATTTGAGTGCATGAAAAGAGCGCATTTCATCTCTTCAAATAGATTTAGTCTGTAGTTTGAACTAAGCCCATCGGTGGCACAAATCCATCTGATATTTTTCTCATCCAACTTAGACAAATCAAGTGCGCCATTACCAAGAAGTCTATTGGAAATAGGGCAGTGGATGATAGTGTGTTTACTTTTAGATATCTCATCTAGCTCTTGATAGTTTGCTTTTACTGCATGAGTTAGTAGCATCGGTTCATCCTTGAAGTTTTTTAAAAACTCTTGTGAGTCACTAATGCTACTATTTTGTTTTAGGAGTGTTTCAAAAAACTCTTTAAATTCGCCCTCGTTTTTATCAAGCCAATTTCTCTCTGCTTCACTCTCCATAAAGTGAGCACTCAGTTTTAACTTCTCATCTTTTACAATCTGAAGTGCTTTTTTTATTAAAATTGGATGAACAGAGTAGGGCGAGTGAATAGCTACAGCCGGGTAAAACCCCTCTCTAGCAGAAGCTTTTGAAGTATCTAACCTTGCTAAAAAATTATTAAAAAGTATATCTGCCATAGTAGCTTGTGAGCCAATAACTTCATTAAAATATATAACATTTTGGGGTGCATTAAAGCAAGCATCTAAGTCCATTCCATAAGAGCTAACGGCTCCAAAAGTTGTTATTCCAGACTCTAGCATCGAGTTGATCGCCGCTGTCATGCACTCATTTGCGCATCCTGAGATAAGCTCATCTCTATGTTCTATAACGCTGTGGAGCCACTTTATAAAATTCCCATAAGAGAGTTCTGTTCTGTTGGCGCTAAACTCTAGGTGAACATGAGCATTTATGAGCCCTGGCATTAAAAGTGAATTTTTCTCAAGCGTTGTGATTTTGGCATCTGGAAACTCTTTGATTAGTTCATCAAGTGGAGCTATTTTTTGAATTGTTGTGCCAAACGCAACAGATACATTTGAGAGGAGTTCGTCTGGGGTCAAAATATAGTTTGGTGTTATAATTTGCATCTATAATCTTTTCTTTAAAATTTAAAATATATTATGCTTAATTTAGATAAAATAGCCGCTTAAAAGTATTGAACAAAAAGGTAAAAAAATGAAAATAGTGGTTATACAAGGACCTAATTTAAATATGCTCGGAGTACGAGAACAACAGATATACGGCTCGATGAAGCTAGAGCATATTCATGCTCAAATGAAAGATTTTGCTACTACAAATGGTGCAGAAATTGAATTTTTTCAAAGTAATCTTGAAGGTGAACTTGTTGACAAAATTCAGGAGTGTTACGGCGATGCTGATGGAATTATTATAAATGCAGCAGCTTATACTCATACATCTATCGCGATTCGTGATGCAATATCTGCTGTAAATCTTCCAACAATTGAAGTGCATATAAGCAATATCTATCGTCGCGAAGAGTTTAGAAAAACAAATATGATTGCTCCCGTTTGCGCATCGTCTATTGTTGGATTTGGTCCTTTTGGATACCACTTAGCAATGATTGGAATGTTTCAGTTTATGAGTGATATTGAAGTAGCTAGAGAAGCTCAAAAACAAGCAGAATCAGCTCAAAACTAGATGTACATAAAGCGTGAGTTGAGTAGTGATTTAACAACTTTTAAAAACTTACGCCAAAATGTAAAAAATAGAAATAAAAGCTCTCATCGTTATGTCGCCACGGTAGGTATCGGTGGAAATCTCGGAGATGTAAAACGGAGATTCAGCCATCTGCTAGCCTATTTTAAGCGAGACACAAGAGTTGAGTTACTAAAAATATCGCTTATTTTGCAAAACCCTCCTTTTGGATTTGTAGAACAGAGTGACTTTTTTAATTCAATTGTTGTGTTAAAAACAACTATGCAACCAGTTAGATTTTTAGATTATCTAATGAGGGTAGAGAAGAGATTTTCACGAAAAAGAAGTTTTAAAGATGCTCCAAGGACACTAGATTTGGATATTATTTTTTTTGATAATAGAGTAGTTAAGCTACCAAAACTTCAGATTCCGCATCCAAAATATAAAGAGCGAGAGAGTGTGAAAATACCATTAATGGACATTTATAGATGAAAATATTAACCTTTACTGGCAAAACCCCATCAGAAGCTCTTAAAAAAGCAAAGCTAGATATAAACTATAGCCAAATGATTCATATTGATACAAAAGAGATTCAAAAGAAATCTCTTGGACGAGAAGCTGTCTATGAGATTATTATGGGCTTGGAGAATGATTCAGCGTTTAACTCATATCAAAATGTAAAGCAGACCACAAAAGATGAGAGATCTGTTACGCAAAAAAGCACCGATGTCCTTTTTGATATCTCAAGTGCTGCTAGACAAATTTCAAAAATTGCGGATGTAAAAGACCCACTTTATGATTATCAAGAGCCAAAACAACAGTCATTAATTGAGCCTAAAGAGCTAAAAGAGATAAAGTCAGAAATCTCAAAATTAGGCGATAAAATCAAGATTATTCAAAATATGTTTTGGGATGAAAGGGCGCCTAATCTAGAGAGTCAAATCCCATCTGAGTTTGCGGAGATATATCGTCTTGCTTATCAGAGTGGGATGAATAAAGAGCATGTAGATACAATTATGAGTATGACACTAGAGCATATGCCATATAAAATGAGAGAAAACTCATCTACTGCAAAAAGATATTTTCAAACACTACTCAGAAAAATGGTACCAGTTAGATTAGAGAGTGTTCCTTCTGGTGGAAGTAAAAAAGTAATCATGCTTGTTGGTCCAACCGGAGTTGGAAAAACAACATCAGTTGCGAAGTTAGCAGCTAGATACTCCTACTTGATGGAAAAAAAATATAAAGTAGGCTTGGTTGTTCTTGATACCTACAGAATAGGTGCAGTTGAGCAGTTGATGCAATATGCAAGAATGATGAAATTAGCAATAGAGACAGTTGTGGATCCACCTGAATTTGCAACCGCCCTTGATTCACTAAAGCATTGTGACTATATTTTAATAGATACGATGGGTTCAAGTCCTTATGATAGAAAAAAAATCGAGAAGATATATGAGTGTCTGGACGGAAGCGATATTAAACATAGCGTAGATGTTGTTTTGGTTATGCCAAGCTCCATAAAGTATGAAGATTTGATAGCTACTTATGAGAATTTTTCATCTTTAAGTATAGATACTTTGATGTTTACAAAACTTGATGAGACAAGAGGATTTGGAAACATATTTTCTCTAGCATACGAGACAAAAAAACCAATAAGTTATTTCTCTGTTGGACAAGAGGTTCCAGAAGATTTAGTTTGTGCTAGTAGTGATTTCTTGGTTGAGTGTCTGTTGAATGGCTTCAATAGGGGCAAAGCATGATAGGCAATCAAGCAAAAAAATTAGAAGAGTTAATTGCTTCTAATTCTCAAAAAAGATCTAAAAAGACTCGTTTTATTGCTGTTACTAGTGGTAAAGGTGGGGTTGGAAAAAGCACTATTAGCTCAAACTTGGCATTTGTCCTCTCTCAAAGTGGGCTTAATGTTGGCATCTTTGATGCAGATATCGGGCTTGCAAACTTAGATGTAATGTTTAATGTTAAAATCAAAAAAAATATTTTACATGTTCTAAAAGGTGAAGCGACTGTTTCTGAAATTTTAATTCCAGTAACAAGAAATCTCATACTTATTCCAGGTGAGAGCGGTGATGAGATACTAAAATACGCAGATAAAGCTCTTTTTGAGAGATTTATGAGTGAAGCTGAGATACTTGATAAATTAGATGTTATGATAATTGATACTGGAGCCGGAATAGGTGAGCATATAAAAATGTTTACAGATGCAGCCGATGATGTTGTGGTTGTTACTGTTCCAGACCCTGCAGCGATTACTGATGCTTATGCAACTATCAAAACAATTGCTTCAACAAGAGATGATATCTATCTTATAATGAACCAAGTAAAAAGTGAAAAAGAGGCTTCCGCTGTTTATGAGAAGATAAAAAAAGTAGCTCTTGCAAACATTGGGGCTAAGTTAAATTTGAAATTAATGGGAAAAATAAATAGTGATGTAAAAGTTTCATCTTCTGTCAAACAAAGAGCACTCTTTAGTTCAATTCATCAAGCTTCCAGTGTTTATCAGGATATAGTGGCAATAGCAAATGTTGTAAATAGCACTTTGGAACGAGATATGCTAGTCACCCCTAGCGAGAGCGGATTATCGGGGCTATTTAAGCGTTTGATTAAGCATTTCTAATATAAACTTAAGGTATATATCAATGTTGGGTGAAAATTTTGTCTATTTTTTTACTGTTCAAGGCTTTTTCGTTGGAATAGTTTTTAGTATACTAAAATCTTTTAGCGCAGAGAGTCTTTTGGCATATACACTTCTTATAACTATATTTTTCTACCTTTTCTCACATCTAATAATTGCATTTTACTATAGAACAGCAGTTGGAAAAATCTCTTCCTTTCCAAAAGAGATACATGAAAGAAGACTTGATATTTTGGCAAGTGAAATAAATAAAAGAGAAAAAATAATAGATAATGTTATAAAAATAGTTGATGCTGCAATTCAAATTAATTCAAAAGATAATGAGAAAAGAATATGATTCATGCATATACGCAGGATTTAAAACATAAAGAAGATGAGCTAGCTATACAGTATTTACCGGCAGTAAAAGCTATGGCATTTAGACTAAAAGAGAGACTTCCTAGCTCTGTTGATTTTATGGATTTATCGGCAATTGGAACGGAAGAACTTATAAAATTAGCACGAAGATATGATGAGAAACTCAATGACTCGTTTTGGGGTTATGCAAAAACAAGAGTTTACGGGGCAATGCTTGACTATTTAAGAAGCTTGGATATCGTAAGTCGTGCTTGTAGAAAACTCATGAAAGCCATTGACTATGCAGTAGAAGAGCATAGAGCAACTAGTGATGAGGAGTTAAGTGATGAGGAGTTAGCAACTATTTTGTGTGAAGATATAGATAAGGTGCATGAAGCTAGAATTGCATCTGGCATATATTCCGTAATGCCTCTTCATGACCAACTTCAAGTTGGTGACGAGGGTGCATCTATTGCAGCAATAGAAAAAGATGAGCTAATAAATAGTATTAAAAAAGTATTGAATCAGTATCCACAAAGAGAGCAGCTGATAATTCAGCTTTACTATTTTGAAGAGTTATCTCTTAAGGAAATAAGTGAAATATTGGATATTACTGAGTCAAGAATTTCTCAAATTCATAAGTCTGTTATTCATAAAATAAAAGAAAGTATAGGAGCATAAAATGGCAGATATACTTTCACAAGAAGAGATAGATGCCCTTTTAGATGTTGTAGAAGATGATGGTGAGGAGTTTGATAATGATGAGGAAGGGAGCCGTCCATCGCAGAGACAAATAACTCTTTATGATTTTAAGAGACCAAATAGGGTATCAAAAGAGCAGCTTCGGGCTTTTCGTGGAATTCATGATAAGATGGCTCGTTCACTAGCTTCACAGATATCATCTATTATGCGCTCAATTGTTGAGATACAGCTTCACTCCGTAGATCAGATGACATATGGTGAGTTTTTGATGTCTCTACCAAATCCAACAAGTTTTAATGTTTTTTCATTTAAACCACTTGAAGGTAATGGAATTATCGAGATAAATCCATCTATTGCTTTTCCAATGCTTGATCGTCTTCTAGGAGGAAAAGGTGAGCCATTTGATGCAAATCGTGAATTTTCTGACATAGAATTAAACCTTTTTGAAACAATTCTAAGAGTCATGATGAGTACACTAAAGGAGGCTTGGGCGGCAGTTATGGATATTTATCCAACTGTTGAATCAAAAGAGACAAGTCCAAATGTTGTCCAGATTGTTGCTCAAAATGAAATTGTTGTTATGGTTGTTATGGAAATTACTGTTGGACAAAGTTCTGGAATGATGAATATATGTTATCCAGTTATTTCACTGGAGCCAATTTTACCAAAGCTAGCAAGCAGAGATTTAATGCTCAATGAGACAAGTACAAAAAAAAGTAGAAACACAGAACTTCAAGTGCTTTTAGGTGGCGCACAAGTTAATGTAAGCGCAATTTTAGGCAAGGTTGATTTGACACTTGGTGAGATACTTGAGCTTAAAAATGGAGATATAATAAAGCTGACTAGTGCGGCGGATGATATTGTAATGCTGTGTGTAGATGGAAAAGATAGATTTCTTGGAAAAATGGGGCTTAGAAGATTTAGAAAGTCAATACAGATAACGGAAATGATTAATACTGAAAAAGATGCAGTAAAAAGAGCACTAGAGAGTTTTGAAGTTGCAAGGTTTGATAAAATATCTGGAGCAAAAAATATTATGAGTCAGAAAGATGAAGACGAAGATGAGTATGAAGATAACAGCGATGATGGGGGGTACAGAAGATGAGTAGCTTTATGAAATTATTTGTAGATGAGGCAGTTGGTACTATTGAGGCACTGATTGGTCAGGCCCCAGCCATTAGCCTAAAGGAAGAGCAAGAGCTAAGTATACTTTCAAATATTATTCCGCCAATAGTACTGTTGAAAATTAGTGTTAGCGGAGATGTTAGTGCATCAGTAATGGTTGCGTTAACACCAAATCTTGTCACTTCTTTGGCTGATATGATGCTTGGGGAAGAAGACAGTAGCAGAGAAGATGTAACTAATGATGATTTAGATGCCATAAAAGAGATTGTATCGAATATATTTGGTGCTATTTCAAATAGTTTATCTGCTCAAAAAGAGATTCCTATTCTCTCTTTTAATGTAGAAGGTGTTGAATATATAGGAGAAAACAAAGAGGTTTCATTAGAAAAATATAGCAAAATGTTTGTCTATAATTTTCAAATAGCTGATATTAAGTCTTTCTTTATGTTTGTCATAGATAGTAAGCTGGAAGAGTCAAT
>JAKFWK010000001.1:186894-188670 GCA_021732045.1 Sulfurimonas sp.
AATATATAGGAGAAAACAAAGAGGTTTCATTAGAAAAATATAGCAAAATGTTTGTCTATAATTTTCAAATAGCTGATATTAAGTCTTTCTTTATGTTTGTCATAGATAGTAAGCTGGAAGAGTCAATATTTTGTACAAATAAAAAAGATATATATGAAGAGACAAAAGAGAGTTCAGCTGGAAACGGCATGGGTTCTATAGCAAACTTAAATAGTGATGAGATGAATAATATATCTCTTATTATGGATGTGAAACTCCCAGTAAAAGTGAGAATTGGTAAAAAGAAAATGCTACTAAAAGATGTTTTAAATATGGATATCGGTTCCGTTATTGAACTAAATCAGTTAGCAAATGATCCTTTAGAAATTCTAGTGGATGATCATGTTATTGCAGAGGGTGAAGTTGTAATTGTTGATGGAAACTTTGGTATCCAGATTACCTCTATTGGTACTAAGCGAGAAAGACTAAATAAACTAAAGTCATAAAATAATGAAAAATATTAAAAAACAGAGTGATAAAAAAGTTTTAGTTGGTATGAGCGGAGGCGTTGACTCTACAATATCTGCACTTCAACTAAAAGAGGATGGCTATGAAGTGGAGGGTCTCTATATGAAACTTCACTCAAAACCAGGATATCATGAGATTCATTTAGCTCGCGCCCAGAAGGCCGCTGATTTTGTTGGCATCAAACTCCATGTCTTAGATCTTCAAGATATTTTTAATGAAAAAGTTTTCAAACCATTTATAGATACTTATGCAGAGGGAAAAACTCCAAATCCATGTGCTTTATGCAATAGAAGTCTAAAATTTGGTGAAATGGTAAAGTTTGCAGATACAATCGGAGCAGATTTTATAGCTACTGGGCATTATATCAAGACAGATGGAAAATATTTTTATGAAGCAAGTGACGATACAAAAGATCAGAGTTATTTTCTTTTTTATGTACAAAAAAATATTTTACCAAGACTTATCTTTCCGCTTGGAGATAAAAAAAAGAGTGATATAAAAGAGTTAGCTTTATCCATAAAGGGTCTAGAGTCATTTGCATCCCAGGGCGAGTCATCAGAGATATGCTTTGTTGAGACGACATATACAGATTTACTTAAAGATTATGTTGAGGTAGATAATGTGGGCAAAGTCCTTGACATTGATGGCAATATTGTTGGTGAGCACAAGGGTTTTATGCACTATACAATAGGGAAAAGAAGAGGTTTTAGTGTTAAAGGTGCGCATGATCCACACTTTGTTATAAGCATAGATCCTAAAAATAATCAAATAACAGTAGGAAAGAAAGAGGAACTAGAATGTAATAGCGTAATACTTGGTGATCTGAACCTTTATACTGATGAGAAAGAGTTTGATACAACGGTGAAGCTGAGGTACAGAACAAAAGCAGTTTCTTGTCATGTTATTATAAAAAATGATAAAGCATTTGTGACATTAAAAGAGAGTGTTTTCGGTGTAGCGGTTGGTCAAGCCGCTGTTTTTTATGATGATAATAGATTGATTGGCGGCGGCTGGATAGAAGATGCTGCCCGTTAATATGAGAAAATAACAAACATTCCCAATTCCCCCCACCAATTAAGCCCTCTCTAAGCAACTCTTACCTATAATTCCCATCCACAAACAAAGCGACCTAAAGTTTAGGCGTAACGCTCTAGAAGAGCCGAAATAACTTCGTTTGAGATCATTGAAAACTAAGCAAGTAAATAGAACGAACGACTAATAACTTTTTCAAAAGTTGTTAAGTTTTTTATTCGTAACAAGTTTACTTAG
>JAKFWK010000006.1 GCA_021732045.1 Sulfurimonas sp.
CTAAGTAAACTTGTTACGAATAAAAAACTTAACAACTTTTGAAAAAGTTATTAGTCGTTCGTTCTATTTACTTGCTTAGTTTTCAATGATCTCAAACGAAGTTATTTCGGCTCTTCTAGAGCGTTACACCTAAACTTTAGGTCGCTTTGTTTGTGGATGGGAATTATAGGTAAGAGTTGCTTAGAGAGGGCTTAATTGGTGGATAAATTTAGAAAAAGTCTAAAGACAATCTGTTCCAGCATTATTCAATATACAAGCATATCCTGTTTCTGGGTGCACTCTTATTTTTGCTGTCCCCTCTGGACTTGTTAACGTTATGTCGCAATTTGACAGCAACAAGTATGTATAGATATTTGAGGTAGGTGGGTTTGCGCTGGTAATATAAAAATATGGTCGTCCTATAACATCAAAAGATAATTCTTTTCCCGTACCATTTCCACTACAACTTGGTGAAAAAGCAACACTAGAAATAGAGAATGTTTTTTTAAGATCTGTAATGTTGCTATTTCCATCCAAAGTAGAACCAGTCATAGAATCTACTGCAGCTTCTCTGTTTATAACATCACAATTTCCATTATGATCCCTGTCTGAATATATTTGATAGTACACATTTGCTGCAGACTTAAACTCAATTTGCCAATTTTCTCGAAACCACAACGGATTACCTGCATTAAATCTATCGTCTACCATAGCCAAATGCTGTGTGTATCTTATATGAGAAAGAACCTGAAGTGCCGCTTCGTTGAGTTTATTTGAACCTGTTCTTGGAATTACAACAGCAGCTATTATGCCGATGACTATTATGACAAAAATTAGCTCTAACATCGTGAATGCTTTTTTCATATGTAATCCAGTCAACTATATTTGATATAAGTATATCAAAAAAGGTAATAAAGTAGAGGGGTTTTAACTGAAATAATTTTATGGAATGAGCAGTTAAACTTCAAGAAACTCAGTTCTTAAAGTTTAACTTTCGAGTAGTGTTTTTAAATTTTCTCTGCCATTGGAACATCATACAAGATATCATCCATTGGGTGTCTATACATTGGCATTGCAAGGCGTTTCTCATCTAAGATATGGCCAACAAACCCGATACTTCTTCCAACAATAAAGAATGAGTTTAGAGTACCTGAGTCAATAAACTCATTAATCTCTTCTTCACTATATCCTAATGCTCTCCACATATCTACCATTAAAATACCAATAGTTCCATCAACATTAAGAATTAGATTCTCTTTTTTTGATGTTGTTAACTGTTCAACTGTTAGTGCATAATCAAGTAGTGAAGTTGATGGGAAATATTCGCGTGCGAATTTTTTAAGACCTTCTACTCTTAAATCTGGATTCTTAAGTGATTTGATTCTATGACCAATACCTGGGATTGGAACACCCTCTTTTTTCATATGATTTAAAAACTCTGCTGGAGAGAGTTTGTTGTCATCTGCATATTTGAAATACTTAGCAGCGCCGTCAATTGCTCCACCAAATCTTGGTCCAATTGTAAGAAGTCCTGTTACAAGTGCTTCAACAACTGATTTTCCAGCTCTTGCTGTAACTTTTGAGTTATGTGCACCTGAAACTGCTGGACCATGATCTGCTACAGTTTTAATAACTGTCTCAATAAACTGAGTTGCCCATTGTGGATACTGTTTTTTAAACCATAAAAGCGATATAACATCACCGATTCCTTTGCCAGTATCTGGGGTTGCAAGTGAAGAGATTGGGAAGCCGGCATAAGTTGCTTCGTCACCTCTGTCATCAGAAATAGTACAGATAAACTCTTTACTTCTTCTAACTTTAGGGCATACATTCATTGCAGGCTCTTTTATATCTTTAACAATACCCTCAGCATGAAGTGCATGATAAACAGCACTGATAATTTCCGGTAAATCGTTAAATGATGTAGGTACATGAATACCAACCTCTTTCATCGCTCTATTTTTTGCTTCAGCTGTTTCCATGTCGCCATTTGCAGATGCGCCAGCGTGACCAAACTGAACACCACTATCATAATACTTAGCGATTGTACCGATACACCAAGCAATAATTGGCTTTTTGATTTGACCTGATTTTACAGCTTCTATAACTTTGTACTCTTCAGTACCGCCAACTTCACCTAAAAGTAACATATATTTAACTTCTGGATTAGCTTCCATTCTTAGTAAATTATCAATAAATACAGATCCTACAAATCTATCTCCACCGATAGCAACACCCTCGGCGATACCATCAGCATTGATTGCAATGATGTTTGAGAGTTCGTTGAATAGTCCACCTGAACGAGTTACAAGCCCACATGAGCCGGCACGGTGAAGTTTTGAACTAATAATATTCTCAATCGTTCCACCAATATTTGCAATTTTAAATGCACCTGGAGCGATAGCACCTACTGTTGCAGGTCCGATTACTGTTACACCTTTATCTCTTGCATGTTGATTCATAGCACGAGCAAGTCTCTCAGGAATTCCCTCTGCTGTTATCATAATAGAGCTAAAACCACCAAGGTTTAATGCTTCCATAGTTACTTCATAAGCAGTTCTAAAAGATGCAAAGTTTAGTAAAACATCAGCTTTTGGTAGTGCAGCTTTAGCTTCTGGTGTACTTTTAAAAACAGGAATCATTATCTCGTTTGGTCCATAAAAGAACTTCTCAAATTTATTTCCGCTTGTTGGAGCAACAATTGCAGCTACTGAAGGAGTTTCTCTTTGGATTGTATAATCATAATCCAACATTCTTTGTATTGCCGTTGTGTTGTTGTTCCAAAAAATTGCTTGTGTTGTTTTAGTAAATAGTTGTGCCATTTTCTCCCCTTACTTCGCTAGTGCCATACGCACGATGTCTGTAACATGTGTTTCTGGTCCATAAACTTCAATATAAAGTCCCAATCTATCCGCAGCCTCTTTGATATCTTTAAGACCTTTTTCATAGTTTGGTCCACCACGACGAACATAGATTTTGATACCAACTTCTTTCATCTTTTCAGCATAGTTTTCAAATGCTTGAATAATTCCCGTAAAAGTTTTTGCAACATCTGTAAAGTTTGCAATAGCTCCACCAATGATTAGAACTTTATCTCTATCTTTTGCGTCTTTTGCTTTTGTCATAAGACCTAAAATAGTCTCAGCATAAAATTTTGTCTCACCAGTAGTTGGTCCACCACTATACTCGCCATAGTTTGCCAAATCTTCGATTCCAGCCAAGTCAGCGATAGTATCAGCGTAAACAACTGAAGCACCACCACCTGCAACCATAGTCCAGATTCTAGCATCTGGCTTTAAGAGTGTAAGTTTTAGTGAAGCACCTGTCTTAGCATCAGCAGCTTCAATAGCCTCAACTTCTGGAGATTTTGCTTCCATTCCAAATGATGTAGGATATTCAACATCTCCCCAATCTTTTGCCATCATAAAACCAGCTGTATCGTCAAGTTTTGCAACCATATCAAGAAGTTCTATTTTTTTACCCTGCATTACAAACGGGTTAATTTCAAGATATGCAAAATTCAGTTCTCTATATGCTCTAAAAAAGCCGATTGCAAACTCAGCAAATGCCTTTTTATCTTTTTCTGCAACATCTTTTGGGATATTTGCTTTGATTCTCTCGGCAATTACCTCTTCACTATCAGTTATTTTAAAAGCAACCTCCGTAACTTTATCCCAGTTTTCTTCAACTTCCATGCCGCCCTCAGCCGACATATAAAGCATATCATCATCGCCAACACATGTAGCAGAGATATAGTACTCTTCCTCTTGGGCATGTGGAGTAAATGGCTCAACAATAAAGTGAGTTAACATATCTACTTTTGCTTCACCATGTGGAGTGTCACCCTCAAATGAAAAGTATACAGATTGTTTTGATGAAGATTTCTCATCAATCCAACTAGCAGCTTTTTCTAATGATACATCACCAGGTTTTGTATCTCTAAAAAGAACTAAACCATTCTTGCCTCTTTTTCCAAAAAGCATATCTGGTTTAGCAACAAGTGCTTTACTCTTTATCCAAGACTTGCTCTTGGCAGCCTCTTTTAACTCTGATCCATTTTGAACCATTATAGTTTCATAAGCATAAGTAAAATCTGGAAAGTATTTTTTCCAATGTTTTGCCAAGATTGACTTTGCGTCATACTCTCTAATCGCTTTTTGAGCCATTGCAACTCCCTATTAATAATATTTGCGGAATACTAACATAAGGTTAATTAATTAACTGTTCTCTACTGGTGCAAAGCACTCGATTGCTTTAATTTTTGTTTATCTTTGTAACATCTGCAGAATATACAACTCTATTTTTGTAACGAATCGTTACATCACTTCTTTTTTTATTACTTAAAGAATTCTCTTCTAGTTCATACTTATTACATTTTGTTACACCGTAGAATTCTAGTCTTAAAGACATTTTTTTTGTTGCGCTAACACAATTTATATCTCTTTTTTTAAGCTCTTTTGCTAGCTCTTTTGTCACATGCATATTGTATGCGAAATGTTTTTTTGGATTATCAATAAAAACATATAAATATTTATTAAAAAAAACTACTGAGCTGTTTATGAAAAGAATTACTAATGCTAGAATGAATATAAATCTATAATTTTTTCTAAAAATCTTCAGACGAACTCTATATGAGTGCTCAAAGGTCTGTGCAGCCAAAGGAAGTGCTAAAATAAGGTATGGTGCAAAAAGCTCAATATCGAGTCGCTGCCTAAACGATAATAGAAGTGAGATAATCAATGCGGTAGATGAAATAAACCACAATACAGAAATATCTTTTGTTAAGTATTTTCTATAGAGCACATAAAAGAGATATACAAAAATTATAGGAGTAAAAATTGCTGCATACACTCCAAGCAGGTCTAGAAAATGTCCACTTGGGGAGCCATGCAGGTCAATCTTATATAGATAAATTGATATAGCAAATAGAGATAAATTATAGATAAAAAACAGTCTATTTTTTGTGAATATTGAAAAAAATATCAGAGCCAAAAAGAGATAAACAAAACCACCACTCACTAACGAATAAACCGCCAAAAGTGGATATATGTATTTTATGTGATAATTTTCATATAAATAAACAAATAACAAGAGTCCAAAGATAACTAATCCGGCACTATTTACTATTAATGCTGAACTAATAACTCCTGGAAGTAAAATAAAAATAAGTGTTATCCAGACTCTACTGCTTGGTTTTTTTAGATATTTTTTAGTTATTTTATAAAGAAGAGTGACACTTAACAAATGTAGAAAAATCATAGGGAGTCGTAGCGCTAAGTCGTTTTGCCCAAGAAAATATATTGAAGCTTTTACGATTGTTTGTAAAAATGAGAAATCACCAAATAGAAGAAGCGCCTCATTGTAAGATATAGAGAGCTCACTACTCTGAAAGATTAGTATAAGAGCATCTATTCCCAATACAAAGAATAGAATGTAGCGAGCGTTCATATTTTTAAAAAGTTTCCTAATATCTCATGACCATATTCACTCATGATAGATTCTGGATGAAACTGCACACCATAAATCTCTCTGTCTTTGATTTTTAGCGACATTATCTCATTGTCATCTTCACTGTATGAGGTTGGTTCTATCACTTCTGGTAAATTATCTTTTTTTACGATTAGAGAGTGGTATCTTGTTGCAACAAATTCTTTAGGCAAGCCTTTAAAAATCTCGCTCTCTCCAACCCTCTGCATTTTAGATGTTTTTCCATGCATCATATTTTTAGCACGAACAACATCGCCACCAAATACCTGAGCTATACTCTGATGACCCAAACATATACCTAAAATTGGCACTTTATCCTTAAAATGTCTTATAACTTCAAGGGTAATTCCTGCATCATCAGGAGTAGCCGGACCAGGAGAGATAATAATCTTCTCTGGATTTAAAGCTTCAATCTCCTCTATGCCCATCTCATCATTTCTAATTATTTTAAGATCAGCCCCAAGTTCTCTGCAGTACTGAACTATATTGTAAGTAAAACTATCATAATTATCTATCATTAATATCATTATATTTTAACTCCTTTTATGGGTTCTAAACTCAAACAACACATAAACTTATTTTTTGTGTCACAATCTAGGAAAAATTTATATATTTTATTTCAATTTTCAGTAACATTATTTATGCAAAATTAGCTCAGAAATTATACCATTCGTTTTTGCTTCATATTATTAATTGACTTCTATCTATACAAAATATGCAATAAAAGTAAAAGTATATTTTTTATGAATAAACTATAGCTGATTGGTATTTATCAAAACTCACAATAGTTAAAAAGTATTTTATATAACTAAAATTACTTTTTTATGATAAATATATTTTTAAGAGACAAACAGTGTAAAAGCACCTACAATTGTAATAAATCATCAAGAGGGGTATATATTGAAAAAAAATTCTGTTATTTTGTTTTTGTTAAGCACACTGCTATCCGCAAGAGAAGCTAGTAGCATCGTCTCTTCTGTATGTTCTGAGTGCCATGGCACAAAAATGCAAGAGAGTGGTTTAGGCGCAAGCCTTATTGTTGGCGCACTAGATTCGCAAACTATCTACAAGTCACTCAAAGGCTACAAGTATGACAAAAGAGATAGTCATGGCATGGGTTCAACAATGCAAGAAAAGGCATCAGAGCTAAGTGACGACGAGATTAAAGCACTCTCAGAATATATACCAACACTGCGCTAGCAATAAAGCAAACATAAAAACAAGGGACTATCTAGCTCTGTAGTAGATTAAGTATTTTAGATATAAATATTTAAAAACTCTAAAAGAGCTAGTTTAATACTTCTACTCTGCTCATTTATCTAGTTTTGAATCTGCTTTTGGTTTGTTAGTTGTTGCAGATAATTTGAGATGTTTATAAGCGAAAGCGTTATCAAAAAAATCATAAGTCCAGGGAAGAAACTAACCCACCAAGCTATCTCAATCACATCTTTTCCATCACTTAAAATTGTTCCCCAGCTCATCTGAGGAGCTACAATGCCAAGACCTAAAAAACTAAGAGCTGATTCTGAGAGTATCGCTCCGCCGACTCCAAATGTAAATCCAACCAAAAATATAGGTGCTAAAATAGGTGTGTAATACTTAAAAAGTATCTTTATCTTGCTTATTTTTGCTATGTTTAGTATCTTTATGAACGGTTGTGATGTGATTTTAAAACTCTCCGAACGAACCAATCTAGCCGTCGTCATCCATCCAGTTACGGAGATTATAAATATCAAAACCCAAGTTGAGGCGTTTACATAACTCACAAGAGCTAAAAGTAGAAAAAATGTTGGAAATGTTAAAAATAAATCAACCACAATAACAAAACCTTTATCCACGCCACCTCTAAAATATCCAGCCATCGAGCCAATAATCAGACCAACAAAGGACGCTATAAAAGCACTTCCGACACCTATAATAAGTGAAATTTTGCCACCTTCTATTAGTCTTGCAAGCATATCTCTTCCCAACCTGTCTGTGCCAAAAATGTGCTCTTGTGATGGTGGAAGCAGTATTGAACCTGCATTAAGATGATATGCATCTGTTGTATAAAAAAATGATCCG
This sequence comes from Sulfurimonas sp., assembly GCA_021732045.1. The sequence continues at coordinate 7,531 of JAKFWK010000006.1, forward strand.
AAAAACGATACAAAAAAGAGAAGCACTAAGACCGATATACTAAATTTTGGCATATATATTTTATGATTTTATGCCAAGTAGCGTCTGCATCATCTGATCAATTGTAGATATAACTTTAGCGGCAGCACCGTAAGATGTTTGGTATTTGATTAGGTTCGCCATCTCTTCATCCATGTTTACTTTTGAAACAGATGAGTACTCCTGTTCCGTTGCATTAAACTGTGCCGTAATGGTGTCATTTCTTATCTTAGAACCGTTTGTCTGTGTTCCAACTCCAGTTGCAACAATATCATACATTCCGTACATGGTTGCATTATAAGTCTTGCCATCCATTTTAAAATCATATTTTTCAAACTGTTGCTGAATAGCATCCATTGCTAATCTGTTATCTCCAGAAACAGCTGTGTATCCAGCCGACATTAGCGTTGAGTTCACTTTAAACTCACTTTTTAGATCTATATCTCTAGCATTTTTCCCATCAAAAAATCTATTCATGCCAAGTGCACCGGCAAAGTTTGTACCAGAATCAAATGAGGTTGTAGCTAGATTATCTTGGATACTAAATTTATATCCTTTTGCTTCTGATTGCGGATTCATTGTAAACGAGAGAGAACTATCCCCATTTATAAAGTTTCCAAGATTAAATTTAATAAAATTATCAATATCATTATTTAAGTTTCCATCACCATTATCATCACTATTTGCTTCCATTTGCCCCTGAATTGAGTTAGAACCGGGGACTCCTCTCATTACCGTAGAAGAGTTTATGGTTATGCTTTTTCTTGCAGTTTCATTTCCATCAATATCATAAACAACTAGGTCAAATGTACCTGTTTTTATGTTTAAAGATGAGTTTACTAAGGCAGTGTTATCGCTAACTCCAACAAAGGTATTTGAATCCATTCTATTTGTTGATGCTTTGGCGTAAAGATTATTTGTTGACTCTATGAGCTTACTAGCAAAAGCATCTAGTTCTGATACAACACCTTGCAAAATACCATCTGATGGCATTCCCGTGGTTGTATCAATCGCTCCACCTCTTAACTCTAAAATTGCACCTATTTTCCCACCACTTATCTTCTCAGACATTGGTATCAAGGTTCCATCTTGTCTCTCATATGAGATATCATAGAGTCCAAACGCGTTGTCTTTATTTGATATATGAATTGGATGATACGAGCTTCCATCAACAATGTTAAAGCCATTTACGCTAAGAGTATAACTTCCGGATGTTTTTGTTGTTCCATCAATTTGAGTATCTGATGTGGTTTTTCCAGAGTTTACATCAGCTCCAATAAGTTTGGACAAATCTCTCTCAATTACATTTCTTTTATCTCTTAAATCATTTGCTGTATAACCACCAGCTGCTTCGGCTGCATCTATACTTTTGTTTAATTGTGCGAGTTCTTTTGCTAAAGAGTTTACTTCATCTATATTGGTTGATAACTCACTATTTATTTGTGATTGTAGAGATAAAACTTGGTCTTGTGTCTGTTTTATATGGTCTGAAAGAATCTCTGTCTGCTTTGCAAGAGCTAGTTTCATTGAGGCATTGTCAGGATTATCTGCAAAACTTTGCCACATATTATAATACTCCTGCATATCTGCTTTTATGCCAACACCATCTACTTCAGGGAAATATGAAGAGAGCTCATTCAGTGTTTTTTTCTCATAATCACTATACTCTTTGTCGCCAGAAAGTTTAGTGTATCTATCAAAAACAAAGTCATCAAATATTCTCTCAGTTGCTGTAACTTCAGCGCCATTGCCTATATTTCCCTTTACACTATTTAAGGGAGTAGCAGCACTAGTAACCACCCTTTGTCTTGTATATCCATCGCTGTCTGCATTTGCGACATTATGACTGGTGGCTTCAATTGCCAATTGGGAAACATTAAGCCCCGAATACCCTATGTGAAGTGAATTAAATAGTGACCCCATTTTAGACTCTTATTTGTAAAATCGCAGAATTTTTTGAGGCAACTTTTGTATACCCTTGCATCTCTGTTGGTACTATTTTTTCTAAAAATGAGTTATATAAGTTACTAACAGCTAGAACTAATCTTGCATATTTTTTATTTACATCACGAAGATTAGAGAGTTCTACCTTCATCTCTTCTAGATAGTTATGTTGCTCTTCATCGAGCAATTCTGGAAGGTTTTTTTGTGGATTTTTAACAACTAAAGAGGAAATCTCATGGTCAATCATCGCTTTTTTTGATTCAAAACTCTTAAGCTTTTCCTCTTTTAGTTTTAGTCTATCAAATTGAGGAGTGTTATCTGCCTTCTTTATATCTTCTACATCAAACTCTGTTATTTTTATTAAATCTCTTAAGTCGTTTAGTGCACCCTGTAGATGATATGAAAGCATTTTAAATCCTTTTTTTATGGTTACATAAGCTCATCTGCTATTTTTTTAGACAAAGCCTGTAAATTAATTTTATATTCTCCGGAGTCAAGAGCGTCTTTTATCTCTTGAACCCTACTTGTATCGCCCTGCTTAGAAATCTTCAACTCCTGCTTTTCTGAAGTATTTAAATCTTTTGCAACTGTGCTCGCGTATCCGTTGAAAACATTCGCGTTATTTACCTGTGGTATCATAATCTTTCCTTTTTCTCTATTTTTAAAGTCTATTCATATCCAATCATATCGGCAAATAGATAGAAAAATTTAGGATAAACTATTTTTTTTGACTCAGATACTCGTAAAGCATCTGAGAAAATCCAAACCCTCCTGCGCTAGCTTTTGCAAGCTCTTCTCTGTACATTGACTTGTAGATTTTATCACCTGGATCTTTCTGCTGTGAGAAGATATTTTTCTCATCACTCATAGCAGTATCAAGTAACATTTTTAGTATGACTGACTCAAAAGCGTCTGTCTGCTCTCTTAATTTTGAATCTTCTGGCTTTGGTGTTATTTTCGGAAGCTGATGCTGTTGGGAAACAAATCCAGCTTGTAAATCCTTAGCGCTATAGTTGTACATTATATCAACTTCAACTCTGCGGAGATACTGCCAGCGCTTTTCATAGCTTCTAAAATCGAGATGATATCTTTTGGTTTAGCGCCCATCTTTTGGAGTGAGCGAACCAAATTTGCCACCGTCATTGTTCCGGATTTTGCATACAGTTCATTCTCTTTTAGACCAACTACAAGATTTTCATCCACAACCATTGAACCATCTGGCTTGCTCACATCGTCTTGTTCAGAAATTTTTATTGTTATATCACCATGTGTCATAACGATTGGCTTTACCATAATCCCGATACCAGAGACTATTGTCCCTGTTCTTTCATTAATGATAATTCTGTTTTGAACATCAAAATCCATATCTATATCTTGAACTTCTGCTAAAAACTCTATCATGCTTTTATCTTTTGGTTTTTGAAGCTTAATAGTTCTTGAATCCATAGCAACTGCCAGCTGTGAACTATAAAAAGAGTTTACGGCTGACTGAACAGAGACACTATTTTTAAAATTTGCCTCTTTTAGAGATAGCGTTATATAGTCTTGATGATACAAATCTATATCTATTTCTCTCTCAACAAGTCCACCATCATAAATAAGTCCAGCAGTTGAGTGCGTTATAGAATCTCCTTTGCCGTTTCGTCCACCAATACTAAGGGCGCCCTGAGCAAGCGCATAAATCTTTCCATCCACCCCTTTTAAAGGAGTCATAAGAAGAGTTCCGCCCTCTAGTGAAGTAGAATCGCCGATTGATGATACTGTTATATTAAATTTATCACCCTGTCTGGCAAATGGTGCTAGTTCTGCCGTTACAACAACTGCTGCAACATTTTTTGATCTTATATCAATTGGTTGCATATCCACATTCATGGCTCTAAGCATATTTGCGATTGACTGGAGAGTGAATTTTGAGGTTGTTCCATCGCCGGTTTTTTTAAGACCAACAACGAGAGAATAGCCTATAAGATGATTGTCCCTGACCCCGACAACACTTGCAACATCATTTATCTTTGCAGCATAAATAGTTGTGCAAATAAGCAAAAATAAAATATATTTCTTCATAACAATCCTTGATATTCTCTTATCAAAGCAATTGTTATTCCAATTCGATAAAATAGGAAAATTTGTTATTGAAGTTTAGATAATCTAGTTGCAGTCCATGTAAGTTAAAGTTGTATTTCCAAATTTCTTAGATTTTTTTATAAAAAACTGCTCAATTTTTTCTGGGATTTCAAGAGTACTCATGTGCTCTATAATTATCTGTTTTGTGTACTCTTTTGGCAAAGAAGCTATTAAATTTATAGTTTTTTCATAAATATCTTCCATACCTTCTCTTATGCTAAAAGGAGGATCTATGTAAAAATACGCAACTTCATCTCTTGTTTGCAGTTTTTTTACAACACTGCCAATATTAACGAAACTATCGCCTCGAACAATCTCGCACATCGATGGGTCGGTCTGTTCAATATTTTCTCTTAAAACAGCTAGAGCTTCTCTGTCTTGCTCCATAAAGATAACTTTTTTTGCGCCACGACTAAGTGCTTCTAGTCCAACAGAGCCACTTCCAGAAAATACCTCAATGAACACCGAATCAACTATATCAAACTGTAGTGTATTAAAAAAAGACTCTAAAACTATCGCTTTTGATGTTCTGGTTGTCTCCTTTGATGGAAGTTTTAAAACTCTGTTTTTAAATTTTCCAGAGATAATTTTTTTTGTGATTGGTTTAGTTTTCATAAAATGCTTTAATTACTTTCAGAAGATTAGCTTGATACTCGGCAGTTAAGGACTCTATTCGTCTCTCTAAAATATCAAAACTCATATAGTTGCCGATTGGCTCATTTTTTATCTCTTTTTTCATACTTTTATATCGTTTTTCTAGTGCCAATATAAGTTGTGATTTTGAAAAAGGTTTGATTAAATCAGAACTTTTGTCACTCGATACATAAAAACACCTCTTATCATCCATGCACTCTGTATCTCTAATAACAATATCACACTGCTTTAATGAACAGAGATATTGATCTAAAAAAAGTTCTAATGATTTTTGAAGTAGTGGGGATTTACACTCAACAGCTATTTTCAAACTTGCCCCTATTTGTTAATTTTTAAAGAAGTATAACACATCATCTAATCTAAATAATACTCTATCGTATATCTCAAATCTTCATCCAACTCAGCAATATTACAAAGTATCCACTCCAGATAAGCTCTATCATACATACTTATCTCTTCAATGTGCTTATCGGCATATTTCCCAAATCCAAACTTTTGCATCAAAACTTTTTTTTCACTAAGCTCAAGAAGCCTATTTTGTGGCTCTATTTCTAAAAGATATTTATACAAAAGTTTAGTAATTAGCGCGTCATGAAGCGCTTTTCGTTCAAGAATGTTATTTTCAAACAAAGCAGTCTCTCTGCTCTCATCTCTGTAAAGCTTTAGTTCGTATCTCAAAAATTGCAGTGAAAAATATTCACATTCAGGAATAAGATGTTTTGTAGTTCTTAGCGTATCTATGACCTTCCCGTGCCAAATAAATCCACCAAGTTCAAGCATTTTAATGCCAAATTTTGCATTGTGAGCGACAATTATTGAATCTTCATGGTTATGCTCTTCTAAAAACTTATACGCATCAGAATCTTTTAGTTTTGGCTTCTGCTTTAGCATCTCGTTGGTTATATGATTTACGCTTGAAGCTTTGGAAGATATTTTCTTTGCCTCATTTACTAGGTCATATTTCACAATCATTTTTACGTCATCAACAGCAATGATTCCAACTGCACAAATCTTATCTATATCCTCAAGCCCCGTTGTTTCTAAATCTAAAAATATTAACATTTGCTAGTTTGTGTTTTGTTTTTCTTCTGTCTTAAAGCTCTCAAGCATTATGTGATAGTGTTCAAGAGTCATAAAACTTTTCTCAAATCTAAATCTTATAATAAACTCAACGACCTTATCTTTTAAGGCACCATCTACATTTTCAGCTTTTCCAAAATAGGCTAAAGAGATATTTTTGTTTTTTACTGTAGCTTCTTTGTCGTAGCTTATCGCTAAAATTTGAAGATATTTACCTTTTTTTATTTCACCTAAATTTTCCATAAGAAGTGAAGCGCCAGATAAGTTTATGGCTTTATAGTTAAAAAGTTCACTAAAATCTTCAACTTTTTTATTGATACTTAGTTCAAAAAACAGGTTTTCTAAAATCTCCATATTGCTTTTTCTAGCTCTCTCGTAACCTGAGATTTTATTTGTTAAATTTTTTAGCTTGTCTAATGCTGAGCTCATTCTTTTCCCTATTTTTATCTACTTAGATTATATCAAAACTCCTACTTTATTTGTTCATAATGGTACAAAAGATATAATCCACAACTATAAAAACCAAAATAAAAGATAAAAATGAACTATCTACAAATCAACAGAGCCAACACTCTAAATGGCAACATTAAAATCTCCGGTGCAAAAAACGCTGCTCTTCCGCTAATTGCTATGACAATACTTGCAAAAAATAGGGTTGACATAAAAAATCTGCCTCATGTTGTAGATATAAAAACTCTCCTAAAACTGCTCTCAAATCTAGGAGCTTCATGCTCTGACTTTAGCAACGGTAGCGACATCATAAGCATAAGCACTTCTGCTCTTCATGAGACCAAAGCAACATACGATATAGTAAGAACTATGCGCGCTTCCATCCTTGTTTTGGGTCCAATTTTAGCTAGATTTGGGCATTGTGAAGTATCTTTACCAGGTGGTTGTGCTATCGGCCAACGCCCAGTTGATTTGCACTTAAAAGCACTAGAGCAGATGGGAGCAGTTATAAATATAGAAGCTGGCTACATCCACGCTACTGCACCAGATGGATTAAAAGGGTGTCAGATTATTTTTGATAAAATAACTGTTACAGGAACGGCAAATATAGTTATGGCGGCGGCTTTGGCAAAAGGCATCACTACAATCACAAACGCAGCAAGAGAACCTGAAGTTGTCCAACTTTGTGAAATTTTAAATGCGAGTGGAGTCAAAATTGATGGAATTTCAACAGGCGTACTGACTATCCATGGAACAGATGGAAAACTTGTTGACATTGCCGAATTTAGCGTTATTCCTGATAGAATCGAAGCTGGGACTTATCTTTGTGCTGGCGCAATTACAAACTCAGAACTAACACTTGAAAATGCAAACCACAAGCACTTGGGTGCTGTTATAGCAAAACTTGAAGAGATGGGAAACAAAATCTCATTTACAGACACCACAATAACAATCCATCCATCAAAAGTACAAAAACATGTAAAGATTGTAACGCAAGAGTATCCAGGATTTCCAACAGATATGCAAGCTCAATTTTTAGCTCTTACAACCCAAGCTGATGGCACTTCTATCATTGAAGAGAGACTTTTTGAGAACAGATTTATGCATGTTAGTGAGCTTCAAAGAATGGGTGCCGATATCTCTTTAAGTGGGCATACTGCAACAATCGTTGGTGGAACAAAGCTTAGTGGTACTGATGTTATGGCTACAGACCTAAGAGCTTCTAGTGCATTGGTTTTAGCTGGACTTATAGCAGACGGAGTCACAAATGTGCACCGCATCTACCATCTTGACCGTGGTTATGATTCTCTTGAAGTGAAGTTACAAAATGTTGGTGCCGATATAAAAAGACTTAACGAGTAGAAAATAAAACTAGCTCCCAGATCAGAGAGCTAGTTTGTAGCTATTTTTATTTTTCAAAAATTACCATATCATAAATACTTTTTTTAGTCACAAGCGCTTTATCGGACACCGCAGAGTGTGAACTTTTGGCTTTTAAAACTTCTTGCCTAAGTGAGATAATATCTTGTTCCATCTCATCAACATTAACTTTCAGTCTAAGAATAATATCAACACCAGCCAAATTTACACCAAGCTCACGAGTTAATCTCAAAATCAACTTTATTCTATCTATGTCTTTTTGAGAATATAGCCTTATTTTTCCGCTTGAACGCATTGGCGTGAGAAGGTTTTCTCTCTCGTACTGTCTAAGTGTTTGAGGATGGATATCTAAAATCTTTGCGACTATACTTATTAGATATACTGGTTCGTCGTATTGGTGAATCATATTATTCTCCCTTAATTTTGTTTTACAAAATGAAGGAGAACCCCTCATTTGATTTTAAACGCAAGAGGAACCAGTCCCTCGTGCTACGCTAGCCGCTATGGCACTAAAGCCTGCCTCTTGCAAGGCAGTTTGTTTTACAAAATGAAGGGAACCCCTCATTTGATTTTAAACGCAAGAGGAACCAGTCCCTCCTGCTACGCTAGCCGCTATGGCACTAAAGCCTGCCTCTTGCGAGGCAGAGAAACCCAAGCAGTAGTTTTCTCTTTTTTATGGTTACTCTTTTGGTAATTTTTCTCTCATAATCTCAACTAACTTTTCATCCAAATCATCAATATTTGGCAGAATTATATTTGCTTCAAGATATAAATTTCCACGAACTTTTGTGCTTCTATTCATAGCACCTTTCTCTTTTACGCGAAATCTCTGTCCATTTTTAGTATTTTGTGGAACTTTTAGTTTTATCTCGCCATCAAGAGTTTTTATCTCTATTTTCTCACCAAACAGTGCAGCATGAAGAGGTAGGTTGAAAATCTTGATGAGGTCATCATCTTCTCTAACATACTCTGGATTTGCGGCTACATTTATCTTTAGAAACAGATCACCTGCTCTTCCATTTTGAGCATGTCCTTTTCCCTTTACCCGCATTTTTTCGCCACTTTTTACACCTGCTGGGATTTTAATATCAAATCTATCTCCATTAACTGCAACGGAGTGAGAACCTCCAAGGATGGCGACACTAAAAGGTATCACAACGCTTGTCTCAATATCTAAATCTGGCTGTTGCTGCGGGCGACCTCCACTGCTATATCCGCCAAATCCGCCACCGCCACCAAATCCGCCACCGCCAGAGAACATACTTCTTAGTATCTCATCCAAATCGTTGCCTCCACCGTATGAGCGAGAGAAATCATGGAAGTTCTGTCCTCCAAACATACTGTCGCCCTGCGCATCATACTGAGCTTTTTTCTTTTTATCGCTAAGAATTTCGTATGCCGAATTTATCTCTTTAAATTTATCTTCTGCACCCTTCTCTTTATTGACATCAGGATGGTACTTTCTTGCTAATTTTCTATATGCTTTTTTAATCTCTGCTTCTGTTGCATTATCGCTTATTTCAAGCGTTTCGTAAAGTGATTTAGCCATTTTAAATTCCTAAAATTTGATTATTTGTTAAGTGCGATTATATCATAAGGGTTGAGCGGATGTCAATCAAGGTTTGGAGTGAATATTACTACTCTATTGGTCATGTCCAATAGAGTAGTAATATTTTTAATGTAAAAAGTGTCTCACTTCTGAGAAATAAAGGCTCATACCAAACTCATTGGCAGCTTCTATAATCTCTTCGTCTCTTATGCTTCCTCCTGGCTCAATTACGCTCTTAACTCCAGCTGCTGCAGCTGCATCGATGCTATCACGGAATGGGAAAAATGCTTCACTTGCTAGTGCTGCGCCTGCTACATCAAGCCCCATCTCTTTAGCTTTTTTAAGTGCACACTGACTTGCATCTACACGGCTTGTCATGCCCATTCCAACGGCTACCATCGCAGAATTTTTAACATACACAACACAGTTTGATTTTGTAAGAGATGCTACTTTATAAGCTATCTCCATATCTTTTTTCTCCTGCGGTGTCGCCTCTTTAGCACTCATAAGTTTTGCGTTTTTAACTTCATCATCATTAACTTTATCGGCATCTTGATATACAAACCCGCCATCTATATGTTTGAAATCTTTAATATCGTTTGCTAAAACGAGCTTGTCATGTCCCATCTCAAAAAGCTTGATTCGTTTCTTGCTATCAAAAACTTCTTGTGCTTCTTCTGTTATACGCCCAGCTATGATAACTTCTAAGAATATCTCATTCATTTTAAGTGCCAACTCTTTTGTTACAACACCATTTACTGCAACAACTCCGCCAAACGCCGAAACAGGGTCACATTTTAGAGCTTCTTCGTAAGCCTCTAGCAAAGTATCTTTGATAGCAAAACCACAAGGATTTCCATGTTTTGTGATACAAACTGCATTTTCCACCCCAAAAGCAGAAGCGATTTTTACAGCACCACTTAAGTCATTTAGGTTGTTAAAACTCGCCTCACCTTTTAGAGTTTTAAAGTTGTCCGAGTAATGTTTGTCAAACTCATATAGCGCTCCATTTTGATGAGGATTTTCGCCATAACGAGTGTTCATAACTTTGTTTCCAACTATAAACTGTTTCTCTCCAAAACCGCCATTGAAACGACTGTTCATATAGTTTGCTATCATTGAGTCATACGCCGCTGTGTGCTCAAACGCTTTTATCATAAGATTACGACGAAACTCTAGTGTATTTTTCTCATTTTCAAGCGCATCTATAACCTTTGCGTAATCATTTACATCAGTTACTATCATAACGCTATCAAAGTTTTTAGAAGCCGAACGAACCATTGCAGGTCCACCAATGTCGATATTTTCTATAATCTCTTCAAAATCATCAGTTTTTTCAATTGTCGCCTTAAATGGATAGAGATTCACACAAACCAAATCAATAGCTTCAACGCCAAGCTCTTTTGCTTGGTTTAGGTGTGACTGCTTATCACGGCGATGAAGAATTCCACCATGAACGAATGGATTTAAAGTCTTGACGCGTCCTTCAAAACACTCTGGAAATTTTGTAACTTCATCTATTTCGATGGCTTTTATCCCATTTTCTACTAGTATCTTATATGTTCCACCAGTTGAGATAACTTCAAAACCATTTTTTACAAGTGATTTACAAAAATCAACTATGCCACTCTTATCACTTACACTTACTAAAGCTCTTTTTACCACTCTTTTCTCCTTCTCTAAGGAAGTGAATTCCTTAGATAATTCCTCTCACTAAAGCTATACCTTTCGGCAAGAAAACGAGGGGAAAATTTTAAATTATGTGATTTTAGCTAACAAGAGATAAGAAGATGGTAAACTTTAAAAAACTAAAAAGAGATTTGATATGAAAAACATAGCTATTTTATGCTCTGGTGGCGATGTGAGCGGCATGAATCCAGCACTAAAACACTTTGTTGAATACTCTATAAAAATGGGACTATCTCCATATTTTATATTTGATGGATTTGAGGGATTGATTGACAATAAAATCAAAAAAGCCTCTTATGATGATGTTGCTGGAATCTTGACTCGTGGCGGAACAAAAATAGGGAGTGCAAGAAGTAAGAGGTTTATGACAAAAGAGTCAAGAGCAGTTGCAAAGAAAAATCTTGATAACTCAAAAATAGATATGCTTGTGGTTTTAGGCGGTGATGGCTCATTTAGAGGAATTCATGAGCTGCATAAAGAGCATGGGATAAAATTTTGTGCAATCCCTTCCACAATCGATAATGATATAAGCCAAAATGAGTATTGTCTAGGGGTTGACACCGCCCTCAATATCATAAAGAGTTCCATTGATGCGATTAGAGATACAGCTTCCTCATTCTCGCGTGCATTTGTAATTGAGACAATGGGGAGAGATTGTGGCTATTTAGCACTTATTTCACACTTAACTTCCGGTTCGGAGCTTTGCCTTATCCCAGAGGTAGAGTATGATTTAAACAGCTATAAAAATGATTTCAAAAAGCAGATAAAAAATGGAAGAAGGTATTTTATAGCGGTAGTGTCTGAGGGAATAAAACAAGAGACAAAAGAGATAGCTGAGTGGTTCGAGAATGAAGTTGGCGTTGAGAGCAAAATCTGTGTTTTGGGTCATATCCAAAGAGGCGGAAACCCAACAGTTTACGATAGGCTTATGGCTTATAAATTTGTAAATCACGCGGTTGATGCCCTTCTTGGTGGAATAAATTCAAGTGTTGTCTGTTATACAAAAAATGGTTTTATTCATAAAGAGATAGATGAAGTAACAAGTCAAAAATATAAAATAGACCAAAAACTTCTTAATTATATAAAAAAATCTTAATTTCCTTGGGCTTGGTCATATTGCTATGAAATAATTTTTTTTTGCTTTTTTGCTACAATAATCTTTTTTACAAGGTTGTATTTATGAAGAGCAGAGTTATATCTATTCAAGTCGGCAAAGCAAAAGCCTATGGCGATAAACAGAGTGGTGAATTCTTAGAAAAATATTGGGAAAGTGCTTCATTTAAGGAAGTAGTTAATTCAAAAGTTTTTGTTGGTAGGTATGGTATAGATGGTGATGAAGTGGCAGATAAAACCCATCACGGTGGGTTAGAAAAAGCGGTTTTTGCAAACAGCCATGAAAATTACAAGGAGTGGGCTGAGTTCTTAGATGTCAATGAGTTACCATTTGGTGCGCTAGCTGAAAATCTTACTATTTCAGGACTGCATGAAAGCAGTGTGTTCTTGGGCGATATACATAAAATTGGCTCAACTATTATGCAAGTATCTCAAGTGAGAAAACCATGCTATAAAATTGCCAAAAGATGGAACAACAAAAAATTCACAAATGAAATTTACATAACTGGACATACTGGATGGTACTATAGAGTGCTTAAAGAGGGGGAGATAGTTGCCGGTGATGAAGTAGTAGTACAAAAGAGTGATGAGAGCAGAGTCTCAATTCTTGACGCAAATATGGCATTTGCAAATCCTATAAAACATAGGGATATCTTAGATGAAATTCTTACAATCTACTCAATCGCTCCAAACTATAGGGCAAGTATTGAAAAAAGAATCTCGGGAGAGCTTGGACTTGAATACATGAGAGTAGATTAAACATCTCTCTCAACTGCATTGCTGAATATATTAAAACGGTTACTAACGGCTAAGTAAAATAAATATTTGTTTTATTTAAAAAAACTTACACTATAATATCAAGATAATTTATATCACAAAATAATTACTTAGGCTACTTATGACAAAACATTCTGTTATTATTGTTGAAGATGACGAGGTTACAGCCCTAAACTTAAAACTGTCGTTGCAAAAATACAATTATGAGATTGTAGCCATTTGCGATAATTCTGCTGATGCCAAAGATAGTGTCAACCTGCACAATCCTAGTATCATTCTTATAGATATCTCTCTTCAAGAGAGCAACGATGGAATAGCTCTTGCAAAATTTATAAGAAATAATCACCCTATACCCTTTATATACCTAACTTCACATAGTGACAATGAGATTATTTCAGAGGCCGTTCAAACTGAGCCGTATGGCTATATTGTAAAACCTTTTGATCCAGCATCACTTCACGCAACCATCCAAACCGCTATTTTTAAATTTGATATGGAAAATCAAAGATATGATGAGTTAGCTGGATCAAAAATTGATGACAAAAGCTTAGAAAAAATGTTATATCTAAAAAAAGAACCAAACAAGCCAATTGTCTGTTTTGGGGATGGATACACTATTGACATCATAAAAAGTGAAGTGTTTTACAATGATGAAAAACTAAAACTTACAAAAAAAGAGAGTGCAATTTTAAGGCTACTTGTCGCCAAGCTTGGACATATAATCAGCTTCAGTCAGGCTCTTGATTATGTGTGGAAAGAAAATACAGCAACAGAAAACAGCATAAGAACACTTGTTTGGAAGCTTAGAAATAAGCTTCCGAGTGATATTATAAAAAATGCTTCTGGGATAGGTTATTTTATAGAGGATGATAAAACTAAATAATTTTTATCATCTCGATTCTCTCTTTTATATTCTCAAATGTCATATCATAATCAAAAAAATCGCTCTCTTGTTTTGCCATATCTTCCATTCTAGATGCATCTTTTTGGACTGACTCTATTCTAAAATTTGCACTTGAGCCTTTAATACTATGAGAAATCATGGCAATTTTTTTATAATCCCTATCTCTTATTGCGGCGCTTAGTTCTGGGAGTTGCTTTAACATTTTTTTTATAAAAAGTTCTATCAATAAGATAAGCTCATCTTTATCAAGTGTCAACTCTTTTGACAAACAAACAATATCCAATCCTAACACTTTTTCGTTTGAGGGTAATGATAAAAAACTCTCAGTAGCAACCGCTAAACCCTCCAGATAAGTATAAAAAACTCTCTCTAGTTCTTTTATAACTATTGGTTTTCCTAAAAACGAGTCAAATCCACTTTTTAATCCTCTCTCTTTTGCACCCTTTATAACATTTGCAGTAAGTGCTGAAACTGGGGTATGTCTTAATTTGTGCTGTGATTCATAAGCCAAAATATGCGCTATTGCTTCATTTCCATCCATAATCGGCATCTGTTCATCCATGAGTATGAGATCATATTTATTTGTTTTATAGAGTTCAACCGCTTCTGCTCCATTGTTTGCTAAGTCATAGGTAAGTCCGTACTTGGTCAATAAAATTTTTATAAGTTCCTGATTTGCTTCATTATCCTCTGCAACCAAGACATGTCCTGAAAACTTTTTGTTATTTTTTTTAGACCGCTCACACAGTAGTGCCTCTGGATGCAAAAGCTCATCAAATGAGTTTTTTATCTTTGAGCAATATAATGGAAAAATTAGAGAGGAGATATTTGGATATTTTTTATATTTTTCGCTTGGCTTACTCGTTATGGATATATATTTTTTATTTGGATCAAGAATTTTATTTTCTAATTTTTCGTCAAAACTCTCTTCTAAAAAAATTGCTACATCAAAATCTATATCAAGAGTATCGCTAAGCTCAATATTTATATTAAATAGTTCGGAGTATTTTAAAAATGAACCTGCTTTATAATTCATCTGTCCATCTTTGAGATAAAATATAATTCTTAGCTCTTTAACTTCGTCTAAGTCACTAAATACTTGACACTCGCTGTTATATATCTCTACTGGTATCTCAATCCAGAATATACTTCCAACTCCAAGACTAGACTTTACAAAGATGTCTCCACCCATATGCTTCGATAATTGATTGCAGATTGAAAGACCAAGTCCAGTTCCGCCAAACTTTCCAACTCCGTTATAATTTACCTGCATAAACGGTGAAAATATGCTTTTTATATCATCTTGTGATATACCAATGCCATTATCACTTACGCTGACTTTAAGGATTTTGTTATTACAAGTTGCATTAACATGAATATGTCCATCACTTTTTACAAATTTAATTGCATTACTTAAAAAATTAGATAATATCTGTTTTAGTCTAAGCGAATCCGCATATAGCTCTTTTGGTATTGATGGGTCTATAAATGAGGTTAATGTTATATCTTTTGCATTAGCAGAGGCAACAAAAAGCTCTAGAGTATGGCTAATATCACTATGAATGGAAAAAATTCTAGGCTCAACAGTAAATTCACCACTTCTTATCTTTGAAAAATCTAAAATATCATTGATAATACTAAGTAAGTTCTCTCCACTATTTAAGATAATCTCCAAATATTTTCTCTGCTGTTTAGATACATCCTCCCCTATCAGAAGATCTACAAAACCTAAAATAGCATTTAGTGGGGTTCTTATCTCATGTGACATATTGGATAAAAAATACTCTTTTGCCTGAGAGGCCATTTGTGCTTCAACTCTTGCATCTATAAGCTTTGTCACATCTGTTGCGATTGACATATACTCTATCACATCGTCATAAGGATCAGTTATTTTTACTATCGTTACATCAATATAAAAATATTCACCGTTCTTTTTTAGATTTTTAAGGGTTCCTCTAAAGACGCCACTATTTACCAACTGAAACCACAAATCATCAAAATACTCTTGTGGCATATCGTCATGCTTAACAATGCCATGCTTACTGCCTATAAGTTCCTCGGCACTATATCCACTTAATTTTATATACTTTTCATTTACATATGTAATAATTCCATCTCTATCTGTCTTTGAAACGATAGTACTCTCGTCAAGCGCTCTTTGATACTCAAGAAGAAGTTTTACATGTCTATCTATCTCTTTCTCTTTTTGAAAAATAGTATCTGTGTAAAACTTCAATACTCCTTGAAAGTTTTTATCAAAAAGATACGATATCTCATCAAATATTTCTTTAGAATTTATTTTTGTATCATATGTAAAGTCTATCATCGAGCGTCTAAAGTGACTACATATCTCAAACAGCTCATCTGCCCTAATCTCTTTATCTTTGAGATAAGCCATTAGCTCTTGCATTACAGGGCAGTCACCTATTTTTACCTTGTTTGCAATTATGTCAATGAAGTAATCAAATACACCGTTTGCATAATTATCTAGAAAATATTTTGTTTCTATATTGTGAAGTTTTAGTATCTTTTTTGGAGAGTCATACGAGAACCATTGAGAGAGTATTTTGTCTTTTGAAGATGTAAAGATAGCTTCTGCTTTTACCAAATAAGGAACTCTACTTCTCATCTATCCTGCTTTTAGCTTAGAATAAAGTAGGATATGAGCGTTATTATAGAGAGCTTTATAAGAAGAATTACTGCTGTTCCGATTATGTTTCCGATTTGACAACTTGTACAAGATGTAAATCGCTTCCCTTCGTATTGTGCATAAAAGAAGTAGACTATGCTTAAGCTAACTGCCAGGAAAGAAGCATAAAGTTGATAGCTCCAGAAATTTTCAGTCGTTTCTTTACTTAAAAAAAGCGAAGAAACAAGCAAGATAACCATAGCAATCAGCACTATATTTATAGCTTTGATAATATAGTCTCTTTTAAAGGTTGTAGGACAAACTTCAGAAATTGCAATATTTGCTCCAAATTTTAATTTTCTCTCAAAAAGTTTTTTCTCTTTTTTTGATAGTTTATTTATAAAGCTTGAGCCATGCGTGTAATCAATCTTTCTTTGAAGTAAAATAGCAAATGCGCCATCTGCTTTAAGAGAGTGTTGATTACCATCCCTATCTTGATAGACAACACTGATTGTTTCATACCTTGTTATTTCTGCGGTTAAATCTGGAAAATATGCTGTTTTTTCAACAGTCGTAACCCTACCGCTGTTGCTTATCAATCTTGGATTGATAAGCTCTAAAAATTCACCATTTTCTTGCTTTACAACAACAATATTAAAGTAGCTACCAATCTGAAATGCACTAAGTCCATCCAACGAATTTGCCTCAATAGTATCTTTCATATCTTGAATTAAGGAGAATATCTCTTCATTAAAAACTCTTACATCCGTACCATATGCTACACTTGGAGGAGTTGGATAAGTTATTATTTCTTTGATCATAATTTTCGCCTTAATTAAAAATATGGATGGGATTTAATTCACCCCAAAATGAGGTGAACTATATGCCGTAGGGCATCTTTGTAGATTAGTGACTTTTTCTTACTACAACTATCATCTTGATGTTAATTGCAAGAAATCTTAAAAACTGCCAAATAACGCAAGTTCTCATTTTTACCGCGAATGGCCCAGGTGTCATTGTAGTAAAATTGTTTCCATACGCTTTAATGTTGTGCTCTGGTTTCTTTTCCATGATGTTTCCTTTATGTTTTTTTTATTATTAAAAACTAAAACGAACAGGTTCGTTTTAGTGGGAGAAACCCCTCGTCCTTCCCAATCCCCTAAAGCTACGAAAAACTAGTTTTTCGAGAATCAGAGAATGCCTTACACTTTTTTATAATCACTCCCTAAAACGAACTTATTCTGGAATTAATGTCCAGCCTGGCTTAAGCTTAGCTTTCCAGATAAATAGATGATGAAGAATATGCTTAATCCAGTGACCAGCAAGACCGATTTCACCAAAAGTATAATCTAAGTCACGACCAGTTCCTGGATATTTTTCAAAATCTGGAACAACAGGATATATTGTCATCGCAGCAGCAGTACCAGTGAAAAGACCTTTACCTGCAGATGCAACACAAGCAGCACCCATGTGAGCCATTGAAGCTTCATGAAGTGGTGCATCTGCACCATGTAAGATTCTATCGCAAACGCTTTGCGCAACAACTTTACCCATAATTCCCGATGGCATACCAGTTCTTGGAGGAGTTGGAGTAATCGGAGTTCCGTTTGGTGAACTCATTGGTTTAGAGATTGGATGTGGTGGTGCAAATGCAATTCCACAAGCAAACATATTTTTATAAGTTGGATTTTGGTATGTTTTTGGCCAGTCAGATGCTTTCCAATTCTCATAACTGCCAGCATTATAGTTTGCATCAACTTTCATAAATCCGTTTGGAGCAAAAACTGTTGTAGTTATATCTTCACCAGTCTTACTGATTGCTTTTAAGCCAACACCAGCAAAAGGAGGGATAAGCATTGCAAAGTCAAAACTCTCTTCGCCCATAGTGCCATCAAGAAGCTCGTAGTGTGCTTTACCAGCTTCTACTTTATTAACATGAGCGCCGATTACCCAATCAATATTTCTCTCCGTATAAAGGGACTCAGCGAATATTTTTGAACTAACAGCAAATCCCATAGTGTTCATATGTAGTCCACCAACACCGAAGTCGCCTAAAAATGACTCGTTTGAAATCCACTTTAAGTCAGCCATATTACGAACACCAGCTTTATTTAACTCATGTTCAATATTGAAAATATACTCGAATGCAGCACCTTGACAAGTACACATACCGTGACCCGTACCAACTAAAAACTTTTGTCTCTCACCTTTTCTCATCTTCTCTATACATTTTTGAAGTTCATGAGATGCGTGGACAGCATGATCTGCAGTACAAACCGAAACAGTAAATTCACCCAAGCCATTAGCATCACCAAGACCTGGAGTTGCAGCAAAGTTAAGCTTTGGTCCAGTTGCATTAATCAAGTAATCATACTCGATATTCTCAATTTTGCCTACTTTACCAGCTTCTGTAGACTCAACAACAACATGCTTGTCTCATTGCCTTCTGGATGAATACCGAGCGCTTTTGCTTGATGATATATAATCCCAGCTTTTGCATAAACAGGAGCTAAATCAAATGTAACTTCCTCTTTACTCATCTCACCAACACCAACCCAAATATTCGATGGAATCCAATTCCATTTCGCATTTGGTGTTACTACCACAACTTCATGAGCTGAACCTAACCATTTTGCCGCAAAAGTAGCAGCAGTGTGACCTGACACACCACCACCAAGAACAACTAATCTTGCCATATCTATTCCTTTTCTGAAAAGTTAAAAACTTTGTGATAATAATATCTTAAAACTTATAAAATTTTTATAACTTCATAATTTATTTTTTAATATTTTACTAGTTAACTCATATACATTTTTTGAAATTGATTCAGCAGAAAGAATCCTTTCCAACTCTTCTCTCATCAAAGTCCTATTTAGTGGGCTTAGCTTCTCATATATTTTAAATGCGCCCAGAAGCCCAGAAGCTATTTGTGGATTTATTTTATCAATATCAATAATTTTATCTGCTACAAATTTATAGCCACTTGCATCTTTTGCATGAAAATGTATGTAGTTTTTGCTGAATGAACCTATAAGTGAACGAACTAGATTTGGTACAAGCACATCATATGCCTCATCTTCTTGAAGTTTTATCACTCTACTTAATGTGCCATTTCTAAGTGAAGATGCAAAAATTGAGAAGTATTTGTTCATAACCAACGAATCGTTTTTATATTTATGATGAAAATCCGCAAGTGCAATTTTTGCCAATCCTGGTGCACTGTTTTCTAAAACATTAAGTGCCGTAACTCTGTCCGTCATAGTGACTGAAGAGTCGTACTGCTCTTTTGCAAGGATAGCTATTTCATCATTTTTTAACATGGACAATAAGTTTAAGACGCGATTTTTTATAGCTCTTTGCCCAATATTTTTCGCATCAATCACTTTTGATTCTGGTTTATGGTTTTCGCTGTAAATTTCTAAAAGCTTATCTTTAAAAGTAGTTGCTAAATATTTTTGCAACTTCTCTTTAGCTTTATGTATAACATCAAAATCTATCTCATTTTGTCTTTGCATAATTTCGGAAGTGCTTGGAAGCTCTAGCAGTAGGGCTTTATACGATAAATCTAAACCAGATTCTAAAATATGTCCGAAAGATTTTACAAACTCTTCATCTATCTCTTCACCACTCATAATACGCTCTATTGTCTGGATACCAAAAGATTGCGCGGATTCATACTTTACAAAACTATTTTTATCATGCTTCATCAAAAATGAGTAGTGATTCTCCTCTTGCTTGACTATAATTGGTGCTGAAAAATCACGGTTTATCGATAAAATCGGTTTTGCTTTAACGCTAAAAACAAACTCCTCTTTATCTTTTGAAACTATCACTGTTTTTTCTTGAATCTCTTTGCCGTTCTCATCCAAAAGAGCGATTTTTAATGGAAAGAGATATGGTTTTTGCTCGCTTCCATCAACTGCATTCGGAACTCTCTGTGTTAAAGCTACCCTAAACTCCCCACCTTCAAAACTCTCTTGCACAAGAAGTGTTGGTGTGCCTGATTGATGATACCATCTTTTAAACTGGCTCAGATCAATCTCGCCGGCACTGCTCATTGCCCATAAGAAATCATCTGTCCTAACCGCTTGACCATCAAATGTTTCAAAGTACAAATCCATACCTTTTCTGTATCTCTCTTCCCCCAAAAGAGTGTGAATCATACGAATTACCTCAGCGCCTTTCTCATAAACGGTTGCGGTGTAGAAGTTATTTATCGCCATATATGAATCTGGTTGAATTGGATGAGCCGTAGGCGAGCCATCCTCAACAAACTGTCTCTCTCTAAGGGATTTTACTTCATCAAGGCGCACAACCTCTTTTGAGTTCAAATCTGCCGAGAAACATTGGTCTCGAAATACAGTTAAACCCTCTTTTAAAGTGAGCTGAAACCAGTCCCTACATGTTATTCTATTCCCAGTCCAGTTGTGAAAATACTCATGAGCAATAACGCTTTGTATGCCCATAAAATCAGTATCTGTGGCACTATCTTCATCTGCTAAAACATAGCTAGAGTTAAATATATTTAGCCCTTTATTTTCCATAGCACCCATGTTGAAACTATCAACCGCAACTATGTTATAGAGACTCAAATCATACTCTCTGCCATAAACTCTCTCATCCCACTCCATCGCCTCTTTGAGGGATTTCATAGCATGTTTGCACTTGGATTCGTTTCCTTTGTCAGTGTAGATATTTAGTCTTACCAACTTGCCACTCTTTGTTACAAACTTATCTTTTGTAACTCCCAAATCCCCAGCCACTAATGCAAAAAGATACGATGGCTTTGGATGTGGGTCAAACCAAGTTACCCCATGTCTTCCATCATTAAGTCTAAAATTTGTCTCTGTATTTCCATTACTAAGCAGTAGTGGATACTTTTCTCTATCAGCCACAACGGTCGTCTTAAACACAGCCATTACATCTGGGCGGTCAATGTATGGAGTAATCCTTCTAAAGCCCTCTGGTTCATTTTGTGTACAAAAAATATCTCCAGATTTATATAGTCCCTCAAGCTCGCTGTTTAGGTGTGGATATATTTTATTTAAAATAATAAGTTTGAATTTTTTTGGAATATTTAAAATTATGAGTTTATCTTTGGCGATTATATAGTTCTGGCTTTGTAGTTTCACATCATCGAGATAGATATCAACCAAATCAAGCTCTAAGCTATCCAAAACCAAATCATGGCAACTATCGTCCTCTTTCGTTATGCTCATCATATTTGTAACCAAAGTATGATCTTCAAACAGCTCAAAAACTAAGTCACAATTGCTAATTTTAAACTCTGGCGTTTTATAATCTTTCAAATATATTGTTTCAATTTTATTCATATTTTTTCTCTACTTTTTAGCAATAATACCACAGCGAGACTAAGATTGTAACTATTTATATAAGTAAAACTATCTAAAACTACTCTTTTATCTTTTCAAAATAAGCCAACAGAGCCGTATATTCCAAAGGCTTACTATGCCAGTATCCTTGTATGTTATAACACCCCAAACTATTTAGAGCATCAACTTGTTCGCGTGTTTCAGCTCCTTCGGCAATAGTGTCAATATTGAATGATTTTGCAAGAGTAACAATCGCCTGTATGATTGCTCGATCATGTGGATCATCAATGATATCATCAACAAACGACTTATCTATTTTCAATGTTGAAACCGGAAATTTTTTAAGATATGACATTGATGAGTAGCCTGTTCCAAAATCATCAATTGAAAAACTTACTCCATAATTGCATAAATCAGTCATCTTTTCAATCGAAGCAACTGGATTATTTACAAGTGCTCCTTCGGTAATCTCAAGCTCAAGTTGCTCAGGAGGGAAATTGGTTTTCTCTAAAGAATCCTTAACCATTGCGTTTAATCCCTCACTTTTGAACTGTACCGGAGAGAGGTTGACAGAAATTTTTGGTACAAACCCTACAACCAAAGAGAGTCTCATCATAGCTACAAGTGATTCTCTAAGTATCCATTCACCTAAAATAACAATAAGATCGGTCTCTTCAGCAATATGAATAAACTTCGCTGGATTCATAAAACCTAGCGTTTTACTTTGCCATCGAACCAATACCTCCAAACCTATAAATCTATTCTCTTTGGTGTCCCATTTCGGCTGATAAACGAGAAAAAGCTCACTATTTTCAATTGCCTTATGTAAACCACTCTCAATCTCTAAAATCTCTGATGCAAAATCACCATGTACCGGCTCAAAGAAAAGATGGGTATTTTTACCATTTATTTTTGCTCCATACATTGCCATGTCTGCTGATCTAATTAAGATTTCGGCATCTATGCCATCTTGAGGATAGATAGTCACTCCGATACTAGCGGTCACAAAAATATCATGTTCTTGGATAAAGAATGGTTTTCTAATAATTTGTTTAATCTTTTCAATATAATTTTCTATGATTTTTTTGGAGTCTGTCAGTGGGGTTATAATGGCGAACTCATCGCCACCAAGACGAGAAATAAAGAGTCCATTTTTACTCTCATGTATAAATCGCTCAGAGAGAGATTGAAGCAATATATCTCCAATCAGATGACCTAGTGCGTCATTGATCATTTTAAAACGGTCAATATCAAGAAAAATAAGACCAAATATCCTGCTTTCTACAGAAGCATTAAGGAGTTGTGCATCTAGTTTTTCGCGGAAATAGTTACGATTAGGAAGGTTTGTTAGCGCATCATATTGCATCAACTGCTTAATATGCTCCTCTGCCAATTTCCGATTTTCAATATCTTCAACTACTCCAATATAGTGAGTTATTTTACCACCAGGAGCAATAACTGGAGAGATTGTTTCATAGCACCAGTAGACAGAACCATCTTTCTTTCTATTTCTCAGCTCTCCTCTCCATGTCTGTCCATTGGAAATTTTAGACCACATATCATCATACAGCACAGATGGATTGAGATTTGATTTAATCTTATAGAGTGATTGCCCGACTAGCTCATCTCGCATATATCCATTGATTCTCTCAAACCCACCGTTAGTATACTGAATTATTCCATTTTGGTCTGCAACTAAAATACCATTGGCACTCTGTTCAAGTGCTTTATAAACAATACGCAAATGCTCCTGATTCTCCTTAATTTTCTGTTCGCTTTTATTAAGTTGGCGTCCTAGAAAAAAAATGCTTCCAATACCTATTAGCCATAAAATAGTGTGAGTAAATATAAGCTTGTTGATACTTTGCTGTTTGAGTGCTTCATATTTCTCCATAGAGATAGAAATGTCAGTAGCGCCACGCAATCCGCCGACTTTTATTCCCGTCCAGGCATGACACTTCAAGCACCCACCCTCCATGTACATTGGTTGCATAACGCGCAGATAATCTTTCCCCTCTATAGTCGTTATCTCTTTAAACTCTTTTTTTCCTCGCTTGAGCTCTTTAAGTGCTTTTGCCTCCCACGCATCAGGAGCATTTTCGGGATTCAAATAGAGCTCTGCAGTGATACGGGCTTTAACTCCATAGAGTTTAGAGTAATCATTCATGATTTCACGAAGCATAGTTGCGGGATTATAGAGAGTTAATGTTTTACCTGATGTTGTTTTAACATCACGCTCAGAAACATGTGCCAAAAAAACACTAGGCTGCGTCTGCTCATCTACAATAAGATAAGCACCCCCATGCCGTGTTCCCCACAGACGAAATGCAAGATCTTTGTTTAAGCTAGTGGTTGCTTCCATTTCAGCTAGTCGCTGAGTCTCTTTTTTGACATTACCAATATTCCAAAAAAGAGACAAGGCAATTAAGATTGAAAAAAACAGAATAAATGCTTTAGTATACTTTGAAATCAATGTTAAGGTCGTACTGCTTTTCATTAAAAAATCCTCAATATTACAGAAACGAGATAATTATACAATTATAGTAAGGTAAAAATAAAGATAGGCAAAATATTTAGAGATATCAAATCAGTATCTGCTTGATTGATAGCAAGCAACTTTCACATATATATGTTCAAAAGATTTTTATTAGTTTCTTTAAGGTTATTTATTTTAACATAACTATTATTATTTTTTATAGTAGAAATAACCACAATAGGTAATGTAGACGGTTCAATTTACAGACAGGAGTTTTCATGAATTTCACAATAAAAATTAGGTTAATTATTATCAATCTAACGGTATTTTTAGGAATTACAGTTGCTACAATTGTAGCAGTTAGTGGCTATACATCACTGCAAAAAGATCTTTTAGCACAATCATCATCAGCGATAGAATCGGTAAATATTGCTCGTTCAGCACAAGTAGCATTCAAAATACAAGTTCAAGAATGGAAAAATATTCTTCTTCGCGGCTATAATCCTGAAAAATTAAATAAATATCTAAGTGGATTTACAAGAGAAGAAGAAAAAGTACAAAAACTCATGCTCTCTCTTAAAAAAATTAGCTCTACGCCTGACCTGCAGCTACAGATTGATAGGTTTTTAGAGATACATAAAACAATGGGGCAGAAATATCGTGAAGGATTAGAGGCATATAAAAAAGCGACAATAGACAGCTACAAGGTGGGCGACAAGACCGTCAATGGAATCGACAGACAACCAACTGATGATCTTGATGCCATCGTAGGAAATGTTCAAAAAGAGTATGATCAAAAGCGCAAATCAATCAGCGATAATGGAGAAAAATTAACCACCTCTATTATTATATTTACCTTTATAATAATCACAGTAGTTATAGGATTAGTTACTATTATAGGACGAACAATTCTTAAGTCTATTCATAACATCTCTTCTATTTCAGATTTTTCTGATGCTATTCACCAAGGCAAAGGTGATCTTAGCCGAAGAATAACTATTATAGGTAATGATGAATTAAGCGAAGCCTCTCGCTCAATTAATCTATTTATTGAAACAACCGAGCAAATGGTCAACGAGGCTAAAAATACGGCCCTATCTAACGCCGATGTGTCAATACTTCTTCTGAAAACAACAAAGACAATCAGTGGGCAAATGGAAAAAGATAATACCACAGCACTCACTGCAACTAAAAGAGCTTCTGAGATAAGCTCCAGTATGCAAGAATCAGCAGAAGCTACAAAAGAGAGTCAAAAAACAGCAGAAGAAGCAAATAAAACACTCAAGCTCGCTCAGCTAGAGATTCAAGCAATGATTGGCTCTCTGCGAGAGAGTGCAATATTAGAAGAAGAGTTTTCAGCACGCTTGCGTCATCTCACACAAGAAACGCAACAAATTAAAGATGTCCTCTCTGTTATTGGCGATATAGCTGATCAAACCAATCTATTGGCGCTCAATGCTGCCATAGAAGCGGCTCGTGCTGGAGAACACGGAAGAGGGTTTGCCGTAGTTGCCGATGAAGTACGCAAACTCGCCGAACGAACACAGCATAGTTTAATAGAGAGCAATACAACCATAAGCACAATTGTTCAATCAATTAATGATGCAGCTGAAGAGATGGGAGCAAATGCAGAAAATATCAAAAAACTTAGTAATAATTCCCAAAAATTAGAGCAAACCATTCATGTCACAGTTGATATAATTAACCAGAGTTTTTCACTTATTCAATCACTTGCAAATAATGCCGACAAAGATAGCAAAGGTGCAGAAATGATTACTTCACAGATGAATGAAATAGTTGAAAATATTCAAACTACAACAAACAATATCCATGAGATTAGTATATCAGCCGAACATCTACAGCTTACAGCTGAAAAACTGAGTGAGACTCTAAAACGGTTTAATGCTTAGTGTTTTTTTTACTAAAAAACAGAAATCAGAGAAGTGTTACAACAAAAAATTTGTTCAAAACAGTAGTGATTAGCACTGAGTAACTTTTGATTAAAATTGCATTATTTCATCTCCTTAGTAACTGTCAGATATAAAGTTCTTCATAAGAGAGCTAAAGATACAATTCGTATTATGAAAAAAATAGAAAATAGATTTTTTACTAGCCTAAATAAAAAGCAAAAAAAGCTTAGGCTTAAATTTCTTATATCTCTATTTGTTATGTTTGCGTTTTTTATAAGCCACAACTATATCCACAATCCATACCATGCCTCGCACGATAGCAGTTGTAGCGTTTATGTTTTAGAAGAGTTCTTTTTTGCTGGTGATCTTGAAATAGCGCCACCAGTAATTCTGCTTTTTATCCCATTTTTTCAGATTTTCTTTATAGCAAAAAAATATAACTTTAAACGGTTAACTTATGCAAACATCCGTGCTCCTCCTCTCCAATAATAAACACTAATTTTCTAAATCATCAATAAAAAAATTATATATTATTGGAAAAACTATGATTAAAAAATCATTGCTCTCGCTTGTATGTGCAACTGCCCTGTTTGCGCAAAACAATGAAGTCGAGCAGCTTAAAAAAGATATGGCACAGTTACAACAACAGCTATCAAACATGCAAAAACGCATTCAAACATTAGAGGCAACTAAGCCTGTAGTCGAAGAAAAAGAGGAGACGCTTGAGAGCATGGCACAAGAGACGCATAGCGTACCGGTTGCTACTCTACTTCCAGATATCTCTTTAATCTTAAATGGTGGATACACATCCAGAAACAAAAGTAACACACAGTATGCAAAAAAGACTTCAATCCCTGGATTTGTAGATGAAGGGGATATGGAGATTCAAAACAATGCAAAAGATGGATTTAACTTTAACTACGCGGAAGTTGCTATGGGCGCCACTGTTGATCCGTACTTTAATGCAAGTGCTATTTTTCATATCCACGGAGATGGAACGCTAGAGGTTGAAGAGGCTTACTTTGTTACTCGCGCTCTGGATTATGGACTTAGAGTTAAAGCCGGTAAATTTAAAAGTGCATTCGGTAGAGCAAACGAGAAGCATCATCATGCGTGGAATTTTGAAGATCAAGAGCTGATTAACAACACTCTTTTTGGTCTTGATGGTTTAGGTGGCGAGGGAGCACAACTTCAATGGGTTGCACCAACACCATTTTATCTTATGGCAGGGTTTGAACTCTTTAATGGTAATCCAAATCAAGGATTTAGTGCAAAAGAGTCAGCTTCAACTGCGGTTGGATATCTGAAAACTAGCACGAGCATAAAAGATTTGACACTTCTAGCAGGGGTTAGTTATGCGAATGGAAAATCAGAGATTCAAAATCTCGATGGACTTGGAGATCCTATCCCAGATAGCTTCACAAACTTTGGACAAACAAATATTTATGGTGCAGATTTTACTTTAGAGTACCCACTTGGCAACCAAAGTTCTCTGATTTGGCAAAATGAGTGGATACAAAGAGATATGGATGTTGCTATAACAACTAAAAAACAAGCAGGATATTACAGCGAGCTACTCTATAAAATTAATGGAAATTGGGCAACTGGTATTCGATACGATGATATAACCAAAAATCACGCCGAGCTTTCCGCTGATAGTGTAAATAACCTTCATCGTTCAAGCATAAAACTGGACTACAAACCGTTTGAATTCTCAAGATTTCGCCTGCAATATAACAAAGATGACTCTAAATTTATTGACGGTGAAGCAAAAACAATAAACGAAATAATACTTAACTACACGCTAGAGCTAGGTGCTCACGGCGCTCACTCTTTTTAAGGAGAGCATGATGAAAAAAATTATAATAGCCCTATTTTGCTCACTTCCTATCTTTGCTTCAGTTCATGTAACTGCGGCTTATCCATATATTGGGGAGCTAGTAAAAACAATCGCTAAAGACAAAGTGGAAGTTAGCGTTATCGCTCAAGCCTCATCTGATCCTCATTTTGTGACTCCTAGACCTTCATATATTGGAATTTTACGAAATAGCGATTTGCTGATTTTAAATGGTGGCGACCTTGAGATTGGTTGGATTCCACCACTTTTAGCGCAGTCAAACAACCCTAAAATTATTCAAGGAGCATCAGGTTATCTTGATCTCTCAAAATATATCAAACTAATTGATAAACCAACAAACTTATCTCGCGCTGGAGGCGATGTTCATGGGGATGGAAACCCACACTACTCGCTAGACCCTCACAATATGCTAACTTTAGCAAAAGTGATTATGCTAAAACTCTCAAACTTAGATTCTGCAAATAAAAATAGTTATCATGCAAATTATGACGCATTTGCTCTGCACTGGGGCGAAAAACTAGCACAATGGGATAGTAAAATGGGGTCTTGCAGAAACAGTAAACTAGTGCAGTATCATGAACTCTTCAGCTATTTTTTAAATCGCTACTCCATAAGCACAGCCTCTACTATTGAGCCACTTCCAGGAATATCGCCAAACTCTAAACACTCAATGGAGCTAATCGGATTGATTAGAAATGAGAAGATAAAACTAATCATCCAAGATGATTATCATGAGACAAAATCAGCACAATTTATAGCTGAAAAGTCAGGCGCGAAAGCGGTTATCCTGCCTCATGATGTTGGAGCATTGCCAAATACAGCATCACTTGAAGCGCTATTTGATACGATTGTTGCAAAAATATGTCAACCATAGAAATCCTACTCCCTGCACTAGGCTTAGCGTTTTTACTTGTTGGAATTCATACCATTTTTGGGCTTGAGATAATAAAAAGAGGAGTTATCTTTACAGACTTAGCCGTTGGTCAGCTCTCAGCAGTTGGAATCGCCGTAAGTGCTACTTTTTTTAGTGGAGAAAAACAGGTCTTGCTGAGTCTTATTTTTGCACTCACTGGAGCACTACTCATTACATACGCCAATCGAAACACTCGCCATGTTGAGGCTTTTATAGGCCTTCTTTATGCGCTTGGCGCATCTGCGGTGATGATTGTTCTTAGCTCTGGAAGTGGTGGGGATGAGCTGTTTAAACAGTTGATGGCAAATGATATTTTATTTGTTAGTAGCGGTGAAGTTACAAAGTCAGCACTGACATACGGCGCTGTCGCCCTGCTCTACTACACGCTCTATCCAAGGCTAAGTGGATTCTTTAAAGAGCTATTCTTCTTCTCGCTTTTATCAGTTACGGTAACCTCATCTGTACAACTAGCTGGTGTTTTAGTTGTGTTTACACTCTTAATTGCCCCGGCACTAGTTGCTCTTTTGCAAAAGCGACTTAATCCACTGCTTTTTGGCTGGATTTACGGATGGTTTTTCATCTCACTAGCACTTTTTTTATCCTACCATTACGACTGGCCAACTGGATATAGCATTGTATTTGTAGGTACGCTTATAACGCTAATCTTGGTTTTGTTTATGGAAAAAAAGAGAGAGGTTAATAATTAAGGGTGCACACCCTTAATGCTAAAAATTGGCCTTAATTGTTAAGTCAACTTCATCACGAACACACATAAAAACCATACACGGCATCTTCATGCCATAATCGCTAAATAACATTTTTGACTTTGCTTCTATAGTTAGCCCGCCATCTTTTGCACTGATTTTTGCATCAGCACTCATTGGTTTTTCTACTCCATGAAAATTCATAACTCCATTGATTGCGTAGCCATCACCTTTCTTAACAACTGAAGAGATTGTAAAAGATGCTACTTTAAACTTGTCAGTTGCCATATCTTTGTACATATTTGTATCTCTTTTGCTGTTATCACTCTTAAAAAGAGTCAAATCAACCCAAAACTTTCCCTTTAGTGATGTTACATCCTCGCCATCCATACTAACTTCTCCATGAAGAGAATTGCTCGATGGATCAATTGTCTTATCCATTGCCATCTCTGTGTGAGCCGCAACTGAACCTTTTTTAAGTTCTAAATTTCCAGCCAGAAGCGGAAATACCAAAAATAATGCTAAAACTAAATATCTCATTTTTATCCTTTAAATTTAAACTGCAACTCAATGGAAAAATCCACCGAGGGCAATCGCTAAACCAGCACCAGATGCAACCCAGCCAACAAAAATCATCATAAAAGAGAGCTTCGTTAAACTCATCTCTTTTGTCAGCGTAGTAAAAACAACAACATTATAATAAGAGATAACAAACGGATAAACCATTGCAAGCGCAAGAGGCAATTCAAGATATGAAACAGAGTAACTCCCCACAAAAAGTAGAGCTATAAATATATGTTTTTTGTAATTTGGCATCTTTATAAAGTAGCCACCAAGAAGCCCTAAAATATGAAAAGCTATGATAACAAAAGTGTAGTTTGACCATATATTTATGTTGCTGTGTCTTAATAGCGTCTCAAAAAGATTAGAATCCAGAAGTATCCATAACATTAAAAGCAGGTATGAAGCTATAGGAAATGACTCTCTCTTATTTTCTGTTTGAACTCTATATTTTCGCAACACAACCGCACTAAAGAGTGGAATTAGCGTAAAGCAAACCGCCATCCAAATTCTGCCGTCTGCGCTAGTCTTAAAAAGATATGTACCTGTTGAATAAGCAATTGCCAGAGCAAAAAAGAGCTCTTTTTGCTGATGTGACTTAAAGAGATAAATCCCCAAAGGAGCCATCATTCCAACAGAGAGACCAAGCAAAACAAGAGTGAAAAGGTTGTATTCTGGGTATGAAAAAGAGAGTAGTAGTTGCAGAAGAAGAGCCAGCATGATTTTATGAATTGGATTTGTTATCTTCCCCCAAGAAAAACCACTCATAATCGTACCTGCTACACCGCCCATAAACATTGGAAAAAGAGTCAGCATATCTGAGTGAAAATGCGCCACTACTCCAGTTTGAATGATTAGAAGATAGTAGCTTAGCTCAAATCCTAAAAGAAGTGCTAAAGCGCTCGAGTATATCATAGGCGATTTCTAAAAAGCATATAAATTAGTGCGTAAGATACATCATAAAAACCGACAAGCAGACCTAATATATCAATAGTGTGAAGATAAAAGAGAGATAAGAAAATAGTTCCTGTGATAAGACGAGCTATTGAGGTGAGCCATGCAAAAAGATGTGCATCTCTATAGACTCCAACCAGATGCAAGATACCGACAAAACCCATAAAACCAAAGACAAGATAATACTCTTGAGCAAATTTAAACCCTAAAAAATCAAACAAAAACGGCGCAGATAAAAACAAAATCATGGCACCCAAACCATCAGAGGCAAAACCGTTTAGATGGTAAAGTGTCAGTGCGTTTGCTTTTGGTAGTTTCATCTCTTTAGTTATAAAATAAAAAAGCCCTCCAACAGCTAAAACTCCGCCTACAAAGCGTATTTGAAGCATCAAAACTATGTCAAGATTTATATATCCCGCTTCACTAAAACCAGCAATTGTTAGCGAGAAAAATATAACTCCCACAACTAAAAACCAAAAATTTGCAAACTTTTGAGGCAGTTTGTAGAAGTAACTAAGCAGACTAAGCGCCATAAAAAAGATACCAACTCCGATGGCGACATGAGCATGTGCCACAACCAGATCATTTCTGTGAAAAACCCAACGAATCTCCGGGATAAAGAGAATATTTCCTTGAATCATGACAAATAAAAACGCCCAGATAGAGATGATGAGATAAGCATCTGACCTAAGAGTAAGCTTGGCATCTATGCACCACTTCACAAGCAGAGGCAAATAAGCAAAAGTCAGCCACTGATAAACCCACTCTTCACCATAAGATAGCTCACCTCTAAAAATACGAGTTGCGATAGATGCAGCATAAGCAACCAGCGGTAAAACCCAAAATATATGCCATTTTGGAATAAATTTCTCTTTTGTGTGAAGTTTTATAAGAAGATAAAAAAGAGGAATCAGCGTAAAACTCATACCCAGCGTATTGTCGCCATGAGGACCTGATAGTGTTTTTTCAACTTGACCAAAAGTTGGATTCATTAAAACTAAAAGCGAAATTGGAGCTATAAAAAGCAGTGTTTTAGAGACTTTTACCCAAAGTGGCACTACCTTGTATTGCTTAATGATTTTAAATATTGCAACAATATAAAAAATACCAGAAGATGCTAGGATAAAGTTGAGCTCATAAGCAAAATCATAAAATGGCAAACCTCTCTGCACGCCAAGCAAAATTGATACAACAGCCATAAATAAAAATAGATGCCATAAAAAGAAGTAGGTTTTTAGTGGCAAAACAGCGCCATCAAGATTTAAACCATCTCTGCTAAAAAGCGCAAAAGGAAGGAGCGAAAGAGCGAGCATAACGGGACCATAAAGCATAAGCGTTATATGCAAAGAGCGAGCAGTTGTTGGCTCAAGAAGCGTTTTGTCAAAAAGAGTAAAACCGATGAGTTGCGCCGAATAGAGCGCTCCAACAAAAACAGATGCTAAAAATATCCATGCCCAAATAGGAACAATGTCATGAATAAGCTTATTGAATTTTTCCATCTATTAGCCTTACTGTTTTAGTTGCGTACTTTTGGACTTTTAAATCATGTGAAGCGACAACAACGGTCGTGCCCTGCTTTAAAGCTCTTGCCAAAAGCTCATACACAATTTTGCTATTTTTAGAATCCAAACTCCCAGTCGGTTCATCAGCAAAGATAATTTTTGGTTCATTAATAAGTGCCCTTGCAAGAGCGACTCTCTGCCTCTGACCACCTGAAATCTCATTTGGATAGCGGGCGGAGAGTTCCAAAATACCCAAATCACTCAAAAGAGCATTTATGTTTTGCTTTTTATCATCAAGTGCCGCAAGGGCAATATTTTCATAAATGCTAAGATAGTTTATGAGGTAGTGAAACTGAAAAACAAAACCTATCTTGTTTTGACGAAATTTGTCAATATCTGCAATTTGCCCAACCGGAGTGTTATCCAAAAAAAGCTCTCCATGAGATGGCTTTAGAAGCGTGGAGAGAATAGAGAGAAGTGTAGATTTGCCACTTCCGCTATCTCCGCTCAAAAAAACAAACTCGCCATCTTTTACTTCAAAAGATATATCATAAAGCACTTGCTCAGAACCATAAAAGTGCGAAATATTGGAAACTTTTATCATGAGCATCCTTGATTTATTAGCAAAATAGGGTCTGTCTTAGAAGCAATCCACGCAGGAATCAAAGAGCCCAGAAGTGCCATAACAAGAGTAGAAATAAGAACTAAAAGTGCCGTTTGCATAGAGAGCGTGCCATTTACATACCCTTGAAGCATCTCGATGTGTGGGAGCATTGTCAATATTATTAGACTAAGGATGAGAGCAAAAATATATGCCGAAATACTCATAATCAGAGTCTCAAAAAAGAGATTCTTGATAATAAAAAATCTACTTTTCCCGAGTGCCCGCATAATACCAAACTCCTCTTTTCGAGAGTTTACTATCATACTCATAACCGAAGCAATCCCCATAAGCCCCATACTGAAGGCTAAAAATGAGATAACAAAAGATGAATTTTCAATAATCTTAAACTGGTTGTACTCTTTTATAAAGCTCTTTGTTGTTTTTGCCTCAATGTCACTACTCAACAATGAGATGCTCTTTACTAAATCATCTATCTCTTTTGGCTCTTTTACAGATACCAAAATAAACGACGCAGAGCGGTTAAAAAGCAAGCCAGCATCCTCTATATTCATGACAACACCGCCATCTTCAAAACCAATATCGCTATTGTAAACGCCAGAGATTTTAAAGTTCTTGCTTCCAACATTTATGCTTTTAGTGACAAAATGTTTAGACAGCCCTTTTCCTAAAATTACCTCGCCATCTTTTGGGTACTCTCCGCTCTCAAGCCTATAGTGAGAAAAGTGATTTTTAGTGGTTCCGTAAATCCCAGCAATGGGAATATGCCCGATAGGAGAAGCTCCGACAATCATCGCATAACTGCCAGATACCCCTTTTATGCCATTTACTTTATCCAGAAGTGAGATATCTACATTTGAGAAAAAAGTGTCTGAGATACCCTTTTGGGTTATGATGATATCCCCATCAGTTTTAATCATCTTCGAGTACATCCCGATTATGCCAGCAGAAACGGAACTAATAAGAAAAATTGCCATCACCGCAATAGTGATGGATGAAAATATTAGCAGACTCTTAAATGGATTTTTACTAAGTGCTTTTAGTGAAATCATTTTTCAATAGCTGATTGCAACTCTTGTTTTGTAGAGATATATGAGATGCTCTTAATTTTATCTCCATCTATAAAAAGAAGTGTTACTTTATCTTTTTTGTTCGGAACAACCTTATGAAATTTCTCATCATAATGAAGATAGATAAGATGCTTATACTTTTTTAGTTTTGGCAGAGCAAACATATTTGTAACAAGTGTCGGCATCTCATGAATATCAGCTATAAAAGTGGAGCCATTTTTCATAAGATAAAATGGCTCTTTCGTTGCCAAAAATTCATTTACAAGCGCTCCGGTATCCTTTTCAAAAGCAACAATAATAAGTTTTGGTTTTTTAGAGATCTTCATCTCTCGCCCTTGTGGGGTCTCAAACTTAAATTCATTTAAAGCACCAAGAGGCGAACCAACAACAAGCTCTCCTGCGCTCAGAGCCATAACACTTAAACATAAAGCTAGTAGAAACTTCTTCATTTTTTTATTTCCTTTTGATAACTGTTTTTTAAAAAATAAACACAATGTATATTGGTTTATTGTACAACATAAATATTAATTAAACACAAATGATAGAGTTTTCTCTTACTGCCACTGCTCTTGAGTTATCGTCACATCGCCCTTATCACTATGCAAACTCAACTCCTTATCGCTGATATTGCACTGAAGACGCATTGACCTCTCATAAAGTTTTTCGATTCCCTCTGCGTGCAAATGGATAACGCTTAAATTTTTAAATCGTGCAAAAGTTGCCGCGTTTTGCTTCCACCACGCTGTTGCGCTGTTAGTGTTGTAGGTATAAACGATTACTTTTTTGCTTCTGCCGCAAGCTTTTCGCAACCGCTTCTCATCGACCTGCCCCAAATCTATCCACAACTCTATCTCGCCGCCGTAGTTTTTCTCCCACAGTTCAGGTTCATCATCGCCTCCGATACCTTTAGTAATTACCAATCTCTCGGATGCATTAAGAGCAAAAGCCGCAAGACGAATCATAAGCCTCAA
Organism: Sulfurimonas sp.; assembly: GCA_021732045.1. The sequence goes on from JAKFWK010000006.1 coordinate 42,716, forward strand.
ATCAGTCTCTGATGGGTGCTGTGCTATCGTGACATCATGTGTCTCATAATAGTTCCTATCCATATCAGCAATACTAAGTTGCGCCTTGCATATCGTAGAACCTGCCGCCATATTAACTCCTTTTTATTGTGAAACTATGACATAAGGGGGCTTAGAGGTAGGCTAATTAATCGTTAAAACTGGGATTTGACTTGAGGCTTTATATCTAGCTTTTATACCCCAATATCCCAAGCCATTTGTAACATATAGGTTTGTTTTATTGTATCTATAGAGTCCTGAAAAATATGGTTGAAAGAGTTTTACAAGAATGGTAAATGGGAAAAATTGCCCGCCGTGTGTGTGTCCGCTTAGTTGGATATCCACACGATAAGAGCCAATATGCTCTACATCTTTTGGTTGATGGGCTAAAAGAATTGTCGGTAAATCTGGATTTAATTTCAAAAAGAGCTCTTTTGGCATTCGTTTTATACCTTTTAAAAAACCATATCTATCACTTAGTCCAACCAACTGTATCAATAATTCTTTGATTTTTATTGTAACTATGGCATTATCTAGACAGACGATGCCACTTTTTTCCATGAGCTCCTCTAGCTGTTTTACCCCATAAATAATGTCATGATTTCCGCTAACAAAATAGGCTGGAGAGTTTAGTGAAGCAAATGTCTTTATCTGCTCTTTTACACCAAATGCATTGACTTCCAATATGTCGCCAGTAAAAACAACCAAATCTGGAGCTAGCTCATTTATTTTTTCAACTAACTCTGCAAGGTACTTCACACTTACTTTTTTTGTCAAATGCAGATCTGATAGCTGGACAATCTTTATACCACCAAAGACCAAATCATCGCTATCTATAAAAACGCTCTTAAATGGAAAGTATCTCCATCCTACCTGCAGGGACATCTTCTATTTGCCTATTTTATGTGCATTATCCACTCATTAAGCGCTGGTTTAAGATCTTCAAGCTCCAACTCATCACCTTTTGGTATTATCTTTATATCTTTTATTACACTCATGCTTTGTGAAATAACCTCTTTTGTTTGAGCATCAACTAACCGTTTTTCACCCAAAAGTCTAACATCGCCATCCATATAAACATTAGCAGAAACTACGCTAAGCCCCAACGATACTGGCGAAAATTGACTCCATTTTTCATCATCTGGATGAACCTCAACAACAGAAATTGCACTCTCTAACACCAAAGTATCCTCATCGCTTTTCTCAACCAATCTATATTTACCGCTGTTTTGGATGCTTTTTTTATACTCCGCATTCAAATAGTCGCCTATCTCTTTATAAAGTTTTTTCTGTAACGCAGTTTGCTGTTCTGGCTCAATTGTCGAAATTACCTGCACGGCAGAAACGATAACATTTTTATACTCTTTTGCACTCTTTTTCAGAACTATCTCATGGTCTGATTTTTTGTTAAAATCTACAAGTTTCTCAAACGATTTATAATCTTTAAAAAAGCCAGAATTCTTTGCCTGTGGACTTCTGCTCATACATCCACTCATAAAAAAAGCAAGTAAGGCAACTGTCAATATAAACGACAATCTCATATTTTTATCCTTTTTTATAAAATAATATCATTATATTTTAATAATATGCGATTTACTGTAAAATTGCACCAACAAATTTAAAGGCTATAAATTATGAGCATTTACAGAGAGTATGATATTCGAGGGATTTTTGAGCAGGAACTAAACGAACAAAGTGTTACAAAAATCGGCTATGCGTTAGCTGGCAAAATAGATGGCGAATTTGTTGCGGTTGGATACGATGCAAGAAGTCACTCTCCTATCCTCTTTGAGTACCTTATCTCTGGACTTAATGCCGGTGGCAAGAAAGTTCTGGATATGGGGATGGTTCCAACTCCTGTGAACTACTTTACAAACTATCAGGAATGGAGCGGTATTACTCCATCGGCATCAGTCATGATAACAGGCTCTCACAACCCAAGTGAGTACAACGGTTTTAAAATCACAATTGACAAAGCTCCATTTTTCGGCGAAGATATTTATGCTCTGGGAAGAGAATGCGATATCATTAATTTTCCGCCAAAGGCTCCAAGAGAAGTTATTAAAATAGATGCTCTCTCAAAATATGTTGATTTTTTAGTTAGTGAATTTTCCCATCTTGCAAGTATGCCGACCCGCATTGTTTATGATTGCGGAAACGGCGTTGCTGGTGTTGTAACCGAGAGAATTTTTAGTGCTCTAAAACTCAATGCAAAAGGGTTATTTGTCAATCCTGATGGTACATTTCCAAATCACCATCCAGACCCATCGGATGAACACAACCTAGAAGATATAAAAAAACTTTTAGCATCTGATGGCGATATCGCTTTTGCTTATGACGGTGATGCCGATAGAATCGCAGTTTTAACTCACAAAAACAACATAAAGGGCGATATGATGGCTCTTTTGTACGCTATGAAAATGGACAAGCCGACAGTAATCGGAGAGGTAAAATGCTCTCAGGTTATGTATGATGAATTAGAAAAAAGAGGCGCTAAAGCCATTATGTATAAAACTGGTCACTCAAATTTAAAGGTAAAAATGAGAGAGACAAACGCAGATTTGGCTTGTGAAGTTAGTGGACATATCTTTTTCAAAAATCGCTACTTTGGCTATGATGATGCCATTTACGCAACGCTTAGAATGTTAGAGTTAGTTCATGATGGAATTGATTTGGATGCAGAGCTAGCAAAACTGCCTCTTGTTTTCTCAACCGAAGAGATAAAAGTAAAAACAACCGAAGCAGAGAAGTTTAAACTTATGGATAGAGTAAAAGAGCTTTTAAAAGCTCCTCCTGCCTATCTTCCAGCTATAAAAGATATTATAACTGTTGATGGTGTTCGTATAAACTTTGAAAATGGCTGGGGCTTGGTGCGAGCTAGCAATACAACACCCATCTTAGTAACTCGCTTTGAATCGACCTCGCAAGAGGATGTAGGACTTTATGAAAAAACCATAAATAAACTAATTTTACAAGCCAAGGAAACCCTATGAAAACTCACACTCTGCTAATGCCTCTAGATATGCACCTTCATCTTCGCGATGGCGTGATGCTAGAGACCGTCGCACCATTAAGTGCTTATAGTTTTAGCGGTGGAATAGTTATGCCAAACTTAGTTCCACCGGTTGAGACGCTAGAGGATGTTAGAGCCTATAAAGAGCGGATTATGGCGACGATTCCAAATGACTATTTTGAGCCGTACATGACACTCTTTTACAAAAATTATGATAAAAAGTTTTTAGCTTCCGTGTCTAACGACATTATGGCAATAAAACTCTATCCAGCTGGTATTACCACTAATTCTGAAGGAGGCGTTTCATCTTTTAATATTGAGGAGATGCGTGAGACTCTTGAAGCTATGAGTATTTTAGGGATTCCTCTTTGCGTTCACGGCGAGAGCGATGGTTTTGTTATGGATAGAGAAGCAGAGTTTATGAGCGTTTATGAACTTTTGGCTAAAAACTTTCCTGATTTGAAAATTATTATGGAGCATATCACGACAAAAGAGGCTGTTGAGATGCTGGATAAGTATAAAAATCTCTACGCTACCATAACTGTTCATCATCTCATCATAACGCTTGATGATGTTGTCGGCGGAATGATGATGCCACATAACTTCTGTAAACCAATCGCCAAGCGACCAGAGGACAAAGAGGCGCTTCTGAGTGTAGCACTAAACGCTCATCCCAAAGTAATGTTTGGTTCAGATTCAGCGCCTCATCCTCAAGATAAAAAAGAGTCCGCTGGATGTGCAGCTGGAGTTTTTAGCGCTCCCATCGCTCTTCAACTACTATGTGATGTTTTTGAAAAGCATAACAAACTAGAAAATCTTCAAACTTTTGTGAGCGATAATGCACAAAGCATCTATAAAATCTGCCCAGAGTTCAAAGAGATAATCTTAGAAAAAAGAGACTTTATTGTACCAAATATCTATGGAACTGTTGTTCCGATGTACGCTGGAAAAACCATCAACTGGGCAATCCAAAGCGTTGAATAAAATCTTACTTCTTGAAGATGATGTCCTTTTTGCAGAGACTCTTGTAGATTTTTTAGAAGAGAGTGGCTTTGGTGTTATTCATTGCGCAAATGGTCAAAGTGCTCTAGATACAACATTTGAGCAAAAGTTTGACCTCTATCTACTGGACATAGCCGTTCCCCTTGTGGACGGCGTAACCCTCCTAAGAGAGCTAAGAGAATCAAACGACACAACTCCTACTATCTTTTTAACATCCCACAAAGACAAAGAAGTTTTAAAAAAGAGCTATGAGAGCGGCGGCGATGATTTTGTTACGAAGCCATTTGATGCAAATGAACTTATATTTCGCATAAATGCGATTTTAAAACGAACAAATAAGATAAATAGATTCTCAGACTTACTTTATCACGACGAAACTCATAAACGAATTCTATATAAAAATACGGAGATTGAGCTCTCTAAAAAAGAGTACGACCTTCTTCTTCTACTTATGAAACACTCTGGCAAAACTGTACCAAAAGAGCTTATCTTAAACGAACTATGGAGCAGTTCACAAAGCACTAGCGATGGAGCAGTAAGGGTTTACATCAACCGCATCAAACAGCTTCTGCCTGAGATAAACATAGAAAATATCCGTGGAATCGGTTACAAACTTGTTTCATAACCACCGCATAAATATTTTTATCTACTACACCCTAACGGCTGTTTCACTTTTGGGTATTTTATACTACTCTTTGATAGTTTTAGAGACAAAAAACTACCCAGTTCTACTTCTTGTTTTAATAAACCTAGTTATTTTTGCTGGAGTTATTATCTCCAAGCTATCAGTTGACCCACTTTTAGAGCATATTACAAACCTGCAAAACCTCTCAAAAGAGACTCTTCATGAGTTAAATCTTCCAATCAGCACCATCACAACAAACATAGAGATGATAAAAAAGAGCCTAAATGACCCAAAAGATTTGAAGCGGATTCAGCGGATTCAGAGTGCTTGTGATATGCTAAAAGAGCGTTACAATGAACTTGACTACATGATAAAACTCCAAAGTTCAAGTGTGGTTCACGAGGAGATTCAACTTTGTAAGCTCGTTCAAAGCAGAGTTGATTTTCTCTCTCCTATCTACTCTCAAGTAGAGTTTGAGCTAAATCTAACCTCAACAAAGGTACTAAACGATAAGATTGGATTATCAAAAGTCATAGATAATCTTATTGACAATGGTATCAAATTTTCACAAAGCGTTAATAAAATCAGTGTAAAATTAGAGGCAAATACTCTATCCATACAAGATTATGGTTGCGGGATGGACGAAGTAGAGCTTTTGAGTGTTTTTGACAGCTACTATCAAAACAATAAAGATATACGAGGTTTTGGTATTGGACTTAGCATGGTAAAGAGATTTTGTGACACAAACGACATTTTATTGAACTTCAAATCAAAACCAAATGTTGGTACAACAGTTACACTTAAATTTAAGGAGAGTTAATGCAGGATAATTTTTTAGTTTACGCAGAAAAAGGTATTGATTACGGAGTTATGGGGCTTTTAGTGCTTATGAGCGTTGTCACGGTTTGGCTTTTTATAGAGAGAATGATGTTTTATGCAAGCATTCGTTCAAGCGACTATGAACACAGAGACACTCTCGAGATGGATTTAACGGACAACATTAGCGTCATCAGCACCATCGGCTCAAATGCTCCCTATGTCGGACTCTTAGGAACGGTTCTTGGAATTATGCTTACTTTTTACACAATGGGTGACGCCGGAGCAGTTGATGCCAAAAAAATTATGACAGGCCTAGCTCTTGCTCTAAAAGCCACCGCCATGGGTCTTGTTGTTGCTATGCCAGCCATCGTTGCTTACTCTATACTTCTGCGAAAAGTGGAAAAAATACTCACAGTTTTTGATGTAGCTCAAGATAAAAAAAGCAACTAAAATGGTGAAATTTAAAAAACAGCGAAAAAGATTTGATGAGATAAATGTTATTCCGTTCATTGACATTATGCTCGTTCTTTTAGTTATGGTTTTAACAACAGCGACGTTCATAAACCAAGGCATCATTCCAGTTGATCTACCAACCGCAAAAGGCAGCACAAAAGAAGAAAACAAAAAAGAGGTAACTATTTATGTTGATGCAAAAGGCGAGATTCATTTTCAGAATGAAAAAGTTGATTTAGTGGCACTAGAGAAGAGACTCTCCGATATCTCAAGAGATCAAACGGTAATTTTAAGAAGCGATAAAGAGTCTAAATTTCAAGATTTTGTGAGTGTTATGGATATACTCAAGCGCTTAAAGCACGAACAGCTCTACATAGTGACAAAAGAGAATTAGTAGCAAAAAATTAACATATAATTTTCACTACGAGTCCATTTTACCAATAGCACACGAGACAAAACTTTTTGCACCCATAGTAAATTTTTCTATTTTGCTTAACTCATCCGTAGTGAGCGGATAACCGAGTGCTCTTAGCTTTTGGCTTAGCATTTGTATCTCACTCTCTTTTACCTCCAGAGTAATCTTTCTTGGATCAGACTCCAAATCAACCTCAACCTCTCCAAAATCCTCAGCCAAACTTTTTTTAAGGGTATTGGCACATCCACCACACTTAACATTTAGTATCTCAAAAGTTTGTCTCATAATCTATCCTTTGTTGGTATTGTAAGAGCTAGTAAGCTTTATCCAACAGCTTTAGCTTATTACTTAAGTTATCATCTTTTTGTATAACCTGCTCTCTTTTTTCTATCTTTGCTGTGTTGTTTTGCTCAATACTAAAAACTTTTTTTTCAACCTTAGAGACATCATAAAAAAGCGTACTTGCTATAAAAAAAAGTATCATAATAACCACAACGCTAACATAAAGCAGTATGTAGTTTTTTATGTGACCTGACTCAAATGGATTTTGCATTTTCTCTCTTTTTCTGTTTCTGTAAGATTATACAAAAAAAGAACGGCGAAGCAGGTTAATCAAAGATTAAAAACCAATTCTTAAGATTGTATAATCGGTTTGGTTTGGTATAATATAATTCAAAAAAAATTAAGGAATATTGATGCAAACAACTCTATTTAAAGGCACGACAGTAAAATTAGCTGGAAACGCAATCAGTGTAGGGGACAAAGCACCAGTTGTTAGTGCAGTTGGAACTGATTTAAAAGCTGTTTTTGTTGGAGGAGCAAAAGATAAAATTCAACTCATCATCACACTGCCTTCGCTTGACACGGATATATGCGCCTCAGAGACAAGAAGATTTAATGAAGATGTAAACAATCTTGATATTTGCGAAACAACAGTTATATCAATGGATTTACCTTTCGCATCAGAGAGATTTTGCACAACAAGCGGCATTGAAAATCTAACTGTTGCAAGCGATTATATAGATAAAGATGTCAGCAGAGCGTATGGGGTTTTGATGGATGACAACGCATTAAAAGGGTTAAGCGCAAGAGCTGTTTTTGTAGTTGATAGAAGCGGAGTCATTGTCTACAAAGAGATTGTAAAAGAGGTAACCTCTGAGCCAAACTATGAAGCGGCTCTTGAAGCTATAAAAGAAGCTAGATAAAAAAATTAAGCCACATTTTGTGTGGCTTAAAACTACATCATTCCAGGCATACCCTGCATTCCAGCATTCATATCATTTTTAGATTTGTCTTCAGGTATCTCAAAAATTGCCGCTTCGGTTGTTAAAAGCAGGCTTGAAACAGAAGTAGCATTCACAAGAGCAACACGAGCAACTTTTAGTGGGTCAATGATTCCTGCTTCAAACATATCAACATATTCGCCTGTTGCTGCATTAAAACCTACATTTGCACTTGTTGCATTCTCAACCGCATTCACAACTACGCCGGCATCATATCCAGCGTTCTGCGCAATCTGCTTCATAGGCGCTTTGATGGCACGAAGAATGATTTCACAACCTATCTTCTGGTCTCCAGAAAGTTCAAGATTAACTTTGGCGCCAGCACGAACAAGAGCAGCTCCACCACCAATAATAATTCCCTCTTCAACAGCCGCTTTTGTAGCTGATAGCGCATCATCAACGCGATCTTTTCTCTCTTTCATCTCAGTCTCAGTCGCAGCGCCAACTTTTATAACAGCCACACCACCGCTAAGTTTTGCCAATCGCTCTTGAAGTTTCTCTTTGTCATACTCACTGCTTGTTGCATCTATTTGAACTTTAATCTCTGCTATTCTTGATTTTACTGACTCAGATGAACCAGCACCATTTACTATAACAGTATTATCTTTATCAATAATAATACGAGAAGCTTGACCCAACATTGCTATTGTAGCGCCCTCAAGCGTGTGCCCCGTCTCCTCAGAGATTACCACACCAGCAGTTAAAATCGCAATATCTTGAAGCATCGCCTTTCTTCTATCGCCAAAACCAGGGGCTTTAACGGCAGATATATTTAAAACTCCACGAAGTTTATTTACAACCAAAGTTGAGAGAGCCTCGCCCTCAACATCCTCAGCAATTATCAAAAGTGGACGAGAAGTTTTTTGAACCTGCTCTAAAACTGGAAGCAGATCTTTGAGTGAAGATACTTTACTGTCGCAGAGTAAAACCCAAGGATTATCAATCTCAGCAACCATCTTTTCTGTATTTGTTATGAAATATGGACTCAAATAACCTCTATCAAACTGCATACCCTCAACAACGATAAGCTCATCAGAGATACCTTTAGCTTCCTCAACAGTTATAACGCCATCTTGACCAACTTTTTCCATAGCTTCTGCAATCATATTTCCAATTTGCTCATCAGAGTTTGCAGAGATTGAAGCAACTTGTGCTATATCTTGTTTACCATTTACAGCTTTTGAAGATGCTTTTAGATTCACTAAGATTGCTTCGCAAGCCTTATCCATACCACGCTTTATCTCAACTGGATTTGCTCCGGCAGTTATATTTCTAAGTCCTTCAGTAAATATTGCATTTGCTAGAACAGTAGCCGTTGTTGTGCCATCTCCTGCCTCATCAGCAGTATTTGAAGCAACCTGCTTTACAAGCTGAGCACCCATGTTTTCCATCGTGTCTTTAAGCTCAATCTCACGAGCAACAGTAACACCATCTTTTGTTATTATCGGACTCCCGTAACTTTTTTGTATTAAAACATTACGACCACGAGGCCCCATCGTTACTTTAACGGCATCTGTTAATTTCGCAACTCCACGAGCAAGAGCATTTCTTGCATTATCTGAAAATATTATCTCTTTTGACATATTGATTCCTTTATTTTATTATTATTTACAAGAGAACAGCCGCCATAAATGAGCAGCAAATCCCCGTCTTTTTAACATCTAGCAAATGTAACCCAAACTTTGAACTGCTTTATGCCTATCGGCCAATCTCTAAAAATTATTTTACTATTCCAAAAACATCTTCCGTGTTTATTACTATAAATTTTTCGCCATTCAATGATATTTCACTGCCTGAATATTTTGCAAAAACTACTATATTGCCGCATGAAATATCACTTACCTCTTGACTAACTGCCACAACTTCACCTCTTGACGGTTTTTCTTGAGCATTATCAGGAATAATGATACCGCTAGCCGTAGTGTTTGACTCTTCGATTCTTTTTATTAAAACTCTTTTACCTAATGGTTGAAAATTCATATAAACTCCTTATGAAATATAATTTACAAGCGCAATACTACTCAAAAAAAGGCAACAATGTCAATATCTTTAGCCTTAAAGACTAAAGGTTACTAACAAAATACACTCAATAAACTTTAGTATATTAAATATACATAATTAATATATATGAAATTTTTATTAATTTAATTATTTCTATATAGTCTTAGGTAAGTTAAAGTTTAGCAAATGTATAATTCCGCTCTTACAAACAGATGTCAGGGTAGCTCAGCTGGTTAGAGCACTGGTCTCATAAGCCGGGGGTCGGGGGTTCGAGTCCCCCCTCTGACACCACTTGTTAGTATTGTTAAACATTCCGAATTAGCTCAGCGGTAGAGTAGGTGACTGTTAATCACTTGGCCACTGGTTCGAATCCAGTATTCGGAGCCACCACATTTATAACCTCACAAACAAGCACTTTTAATCAATTAACTCGGCTCTCGGTGTCGTTTTAGTGCTATTTAGTGCACTACTATTTTCCAAGAATGTAACCCTTTTCTTATTGTGTTTTTTAATATCTAAACAGTAATCTTGATACCATTTCAAAAGTAAAATTATACATTGTGGGAGCTGATGATAAAAACTACCTTCTTAATCTTTTTTACCATATTTGCAACAATAAGTTTATGTTCAGATGTAAAGTGGATTCCCATCAAACCAATAAGCACAAATGAGTCTCAAAAACAAGATACAAATAAATCTAAAACTGGGACAGTGCTCACAAATGGTTCCATTAGCGGAATCAAAGTTATTGAGTATCTGCTGGATTATAAAAAAGGCAAAGAGAGTCTAGATGAGAGAAATAACAAAAATTGGTATATTCTTGACACAAAAGAAGAAAATTAATTGATTTAGATTTTTAAAACAGCATCGAGACACTCCTTTAAACAAGGAGCGTTTATCCTATGGTGCTTGATGTTTAATATTTAATTTTATGAGATAAATCGTACTCACCAAAGAGTGGTGAGCAGTTAGAAAAAAGGTTTAATTACTAAATATCTCTCTCTATAACTCTTTTAAATGTATTGAAATAGTTATCTTTTAGCTCTTCCATACTCATCTCCAAGTTGTTGATTATGATACTATCTCCGCCGACTATACCGATTTTATGATTTGGTAAAATTCCTGCCATTGATTCAAAATCAGCACAATTTTCCTGTTTTACTTCTATAATTGCTCTACTCATGCTCTCTGCAAAAATATCTCTCTCATCATTTACAGGCATTCTAACATCACAGCCAAATCCAGATACCGCAGCCATTTTAGCAAGTGTGATAGCCACACCGCCACTGCTTACATCTTTTGCGGACTCTAGCATGCCTTTTTTGTTTGCTTCTATAACCAAATCCCAAAGAGCAAGTTCATTTTCGTAGTCTATCACAGGGATTTTGCCAGCAACAGCGCCACAAATCTCTTTCATGTAAAGTGAACCACCAAATTCAGAGTTTGATTCGCCGACAAGATAAAGAGTGTTTCCCTCTCCTTGAAAACTTGACATCAAAACTTTGTTTGCATCATCGTTAACACCAACAGTCGCTATTGAGGGAGTTGGAAAAACAGAAACGCCATTTGTTTCGTTATAAAGAGACACATTTCCACCGATTACTGGCGTTGTAAGTTCCAAACAAGCCTCTTTTATACCCAAACAACTCTCTGCAAACTGCCACATAACTTCTGGATTTTCTGGATTTCCAAAGTTTAGACAATCCGTAATAGCAAGTGGTCTAGCTCCACTCATAGCAACATTTCTACCGCTCTCAATAACAGCAGCTGCAGCTCCAGCTTTTGGGTCGATATAACAGTAGCGAACATTACAATCAGCGCTCATAGCAAGCGCTTTTCCATTCTCTTTTACTCTGATAACAGAAGCATCAAGCATTCCGCCTTTTTTTATAGTGTTTGTTTGTACCATTGAGTCATATTGAGTGTAAATCCACGATTTATCTACAACTTCCATAGATTTGGTAAGCTTACTAAATGCCTCTTTGTTTGACACTCTCTCAAAATCATCAATTGTAACATCCGCAATTTTGTCCAAATACGCTGGGCGACTCATTGGACGGTTCAGAACTGGGGCTTCTTCACTAACAGGATCCACTGGAACCTCAGCCACTCTCTCTCCATGCCAGAAAAGCTCCATTTTTCCAGTTGCAGTTACTTCGCCAACAACAGCAACATCCAAATCCCACTTTTCAAAGATTTTTATAATCTCTGATTCACTCCCTTTTTTTGCACAAAGCAACATTCTCTCTTGGGATTCACTTAACATAAACTCATAAGGAGTCATTCCCTCTTCACGAGCCGGAATGCGGTCAAGGTGCATTATCATACCGCTGCCGCTTCTTCCCGCCATCTCAAAAGATGAAGAGGTAAGTCCAGCAGCTCCCATATCTTGAATACCCACAACATGTTCAGTTTTAAACAGCTCTAGACAAGCTTCGAGCAAAAGTTTTTCAGTAAATGGATCGCCTACTTGAACGGTTGGGCGAAGAGATTTGCTCTCCTCTGTAAAACTATCACTGCTCATGACAGCTCCACCTAAACCATCTCGTCCTGTTTTAGCACCGACATAAATTACCGGATTTCCTATACCGTCAGCTCTTCCATAAAAAATCTCATCAGATTTTGCAAGCCCCAAAGTAAAAGCATTTACAAGAATGTTACCGTTATAGCACTCGTCAAAACTGGTTTCACCGCCGATAGTCGGAACACCCATACAGTTTCCGTAACCACCGATTCCCTCTACAACACCGCGAACAAGATACCTCTGATGAGCAGAAATTTTATCATCATTTAAAACATTACCGAATCTAAGAGCATTTAAGTTTGCAATAGGTCTTGCTCCCATAGTGAAAACATCTCTCATGATTCCACCAACACCAGTTGCGGCACCTTGATATGGCTCTATAAAACTTGGATGATTATGTGACTCCATCTTAAAAACAGCAGCATATCCGCCACCAATATCAATTACTCCAGCATTTTCACCAGGACCCTGAATTACCCATGGAGCCTTTGTTGGAAAACCACTTAAATGAACTTTTGAAGATTTATATGAGCAGTGTTCGCTCCACATCGCAGAGAAAATACCAATCTCCACCAAGTTTGGTTCACGACCTAATATTTTTTTTATATGTGTGTAATCTTCATTTGAAAGCTTGTGTGATTTAAGTACTTTTTCTATATCTTGAAGTTGTTGGCTCACGGATAGTTCCTGAAATTTTGGTTTTACCAATGTCATGCACCAAAACGAACTAGTACATAACATCAGTTTTTAAGGGTGGATTATATCTAAATGGGTGTAAAAAGAGTTTTAATGAAAAGAAAAATCAGCTTTTGTTTTTATATTTTTCTTCAAAGAGAATATATTTTTATAGAAAATTTCCAATATTTCATACTCTTTTTTACCACTTGGAATTTTAACTATAAAGTCATCGCCACACTCTTTTCCTATCATGGCACGAGAGAGTGGAGCATGTACAGAAATAAGACAATTTTCTGGCTCAGACTCTAAAACTCCGCAGATAGTGTATGTAAACTCCTCATTACTGCTAATATCTAGGAGTTTTACACTACTTCCAAAGCCTACTTTGTTGTGTGAGTGTTTTGATGGGTCTATGATTTGTGATTTTTGAATCATGGAGTTTAGATAAAAAAGTCTCTTATCTATAAATCTAAGCTTCTCTTTTGCTGCCTGATAATCAGCATTTTCACTTCTGTCACCAAGCGCGGCAGCTACCAATTTTTCTTGCGCTGTCTTTGGTTTTTCAACCTCTAGTAAGAACTTAAATTCTGCTATTATAAGGTCGTATCCCTCTTGACTTATGGGTTCTTGCACTCTGAAAATTAACCCTCAAACCCTATGATATAATATGTCTCTTTGTCTTTGACTTTTTCAATTTTTATTTTAAATTTATCACTAAATCTCTGCACTTTCTCATGCGCTTCTTCGCTTAATTCTGGAGTAATAGAGTCAATTTTGATTTTAAAATAGTCGTTTGAGTTTGAAAGAGCGACATAGGCACCATTTACTTTTAGGTGGTCATGCAAATCCATAATATGTTTTTGTATCTTCTCATAACCAATCGTGTTCTTTTCAATTTTTTCAAGCTGCTTCAATAAAGCATCATTTGGAACATATCCTAATTGTGTAAGCATGGCATCTCTTTGCATTTCTGTCCTTTTTTTTAAAAAATGATAGCAATATTTTGTAAACACGATAAATATTCAGTCATTTGTTTATATAGATTTACTATAATAATGTTAATTTTAACAGTCTACAAAGAGAGAAAAACATAATGACAGAAGATATACTCAAGCAGATTAAACAACTTCCACCCCTTCCGGAGTCTGCTATGCAGATAGAAGCTGTTTATCAAAATCCAGATAGTAATTTCAATGATATGGTAAAAATATTGGAGACTGATCCTCTTTTAACGGCTGATATTTTAAAAGCTGCTAACTCCCCGCTTTATGGATTCTCTAGAGAGATAAATGCTATAAGTCAAGCGGTTGGTCTTTTTGGAATGGGCACAATCAGGGGCTTTGCGCTTGCAAGTATTATAAAAAAAAGTTTTGCCCTCAATCTATCTCCTTATGGAATTGATAGCGATACATTCTCTATATTATCAAAAAGACAACATGCGCTTGTGACTGCATGGTGCCTAAGAAAAGAACCTAAGCTTCTAGGAATTCTCTCTCCTGCTGCTTTTCTTGTGGAGATTGGTAAAGTTTTAATATCTCAGCATATGCTCATAAATAATCTTCAAGAGCAGTTTAAAGAGGCCCTCAAAGAACTTCAGGATGTGGAAGCAGCAGAGAGAGCAATTGTTGGTGTTGATACTCCGGAAGTTAGTGCTTCAATATTTGAGCAGTGGAAATTTGAACCTAGTCTAGTAAACACAATTCGTCATTGTCTAAATCCTGATAAAGCACAAGATGCTGATAGAAAAGCAGCGCAGATACTGCATGTAACAAGAACAGCTGTTCCTTTAAATGGTGTTATCACAGAGGAGAGCTTAGTTGCCGCAAGAGAACTAATCAACAAATATTCACTCGATATAGAAAGCTTTGAAAAAGCTGCTCTACTTATCTAGATGAAATCTCTTCTTATAAGGCTTACTCACGGCTTGAGTGAGCAAGATATCTCCGCGGACGAACTTGTGCGCGTCAACAGCTTTTTCGCAAAAAATTACATTACAAAAAAAGACAATATTTATAAATTCAACTCCAAGTATCGTGCTGGCACACTAGGGCTTGTTCAAAAAGGTACAGCGTACCTTAATGTTATTGGCGAAAATGTTCATGACCTCTTTATCGGCGAGGGTGATTTAGGAAATGCGACTGAAGGAGATCTTATAATAGCTCAAAGATTATTAGGCGTCAGAGGAACCCCCAGTGCAAAAATTGTTGAAATTGTTGGTAGAGCACAGACATTTAGCGTGGCTTACATAATCACAAGAGATGGTAAAAAATCTCTAGTCAATCTAAAAAATGACCATCCAATAGGCGCAGAACAAGAACTTAACAGCTATAGCGATGGTGATGTTTTTAAAGTAGAAAATCAGACTTATACCATTATGGAGAAGCTAGGAAATATCGCAGATCCACTCGTTGATGAAAAAATAGTTCTTGCACAATTTAACAAACACGATGAATTTGATAGTGAAGTTCTAGAAATCGCAAAATCTTTTAAAGAGGTAGATGCTTCAAACTATCCAACTAGAGTTGATTTGAGGTATCTCAATTTTTGTACGATCGATCCAGTAACAGCAAAAGATTTTGATGATGCAATCTGTTGGGATGATGAAAACAGCACTCTTTATGTTGCTATTGCCGATGTTAGCGAGTATGTCACGCCATTTGGCGCGATTGATAACGAGGCAATTTATAGAAGTTTCTCTATCTATCTTCCGCATCGTTCTATCCCGATGCTCCCTCGTGAGCTAAGTGAAACACTCTGCTCACTTCAGGCTCATGTCGATAGATTGGCGTATGTTTTTGAGATAAAACTTGACATTAACACTCTTGAAGTTACTAAATCAAAAGTTTATGAGGCAATAATCCACTCTGATAGAAGATTTAACTATGAAGAGATAGATAGTTTTTTTGATGGGAAACTAGAAGCAAAAAATCCAGAAGAAGAGAAGATTTTTGAGTATATCAAAAAACTTAGAGTAGTGACTGATAGGCTAAAGGCAAAAAGACTAAAGGTTGGCTATGACTTCCGCTCAGAAGAGATTGAGATGGTGATTGATGAAAACTCAAATCTCGTCTCAACTGCTTTTGCAAAAGAGACTCCCTCTCACGCACTTATAGAAGATTGTATGTTGCTTGCAAACAAAGAGGCGGCTGCGCAGTTTAAAAGAGGGATTTTCAGAATACATGAACCTCCAAGCCAGTTAAAACTTCAAAAACTTTATCAAGAACTAGCTGGAGTTGGAATATTTGTAGATATAAAAAGTTCCATAAAAGAGACAATCACAAACATTCAAGATCAAGCAAGAGCAATGAATTTAGAAGCAGAGGTCGATACTCTCATTATTCGCTCACAGATGCAAGCTAGATATGCACCAATAAACGCAGGACACTTTGGACTTGGATTTGAGCAGTACACACACTTTACCTCTCCTATCCGAAGATATAGTGATTTGATAGTCCATAGATTACTAAAAGCAATTGCAAATCATGATACTATTGAAGGTTCGTATGTTCTTCGAAATATAGAATCGTTGAGTATGACAATAAGCGAAAAAGAGAGAGAAGCCAGCACGATAGAAGTTGAATTTATGGCGAGAAAATTTGCTAGATGGGCAGAGACAAATATAGGCAAAGAACTTAAAGCTCGAATCATAGAGACTCTGCCAGAACTTAAAGCTGAGCTTCATGATGAAGTGCAAGGTGCGAAAATACATATCGTATCTGCTTCAAAAGCGACTCTATTTGAAGATGTGATAATTAGCATTACTAAAGTTGACATACCAAAAGCCAAAATATTTGCAGAAATACTTAAGATTGTTGATGTATAAAAACGAGCTAGACAAGCACATACAAAACGGTTCCGTTTCAAACAGCTTCGTTTTTTTTGGAGAGAGCAGTTTTTTGATCGATGCCTACACAAACAGAGTTACAGACATCGCAGATGCTTCACTTCTGAAGTTTTATCATGATGAGTACAACTTTGAATCAGCAAAAGCGCATCTATCACAATCTTCACTTTTTGGCGGACAAAATGTACTAATCATTAAAAGTGAAAAAAAGATTCCAAAAAAAGATTTGGATATTTTTATAAACTATTGTGAAAAAAACTCTGACAACATTTTCGTTTACGCCTATTATGGGGACGATTACACCACTTATGCAAAAGCATTTGCCAAAACAAAAGCTATGAGCGTTAGGTTTTTCAATCCAAATTTGGGTGAGTCTATTTTCATAGTCTCTCAGATGGCGAAAGAGAAAAAAGTTAATATCGACAACTCCACCATTTCTCATCTTCTAAATATTCATAACACAGATGTAGCGCTTGCCTGCAATGAGATAGAAAAATTCAGAATTTTTGATAGAGCCATAACGACAAAAGATGTGGATAATCTAGTTTTTGGATTGGCCCAAATCAACATAGATGAGCTTATAAAAAACATACTAAACAAAAAAGATTTTAAAGACGAGCTCTTAAACATCCTAGGACATGGAGAAAATGAGATAAGAGTAATTAGTGCGATAACCTCATATATCACGACGCTTTATATGTTTAACATCTACATTCGCGTAAATGGTGTGGCAAATGCGCTTGACATATTAGGATACCCTGCCCCAAAATTTGTAGTTGATGAAAAAGCTGCTCTCTCTTTAAAGTTTAAACCACAAACTTACCATAAACTACATAATCTCTTGCTTGATAGCGAGTTAAAGATGAAGAGTTCTGGTGTTGACAAAAGTGCTATTTTGCTCTCATCGCTCATCAGATTACAAACAATTATTTAATTTACAGATAACATTTTAGCAATAAATGCGATAGTACATTTTTTTATAAGCTTGAAAAATTGTAAAAGATTTGTTTGGAGCAGAGTGCAACTCAACCAATAAAAGCTGAGTTGCGAAGATTTAAAAATATTAGTTTTTAGAAGTATCTACTATCTTATTTGCAGAGATCCATGGCATCATAGATCTTAGTTTAACACCAGTTTGCTCAATCAATGAAGCTTTTGCATTTGCACGCTCAGCGTTCATTCTTGGGTATCCTGCTTGACCTTCTAGAATGAAATCTTTTGCAAATCTTCCATCTTGTATCTCTTTTAAAATCTCTCTCATCGCAGCTTTAGACTCTGCATTGATAACGCGCTTACCTGAAACATAGTCACCATACTCAGCAGTGTTAGAGATCGAGTATCTCATATCTGCGATTCCGCCTTGGAACATTAGGTCAACTATAAGTTTTAACTCATGTAAACACTCAAAATATGCAAGTTCTGGAGCATAGCCAGCTTCAGTTAGTGTCTCAAATCCAGCTTGAACAAGAGAAACGGCACCACCACAAAGAACAGCTTGCTCTCCAAAAAGGTCAGTTTCTGTCTCATCTTTGAAAGTTGT
This sequence comes from Sulfurimonas sp., assembly GCA_021732045.1. The sequence goes on from JAKFWK010000006.1 coordinate 60,931, forward strand.
TTCGATGATCGCAGTTCTACCACCACCGATAGCAGAAGCGTAAGAAAGTGCTAACTCTCTAGTTTTCCCACTTGGGTTTTGTCCAACAGCGATTAAGTCTGGAATACCGCCGCCTCTTACAAACTCTGAACGAACAGTGTGTCCTGGAGCTTTTGGAGCAATCATAGTAACATTGATATCAGCTCTTGGGTGGATTCTTCCGTAGTGAATGTTAAAACCGTGTCCAAATGCGATAGTTGCGCCGTTTTTAAGGTTTGGCTCAATCTCGTTTTTGTAAATCTCAGCTTGATTTTCATCTGGAAGTAAAATCATAACCAAATCAGCATATGCAGCCGCATCACCAACAGTCATTACTTTAAAACCCTTTGCTTCTGCTTTTGCCCATGAAGAGCCACTTTTTCTAAGACCAACAACAACCTCAACACCGCTATCTCTTAGATTTTCAGCATGTGCGTGACCTTGAGAACCAAAACCAATCATAGCAACTTTTTTGCTCTTGATCAGTTCAATGTTACAATCTTTGTCGTAGTAAACAGTTAATGACATTTAATTTCCTTGTTTTATATTAAGCTTAAATGCTTAAAAAATTTTCGGCATTATACTAAAATAAAGCAAAAACTTTTATAATGCCCTCGAAATAAAAGGAAGTATGTATGAAAAAATTCAATCTTTTTAAAGAAATTATTGTTGTCGACAAAAGTAAACTCTTAGAAGCCATAGAGTCTCAAAAACATTTTGGAATAAGGATTGATGGGGCAATACGCCATGAACCTTTTACCATAGAAGATATACTTATCTACAGTGGTGTAGCCGAGATGAACGCACACCTTGAGGGTGCTCTTGGAAAAAACTATCAACTAGTAGTGGATGCGAACAGAGTTTTGATAAAAGCTTTTTCAAACTGGCAAGAGATTATAGGATACAACACTCCAAGAGCATCTTACGACGACACAACTGCCGATGGAGTTGATGAGTTTTCAACAAAAGAGATGGAGGAGATTGGATGGAATGCTACGGAGTTTAACATCTCATACAGAGACCTTGTGGATATGCTAGAGGATAAGTGTGATGGCACGATTATCTGTCTTGAACAAGAGTCACCATATATGTTTAGTGGTTTAGGTTTTATAGCAAACTTGGATGATGCAAAAAATATGTTGTTTGACTATTGTCAAAAAGAGATAAAAAAACTTATGTCTGAAGATGAGGATTTTGCGCTAGAAAACTTAAATGATGATGAGCTACAAGCCACTAGATTTTTCAATCTCTTACCACAGTAACGCTAAAATAAACAACTCCACTTTAGTGGGAGGAACTTATCGTCCACTCCAACTCACTAAAACTATGAAAAACTACTTTTTCGAGAATTGCAAGGTATGCTACTTCTCTTTTTTACTTCTTATTTTTGAAACTAAAATATAAAAAAGAGGGATAAACACTATCGCCAAGAATGTAGCCGATAGCATCCCGCCAACAACTCCAGTTCCTATGGAGTGTCTACTTGCTGCTCCTGCTCCACTGCTTATTGCAAGAGGGATAACTCCCAGGGTAAATGCCAACGAGGTCATAATAATAGGACGCAGACGAATCTTTGCGGCTTCTAAAACAGCCTCAACAAGTTCCATACCTTGCGCTCTTTTTTGCATCGCAAACTCAACAATCAAAATAGCATTTTTAGCGCTAAGACCAGCTAAAACAAGGATTCCTATCTGGAAGTAGATATCGTTATCAAGCCCTCTTAGATGATTTGCAACAACGGCTCCAAACACACCAAATGGAACAGCTAAAATAACAGCTATTGGCATAAGCCATCTCTCATATTGGGCAGCTAAAATCAGATATAAAAATATAATTCCAAAGATAAATGCCAGATTTCCAGCACTTGATATCTGCTTCTCTTGATAAGCCGTACCTATCCAACTGATGCTATAACCCTCTGGAAGAACCTCTTTTGAAACCTCTTCCATCACTCTTAGTGCATCTCCAGAGCTATATCCAAGAGAGGCTTGTCCTGATATTTTTGCTGCATTAAAGAGGTTAAATCTCTCAACCAAATCAGCACCAACACTCTCTTTTAGTGTTACAAACGAGCTAAGAGGAATCATTTCGCCTTTTTTATTTCTAACAAATATTTTCTCTAAATCTTGTGGCGTTTTTCTAAAAGACTCCTCTGCTTGCATATTTACCATATATGTTCTACCTAGCATGTTAAAATCGTTTACATAAAAACTTCCAAAAGTTGCATTTAGAGTTTGGTAAATATCATCAGCATTTACCCCTTTTGCTTTTGCTTTTGCCGTATCTACATCTATCTTATATTTTGGAACAGAGGTGTTTAGCGTTGTTCTAACACCCTCTAATTCTGGTCTCGCATTGGCTCTTTTGATAATCTCATCAACATTTTTTTGCAACTCTGCCAGATCTGCGCCTGTTCTATTTTGAACATACATCTCAAATCCGCCAGCTATTCCCATACCCCTAATCGGAGGAGGAACAACCCCAAAAGAGAATCCATCGCTTGTGCGTGATAGTTTTTTACCCATCTCAGACGCTATATAACTTGCCTGCTGCGTTGGATCTTTTCTCTGCTCCCATGGTTTAAGTTTTAAGATAGTAGCTGCAGAGTTCGTTCTTTGTGAGAAAGTGACAAAGTCTATTCCAGCAAACTGGATTATATCTTTTACACTCGCTTTATCTTTTGAGGCTATATCATAAATCTCCGAGGTAAGAGCATCCGTTCTGCTGAGCGAAGCAGATGGAGGGTTATAGCTAAAGACAAAAACAGTCCCTTTGTCTTCGGTCGGAACAAGTCCAGTTTTTAGGGTTGTAAACATGTTATATGTGACAAATAGAAGCCCACCAAAGAGTAACATACTCAAAAGAGAGTATCGGATAGTTAACTTTAAAGTATTTGAGTAACCTCTTGTTGCGCTCTCAAAAAAACCATTAAACCATTTGAAGAAATACTTTGGTTCTTTATGATCTGGTTTTAAGATCAAAGCACATAACGAAGGCGTAAGTGTAAGCGCGACAAGCCCAGAGATAGCGAGCGACATAACAATAGTAATGGCAAATTGCTTATACATCTCTCCACTAAGCCCACCTAAAAAAGCAACTGGAAGAAAAACTGCCGAGAGCACTAAAACAATAGCAATCAGCGCACCAGAAACCTCTTGCATCGCTTTCATGGAGGCATCTTTGGGCGAGAGCCCCTCTTTTATATGTCTCTCAACATTTTCAATAACAATAATCGCATCATCAACAACTATTCCAATAGCAAGAACTAGCCCAAAAAGAGTAAGCAGATTGATGCTAAAACCTAGGACATACATACCTGCAAATGCCCCAATAATGGATACAGGAACAGCTAAAATGGGTATAAGCGTTGCTCTAAAATTTTGTAAAAACAGAAATATTATAAGAATAACTAAAATGATAGCCTCTATGAAAGTTTTAATAACCTCTTGAATGGAAATCTCAACAAAATCAGTAATATCGTAAGGAATGACATACTCAACATCATCAACAAAATGCCCACTGATTGAAGCAATCGTTTTGCGGACCTCTTTTGCGGTCTCTATCGCATTTGCACCACTTTGTAAAAATATCATAATTGGCACAGCAGGGACATTGTTTAGCTTATTTTTCATATCATAACTTTGAGAACCAAGCTCAATTGTTGCTACATCTTTTAACTTTAGCGAACTTCCATCTTCGTTGGCTCTTACAATAATCTCTGAAAACTGCGATGGATTATCAAATCTTTGTGGTGTCTCGATAGTATATGTAAACATCTCTTTGTTCGAGATCGGTTCTGCTGCGAGCTTTCCGGCGGCGTATTGCTCATTTTGTTCTCTGATGGTAGCAACTAAATCATTAACCGTAAGAGAGTATTTTTTAAGCTTTGATGGATCTATCCAGACTCTGATTGAGTAATCTTTTGCGCCAAATATAGTTACATCTCCGATACCCTTAACCCTCTTTAAGTCATCAACTATATTCATAAGAGCGTAGTTTGACAAGAAGCTAACATCACGCGTCTGTTTAGGAGAGTTTAAAATAATAACCTGAAGCATATCCGGTGACTTTTCATCTACTCTAACGCCCTGCCTTCTAACTTGCTCAGGCAATCTTGAGAGAGCTGCTTGAACACGGTTGTTTACATCTATCTTTGCATCATCAGGATTTGTGCCAACTCTGAAAAATATACTTATATTAAGTGAACCGTTATCAGCTGCGATTGAGTTCATATAGAGCATATCTTTAGCGCCGTTTATTTGCTCCTCGAGGGGTGCGGCAACAGTTTTTGAGATAGTCTGTGCACTAGCACCCTGATAAGATGCAGTAACTACGATTTGCGGCGGAATAACCCTTGGATACTCTCCAACAGGCAAAGAGCGCATAGCAATAACACCTGCCAAAACGATAAGTATCGAGATAACAGATGCGAAGATAGGTCTTTTTATGAAAAAGGCAGAAAACATTTTAGTTGCCTTTCATAATAGTAACTTTTGAGTTTGGTTTTAGTTTTGCAATATTGCTTATAACGATATCCTCTCCCTCTTGTACACCCTCCTCAACATAAGCGATACCATCTTGAACATGTGCACTTTTGATTGGTCTCATAGAAACAGCCCCATCTTTTATAATGTACACGATTGTTGCATCTTGGGTTTTAACAAGAGCATTTTGAGGAACTTTTGCAACATGCGCATAACTAAGTCCATCTATTTTTAATTCAGCATAAGAGCCAACCACTAGCTCTCTGTTTTTATTTTGAAACTTTGCTCTAAGCTTTAGGGAAAACTCGGCATATATTGGCTCCAATGCAGTAATCGTTGCTAATTTTGCATTTTGTCCCTCTATATTTATATAAGAGCCAGCATCACTGTTGCTCATCCCTATTATTCCACTCATTGGTGCTCTTATGGTTGTGTAGTTAAACTTGATTTGAGCATTTTGGACTACTGCTTTTGCTCTACTTATATCTGCTTTTGCATCTTCATAGGCGTAAAAAAGCTGGTCTCTTTGTTGTGCAGAAATTGCACTGTTTTTAAAGAGAAACTCGTTGCGTTCCCAATCTTTATGAGCTTTGTTGAAATTTGCTTCTGTTTTTAGCAGAGCCGCCTTTGCCTAATTCAAAGATGCTCTATACTCATCTTTTTGAATCTCATAAAGCACATCACCTTTTTTTACATATGCGCCCTCTTTAAAGTTCTCACTTAAAAGCAGCCCACTTACTCGTGCAATTATATCAACCTCGTTAAAAGGTTTAAGTAGAGCAGAGTAACTCTTAACCAAAGGTGCACTCTCGAACTTTACACTATAAGCTTTTACTGGCAACGGTGGCATTTTAGCTACCGCATGTGTATCTGATGCGCCTTTTTTCTCATCACCACAACCAGCTAAAAACATGGATAAAATCACTACTAAAATTGTTAAATTTTTCATCTATAAAAACTCCTTAATATCTTTTCCACTAAAATAAATCAGCTCTGCTTTTTTAACCTCAAACTCATAAAGAGCTCTCTGAGCATCTCTTTGAGCACTAAACTTCTCACTGAGCGCTACAAGATAGGCGACATTGTCAATAGTGCTATTTTGGTACTTGAACTTTATAAGCTCATACGCCAATGATGCCGCCTCAAAAGCTGCCTTTGTTGATTCCACTTTTGCTTGTGATATAACTAGCGATTTTTTTGCAAGACGATACTCAACATCTGCTCTATTTTTTTCGTACTCAATTGTAGATTTTTTACTCAAATACTCTTGGAGCTTAGACTCATAAGCTTTAGTTCTTGAGCCAAAATCAAAAATATTCCATGAGACATTTACCATAGCTATATTTTGATTCTCCACTAAAAAACCGTTATCTAGAGCTTTGTTATCAAAAAAATAATTACTATGACTTAGCGTATCATCCAGATAAACAACGGGCATACTTTGACTTTTTTTTACATTTGCCTCATGCAGTACCGAGGTTGCATCGTACTCAAGAGCCTTTATATCCGCTCTTAAAGCCCCATTTTCCTCTTTTGGTAATTTTATAGTTGCATTGCCGTCAATATGCTCAACACTTTTAGATACATAATACTCAAGCGTATAGATTACTTTTTGGCTCTTTAACTCTATCTCTTGAAGTAAAACAAGAGCATTTTTTACTCTTGAGTCAATTTTTGCAACCTCATCTCTCGTAACAGATCCGGCTGTATAAAAAAGCTCAACTCTTTTAAGCTCCTCTTTTAGTTGTCCTATCTCTTGCATCGTTGCCTCTTTGTCGGCTTCAAGTGAAAAATACTCAAAGTAAAGCTTCGATATATCAAGTGAAATAGAGTTTTTGGTAGCTTCAATCGTGCTTTTACTTGAGTCAATAGATGATTCGAGCTGATTGTATAAACTCTGTTTTTTTCCACCATCATATATGGTGTATTTTAGAGATGCTTGAAATTTTAGTGAATTTTTTGCAGCAGCACCTGTCTCTTTGTATGTATTTTGATAATTTGCACCTATATCTATGCTAGGTAGATATGAGCCTTTAGAACTCTCGTATTGTTGTTCTTTTGAGGTTAGCGTGTGTGTTACAGACTCTACAACTCTATTTTTATGACAAAGTTGAAGCAAAAGAGCTTCCAGAGATTTTTTTGATGACTTTCCCAATAGCACTTATTCATAAAACCATCTTCTCACACTCAGAGAGTTTTTTTAAAGAACAATATAATCTGCTAAACTCAGAGATAGATGTGCTGGCGTCACTTTATACTCATGGCAAAATTCTCTCGCCTACTCAGCTTTATGATTTGACTATATTTTCATCAGGCGGCATGACAAAGGTTTTAAAAAGGCTTCAAGAGAGAAGTCTAATCTACAGAAAAGAGGATTCAGCCGACAAAAGGTGTATGCTTGTATGTTTAACGCAGAGCGGGGAAGAGCTTATTATAAAATCTTTAAATGATATCTCAAAAGAGTGTAGTAAATATTTTGAAGCATTTACTCAAGAAGAGGCGGAGCTATTCTCAACCCTTCTCAAAAAAGTACTTTTAAATATCAATAGAGCTTAAATATCTTTTGGTTTCTTAGTCAAAAATCTCTGCAGAATTATCATAGCCGAAATTGAGTCTATACGCCCATCGCGGATATATTTTATTTCGCCCCGCATCATGGACTCTGCTTCGATTGATGAGTTGCTCTCATCTTGAAAAAAAATCTCGCCCTCAAATGCAACCAAATTCATAAAATGAGCAACTCGTCTTCGCATCTCATCTTCGCTACTCCCACCCATAGGAATACCAACTACAACTGCATCAACATTCCACTCATCAATCACTTTTTTAACATCTCTTGAGGCTTGGTCTCTATTTTTTCGCTCTACGGCTTTTAACGGAGTGGCTAAATCTTTATGAGCAGAATATGCCAAACCAATGCGCTTTAACCCTAAATCAATTGCAATATATTTCACTATTTCCCCAGACAAAAAGAGCCAAACATTTTGTCTAGCATCTCGTTATTTTCAAATGGTCTTGTAATATTTGCCATCTCTTTCGCTGCTTCAATCAGATGAAAAGAGAAAATCTCAAGCTCCTGCTCTTGTAGCGGAAAAAATGACTCCTCTATATTTTTTAAACTATTTTCAACCGCAGATATCTGCCTTTGAGATATAAGCATCATCTCATCAGAACTATTAGTCGAATCCATAATGCTTTCTAACGCATCTATTAGCGCATCTACACTATCCTTTGTATTTAACTCTATATCAAAATCAATCTCTTTATGTGTGAATTTTGAAATCAAATCTATCTTATTTTTTACATACAAAACTTTTTTTTGCTCGGCACAAGATTTAACCAAAGATATAATCTGCTCATCCTCACTATCTGCCTCTCTTGAGCTATCAAAAAGCGCTATAACGATATTGCTCTGCTCAATTGCCTCTAATGAGCGTTCTATTCCAATCTTCTCTATCTCATCATCTGATTCACGGATTCCTGCAGTATCAACAAGGCGAATAAGATGCGTTCCAATTTTTATCTGCTCTTCAATGGTATCTCTTGTCGTTCCTGCAATATCACTAATAATAGCGCGATTAAAATTTAAAATAGAGTTTAAAAGTGAACTTTTCCCAACATTTGGCTTACCAACAATAGCGACTTTAAAGCCCTGCATTAAGCCTTCTCTAGCTCTACTTGCTCTAAGTGTTGACTCTAGGGAACTTTTTAAAATAGTGAGTCTATCTTTTATTTGTGAGATAAGATTTTCAGGCAGATCTTCTTCTGCGTAATCTATACTAACCTCAGAGTAAGCCAATATATGAATTATCTCATCACGGATTTTCTCGACATACTCTTTAAGTGAGCCCTTCATCTGTGAAGCTAAAATTTTTGCAGCATCTTCACTTTTTGCCTCAATCAAACCAGCAATTGCTTCTGCTTCACTTAGATCAATTCTGCCATTTAAAAAAGCTCTTTTTGAAAATTCACCAGGAGTCGCAACTCTAGCACCAAGAGCAATGGTTGCGCGCAAAATATTCTGAGCAACAATAAAGCCACCATGGCACTGAATCTCAACAACATCTTCTGCCGTAAAAGAAAATGGTGCCCTAAAATATATAACAATCGCCTCATCTAAAAGCTCATTTTTGTCGCTATATATATCCGTTAGCGTTGCGTATCTTGGAGTGAGTTTTTTATCTTTTGTAAGAACAGAGGAGATTTGAAGCGCTCTATCGCCACTGATCCTGATTATAGAGATAGAGCCTATACCATTTGCAGTCGCTATTGCGCTGATTGTATCATTCATTATTAGTTGTGATAATCATTTATGATAATAAATTTCAAACCATCGCGAGTTGAGCGGATTGCTACATATTTGTTTGCGTATCTACTTCTAAGTTCTCGTAGTGCTATCTGTATAAGGACGCCATCAAGTATTTTTGTTTGAGCTTTTCCATCTCTATCAATACTCTCATAGATACCCATTAGATATCTGCCAACTGATTCCTCTTGATTTTTTAAAAATTCCGCTATCTCTAAACGAAGTTGCAGTTGATATTTTGAGTTAATCCAGTTAAATATCATGTATGAAAGAGCTTTGTATCTATATCCCTCTTTGCCAATAAGAAGCGCCGCATCTTCTCCCTTAAACTCTACAAAAAGCGTTGTCTCATCATAAACACTAACTTCAATTTTATCAATACTAAAGCACGCAAAAGCAAAAAGTTGGTTTATCTCTTTCTCTACAATTTTAGCTAATTCAGAGAGCTGTTTCATATTTTTTAAAGGTTCTTTATTAACAACTGCATTATCATTTTGTACTAAAGTATCGTGTCCTTCTTCTTCATAATCTGCTGTAAAGTTTATATCAGCCATATCATAATCTTCATCATCTTGCATGCTTACAAATGTCTGTGGCATTATCACATCATTCAAATAATGATGTTTAGGCTTTTGTTCAATAACTTTTTTAGTCCGTAATTCCTCTTCTGTCTTCTCTTTTATCTCTTGTTTTACTTCAGCAATATTTTGCTGTAATACTTCTTTAGTTTGTGTAACAACCGGCTCATTGACCACTTTTATAGAGACAATATCTGCCTTATTCTCTTTTTTCGCAGCAACTATGATTGCATTTTTTTTAAAAAGACCTAAAAAACCACTATTTGGTGCTTGAACAACTTCCACAATCAACTCAGTTACGGAGCACCCTAGAGTTAGTGATGCTTTTTTGTAAGCATCTTCTAAAGTAGTCGACTCTATCCTAACCATCACTCTTCTCCATATGTTTTGCAATAGCTATCTCTGCCTCTTTTGCATTTTTAAACTGTTGATTAACAATAAATTGCTGAGCAATAGAGAAAAGGTTATTAACAAACCAATACAAAACCAATCCTGATGGGAATGTAAGGAAGAAAAATGTAAAGATTACTGGTAAATACTTAAATATTTTCTCTTGTAATGGGTCAGTAAAATTACTAGGAGTAAGCTTTTGTTGGTAAAACATCGAAGCGCCCATAAGGATTGGTAAGATATATGTATGATCCATTCTTGAGAGATCTTGTACCCAGAACATCCATGGAGCACCTTGAAGCTCAACTGCGTTTAGTAAAACACGATATATTGCAAAAAATATTGGGATTTGAAGCAGCATTGGTAAACATCCGCCAAGTGGATTTGCTCCATGTTTTTTATACATATCCATAACAGCAGAGTTCATTCTTTGTGGATCACCCTTATATTTAGCCTGAAGCTCTTTTATCTTAGGTGCGATATCCTTCATTTTCTGCATAGAGACCATGCCTTTGTATGTCAAAGGGTAAAGAATTAGTCTAATTGTTAAAGTAAGTGCAATAATTGACCACCCCCAGTTGCCAAATAGTCCATGAAGCCATGACAAAAACTTAAAGAGTGGTTTTGATGCAAATGTAAACCAACCGTACTCTATTGCGTTTGTTAATATAGGGTTTATATTCTTTAGCGTCTCATATCTTTTTTGCCCAATATATCCATTAAAACTCATATTTTTTGTGGCTTCAAAATATACTACAGGATTACTTTCTCTATCTTTTTCTACTATTATATTTGTTGTTTTATCAAATCCATACATAATTGTTGCGGAGTATTGATCAAATGCTGAAATAAGCTCAACACCAGAAAAGGATTTTCTCTCATCTGCTTTTCCATCGGCTATAACTGTGGAAATTCCATCATTAGTATAAACCATAGCTCCAGCTACTGTCATCATCTGTTTTGAAATCGTAGGTCTCTGTCCAAGGTATATAAAATATCTCTTATCCTCAGAGAGCGAAACTTTTGCATCATAATGTCCATCAGCATAAAAAGTCAGCTCTTTTGTAACGACTACACCTGAGAGCTGTTGAGTTAGCGTAACTTTTTGTGCTTGACTACCCAAAGAGAGCTCACTTGTGCTTGCCGTATATGCCACTTGTGTTGTTTGCTCATTCAGCGATGGCTCCAAGAATCTAACAAGCAGTGGCTTCATTGCATCCTGAGGAATTAGCTGCGCATGCTGATCATCTTTATCATTATATTTAGCTTGAAGTAACTCTTTTGAGGATATACGGCCAAGAGTATCAATTTTAAGTATAAAATCACTGCTTTTTACAGTAACTAATGTGTTTTGACTATTTTCATTAATTTTCTCTTGAGTAGAAACTTCATGATTAACTAACTTTCTTTGGGGTTGAGCAGTCTCTGAACTTGCTGTGTTTTGCAAAGAATTTTCATTTAATGCTATTTTATTTTCATTTTTTGCCGATGCTGGCTCTGCTGGTGGAAAAATTGCTGTATAAGCTACGAAAAAAACTATTGATAATGCGGCTGCGAGCATTAATCTTTGATTTGGCGTCATTTTATCTAACACGATTTGCCTTTATAGTAAAAATTTTTTATAATATAGAACTTGTTTTTTTTGGCTGGAACTAACCAATACTTTATTGAATCAATACCCATTTTTGTGGGCTTAAGTGATAGCTTATCTAAGGTCGGATACTCTATTCCACCATCAAATAATTGATTACATCGCAGTATTCTAGTAAAAGAGTGGTAAAAAGCACTTGAAATTGAGTTGTTTTCAAAATTTATTCTTGCATATTCACTACAAGTTGGGTAATATCTACAACTTCCATAGCCAATCAGCGTAAAAAATTTCTGGTAAAGCCACAATAGCTTTAGTAGTTGCTTCTTAATCATTACTATTTTTTATAGAACCAGAGCGATTTAAAGTTTTAAGGAAGTCGGTTTTAAGATTTGCATAGCTTATCTCATTGATTGCTTCTTTTGCCACAAATATATATGTACCATCATTTAGCAGGGATGAAAATTCACAAAAAAGTGCTCTAAGCCTTCGCTTTGCTCTATTTCTTTTAACAGCGTTTCCAATTTTTTTAGTAGCGGTAAACCCGATTTTATGAGTGTTTGTTGCGGGGAGAAAAAAGAGCACTACACTACCAGTGTGGGTGTCTTTTCCTTTTCTATACACATATTGAAACTCACGATGCTGCTTCAGTGTATAAAAATTATTTAAACTGACAATTTTTTACGACCTTTTGCACGACGGCGATTTATTATATTGCGACCATTTTTTGTTGCCATTCTCAATCTGAAGCCATGAGTTCTTTTTCTTGGCGTGCTATGGGCTTGGTATGTTCTTTTCATAGACATATCCTTTCTTAAAATAAAGTTCGCAATGTTACATAAAAGTTACTTAAAGCGTTGTTAAGCTTTTCTCACTTAAGGATAAAATCCTTCAAAGTATCTTTTTTTGATCTATCAAACCTATTGCTTGGGTCAAAAAGCTTCTCTTTCTCTCCAACATGGCAATCTCTACACTCTTGAATAACATCATGTTCTCTAAGATTTGACTTGTTTATTTTCGACATCGGATGACACGCAAAACAGTCATTGCCGCACTCAGCCATAGAGTTTGGATTTGCTGAATGACAGTTTATACATGTGAGCATTGGTTTATGCCTCAGATCTTTATTTATTATTGGCAAAAGTCTAGGATGACAAGTCAAACAATCACCAGTACAAGCAAAAACACTAAAGGCAAGCATCATGATAAAAACTAAATATTTCATATAATAATAACCTCAATTTATGACAAAATAACCTCAATTTCCCCATTTTTTATATCAAAGAGAACTTTAGAGCCCTCAATTATTTTACCCTCAAGTATCAAGTCAGCCAAACGATCTTCTACAATCTCGTATAGAGCTCTCTTAAGTGGTCTAGCGCCATAAATTGGGTCAAATCCAGCTTCTGCAATGTAGGCTTTTGCGCTATCACTCAAAGTTAGCTCAATATCCCTCTGTTCAACTTTTTTCGCAATCTCTTTAAAGAAAATATCTACAATCCCAACAATTTGCTCTTTACCAAGAGCATTAAAGATAACGATATCATCTAGTCTATTTAAAAACTCTGGCTTAAATGCTTGCTTTAGCTCACTCATAACCATATCTTCAAGCTCTGCGGAGTTTTTATTATTTATAATCTTATCGCTTGCAATATTTGAGGTAAGAATTATTATTGTGTTACTAAAATCTACTGTAACGCCTTTGTTGTCAGTCAACCTTCCATCATCTAAAACCTGCAGTAAAACATTAAAAACATCAGGGTGAGCTTTTTCTACCTCATCAAAAAGTACAACACTGTATGGTTTTCTTCTAACCGCTTCAGTCAGTTGTCCACCCTCATCGTATCCAACATATCCAGGAGCCGCACCAACCAATCTTGAGACCGCATGTTTCTCCATATACTCGCTCATATCTATTCTTATCAATGCATCTTGTGAATCAAATAAAAATTTCGCCAGTGTTTTGGCAGTTTGTGTTTTACCTACACCAGTTGGACCTAAAAACAGAAAACTTCCAATAGGTGTCGATTCGCTTGAAAGACCTGCTTTATTTCTTTTTATGGCTCTAGCTATCGCATGAGTCGCCTTTGTTTGACCAACAACCTCTTTGTTTAACTCATCCTCGACATTTAATATTTTATCTTTTTCGCCTTGAAGCATTTTATTTACTGGGATATGCGTCCATCTTGAGACGACTGAAGCGATTGACTCTTCATCAACGCTATTTTTTAGCAGCGTCCCAGCCTCTTTTAGTTTTTCCCACTTTAGATTTACATTTTTCTCTTCTTGTTGCAGTGCTGGTATTTCGCCATACTCTATCTCTGCTGCACGATTGTATTCTGAAGCATTTTTTGCATTTTGAGCTTCTCGTTTTTTTGCTTCTATATCATTTTTTATACTTGATATCTTCTCAAAGACTTCTTTCTCAGTAGCAAATTGCGCCTCTAAAGATCTAACTTTTTCTTCTGTATCAGCCAACTCTTTTTCTATCTCTTTCAATCTTTTTGTGTTCGCAACAGACTCTTCCATCCTCAAGGCTTCTCGCTCAACATGCAACTCTGAACTTTTTCTTTTTTCGGCACTTAGGGCATTTGGCTCAGACTCTATCTGCATCTTAAGTTCAGCCGCAGCTTCATCAATCAAGTCAATCGCTTTGTCTGGCAAAAATCTATCTGCAATATATCTATCCGAGAGTTTCGCAGCCGCAACAAGTGCGCTATCTGTAATAGTTACATTATGATGAGTCTCCAATCTTCCCTTTATACCTCTTAAAATCTGAAGCGTTTGGTTTACAGTCGGCTCATCTAGATTGATTGGCAAAAATCTTCTTTGAAGTGCTGCATCTTTTTCAAAGTATTTTCTATACTCTTTTAAAGTTGTAGCACCAATTGTGTGAAGTTCTCCTCTTGCAAGGGCTGGCTTTAGTATATTTGCAGCGTCCATACTACCCTCGCTCGCCCCAGCTCCAACAATCGTATGAATTTCATCAATAAACAAAATAACATTTCCACTTTTTTTCACTTCATCAACTACAGCTTTTAGTCTATCTTCAAACTCTCCCCTATATTTCGCTCCAGCAATCAAAGCACTCATGTCAAGTGCAACTACTTTTTTGTTTCTTAGCGAAGTTGGAACATTTCCATCATAAATTTTCTGTGCTAAACCCTCAACCAATGCAGTTTTTCCAACTCCAGGTTCTCCTAAAAGTATCGGATTATTTTTAGTTTTACGGATAAGTATCTGCATCATTCTAGTGATCTCTTCATCGCGCCCAATCACAGGAGATAGTTTCCCCTCTGCCGCTTCTCTCGTTAAATCAATCCCATATTTTGCTAAACTCTCCAGCGTTTCATCGGAGCTTTGCGAGTCAATTTTTGCTCCACCACGAGACTCTTCAAGATTTTTTATAAGACTTTTAACATCCAAATATTTAGAAAAAATCCCAGAGAAAGGCTCATTTTTTATATTGGCAAGAATATATGTATCTACCGCCAAATATGAGTCTCCACTTTTCGTCATGTAGCCAATTCCAAGCTCAAGCGACTCAACAAATTTTCTAGATATTTTAATGCTCTCTTTTGAAACACTTGAAGATTTTGGAAGTTTTTCTGATAGGCTTCTTACATCTAGCTCAATTGCCGTTTTATCAATGTTCATTTTGTTAAATGATTGATTTAAAACAGAGTTTGAATTTGTTAAAAGTGCCCACAAAAAGTGTATAGGCTCTACCTCTTGATTCTTGTTATGTAGAGCCAGAGATACTGAAGACTCTATCGTTTCACTCATATTATTTGTTAGTTTTTCAAAAATAGCGTTCATCTTATTTCTCCGTTGTTGATATGAAATTATTATATCTAATTATCTCTAAATGATATTGACACTTTTACTAAGCGCATGTCAATATAAATCATTTAGTTTATATTGATTAAATTTATATTTTTGATTTTTTAATGTATGTGAAAATTAGTATTTTTATCTAAGCGAGAAAAATTATCCCGCTTAATTATGAAGTTTTATAAGACTATTTAGTTACGATTGTTGCTTTTTTCTGTAACTCTTTCATTTTAGCAAGCATTATGCTTTTAGCTTTTTCCATTTTAAGTCTATTGCTGATTGTCGGCTTCGCTTCCGCTAGCGTAATTTTTTTATTAACTCTTGAGTCTAAGTAGATTAGATGATAACCAAACTGAGTTTTTACAGGGTCAGAAATAGTTTTTTCTTTCATGCTAAATGCTTCTTTGCTAAACTCTGGAACCATATCTTTTGGTGCAAATTTAGGCAATTTTCCACCATCTGCAGAACTTGGACAGCTTGATTTACTTTTTGCCAAAGCAGCAAATTTATCAACAAGAGCAGCCCCACTCATTCCTTTCATCTCTTTTGCTAACTCTTTGGCTTCACCTTCTGTTGCAACTAAAATATGGCGAACCTCAGCACTTTTTTCATCAAACTCTTCTGCGTTATTGTCGTAGTAGCTTTTTATCTCGGCATCAGTTAGAGCAATTTTATTCATAACTTGTTTTTGCCAAATTTGAATAGCTATCTCTTTTTTTATCTTTGAAGTTACCTCTTCATATTTATCTTTATACTCTTTCGAGTTTGTGATACCAATTTTTTTAGCATCGTCATACACTAGCTCTTTTGCAATAAGTTGCTCTAACATCTGCTTTCTAAATTCAGCTTGCTTATCAGCTGGAACTTGGTTGAATCTACCTTGTGTTGCCACCATAAGCTCTTTATCAACATCAGCTTTTGTAATAACCGCCCCATTTACGGTAGTTTGAGCTTGACTCATTGTAGATATAAGAGCAAGAGATAATACTATTTTTGTTACTGTTTTCATTATGATTCCTTGATTTAATAAAAAATTCTATTATCTTAATACTAATGGTTATTAAACAACCTATTTTTTTATATAATCCGCATATGAAAAAAGCATCAAAACAAGAGATTTTAGAGATTCATCAACTTTTTATTGAGAGATATAAAGATGCGGTAACAGAACTTAGCTATAAAAATAGTTATGAGTTAATAATCGCGGTTGCACTCTCTGCGCAATGCACAGATAAGCGAGTAAATATTATTACACCTGAACTTTTTAAAAAGTACCCAACTCCAAAAGCCCTAGCAGAGGCAGATATAGATGATATAAAAAAGTTAATTAACAGTTGTTCATTTTTCAATAATAAAGCAAAAAATATACTTTTAATGGCAAAAAGAGTCGTAGAAGTCTATGGCGGAGAAGTGCCGATGGAAGAAAAAGAACTTATAACTTTGACGGGGGTTGGTCAAAAAACAGCGCATGTGGTGATGATAGAATACACGAACGCAAATCTAATGGCAGTAGATACTCATGTTTTTCGAGTTTCCCATAGACTCGGACTTAGCGATGACAATAGTGCCACAAAAACAGAAGCAACGCTCGTAAAAAAGTTTAAAAACAATCTTCACAGACTTCATCAAGGAATGGTTCTGTTTGGTCGTTATATTTGTAAAGCAAAAAACCCGGCTTGTGAAGAGTGTTTTATGGCGAGTTACTGTAAAACCAAGGAGAGCTTTAAGCCATCATGAAAGTGGATTGGTTTTTGCTTGGTCTATATTATGATTAAATTTTTATTACTTATCATGGCGTTGCTGTTATCTTCTGGATGTGTAAATAAACATGGGATATCCGCAAAATATTATAGTGACTGCAAAGAGTATTATGACCTTCAAGGTTACTACCACAACGAGTGTGGTGAGGATGATATTGTTACTTATGAAGAGATAAAAGAAAAAGGACAAAAAGCTATTGACTCCATAAATGGCAAGAAAGAGGAGCCAAAAGGAAATGTTTGGTAGAAATTACAAAATAGTTTTAAGTGTCTTTTTTGAAAATTGGGTAGTGCCAATTGAAAAAAGACAACAATAAAATGTAAAGTGAGATTTTTATTTTATAGCTATAAATGTTGCGAAGTTTGCCCAGCGGAATACCACCTCACAATGCGAGAAACCGCAGTTTTTTGCCATCTTTATATTTTCATCTTCACTATAGGGAACAAGCACATTCTCTAGCGCTTCCCTTTTTTGAACTATTTCATACTCTGAGTAACCCTGCTCTTTTTTAAAAGCATAATAACACTCAATCAAATCTTTATTTAATTTTTGTTGATGACTTATAACTTTTTCACTAAAGACAAACAGACCATCTTTTTTAAGTGAAGTTGATATTTTTTTAACAAGCTCTTCTCGAACCAATGGGCGGACAAACTGCAGAGTATAGTTACTGACAAAAACATCTGCTTCTTTATAATCAAACTCTAAAATATTTGCATTTTCCAACTCCACATCCGCACCAAAAGCTTCGCATTTTTTTCTAGCTTGCTTTAGCATCGCCTCCGAGTTATCAAGTCCTATTAGCCTTGCAGTTGAGTTCAATTTTCTACTAATATCTATAAGCAACGATGCAGTAGAGCAACCCAAATCATAAAGCACCCCGCCATTCTCAAGCTGTTTTAATGCGAAAAATTGTGTGATTTCTTGAGACTCTCTATAAAAAGGAACACTCCTTTTTAGCATATCATCAAAAACAGCAGCAACTTCTTCGTCAAACTCAAACTGCTTTTTGATGGGCTTTGTAAATACTTTATCGTTCATAAGTCCACTGCTTTAGTTTCTGTTTTTTGCGTTTAGATCAGTATACGCCTCTTCCACCCTTGCTATAAGCGTCTTTTGCCCACTTCTTAACCATTTTCTTGGGTCATAATATTTTTTATTTGGCTTATCTTCCCCATCTGGATTTCCGATTTGACCTTGAAGATACTCTCTGTTTTTTTCATAATAATCTTTAACGCCAATCCAAGTAGCCCACTGCGTATCTGTATCGATATTCATTTTTATAACACCATATCCAATTGCTTCCATAATCTCACTAGGCTGCGAACCTGATCCGCCGTGAAAAACAAAGTTTACAGGTTTCTCATTGGTACCAAATTTTTCTTGAATATATTTTTGAGAGTTATCTAATATTTTTGGAGTAAGTTGAACATTTCCGGGCTTATAAACACCATGAACATTCCCAAAAGATGCGGCAATCGTGAAGTTTGGAGAGATTTCACTAAGTTCTTTGTAGGCGAGTGATACATCTTGTGGCTGAGTATATAAAAGTGCGTTGTCAATATTTGAGTTATCTACACCATCCTCTTCTCCGCCAGTTACACCAAGCTCTATCTCTATACTCATCCCTATCTTGCTCATTCGCTTTAAGTAAGCTTTGCAAATAGCGATATTTTCTTCTAGTGGCTCCTCAGACAAATCTAACATATGAGAAGAGAAAAGTGGCTTTCCTTTTAGTGCAAAGTGTTCTTCACCTGCATCAAGAAGTGCGTCTATCCATGGAAGCAGTTTTTTTGCGGCATGGTCTGTGTGTAAAATAACCGCCACGCCATAGGCTTCCGCCATCATATGGACATGCAAAGCTCCTGAGATCCCACCAGCAATTGCTGCTTTTTCATTTTCGTTACTTAACCCCTGTCCTGCGTAGTAGGATGCTCCGCCATTACTAAACTGAAGAATAACAGGCGAATTTACTTTTGCGGCCGTCTCTAGGATAGCATTAATAGAATCAGTTCCTATCACATTAATTGCAGGAATAGCAAAACCCATTTTTTTTGCATATTCGTAAACCTTTAAAACATCATCACCAAACAAAACCCCTGGTTTTACAATACTAAAAATACCCATAATTTAACTCTTTTTGTAAATTTTATATCTAAAATTATATTCTAAGCTTCATTCAGAATAACTTTTATTGTTCCCTAATTATGATAAAATAATAAAAATAATTTTTGGATATGAAAATTGAAACTTACAGAAGATGAATATTGCAAACACTTTAAAATCTCTAAAGAGCTACTAAGTTCAAAAATTAGAGCAAAAAAAGTAGTGTGTGTAATTGAAAACGACACGACATATATACTTGCTTCCGACAACTCAATATATAAGGGTAGCAACAATATACTTGAAACTTCAAAAGATATTGTTTTGACAAACAACCACGCATCTACACACAAGGCAAAAGTAACCGTAGCGACGGTATTGGCACTATATCATAAAGAAAATGCTATCTTAAAACGCAAAATAGTTCAACTTGAAGGCAAAGTAGACAGATTAATAGACGAGAAGGAACAGATTCTTAAAGATGAACTAAATAAACTAGAAAATTTTTATAGTGCTAAAGACAGACAACTCAAGAATATTTTAGAATTAGTAAATGACAAGATGATATCTAGCGACAAAGAACTAACAATTCATGATGTTGAGAGTTATAGCACTTTCAGCGATGATAGTGGCGAGAGCAGACATAAACTTATCGAGCTCAAAGAGTATCTAAAATCGCTAGGTTTAAAATCCACAAAAAGAAAAACTATAAAAAAGAAATTTCTAAATCTACAAAACAGTGACATAAGAATAATTACACAAGACGGGGAACTATATCTAGATTTTTCTAGATATGATTATAGTGACTTGCTTGCTTAGTAAAAAAGTTAAAACAAAAAATATAGAATCTTCTCTTAGGAAGTTTGCTCTAGAGAACAAACTACCACTAGATAAACTTAGTTTTGATATCAATAAAATTGAAACATACATCAAAACTGTTGCTGATGATGATTTTGTACTTTATGAAAAAGATATTCATCACTACTATAGCGATTATGACAAAATGATAAATGAACATGTTAATTTTAGACAATTTTATATAATAACAATAAAACAAGAACCCACCACGATAACTCTTAACTATGAAATTTTATACTCAGAAAATAGTACTAGCGCTAGCATTGTCATTTTCCCAGACTCTATTATCAAGTATAAAAACTACACTCTCAAGGAACTCTATTTTGCACTTTTAAGTGAAATAAATAAAATCAAAGCAAAAAACAATATTTTAATAAATATATTTGATAAGCAGATGCTAGAACAGCTAAAGAAATTTACACACTACATTATTGGCGGTAAGTTTGTTAAAAAAATTAAACTACCTTTATTTAATGGAGTTGAGCCAGAAATAACTAGAAATAGTAAGTTAATCTTGCACTACAGAGAAAAAGATAAAACGCATCAAGTCGTAGAAGTCAATGAAGGAGAAATTTTAGTTGAATTTCTAAAACCAATTTTTGGAAAGAATGGGCTAAATGTTTTTGGGGAGACAGTTAGCAATGATCTGCTTATCAATAAAAATGACTTAAGCTGCAGAGTAGACAAAGAGAGCATAGAAATAATTGAAGAGACAGACAGAAAGATATATAAGAGCAAGAAAAAAGGGTATATTCATATAGATGATAACGATTTCTATATAGATAATAAAATAAAAATAAACAACCTCTCTCGTATTGATAACTCTATAGCTAAGGATGAAAAAAACAATATAGAAGTGATAATCTCACAAGATGATGCCACCTTAGACAGCCTAGGTGAGGGCGTAAATCTGACATCCGAAGTAATCCACATAGCAGGGCATGTCGGTGCAAAAAGCACTCTAAAGGCCGTAAGCCTAACAATAGATGGTGCAACTCATCAGGACTCACTTCAAGAAGCAAAGTTTGCCATGATAAACAGACATAAAGGCAAATTGAGATGTCATAGTGCAAAAATAAAGCTTTTAGAAGGCGGGGAAGTTCGAGCAACAAATGTTGAGATTGATTCCTGCATGGGTGGTACAATTTATGCCGAAACCGTAACTATTGGTCAAGTTAAAAACAATCTAAAGGTATATGCATCGAACTCAATTACCATAAGACTTGTAAGTGGCGAAAATAACTTATTTAAAATTAGCTACAAAGACATCCCAACCCTAAATAGTAGATTTAATTATCTAGCAAGTGAGATGGAAGATCTAAAGTATACTCTAGAAGGTGCACTAAAACACTCCTTGTCGCAAGTGTCAATTATTAAAGAAGAGATTCAAAAAATAAAATTACAACAAGACAAGATAGTTGATTGCGTAAAAACTGCAAAAATTACAATAAAAGAGCCATTTATGGGCATTAACACCATTACTTTTGTAATAGATTCTAACAATGAGCTGACATTTAAAACAGAAGAGAAACTATATGATTCTTTTTACCTAGAAGAGTCAGATTTAGAAATAACACTTCACCCTACCAACAAAAAAATATCAATAAAATCATAAAATTAAAACTATGTTAGAAATGTATGTAGTTTTTTCATCAAAGTTTAATACGGTTTTCCGTATTAAAAGATTATAATTAGCTATAAAAAATGTAATATTTACATAAATAATACATAATTAATACTATTTATATATTATTTATGTATATAATTATTAATTAAATGTATATTTAAGTATTTTTTCCGTACTATACTTTTATGCAAATTAATGATCTGTTTAACATCCTTCATAACTCATTAGAATCCAAAAATAATGGAAAAAAAATATCTCTCAACGATATGGCTATTTCACTTGGAATTTCTATGCGTACCTATCAGGATTGGAAGCTAGGACGAGCAAAACCTCAAGCAGCCATGACTGTTATAAAAATGTTAGGAAAGCTGGATGATGACGAGATTATAAGAGCCGTAAGAAAAATAAATAAGCTTGGAGACTAGAGCAATGAGCGTCTTAACAAAACAAGAGAGAGATGGGCTAGAAGATGTTTTTTTATCGATTCATGCAGGTAAAAGAGTGAGTGGATTATCCTCTTTTATTATAGCAAGTTATATAAATAGTGTATTTCAAAAAGTGACCAAACATGCGAAAATAGGGCTTAAAAAGAGAAAAAGAATACAATTTCTACTCTATTTTAGTAAAAAGAAGAAACATTTAAGCAAATAAATTATAAAGTGTCTTTAGCTGAATTATTTGATGTTTAAATTGAATTTAAGCGCTCAAATAATTTCGGAAATTCTTTATAAACTCAAGGGTAAATTTATGAATAAAGCGCAATTCGTTGAACTCGTGCAAGCAAGTGGTAATTACAAAACAAAAGTTGAAGCTGACGCAGCTATCAAGGCATTCACAGAGGCTGTTACTACAGCTCTTGTCAATAAGGATGAGGTATCTTTAGTTGGTTTTGGTAGTTTTGAAGCTACTCTTCAAAAAGGTAAAAGTGGTAAAGTTCCTGGCACTACTAAAACTTACACAACTCAAGATAAAATGGTTCCTAAGTTTAAAGCAGGAAAAGGTCTTAAAGACCGCGTTGCTGCTGGTAAATAAATTCTAATTTTGTCGCGGTATTTTGCGACAAAATTTTTAGTCACGACGAAAATATTTTTCGACCTCAAATTAACCTCAAATCTCCTTAATCAAACTAATCATTTCTATATAAACTTTGTTGTAGTTTTAAACAAAAATAGATACAATTTCCTACTTTAAAAATATAACAAAGGCTAAGCATGAAAAAAATCCTATTCTCTATTTTATTAATATTTTCAATCAATCTACAGGCCGAAAACAAAAATCCTCATGTAATTCTAGAAACAACTCAAGGCATCATAGAGCTGGAGCTTTTTCCAGATATAGCGCCACTGGCTGTTGAAAATTTTATAACACATATAAAAAATGGGTACTACAACAAAATTGCCTTTCACAGAATAATAAAAGGCTTTATGATTCAAGGCGGAGATCCGACAGAGAGTGGTAGAGGCGGAGAGAGCATCTGGGGTAAATCTTTTAAAGATGAATTTAAAAATTTAACTTTTGATAAAGCCGGGATATTGGCTATGGCAAACGCAGGCCCTCACACAAATGGCAGTCAGTTCTTTATAACCACAGCAAAAACTCCATGGTTAAATGGAAATCATACTATTTTTGGAGAGGTTGTCTCCTCTACTATGCAAACAATTAGAAAATTAGACAACACGCCTACGGCTGGTTCATACAGTGGAGATAGACCCCTCTCAAGACAAGAGATAATTAAAGCATATATAAAATAGATAAGACAATAGTGGAGATAAAAACAATAAAAAAACTTGAAAAAAAGTGCTAAAATATAGCAGTTCTGACTTTTTAAAGTTAGGCTTTGCTATTTTCTTTTTGATTTTTGTCTTAATATTTAACTTCTTAAGCAATGGTGGAGTATTAAATAATATTTTTCTAGCAGTGGTCGCACTAATTGGGGCATATATGGCGATGAATATTGGTGCAAACGATGTTTTAAACAATGTTGGTCCCGCAATTCGGGCCAAAACTTCTGGAAAACAGAAACGAAAAAACAAAAGATGATTTAGAGAGAATAAAAAATCTTAAAAAGCTAATTGAAAATAAAAAAAAATTCATTAAATCTACCAAGAAAAATGTTAAAAAAATGCAATATATAAAAAGAGATGCAATTAAAAAAAATAGTTGTTGCATCGATTATTACAGTACCAGTAACGGCGGCTATTGGAGGATTGCTATATTATGTTATAAAAGGAACTATGAGCTTATTTGCTTGTAGTTTAATACCAACAACAACTAGGTGCCTATTATGCTAAAAAACAAATATATAAAATACCTAATAGAGCTATTTTTTTTATTTTTTGTCATAACAATAACAGCTAACATCATTAGCATATACAGAAGTGCCAACTTAAATAAAGAACAGTTACAAGCAACATCATTCATACTTTCAGACGGTTTAAAATATATAACAGAAGAAAACAAGCCTTTAATTGTCCACTTTTGGGCAACTTGGTGTCCGATATGTAGGGCAGAACTCTCAAATATTGAATTTATATCTAAGCACTACCAAGTACTAACTGTTGCTGTTAACTCAGGCAGCAATAATGAGATGGCAGAGTATGCAAAAAAGCACAAATTAAATTTTAAAATTATTAATGATAGCGATGGTGTTATGGCAAAAAAATTTAACATCTCTATGTTTCCAACAACAATAATATATAACAAAAATAAAAATATAGCTTTTATCGATACAGGATATACATCTACATTAGGAATATTGTCTAAGGTGTGGTGGGCAGAAAAATTTAACTAATTTTATGATTAAGGCTAGCTAAGAACTGGGCTTTTGCATCTCTATAAAAAACATAAAAACAACCTCGAGGCTTTTTGAAGCTTGTTTTTCATAATTCTATGGGATTTTTTAAAAATGATAGGTAAGCTACTTATGCTAAAACAAATCTGTTTGTTTTAGCATGTAGCGTTAGCAAAGAGAGTAAACTATTTACTAATCTTCACATCGTACGCTTTACGAGATAAAGGAACCCATGGTCTCTTTACATGTCTAGGGCGACGAATCTTAGAGTTTTCATCTAAGCCACGAGTGAGCTCTCTCCAAGCTTGATATACTTTAAAATTGTTGTCATAGCTAACATGAATATCGCCGATTTTATCACCAGGTTGTGCAGGTTCTAAAATAACCTTTTGGTGCCAACAATGCATACCTGAAACTGGGTCTGGATGTGGTGCGGCAACCGCATTTTGCCATGTACCACTTAGTCCATCCCACCAGATATTTCCACTGTCTCTGTTGTACTTAGCAAATCTTTCAGCTTTAAATGGCTTAATTCCCTCGATATACTTTAGTTTTCCAACTTTTCCGTCCATTTGAATTTCCGCAGTAGGAACTCCAAAACTGTTTATACCTGCAGTACCACTATAGTCCTCAATTTTTATTTGACCAGCAGTTTTACCAACATTTTCAACTGCATGTGCGATAAATTTAGGGTCGTTAATATTTCTTGGCACAATATTTGGATCAATTTTTCCATCAGTTACACCATTTGGAATAGTTACTGAGTTTATAAGTTTCCAGCGTCCTCCATGGTGAGAACAAGCCAGAGTTCCAGGAAGAACGCCTTCTGTAGGAACAGCCATAGCTACAAAATAACCAGACTCTAACCCAGAAACACTATCCACAATTCGTACTCTAATAGCATCTCCGCGCTTAAAGTTCTGTCGTTTTGCATCTAGAGTTGAAATCCAAATTGGGTCATGATTTTGAGAAATCTCCATCAAATGCTTAGAATTCGCCGAACGAGTATGGATATTGTACGGTAATCTAAATACAGTATTTAACGCATAAGAGTTCTTCTCTGTCATATAAGAGTGATTTACATGAGAGACGATATGAGGCATCTCTTTTTTCTCTTTCTCATTTCTTGGATAGAATGGAATCGCGTATTCTGGCCATTTCCAATCGTCAGCAAGCCACTCAACAAAGAAGTTAAGTTTTTTATCTAATGTTTCAAAACCTTCATATTTTTTACCATTAATCTCTATTCCGATTGACTCTTTCTCTCCGTTTTCTTCTACCGATATAACCCCAGTTCTTGGGTTTGTATGAGCATGTTTTTTCTCAAACTTATGTCCATGAGAAATGTAGTTAACGCCATCATCTTTAACTTCACGCTCTTGTGGAGAATAGATATGATTCTCTTCCATCCAAGCCCCATGATCTCTCATGTATTCATAGACTGGGTACTCTGCATTTTTATATCTTGTATCAGTAGTTGCTGTTTCTTTAAGATTTGGTAAGTTATCGCCAAACGCGGCATCATACCACTCTGCAATAGTTACAGGTTTTCCAGGATTCTTCTTAGATTCCCACATTTTCTTGATTCCAAGGTCACCTGTTGGGTCGATGTAGTTTACACACATTTCAAACCAGAACTCATTATCTTCCCAAACTTCGCCAAGCCCAGCTTTTATATGTGCTTCAAGCGTTGCACGAGCAGGGTTTTTCGGTTTCCATCCAGCTTTTTCAAGCGCTACTCTTAAAACTGGTTGACGGAATGATGTCCAACGAGCTGGCATTGTAGCTTCTGAATGTTGGTCATGTCGCTCTCCAGCTAGTCCAACAGGTAAAACATAATCCATATACCAGTTTGTCTCACTCCACACAGGAGAAAGATTCATTGTCAGTTCCATTTTTTTCTCATCTTTTAGAACCTGCAACCATCTAAATCCATCTGGATTAATCCAAACAGGATTGTACATACGAGGAATATAAACAGCTAATTTCTCTGGAACTTTCAGCCCTTTAGCATTCCACTTTTTCTGCCACTCTGTATCTGAGAGAAGATGTGGTAAAAGGAATGACATCTCGTAGCTTGATAGTGGCCACTCTGGTGGATATGTAAGCTCATTGTAAACATCTATCTTAGGAACATCAACTCCAGCTTTTCCTTGTCCTACAGTTGAACTTCCGCCTTTTCCAGCAACAGATATAACATGCCAGTGATGAAAGAAAGTACCGCCTTTTGGTCCAATTGCACCACGAAGAGCTAAAGAAAAATAACCTGCTTTGCCACCCATCCAAGAACCACGATTACCAGCCATTGAAGCTCTCCAGAAATAGGTAGAGATAGCTTCACCTGCCCAGATAAACATATCATATAGAGCCTCTAGCTTATATGCAGGAACATGTGTCTCTTTTACTGCATAATCAAGTGTATATGGAGCGTAAAGTTCTTTTAAAACTTCAATGAAAGCATCAAAAGTGTTGCTGGTTGGAACTTTAGATATAAACCCTTTTTTTACCATAAACTGTAAGTACTTAGTGTTATCCATAAACACTTCCCAATTTATCCATTTTTTTACAAACTCTTTATTTACTTGATTTTCACTTAAAATTCTTTGAACTAAGTAGAGATAAATAGCAGGTTCAGTACCAGGCCAAGCCGCTATCCAAAGGTCTGACATACCAGCAGAGTTAGATAAACGAGGATCCATAACAACTAACTTCGCACCTTTTGCTCTTGCGTCCGCAATAAATGCAGCCGATTGAGCAAAATAGTGTCCAGCATCTGCAGCATGAGAAGAGTTTAAGAAAATAAGCTTAGCATTTGCCCAATCCGGGGATGTTCTGTCATCATTTGAAAATTGAATCGTAGCTGTACGACCATTTGCTGAACAGATATTTGTGTGTGAGTTGTAAGAATCCAAACCTAGTGTGTGCCAGATAGCAGGCACAAAGCCGTTCTCGTTTGGTCTTCCTACATGGAACATTACTGATTTTTTTGATAACTCGTCGCCAACTCTAATAGTGTCACCGATTTTTTTACCAATAGTTGTCATCGCTTCATCCCAAGTAGTACGAATCCACTTGCCCTCTCCACGAGCAGAACCTGGAGCTCTTTTTAGTGGAAATGCTATACGATCCGGATCATACATTTGAGATTGAACTGCGTAACCTTTAGCGCAGTTACGGCCACGAGAACCAGGATGCAGAGGATTACCCATATATTTTTTAACAGTAAATGTTTTTTTATCAATCCAAGCAGTTAATCCACAAGAAGCCTCGCAGTTAGAACATGCAGTTGGAACTATAATAAAATCATTAACTTCTATACCATCTGGATTAGAGTCACTTTTTACACCATGACGGTCTATCCCGCCTCTTTTCCAGTCGGTTCCGTCTAACTCTTTAAAATCACCCCATTGTTCCATTGGAGGATAAAATGATAAAGAGTCTGGTATGTTTGTAAACTTACTATTACTAACAGATTCTGCAACAGCATCCGTCGCAAAAACACCCTTTGCAATAGCGGCACCTGCAACAGTAAATGCAGCACCTTTTAAAAATGTTCTTCTACTTTCTAAATACATTAATATCTCTCCCTAACTCATTGGTAATAATTGTGGAATAATCAGCCATACATGTTTTACGATAGCCAAACCAAACAACGATAAAATTGCTGCGAGCTTCAATATGCCTTCGCTTCTACTTGTTCTACTTAAAACAATCAACAACATTGGTAAAAGGTAAGTCATCCATTGACCAACCCAAAACGCAACAGTGTATTGTCCATTGCCTTTTATATACTCAAGAACGGCTGCAACTTCTTCTGCTTTCATAGGTCCAAAGATATACTCTGACATATAGATGATAAAAGACATCAAAGCACTAAGCCCAAGAATCATGCCCAGTGTATTTTTTGCCTCATAGCTAAGCTTTCTTCCACTCATTAGAATCATAAATGCAGAACCTGATAAAAGTGCTGCTAAAATCATCTGAGCCGATTCTGTTGGCATTTGCCACAGTTCACGAGCAGTACATTGTGCCATCAAGCCAGCAGTATAAAGAGTTACTGGAATAGCTAAAATAGCTGTCCACAAAAGTGTTTTATCATATGCGGCATTATCTTTTTTGATATACGACTGATACGCTAAAAGAGTTAATAACCCCATAAATATTGAAGCCATCCATGCTCCAACCGTAATTGCCGATGTTACATGTGGATAGAAAAATATATGCCACATCCTAAAAGGTTGATGTAAATCAGCTAAAGTAAATAGTAAAAATATACTTATAAATACTATAGAAACTAAAGCTGTTGGAAATCTAAGCTTATTTGCTTGTTCTGGATACATTCTAAGAAGTATAAAAAGCATAAAAATCACACCAGTACCAATGCTTTTCGCCCACATATTAACAGTAACTAACCAAGGCCAAACTATACCCGGCAAAGCCACATCTAAAGTAACAACAGCATTTGTAGCTGCTAAAATTTCATGTGTCATTAGTGGTGTCCCCCTATTGGAAGTGTTTTTATATTGCTAAAGAGTGTGTGTCCATTCTCTCTTACTGATGCAAGAGGGTTAAGTGTAACATTTCCACCTCCTACATAATAGTGATGAGGGTTGGTTCCTTTTTCTGGCTTACGAACTTGAACTCCACCTTGATGAACTTGAATGTACTTAGAAATATTTGATTTTGGATCTTCTAAATCACCAAAAATATTTGCTTGAACTGGACAAGCAACAACACAAGCAGGCATCATAGATGAAGCAACTCTATGTGCACAATATGTACATTTATCGGCAGTTTGTGTTTGTGGATCAATATAGATTGCTCCATATGGACACGCCATAACACAACCAGCACAACCAATACAGCGCTCTTTGTCGATGTTTACTATACCATTTTCAAGATAATGAAGCGCACTAACTGGGCAAATTCTCTCACATGGAGCATTTTCACAGTGATTACATCTAAGCGGAGTAAATGTTCTTTTTGTTTCAGGAAAAGTTCCAACATCTACATATTTTACGCGAAGCCTCCATGTACTAAGTGGAACTTCATTTTCCACTTTACATGCGATTTCACACCCTTTACATCCCATACATAGATGTAAGTCAACTAGGAAACCCAATTGCATATATTCTCCTTATGCCCTCTCGATAGGCAAGTGTTAAGATTTATAAATTTAATAAATATTTAAAAAGTATTTCCATCTTTTAATAAAAAAAACTTTTTATATCACAAGTATATTACCTATATAAAGCTTAAAATTGTTATAAAAATGTGATAATTTTATTATTTTATCGTTCAAGGCTTAACTGAATATAACTATATAATTTTTTAATTATAAAATAGAAAAACTATACAAAGCGAAGAGAGAGTAAATGCTTGATTAAAGGTTGAGCATCTCCCTTTTATATCAAAGAGAGGCATTGGCAGTGTTGCATGCAAAGTAATCGATGTTAAGTATATTTTACAGCTTATTTATTATTAAGTCTAACTCTAACTGATTGTTCATGCGCACTCAATCCCTCAATGCTTGCAATAAGCGCACACTCTTCGCCGATTTCATTGATTGCTTTTTGGCTAAAAGAGATAATAGAGCTTTTTTTCATAAAGTTCTCAACTCCAAGTGGAGAGTAGAACTTGGCCGTTCCTCCAGTTGGGAGAGTATGATTTGGTCCAGCTACATAATCACCAATAGCTTCAGGAGTGTTGTGTCCCAAGAAAATAGCACCAGCGTGCTTGATGGATGGCAAAAACTCAAATGGATTATTTGTTGCAACCTCTAAATGTTCCGGTGCAATTTTGTTCATAAGTTCTATCGCTTCTTCCATATTTCTGGTTACTATTATAGCACCTCGCTCTTCTATTGATTTTCTAGCAATCACCTCTCTTGGAAGTTTTAGTAGCCAATTTTCTATCTCAATTTTTACGGTATCAGCCAGTTTTTGTGATGGAGTGATTAGTATGGAACTCGCCATCTCGTCATGTTCAGCCTGAGAAAGTAGATCAATTGCTATATGGTTTGGATTTGCACTATCGTCCGCCAATATCCCTATCTCGCTTGGTCCAGCTATCATATCTATATTAACATCTCCAAAAACCATTTTTTTTGCTGTTGCAACAAATATATTTCCTGGTCCAGTAATAACATCAACCTTGGGAATTGTCTCTGTTCCATACGCCATAGCAGCGATAGCACTCGCTCCACCAACTTTATAGACTTCGCTTACACCACATAGATGACAAGCAGCCAACAGTAGTTCATTTGGCTCATTGTCTGGTGTTGGAGTACAAACTATAATCTGCTCAACTCCAGCAACTTGAGCAGGAATAACATTCATCAAAAGTGATGATGGGTATGCAGCTTTCCCTCCTGGGATATAAAGACCGGCACTATCAACGGGTGTTACTTTCTGCCCTAAAATAGTTCCATTTGACTCCGTATCAAACCAAGATTGAGGTTTTTGTTTTTGATGATAGCTCTTGATTCTGTCATATGACAAATGCAATGCACTCTTTAGCTTTTCATCTAAATTTTCGTAAGCTTGGCGCATAGAGTCTGTGCATATTTTCAAATCTTCGTCATTTTTTGGCGTCCAACTATCAAATTTTGCAATATGCCCTTTTAACGCGCTATTCTTGTTCTGCTTTATCTCATTTATGATACTTCCAACAATGACACTAACATGTGCCATATCCATTTTGCCTCTTTGTAAAAGTTCATCAAATCTAGAACTAAAGTCACTATCTTTTGAGTTTATAGATATCATTTCTTTTCTTTTTGCTTGCTGTGTTCATCTTTAATAATTTGCAATGCTTTTAAAAAATTATCCGGATCAACAGCCCCCATCAAAGGCTGATACATCGGAGTCCCGCTTGGAAACAAAAACCAAATAGCAGGAGTTCCTGGCTGCCATAACTCTTTTGGCATATAATCATTTTCATCACTATAAGAGATAATAGATACAAAGTTTTTATTTAACTCATCTATAACTTTCTTATCTTTAAAAGTTGTGTTATCTAAAATCACACAATATTTACAAGTGTGTCTTGAAGAAACAAACAAAATTGGCTTATTTATCTTTTTAGCCTGCTCTACACCGCTATTAAAATCTTTCGCCCACTTAATCTCTGCCGCTGAAGCATTTATTGCAAACAAAAGCAACATACATATAAAAAATTTACGCATTTTTACCTACCTTTTGGAGAAGTTCTTTGGCGCACTCTAGTGCACATTTTTCAGTCACATCGATAACTATATCAGCCACACTTAAGTACTGAGGCAATCGCTGATCATACAACTCTCTGGCTTTTTTCAAATCCTTAAGAAGCGGTCTCTTTTTAATCTTACTTTTTGCATTTGGATGATTTTTTATTCGCCCAACTATTTTATCAAATGATGAGTTTAACAAAACAACCGTACCAATATTTTTAAGATTTTCTTGTTTATAAAATCCGCCACCAGTTGAAATCAGTGTGTTTTTAACACTACTCTCAAGCCAAAGAGAAACTTTTTTTTCTAAATCTCTAAAATATTTTTCACCATCTTGAGAAAATATTTTTTTTACAGTTTTATTTTCCATACTTTCTATCAAATCGTCAGTATCAACCGCAGTATACTCAGAAAGCTTAACGACTTCTCGCGCAACACTACCCTTACCAACACCCATAAATCCGATTAATATAATATTTTTCAATCTTTACCTTCTGTACTCATCAAAAAAAGACTCATATCAAAATCTGGTTTTGTCTTGAGTATTTTTATGTATATT
Organism: Sulfurimonas sp.; assembly: GCA_021732045.1. Next base: position 93,038 of record JAKFWK010000006.1, read on the forward strand.
AAAATTGGAGAGACAATATTGTACTCTAAAATAAGCATACTAACAATAAAAAGAGCAGCAAATATTGGTAGCAAAAATGAGATAAAGAACGAAAAAACAAAACCAGCCAAGGATAAAACAAATAAAACAAATTGAATTCTCGTTAATTTCTTATCTATCATTTCATTCATTGTCGGAATACTCATATAGCCTTTTGCATTAAGATGAAACCAAACAAGAAAAGGGACTATTTTATAAAGCATACCAATCATTATTGAGAGGAGAAATCCACCACCTATCAGTACAGAAACAATGACTGCGTACTCGCCATTGAAATAATCATCAATAATCCAAGAAAAAGAACCAAAAGCCATAAAGAGAGTAGCACTTTTCCAATACCAAATTGTTATATCACTGATTGGGCGGCGGCGAGCATTTAGCTTTAAAAAAACAGCTACAGAAAAAGCCAAGAAAAGAGCTGCTATCCATATCTTTGCCACAATGCTATACAAATCCAAAAACATATTTAAAATTAGCCACAGCAGTAAACCGGCAGATATAAATCCGACTACTCTACGCATATAAAAAGGCTTAAATTTTGGCGCTACATAAAACATCGGTAAAACATGAAATGATACACCAATAATCAATACGCCTGCAAAACCAAATACAGCCCATACACTATGTATATTTGCAAAAAGTAGATGCATAGATGATAGTTTATGGATTCCGTACCCTGAGAGTAGATAGGCCCCTATAAAAATTACCATAAAAGCAAAAATTAAACTTGTGGTTATTGCCCTCGTGCTTGCTGTAGCACTTGCAACACTCTTTAAACTAACCAGCATTGGAACTATCATAACCAAAAATCCACCACTTAAAAACAGGGATGAAATTAAAATGATATTTGAGATGTTTTGCAGCAGTCCAAAAATCATAAAGAGTGTGCCAAAGAGTAAAAAAATATATGAAATTTTTGCTATTATACCCACTCTTTTTACGCTAACACCTGCCAAAACTGGCAACATTTGAGTTAGCGCCCCAAGCATCACAAAACCTAAAAAACCAATCGTAATTGTATGAGTTATGGCGATTGACTCTAGTGAAAATCTACTCTTTAACGCTCCAGCATCACTTAAAAATATTAATATTCCAGCAATAACACCGAAAATAGGTGCCGTTAAAAAGAGTCTTGCCGGTGATGATATTGGTGGTGCTTGGTCTGCTGATAAGCCATTTAAATCCACTCTAGTATCCCTAAACCCTACTCAGCAATCATACACTCCATCATCTCAACAATTCTATCCGACTCGGCACTTAGATGTTGTTGTGCCATCGTATAAAGCATCTGTTCCTCTTTCATATTGTGCTGTTGCATTAGAACCATAAGAGTTTCACTGTATCCAAAAAATTTATCTCTGTCTTTAGCTTCAATCGCACTGCCCATCTCTTTTAAAAGGTTTCTCATTTGAGAGTGTTCATGTCTCATCATAGCAGTTGGACCTTGTGTCATCCCTGTTTTTTGTTCAAACTCCATGAACATAACTCTCTCTTCCATCTGAAAGTGTCTCTCAGTTGCCTCAGCAAAAAGCTTATATGCATCTTCCGCACTATCAATAGATTTTGATACAGCATCTTCCATATTTGCAAATAGCTCGTCACAACGGCTATGGTCTGCGCTTAAATACTCTTTTATTGAACTCATTATTTGTACCTTTTTTATAATAATTTGCGTATTATATGAAAATTTGTATAAATATAAATTAGCCAAAATCAATATTCTATAATTTGTTATTTAAACATCTTTTTACTATACTTCCATTTTAAATTCAACAGGATAAATTATGAAAAACAAAAGTTACATTACGCTTGGCTTTACTACTGTCATTGTCGCTTTGGTTTTACTTTTTTCTACAGATATTTTTGCGTCAACAAAAAAAGAGAAAGAAAAAGCAGTAGAACCAAAAAAAGAGCTATCAAGACTTGAAGCTTTTGCAAAATTTACAAAAGTTATCTCTATTGTTGAGCAGTATGGAGTCGACGAAGTTAGCATTGAAGAGCTTATGAACAAAGCACTAGAAGGAATGATGAGTAATCTTGACGCCCACTCAAATTATTTAAAACAAAAAGATTTTAATAATTTAAAGATACAGACAAATGGTGAATTTGGTGGCCTTGGGATAACTGTTGGCATAAAAGATGGAGCAATAACTGTAATTGCACCTATCGAAGGAACTCCCGCAGACAAAGCGGGCATAAAGTCTGGTGATATTATCTTAAAAATAAACAATGTTTCAACTCTAAGTATGACTATTGATGATGCCGTTTCTATTATGCGTGGCAATATTGGCGAACCGATTGACTTAACAATAGTAAGAGATGGGGAAAGAAAACCTATTGAGATAAAAATTATAAGAGGAAATATAACAATTGAATCAGTCTATGACAAATCAATTGGTAACGATATTCAGTACATAAGAGTAACAAGCTTTGATAAAAAAGTTGTTAGTGATGTAACAAAAGCTATTAAAAAAAGAAAAGCTACAACAAAGGGCATAATTCTAGATCTTAGAAATAACCCTGGTGGACTGCTTGACCAAGCTGTTGGGCTTGTCGATATTTTTGTAAGCGAGGGAGATATTGTTTCACAAAAAGGTCGCAAAAAGGCAGATGATGAGATATACACAGCAAAAGCAAGCAACACGCTGACAGATGTTCCCTTGGTTGTTCTAATCAATGGAGGAAGCGCAAGTGCAAGTGAGATTGTAAGTGGCTCCCTTCAAGATCATAAAAGAGCTATTCTTGTTGGGCAAAATACATTTGGGAAAGGTAGCGTGCAGGCTGTTTTACCTATTACAGACAGCGAGGCAATTAAACTAACAATTGCTAGATACTATCTCCCTAGTGGGCGAACAATTCAAGCAGTTGGTGTAAAACCAGATATAAATGTTACTGCAGGGGAAGTTCAAGTAAACAAAAATGATTACTCACTAAAAGAGTCTGACTTGAAAAAACACTTAAAAGAAGAGCTAGAGAAAGTTGACTCCATAAAAGAACAAGCAAAAGAACTAAAAGAGGACCAGAAAACTGTTATAACAGACGAGATAATAAATAAAGATATTCAGCTCAAAGAGGGCATTGATATCATAAAAGCTTTAGTTATTGTAAAAGGAAAATAGAGATGCAAAAAAGAGAGTTACTTTACGAGGGAAAAGCAAAAAAACTATACCTAACTGACGATGAGAATCTGGTAATTTCAGAATTTAAAGACGATTTGACTGCATTTAATGGTGAAAAAAAGTCTAGCGAGGCTGGAAAAGGTGCGCTTAACAATAAAATTTCTACTGAGCTATTTAAACTACTAGAGGCAAGTGGGATTAAAACCCATTTTGTTAAGATGCTAGATGATAATCATATGCTACATAAAAAAGTTGATGTCATCTTAATAGAAGTCATAGTTCGCAATGTCGCAACTGGAAGCTTGAGCCGAAATCTAGGCATCAAAGAGGGAACAATTCTTCCTTTTACGCTCGTTGAGTTTGACTATAAAAATGATGCGCTTGGAGATCCAAAGTTAAATGATCAACATGCCTTAATTTTAGGATTAGTTAAATACCAAGATGAACTTGATAAACTTCGTCGTATGGCAAGAGAGATTAATGACATTCTGCATCCATATTTTGCAACAAAAGGATTAAATCTTATTGATTTCAAGCTAGAATTTGGAAAAGATAGAGACGGAAACATCATACTTGTTGATGAGATTAGCCCAGATAATTGTCGTTTTTGGGATAGTGTTAGTGGTGAGAAGATGGATAAGGATAGATTCAGACAAGGTCTTGGTGGCTTAAAAGTCGCATATGAAGAAGTTTTAAATAGAATATTAGGAAAATAACCAATGAAAATAGTTGTAAATGTATCTTTAAAAAATGGCGTTTTAGATTCTCAAGGTAAAGCAGTGCATCATGCACTAAACTCTATCGGTTTTAACAATGTTGACAATGTTCGTGTGGGCAAGCAGATAATTTTTGATTTAAATGAAAATAATGAGGCAAAAGCAAAAAGTGATGTTACTAAGATGTGTGAGGATCTTTTAGCAAACACTGTAATTGAAGACTACTCAATTGAGATAGTTAAATGAAAGTAACAATTCTACAATTTCCAGGCACAAACTGCGAATATGACACAAAGTCTGCTTTTGAGTCTCTTGGTGCAACTACTGAAATATTGTGGCATAAATCAGATGAGATTCCAACTGATACAAACTTGCTAGTAGTTGCAGGTGGATTTAGCTATGGAGATTATCTAAGAAGTGGTGCAATCGCTACTTTTAGCCCAGTTATGCAAGCTGTTATAAAGTATGCCAACGGTGGCGGCAAAGTTTTGGGCATCTGTAACGGTTTTCAAGTTTTAGCAGAGTCTGGTTTGCTCCCTGGTGCACTTATGAGAAATAGTGGTTTACACTTTTTATCAAAGCATCACCACTTAAAAGTAGTGGACAACGACAATACATTTCTTAAAGAGCTAGCTAATGACGATGTTATAAATCTTCCTATTGCTCACCATGATGGTAACTATTTTATAGACAACAAAGGGCTTAAAGAGCTTTACGCAAATAATCAAGTTCTTTTAAAATACACCGATAAAGATGGCAATATCTCAAATCCAAACGGAAGCATTGACTCGATTGCTGGAGTTTGTAACAAAGAAAAAAATGTATTTGGACTTATGCCACACCCAGAGAGAGCAATGGAATTGTTGCTTGGAAGTGATGATGGAATCAAAATGTTACGAGGATTTTTAAACGCGTGAAAAAAATAGTACTAATATGGCTATTTTTATTCTCAGCTCTTTTTGCAATCTCAGACACTGAATCAAACGCTGATTTAACTAGTTCTCAAAGTGATATAGCAACCACTTTAAATAAAGAAGAATCATCACTAGAGCAGGCTATCACATTAGAGTATAAGAAGATTCCTTCAAGAGCTTTAAAGGGTGAAATAATAAGAGTTACGGTGAAGGCCCTACCTTTAGTTGATGATTTCACAAATATAACATACGAAATAACTGGCTCTATTGGAGTAAAGCTCTTAAGTAAAACTCCAACAAGAGAAGTTGAGGCAAAAAATCACTATGACACCTTTTATTTTCTTGTCACAGATACTAACGCAAGGTTACCGGATTTTGAAGCTTCACTTTTGAGTAGTGGCGACAAAGAGTACAAGAAAACAACTCTCTTTGGTGAAGAGTTAGATGTTATTGCGTTAAATCCAAAAAAAGATTTTGCAAATATTGTTGCTGACTCTTTTGAGATATCTAGCTATAAAACAACAAGCTACGATGCTTTACATAATATTGTTGTTTTTATTGCTGCGGCACAAAATTGTTATATTTCTTCATTCAAGCTCAAGGATGTTTTTAAGCAGGGTGTTGAGTCTATCACAGAGTCTAATATTGACTCTAAGATAACATATTATGCCATTATTGACAAAAGTATTGATAATTTTTCATTTTCATATTTTAACTTAGTGCAAAATAAATTTGTTCAAATTGATATCCCAATAGTCGTAAATGATGATAGTGTCACAACACAGAGTGATCTACAGCCAATAGATCACTCGCATGAGCAGCTAAAAATGAGCCTAGCTACTATTGTTGCACTAATCATATTTTTTGTCGTCATATGGAAGAAAAAACCTAAGTATCTCGTTTTAATACTTATCCCAATTATCTATATTGCTCTTCTGGCAGTTCCGTCGAAAGATGTGTGTATCAAGAAAGGCTCTAAGGTTTATCTTCTGCCAATAAATAATGGCACCATATTTGAAACAACAGACGAAGAGTATAATCTTTCAAAAGAGGGTCAGACAAAGAATTGGACAAAGATACAGCTAAATAATAAAAAAATTGGTTGGGTTAAAGATGAAGATATTTGCAAGAATTAGTTGGTTTTTTGCAACAATAATTATATTTTTCTCATTAACATTAATGATTTTAATATATAAGTTTGTCCCCAGACCATTCGCACCAAAATTTTCTGCTTGGCTTATCAGAACTTTTACACTCTTTTCTACACAAGAAAAAGGTTATGCAGATCCTGCTGCAAATATTTTTTTGCTTAATCATCAAAGTGACTTAGATATTGCAATTTTGGAAACAATCACAAAAAAAGATTTGACTTGGGTTGCAAAAAAAGAGCTTTTTAATCTTCCTTTTTTTGGTTTAGCCCTTAAATTTCCAGAAAATATTGCAGTTGAGAGAGAGAGCAGAACAGCTTTAGTAAAATTACTCAAAGATGCAAAAGACAGACTTGACAAAGGTAGAACAATAGCAATTTTTCCGGAAGGCACAAGATCAGCAGCTAGGAAAATGTTAAACTTCAAAAGTGGCGCAAAAATAATTGCCGATAAATTTAATCTCCGTGTTCAGCCTATAGTTCTAATAGAAACAGCAAAATGCTACAACATAAAAAAGTTTTATTATAAACCTAGAAAAATTAAAGTTATATATCTAGACTCTTTTATAGCGGACAGCAATGATGATCAGTGGTTAAAAAGCTTACGAGAAAAGATGCAAAAGGTTTATGATAATGAGTTGGCAAACAATCTTAGCCATAGGTAGTGGCGGTTTTATAGGGGCTATTTTAAGAGTTTATCTAAATGGTGTAATTTCACAAAAAATACCGCATGATTTACCATTTGGAACACTCGGAATAAATCTAATAGGTAGTTTTATTATGGGGGTATTAATTGCCTATTTTATGTATACTGAACTATTTTCTATGCACATAAAATCATTTTTATCAACAGGCATTCTAGGTGCATTCACAACCTATTCTACTTTTGCGATAGAGAGTTTCTTACTTCTAAACAGTGGCAACTTTGCCCTAGCTATAGCCAATATTACTCTCAGTGCAATTGGCTCTGTTTTCATGGCAGGTAGCGGTTTTTATATAGCCAAATTTCTTGTAAGATAGGTAAAAATTGTATTAAGTAA
>JAKFWK010000007.1 GCA_021732045.1 Sulfurimonas sp.
GAATTCAACTATTATGTCAAAACAAACTGATGAAGAATTACGAAACAAAACTCATGAAAATGATGAGCAGAGTGTAGAAGTTAGCAACGAAGAAGCTGAAGCCGATGCAATGGCCGTTGGTAATGAGCTAGATTTACTACAAGAGGAGTTAACAACTCTAAAAGATAAGTATGCGAGAGTTCATGCTGATTTTGATAATATCAAAAAGAGGCTAGAACGAGAAAAGTATACAGCCGTTGAGTACGCAAATGAGAAATTTGCTAAAGATATGATTCCTGTTATGGATGCACTTCAGATGGCTGTATTATCTACTGCGAATGTAGCAGATGCAAGTGAGCATCTAGAAAAACTAAAAGAGGGGATTGAGCTAACTCTTAAACAGTTGACAACATCTCTGGAGAAACATGGAGTAAAGATGGTTTCGCATGACGAGCCTTTTGATCCAAATATCCACAATGCAATTCAAAGCGTCGATCACGATGAAATTGCAAGTGGACAGATAATAAAAACTTTTCAAACTGGTTACAAATATAAAGAGCGACCACTAAGAGAAGCAATGGTAGTCGTAGCTAATTAGAGCTATCTACAACAAATAGTATACAAAATTAAATTAAATTAAGGAAAATAATATGTCAAAAGTTATCGGTATAGATTTAGGAACAACAAATTCATGTGTTGCAGTTTATGAAGGCGGTGAGGCAAAAATCATCCCAAATAAAGAGGGTAAAAATACTACTCCTTCGGTAGTTGCGTTTACAGATAAAGGTGATGTTTTAGTAGGAGATCCTGCAAAGCGTCAAGCAATCACAAACCCAAATAAAACAATCTCTTCAATCAAGAGAATTATGGGTCTTATGATGAGCGAAGAGAATGCAAAAGCGGCTCACGACAAAGTAACATACAATATCGTAAATAAAGATGGAATGGCGGCGGTTGATGTAGCTGGTAAAATCTACACTCCACAAGAGATTTCAGCAAAAATTCTTTCAAAACTAAAAGAAGATGCGGAAGCTTATCTTGGCTCAACTGTAACTGATGCAGTTATTACGGTTCCTGCATACTTTAATGATGCACAAAGAAAAGCAACAAAAGATGCCGGAACAATTGCTGGATTAAATGTTCTTCGCATAATCAATGAGCCAACAGCTTCAGCTCTTGCATATGGATTAGAGAGCAAGGCAGAAGAGAATGTACTTGTTTATGACCTAGGTGGAGGAACATTCGATGTTACTGTATTAGAAATTAGCGACGGAACTTTTGAGGTTCTATCAACTGATGGTAATGCATTTTTAGGCGGTGATGACTTTGATAATAAAATTGTTGATTTTTTAAATTCAGAATTTAAATCTACTCATGGAATAGAGCTTAAAAATGACAAAATGGCACTTCAAAGATTAAAAGATGCTGCTGAAAATGCTAAAAAAGAACTTTCAAGCGCAACTGAAACTGAGATTAACCTACCATTTATCACTATGACAGAAGCTGGACCACAACACTTGGTTATCAAACTTACTCGCGCTAAATTTGAAGGTATGATTGAATCACTTATTAAAGAGACAATTGATCACATCAAAACTGCCATGAAAGAGTCTGGCTTAGAGAACAACAGCATCAAAGAGATTATAATGGTTGGTGGTTCTATCCGTGTTCCATTGGCTCAAAAAATGGTTTCCGATTACTTTGGTGGAAAAACTCTAAACAAAAGTGTTAACCCAGACGAAGTTGTAGCGGCTGGCGCGGCTATTCAAGGTGGAGTTTTAAGAGGAGATGTTAAAGATGTTCTTCTTTTAGATGTTACTCCACTTTCACTTGGAATTGAGACTTTAGGCGGTGTTGCTACTAAAATTATTGAAAAAGGGACAACAATACCTGTTAAGAAATCTCAAATCTTCTCAACAGCAGAAAACAACCAACCTGCAGTTAGCATTTCAGTTGTTCAAGGTGAGAGAGAGTTTGCAAAAGATAATAAATCTTTAGGATTGTTTGAATTAGGAGATATTCCAGCAGCACCAAGAGGTGTTCCTCAAATCGAAGTTACTTTTGACATCGATGCAAACGGAATACTTACTGTTAGTTCAACAGATAAAGGCACAGGTAAATCTCAGTCAATCACAATAAGTGGAAGTTCAGGACTTAGTGAAGATGAGATTAATAGAATGGTTCAAGACGCAGAAGCTCATAAAGCTGAAGATAAAACAAGAAGAGAGTTAGTGGACCTTAAAAATCAAGCAGATGCACTAATAGCTCAAACTGAAAAATCTCTTTCAGAGAATGGAGACAAAGTTGAAGCAGGCGAAAAAGCAAAAATTGAAGCTGCAATAGCTGATCTTAAAGATACGCTAAAAGACACAAATGCTACAAAAGAACAAATTGAAGCTAAAGTAAAAACATTAACAGAAGTAAGTCATAAAATGGCTGAACAGATGTACAAAAATGAAGGTGCTCCAGCTGGTGAAGCTGATACTAAAAAGAAAAAAGATGATGATGTTATTGACGCTGAAATAGAGTAAGCTTTGGAGTGGTTCTGTGATTGCATAGAGCCACTCTACAAGTGGTTTACTCTTAGCTAAATATACTGAAAATAAAAAATATACCTTAAATGGTTGGAATCGAGCCTCTATTTTCTTCAAAAAATATATTTTTTTTCAGATAATAATTTCTTATTTTTTTAATAGTTTTTTTCTTGCGTATTTTTATTTTTTTGTGATATACTTCTTCTGATTTAAAACAAAAAGGAGTCTAAATGACAAAAATTACATCAATTATATTAGGTGCTGCACTGTTTGTAGCTACATCAACTACGCTATCTGCTGAAGATGCTGCTGCACCTGCTGTTGCTACTGAAAAAGCCGAAGCTGCTAAAGCTCCAGAAGCTGCTAAGCCGGTTAAAGCTAAAAAAGCTAAAAAAGCAAAGAAGGCTAAAAAAGCTGAGATTGCTGCTGACGCTGCCGCTCCTGCAGCTGAAACTCCTCCTGCTAAATAATTTTACTTTTAACTCAAGTAGAGACTCTCTGTCTCTACTTATTTTTTAACTCCAATTCTCTACTTTCTCATAAAAAAAAATTTTCAAAAAAGTCAACTCTAAAGCTATTTATATCAATACTAATCAACAACCTCATTTTGAGTTCTTACACAATTTCTTCCAGACTCTTTTGCTAGATACAGCGCCTTATCTGCTCTACCTACTGTGCTTTTTAGATCATCACCTTCTATAAGCTCGGCAATACCAAAACTCGCAGTTATTTTACCAACAGTATCAATCTCTAATTTCTCAATATTTTCTCTTAACTTTTCTGCCAATAAAACTGAACTTTTTAAGTTTGTCGCCAAAAGCAGAAGCACAAATTCTTCACCTCCCCACCTACAAACAATATCCATATCTCTTAAACTACCCTGTAGTAAATTCGCCAATTTCACAAGAACAGTATCCCCTGTATTGTGCCCATGCGTATCATTAATCTTCTTGAAATTATCTATATCTAAAATCAACAGTGACACAGCACTGCTTCGTTCCATCATAGTGCTATATGATAACTCATAAAGTTTAGAGAATTTGTAACGATTATAGAGCCCAGTTAAAGGATCAGTTGAGGCTATTATTTCATATTTTTTACTTCTACTTAAGAGTTTAGAGTTTATTTTATCAAGTTCCTCGTGGTGCTCTTTCATTAAACTAGCCCACTTCGAGTATGCCAGTGAAATAAGCTCTTTTTGCGAGACCACTCCATGCATATTACCATCTTTATCAACTACAACAGCTCTTTTATAATGTTTGTTCTTTAAAAATGCTACCGCTTCTTTAATTGAACTACCTCTAAAAATTGTATCAACTGGAGATGACATATAGCTACTAACGGGAAGCTCTAAATCACTACTGTTTTTTATTACTCTTATTACATCTTTTGTGGTAAAAATACCAAGTGGCTTAAAATCTTCTATAATTATTACACTATCAAGAGAATTTTGAGCCATTTCGTTAAGAATATGAGATGTTTTCATCTCTTTTTTTATCCACTTATCTCTTTTGCTGAGCTTTAAAAAATCATGTAAACAGAAGCTCTCCATCAGCGTCTCTGGATCAATATTGCTTATAATATCAGTATGTGTAACAAGCCCATAAAGAGAACCATCATCATCTACAACACAGATATACTCTATATTACAACTTAAGTGCTCTAGCGTCTGCAAAACATTATTCCCTTTAGTCATTGTTGGTATAATTTCTAAATTTAAAATATTTAATTGGTCGCTTAAGTTTATATTTTGAGATCTAGCTTTTAAAATATCAGACGCTATTAATATGCGAAAAGAGCTACCGTCAACTACCACTACATTTCTATGGTCGTTTTCAAACATTAGCCTTACTGCCTCTGCAATTGATTTTCTTATATTAATTGAGACGACATTTTTTGTAGCAATTTCACCAACTGTTGGAAATTTCATATTATTAACCTTTTATACTTATGTTGTCTAGAGCTTTTTGAACAGAGAGAGCCTGCATATGCTCTTTTACATCATGCACACGAAGAATAGAAGCTCCATTTTTCATGGCTTCTAAATGTAGAGCAAGGGTTCCCCCTAGTCTATCTTGAGGCAAAGATGATGAAATCTTATCTATCATAGATTTTCTTGAAGCACCAACAAGTAACGGTTTTTGAAGTGTTAAATAGTGTTCAAGATGTTTTACTAAAACAAGATTATGCTCTAGTGTTTTACCAAATCCAATGCCCACATCCAAAAGTGTATCTTTAATCCCAAACGCATCAGCTTTTTCTAGTTTACTTTGAAAAAATGAGTATATTTCACTTATAATATCCTCATATTTTGGATTTTCCTGCATATTTTGTGGACTATTTTGCATATGCATAATTACAGCGGTTGCGTCATAAGATGCACAAAGTTTGCAGATCTCATCATTTGCTAAACCTGTGATATCGTTAACAATTTTAAACCCGCTCTCAAGAGCATAAGAAACCACAAGCGGTTCATAGCTGTCAATACTAAATTTAACTTTCTCATAAAGTCCGTTTTGTTTTATGGCATCAAGTATCGGTTTAACTCGTCTTAGCTCTTCATCTTTATCAACAAGCGGCGAGTTTGGCGCAGATGAGACTCCGCCGATGTCGATAATATCTGCTCCATCTTCTATCATTTTCTCTATCGTATCAACAGCTCTATTTCCCATAAATCTTGAGTCGCTAAAAAAGCTATTACTGTTTGCATTTATAACGCCCATTATTTGAACATTTGATGGTTTTTTTGCCATTAAAATATCTTTGAGTTTTTTTGCAACATCTTTTAGTCCAAAGGGTTGCGCCAACTCTTTTCTACTAAGTGTTTGCAACTGTTTTGTGGTCACAATCAACATACAATCCACAAATGGAGTTTTTGCAACCACAGTTCCGCGAGGCACAGCCAAATCTGCTCCAATGCTAAGCGCATCTTGCTTTAGTATATTTGCACCACCGACATGTAAATCTTTTATATAGATGATATGAGTTTTTGCCTTTGATGATAGTATCTGGATGCCACCACTATCTACACTCAAATCTATTAAATATTTTTTTATATCAATTGAGTTTGAGAGTTTAAGAAGCTGCATTTTTATCTCCTGCAAATCCCATAATAAGTTCTGCGAATACGCTCTGGGCTCTTGAGTTTAACTCTAAAAGTCTGTACGCTCTATCAAAACTATCTAACTGTTTGGTTGAGAGCATAAGCATATCAACAACTGTAGCTCTATAATAAAGCCCTTCAATCAACTCTTTGGCTTCGGTTTTTGTTACTCTTGCGTTGGCTTTTAAAAATTTAAAAACTTGTGCATAGTCAATCTTAGCAAGATTTAACTCAACCTCTTTTATGGTGTGTAATTTTTCGCCATTGACTATCGGTAAACGAGAGCGAACGGTTGGAAGAAGGTTTGATTTTGTGGGAGAGATGATTATGAATTCTATGTTTCTGGGTGGTTCTTCCAGAATTTTTAGAAGTGAATTTTGAGCCTCTCTTCCAAAAGTTGAGGCGGCGATTATGATATATTTTGTCTCTGATTCACTTATGTAAGACTCAGCAACAACTGCTTTTGCGTGCTCTAGTTTAAAATCCTCTTCGATGAAACTAACTACTCTGCTTGGTTTTAACTCCGCTACTAGCTTGTTAACCTCTTTTTCTATCTCTGTTGAAACTAAGATATAACCTCTTTTTGCCTCAGATACTAACATCAACTTCTCCAAACATCGCAGCGTTTAGCGATAGATTTAGAAGCCCAAATAGTTGTAAAAGTTTTATGTCTAGTAGTTTATCATACGACCTTAGGTTAAACGCATTGAGATAAGTTTCATCAAAAATCCAAAAATAGCTACTATCTTTCCTTTTGGCAATATCTGCTCTTTTATCATCACCCTTGCCAATATACCAGAAAAAATACTCATCTTTGTGAGAAAGAGAAATCATATCCTCAACAACATCGAGCATCTCGGAGTTACTAACGCTATTAAAGTGTGAGTAGATACTATCAATACTAACTATCGGAAGAAGCGGTCTATCTTGCCTTGCGCCATTTATAGAACTAAGGATGTAGCTCTCTAACCATTTTCTTTTCTCATCTGTTACAAGAATAATTGTTTTGCCATTTATAATCTGCTCAAGTGCTTGAGAAGTTGTTGTTGTCCAGTCAAATCTTTGCTCTTCTAGCCAACTCAGACAACCGCCCTCTTCTCTTATTGCGTCAAGGCTCCACTGGGCAAAATTCTGCATAAAGATTATTTATCTAGTTCGTAAGTACTGTGAAGTGACCTCACTGCTAATTCTGCATACTTCTCAGCAATTATCATAGAGATTTTTATCTCTGAAGTTGATATCATATTTATATTTATATTTTCAGCTGCCATTGTTGCAAAAGCTTTAGCAGCGACACCTGTGTGCGACTTCATGCCAACGCCGACAATTGAGACTTTACAAATATTTTCATCATAAGAGACACCATCAACTTCTGCATCTTCTACAAATTTGCTAACCACCATTTTTGCATCGTTGAGATCACTAACTGGAACCGTAAAGTCTATGTTTGCTTTGCCGTCATGCCCAACATTTTGAATAATCATATCTATATTTACATTACTATTTGATAGTTTTGTAAAGATGTCAGACGCGATTCCTGGTCTATCTTTTACCCCAATTAATGATACACGAGCCTGATTTTTATCCAACGCTATTCCACTTACTAATGGTTTTTCCATGATATTTTCCTCTTTAGTTATTAATGTTCCCTCTTCATCTGAAAAGCTTGTTCTTGTTACTAGATTTACATTTAGTTTTTTAGCCAACTCTACCGAGCGGTTTTGAAGCACTTTTGCACCCAAAGAAGCAAGTTCCAGCATCTCATCGTAAGAGATTTTATCAAGCTTTTTAGCCTTTGACTCAATGCGAGGATCTGTTGTAAAAATTCCGCTAACATCGGTATATATCTCACACAAATCAGCATTTATTGCTCCAGCGATAGCAACAGCAGAGAGATCGCTTCCACCACGACCCAAAGTAGTTACATCACCGTTTTCATTTACACCTTGAAAACCTGCAACAACTATAATTTTGCCCTCTTTTATGGCGCTATTCATTAGTTCTGGATTTATTTTCTCAATTCTTGCTTTTGTGTGGTGCGAGTCTGTTATGATTCCAGCTTTTCTTCCGCTCATAGCAACTGTCTCAAGACCCATCGCATTTAGAGCGATTGAGAGCAGAGATGCAGTTACTCTCTCGCCTGAGCTAAGCAGCATATCCATATCAGAGCGAGATGCATTTGGCGAGAAATGCTCAGCATACGCAACCAGCTTATTTGTCTCCCCACTCATAGCAGAGACAACAACTACAACATCATTTCCAGCTTTTTTTGTAGCTGCAACACGATTTGCTACATTTTGAATACGCTCTAAATCACCAACACTTGTTCCGCCAAATTTTTGCACTATCAACATCTAAAGTAGTCCTTCATTTTTGAAATAACCTATCACGCTCTCATAAACATCTTTTTTAAAACTTGCACTAAGGGTTAAAACATCCTCAACTTCAACAAACTTGTAATCTATAAATTCTGGGTGCTTTGTCTCTATATTTATCACAGCACCATCTTGAAGTTTTACTAAAAAATATCTCTGTGTTTGCCCAACAAAAGGTTTCATACTCTGTGCGATTCGAGGTGGAAAATCATAAGATATCCACTGGGGAAATTCAGCAATAATATCTACCATATTTGTTCCTATCTCCTCTTCTAGCTCACGAAAAAGAGCATCAATTACCTCTTCTCCCTCATCAATTCCACCTTGAGGAAACTGCCAAATATCAACCAAATCATTTCTTTGCGCTAAAAATATTTTCTTCTCTTTAGGATACTCTTTTGACACAATAATCATCGCCACATTAGGGCGGTACAAATCTTGTTTGTTCATATTTTCTCTTAGAATTATTTTCGCGATTATATAGAAAAAGCAATTAAACAAACATAAGAGCCTAAACTATAATATTTAAATAAAACTAGTTTATTTGAGTATATTTTAATTAAGTATATTTCAAGTACTATTCTCTAAAAATTCCGAGAATGCAAGAGAGAGAAAATGCAAGAGTATATTTTAAAAAATAATGATTTTTTAGTATCACAAACCGATGCTAAAGGAACAATTTTGTTTGCGAATGATGATTTTTGCGAAGTTGCTGGATATAGCATCGAAGAGTTGGTTGGTAAACCACACAACATAGTTCGTCATCCAGATATGCCAAAAGCAGCATTTAAGAACCTATGGGAAACTGTAAAAAATGATAAAATATGGAGCGGGTATGTTAAAAATAGAACAAAAAATGGTGGATACTACTGGGTTTTTGCTACCGTATATCCAATATATGATGAAGTAAGAAAAGAAAAAACCTACCTCTCATGTAGAAGAAAACCCTCTCAAAAAGAGATCCAAGAAGCAATAGAATTATATAAAACATTAAGATAAAGAAGATAAATATGAATATTAGCCCGACACAAAAAAATGCACTTCTGGTAGCACTGTTTGCGATTCTAATCGCTTCACTTTTTCTTTCAACTTCCGCCGTTTTGCAATCCTCAATCGCAACAATCGCTCTTATAGCTGCAGTAGTGCTTCAAACTACATCCTCTAAAAATTCCCCAGAAATTGAAAAACTATTTCATGAGTTAGAAGAGTTAATGGACTTTCAAAGAAATAAAATCAACATAAATGAAAATACAGATGTTGATTTTATTAAGACAATAAACGCTCTTCTTAAAAAATATAGTCAATCGGTATTAGAAGATACAAAAGTTGCTGGCGAAATGGTTCTTTTAACTGATAAAGTCGCAAGAGGTCACTATGGTTGCCGAATCTCATCCGATTCAAGAACCCCATATGTTCATGTACTGAAAAACAGTCTTAACAATATGCTTAATCACTCTGAGAAAAATATTGATAATGCTATTTCTACACTACAGAAATTTTCTCTTGGTGAATTTAAAACAAGAAGCATTGTGGATGTTGAGGCAAAAATGGCTGAACTTCTCACGAACATCAATAGTCTTGGTCAAGCACTTGAAGATATGGAAAGAAAAGATCAAGAGAACAACAGTAAGATTATAGAATCAGCAGACCAACTAAATGAGACTATTGAAAATCTTACCAAAAGCACAATAAGTGATCTGAAAAAAATGATAAATAAGATAGTTACGCGAATTCATCATGTTTCAGACAAAGAAAACGAGATGGTTGGAAATCTCCAAACTCTCGTAATCAACGCAAATGAGACGAAAACTATCCTCGCAACAATTGGAGACATTGCAGAGCAAACTAACCTACTAGCTCTAAATGCCGCAATAGAAGCTGCTCGCGCAGGTGAACATGGAAGAGGATTTGCTGTTGTTGCAGATGAAGTGCGAAAACTTGCAGAGAGAACTCAAAAAAGCTTAGCAGAGACTTCAGCAACAACAAATGTCCTCATCCAGTCAATATCTGAAAGTTCTGATACTTTAAATAAAAATGCTAATGAAGTAAATGATATTTCAGATGAAATAAACTTAATTAACACGAAAATGGATGATATTATCGCAACTTTAAATAATCTGACAAATTAGTAATCCTAACTAATTTTGTGCATTAAAATAGTTATTATTTATCTCCATATACAACAGCTACAGCTTTTATAGTTTACAGAAAACACTCTCTGGGAGTTTTTTCTTAAACTAGACTCTATTTTGTTCTACGAACTTAAAATAAATTCAAAAACCCTCTATCAAACTACAAAAATATATATTTTCCCAATGGTCGTAGAAACTATTTTTATATTATTAAAGAAAATTCCTTATCTAAGTGTGTATTTATTTTTTATTATATATCATTAACATTTATTGCATAAAACACAAAAGGATTTACTGGTGAACCAATTTTTAGGATATTTAAAACCTATTCTTGCTATTGCTGATCGCAACACCGATAGTGAGGAGCTCAAGCGAGCTCATGGTTTTCTTATCTATTTGGGTTTATTGATGAGTACAGGTGGGCTTTTGTGGGGAACCATTTGTCTTGCAAATGGGCTTTATATCCCAGCAGTTGTTCCATTTACATACATAACCATTACTATTGTTAATTTTACTTATCTTTTTATTAGCAAAAATTTTATCGCTTCACAAATTATCCAAATATTAATCTCTTTGTTGCTTCCATTTTTATTTCAATTCTTTTTAGGAGGCTTTGTTGCAAGTGGAGGCAATGTTCTTTGGTCAGTGTTAGCAGTATTTGGAAGCTTTACATTGCAAAAAAAAAGGATGACTTTATTGTGGTTAATACTTTTTATTTTGCTTATAATACTTAGCGGTTTTGTTGACTCATATGCAAAACAGTTCGACATTGGTCTCTCGGAGGCATATTCAATTTTCTTTTTTGTTATAAATTTTATTTTGACAATCTCTATTATTTTTAGCCTTTATTACTATTTTGTTAGTAACGAAGAAAAAGCTAGAGAAGAGTTGCAAAAAAGTCTCAAACAATTAAATCAAGCACAAGGTCAATTAATAGAATCAGAAAAGATGGCATCTCTTGGCACTCTTGTCTCTGGCGTTGCACACGAGATTAACACACCACTTGGTGTTGCTTTAACTGGAATTTCACAAATCACGCATGAGGTAAAAAAGCTAGAGACAAACTACAAAAACGAAATGCTCACAGAAGAGGCTCTTAATGAATATATTGCAACGATGAAGCAGCTCACCCAAACTATTAATGATCGCTTAAACAACGCAGCTTTGCTGGTAAAATCGTTTAAACATATTTCCGTAGATCAACATTTTGAGGACAAACGCGAGTTTCATCTTAAAAAATATATTGATGATCTTTTTCTTGGTTTACAAAATCTTATCAAAAGCAAGCGAGTACAGATAGTTAACACAATAGATGAGACTCTTGTTTTAGAGAGCTATCCTGGCATTTTTTCACAAATTTTTTCAAACTTAATTTTAAACTCAATAAAACATGGCTTTGAACAAAATACAGAGAATATTATAAAAATATCAGTAGAATTAAATGATTATCTAATTATCCACTATCAAGATAATGGAGTGGGAGTAACGGATGAGATTGAGAAAAAAATATTTGATCCTTTTTTTACAACAAAACGCGGAGAAGGTGGAAGTGGTTTAGGGCTTAATGTAGTGTATAATCTCATCACACAGAAACTAAAAGGCAAATTAAGTCTAGTTAGAGTTTTACCTCACGGACTTGGTCTTACAATAATTCTCGATAAAGAAATTATACTAAAGGTGTAAAATGGCCAATATAGTATTTGCTAAGAAAAAAGAAGCGGATTATCAAGTAGATAAAAAGATGCAAAAAATATTGATTGTTGATGATGATCAGTCTGTTCATGATATTACTAATATGGCAATCAAGGCGATGCAATTTTCTGATTTTAAACTTGAAATATTAGCTGCATATAGCGCAAAAGAAGCTAAAGAAATTCTAAACGAACACACCGACATCGCATTAGCTTTAATCGATGTTGTTATGGAGACATCTGAAGCAGGACTTAATCTTGTTAACTATATACGAAACGAGTTAAAAAACAAATTGATTCGTCTGATTGTCCGTACTGGTCAAGCAAACGACTATCCACAAATGCAGGTAATTCAACATTTTGACATTAATGATTTTAAGGAAAAGACAGAGCTAACTATTGAACGACTCTACACTACCATACGCACCTCCATAAAACAGTACGAACAACTTCTAGAGTTACAACATAAGTATGATGAAACCTATAATCAAATGACAACAAACTCGTTAACGCGCTTACCGAATCGTATTAAGCTGATAGAAGATTTTTCAACATTGTCACATCAAGCGCTTATTTTAATTGATATTATTGGCTTTAGTATCATCAATGAGACAAATGGATATGAAACAGGAGATTTTGTACTTATGGAGCTAGGTGGCTTCCTCTCTTCAATGTATGGCAATTATTTTAGGGTATATCATCTCAATAGTGATCTTTTTGCGCTGGTTGCCACCGAAGATCTTCTTGATGATCTTCTATTAAAAGTAGAAAAAATAAAAGATGATATTTCAAAATTACAGATAATAACCAACAGCTTCAACAAGACAATCGAGACTACGATTGGGATTGCCTATCAAAGCGAAAATGATGTCTTACAAAAAGCAGAATTAGCACTAAAAGAGGCACGAAATACGGGAAGAAACCAGATAAAGGTTTATTCTGCTGATTTAAAAATTATTCAACAGATTAATGATACAAATCACTGGGGTCCCATCGTAAAGCATGCTCTACTACATAACGGTCTTATTGCGTATGCGCAACCAATTTTTAATCTTACTAACCAAACCATTGAAAAGTATGAGCTCCTTGTGCGCCTGAAACATAATGGGGTGGTCTATACTCCTGCGCATTTTCTTGCGGCCGCAAGGCATAGTGGACAATTTTATAATATATTTAAGTTTATGTTTGAAGAGGGGTGTCGTTTGGCCTCTAAAACAGGAAAATATTTTAGTATAAACATTAGTGATTGTGAATTTAATGCGGATGGGTTGAGCACTTTTATAGAGGCAACACTTAAAAAATATGCACTTAATCCATCTTTTATGTCATTAGAGATTTTAGAGCATAATACGATTGGCAGTGAAAGAGGGATTAAGGAGGTCATTAAAAAGCTCTCTGATTTGGGGATCGAATTCGCTGTGGATGACTTCGGTATACAGTGCTCAAATTTTGGTCAAATTGAGCATCTCCCAATAAGCACACTAAAGATTGATGGCTCTTTTATTCAAAATATAAATGAATCTTTAAACAGTCGGATTGTTGTTAAAACAATCCAAACTTTTGCAAAAGAAAAAAGACTCAAACTAGTTGCCGAATTTATTTGCAATAAGGAAGTTTTAGAGACTGTAAAAGCTCTAGGAATCGAGTATGGTCAAGGGTTTTATTTAGGAGAACCTGCCATCTTGGATATCTAATAGTTTTTAAATAGTTTCTTTTGCTAACATGAGAAATCAATAATCTTAATCTTCATGTAAGCTACTGTATTTATTAAATTTTACTATGTGGCTTATCCCAAAAATGACTCTCTGGCTTACCTTCATGAACACTTTTGAAATATTTCTCTTCAGTTCTTTGAATCTCTGCTCTAATTAGATTTACCATCGCTTTTTGAGATGCAATCGGCTCAGGGAGAGCGCAATATTCACCCTCTGTTAGCTCATCCTTAAACTTCTCTTCATCGAAATTTTTTCCCAAATATTTGACTATATATCTTAGGTCTCGTTCTGCATTTCCAAGGCACGAAGTAGCTCCTGGGGATGGCGTCATGTTAAAGATAAGTCCTTCACCAGTATAGATGGAAGCTTCTCCTAAAAGGAGTTTTTGCTGATCTTTGTTTAGCACCTGTGGCCTAACTCCGCCAAAACCTTTTGCGTATTTAAACTCATTTGACTTTAAAGATGGGACAATCTTTCTTGCATCTTTTAAAAAGAGATATTTGTTAAGAATCGGGACTTCAAAGAGGAAATTTCTAAAGATATAACTACGAATATCACTCTCTTTAAATAGTTTCCAAAGAGCAATTGCGATATTTTTATCAAATCTAAGCGTTTTAATGAAGTCTAGGTAAGTTCCACTTTTATATCTCTCCAGTTTTGGCAACAACAATGCAGTTGGTCCAAAACGAGTGTTTCCATCTGCTAATATATCAGGATCCCCGTGGAGCGCCGCAAATGGGAGTTTTGGGTTCTGAACCATATAAACTTTACCATTTAACATCTTCTCATTTGTCATATAAAAACTTCCGGCAACAGGCAAGCATCCTAAGTTCAAACCAAAACCCATCTGATGTGCCAAAAGAAGTGAGTGCGCTCCAGCATCTACTACAACAAAGTCTGCATAAAATGTGTCATCTTTTGTTTTAACTACATAACCACGCTTTTTACTTTTTTCAATGGTTAAAACTTGAGTGTTTAAAAATAGTTCAATCTCTGTATCACTCTCTTTTTTGGCATTTTCTACAAACGATTTTGCAAGCTTTTGATAATCAACAGTAGTCCACTGACCATTTGTTCCAATCCCAACAATCTCATCTCTTCTCTCATCTCCATTTTCATCAAAAACAACGCGAGGCTCTAGCTCTTTTAGCCTCTCTTTATCCCAGACTTCAAGATATGGAAAAAGCTCAGAAAACTCTTCGTAACGGTGAAGCAAAAACTCAACCTCTTTTTTTCCAACACCCAAAGCCATTTTTTGATGTGAGAAAATAATATCATTTTGATAATGGTGTTGCAGACAATACTTCTCAACCATCTTTGCAGTTCGTTTTGTTATGGATGCTTTTTCTAGTGTGTAGTTTGTCTCAATATCTCCAACATGAATCGTTTGAGAGTTGCTAGTTCCACATGAGTTTAGCGTTGCGATACCCTCATACTTTTCTATAATACCGATGGAACTGATGTCTGTATATCTTGCCAACTCATACGCTAAAGCAGTGCCAGTAACACCAGCCCCAACTATAATCACTTCAAAATTCTTTAGCGCCATCTGTTTCTCCTACAAGACATTAATTGAAATTATTATAAGATTTTAAAATTTAATATTGGTTGATACTGTGCAGATAAGAGAATTAGACTTAAAAGAGTTACAAATAGCATACGATGTTGTTTCACAATTTCACACATCACTAACATACAAAGAGTTTGAGGATCTTATTTATGACATGAGACATATGGATTATAAGATGATTGGAATATTTGAAGCAGACGCGCTTATAACTTATGCTGGGGTTTCTATCCAGACAAATCTATATCATAAAAGACACTTGGTGATTTTTGAGCTTGTGACGGATAGAAAATATAGAGATAAAGGGTACAGCGAGATGATGTCTGAGTACTTAAATGACTATGCAAAAATTGGAATGTGTGAAAGCGTTGTTTTGTTTTAATATAAAATCATACACCAAGCAATTACGCACCTTTAAGAGTAAATTTGTTACTATTTATAAAATTTAGTTAGGGTTGGTGCAGTTAAAATCATGAAGTTTATACTATTTAGTTTATTTACCATTTTTGCGTTATCTTTGCAGGCTGAACCATACAAAATGGGTCAAGGAGTGAAAGTTAACGAGATGTTAAATATCGGTGGTTATTTTTCAACTGAATTTGAATCAAATAGGAGCAGTGACAGTGTTGCCTTAGAAGATATAGCTGTTATCGCCTATGGTGATCTTCATCCTATGCTCTCCTATCTTGTGGAATTAGAGTCAGCTGGATTTTATCGTAAAAACTTAAGCGATGACTCACACTCTAGTGATAAAAATTTTCATATTGAGCGGTTGTATGGGGACTTATGGATATCCAACGAGGTAAATATTCGTTTTGGAAAACAGATAGCTCCCATAGGATACTGGAACCGCGAACCAATCAATGTTTTGCGTGACACGACATCAAATCCACTGTACAGTATGCTTCTTTTCCCAAGATTTTTAACCGGAATCGACATCAATGGCTTTATACCTAAAGTTGATGGAGTCAAATACCATCTTTTTGGCCAAAACAACAATGATTTAGATGAAAACTATATAAATATTCCAAATACACATTTTTTTGGTTTTGCACTGGAAAAAGAGATTTCAAATGAGCTAAGTAGTGGTATAAGCATTGGTGATTTCATTCCAAAGAGTAGTGTGCGCTCACAATTTATTCAAGCAAATTTTAAATATGATAATGAGGTGTGGCAAATACTCGCAGAAGGATTGGTTGCAAAAAGCAGATACAGTAACACTCGAGATGAGTATGCCTTTTCAGCCTATATGCAGGGGATGTATCGTTATACTCAAAAGCATGCAGTTATAGGACGATACGAATATTTCAACGACAATCGCACACAATATGAAGACAATATTCTAACCCTTGGCTACAGCTATCGTCCATGGTATCCTGTTTCACTCAAGGCAGAATACCAATTTCACTCAAAGAATGATGAGAATCGTGCACTTATCTCATTTTCGGTACTGTTTTGATGAGATCTATATTTTTACTAATAATTATGGGTGCTATCCTGCTTGGAGCCCAGTACAGCGTTATTATCTCCAAAAAGATTGATATTTCGTCACTCTCCTCGCAACAACTGCGAGACCTATTTTTGCAAAAACGCCGTACGATTGGTAATCTAAAAATAATTCCAATCAATTTAGTTGGACAAGATAGTGCTAGGACGGCATTTGAGATGACTGTTTTAGGGATGGATCGAGATCACTTAAATAACTACTGGATTAAACAACACTATCAAGGCATATCTCCTCCGCTAACGCAACCATCATTTGAATCAATTAAAGCATTTGTTGAAAATGTAGAGGGCGCACTAGGCTATATCCCATCATCAATGGTTGATGCGAAAGTGAAAATTTTATATGAGTTTTAAACTAAAAACAATTTTTCTTTTTTTAGGGATTAGCCTTACTCCGTATATATTAACTATGATTTTACTTGGCAGTTCTTACAGGGAAGAGCAACATAAGATAATAACAAAAGAGTTGAACTCTCAACTAAACACCACTGTTGAAAAAATAGATCAACACCTCAGTAGACTCTATAAAGATATTGAATTTATGAGCAAATCTGATGTTATGAATGATATATACACACAAGATTTGGATCGTCGAATCAGCACAATACTTTTGGCTAAAAAAAATGATATGAGAATGAATGGGGAGTTTTATGTCACCGATACAAATCAAAAAATTATTGCATCAAGTGATTTTTCATCTCTAAATCTAATAAAAAAACTTAACTTTTTTTATAGCGTCCCAATTGAATCAACTATTACTAAACAAAATGTAGGAACTTTGTCTATTACATATCCACTAGAAAATTTAAAAACTTTTTTTTTAAACTCTCCTCAACGACACTACTATATTCGAGATAATAGCGGAACAACTTATCTTCGTCCAACCATCTTTGACAAATCACTAAGTGCTTCAAAAACAGTTCCAGCACTACCAAATATAACGATAGTCTTAGAAGAGGAAAAATCATTTGCATATCGCCTACTGTACAAATATGAACAATGGTTTGCTACTCTTCTTTTTGTTGGGGCAATATTTATTGCGCTAGCTGCATATTTTGTCGCAACAAATCTTATTTCTCCAGTAATTACTCTTTTAAAAACAGCGAAAAAAATTACCAAAACTCAAGACTATACACAACAAGTAGAAATTCATCGTGATGATGAGGTTGGGCAGCTAGCCAATGCTTTTAATACCATGATTAAAGGTATAGACAAAGCGTTAAATGAAGTGACTGCTCTAAATAAAGAGGTTGAAGATACTCAAAGAGAGGTTGTTTTTACTATGGGTTCAATCGGAGAGAGTCGTTCAAAAGAGACAGGAAACCATGTTAAGCGCGTAGCTGAATACTCTAAATTATTGGCTCTATACTATGGACTAAGTGGTGAAGAGTCAGAGATGTTAAAGCAAGCCTCTCCAATGCATGATATAGGAAAAGTTGCCATTCCAGATGCAGTACTTAACAAACCAGGACGATTTGATGAAGATGAGCGTCGCATAATGGACACCCATGCCGCACTTGGTTATGATATGCTCAAACACTCCAACAGACCTCTACTTCTAATGGCAGCAACAGTTGCATATGAACATCATGAAAAATGGGATGGAAGTGGGTATCCAAGAGGACTCAGTGAGGGCGACATCCATATATACGGTCGTATCACCGCGCTTGCAGATGTTTTTGATGCCCTAGGAAGCGACCGCATTTATAAAAAGGCATGGGAAGATGAAAAGATATTTGCTTTTTTTAAAGAGGAGCGAGGTAAACATTTTGATCCTGCTTTAATTGATATATTTTTTAATCATCTAGATGAGTTCCTTCTGATTCGTGATAGTTTTAAAGATGTCCATTGATACTAAAGATAATCTCTCTTGTACACTTTTTGAACCAATAAGAGATGTGTGATAGCTCTATTTTGTCTCTATCATACTATCTATACTAAAACTAAAAATAGAACCTTTGGAATACTTTGACTCTATCTTTAGTGAAGCGTTAAGTGACTTTAGTATATATGAAACCATCGCCAAACCTATGCCCATTGAGTTGTCCCAGCTATTTTTATCAACTCTATAAAACTTCTTCGTCACTCTGCTTAGATTCTCTTCTTTTATGCCTATACCTCTATCTTTAACAAAAATAGTAGAATTTTTAAATATGACTTTTACCTCATCCCTCGAGTATTTCAGAGCATTTTCTATGAGGTTAACAAGAATTATCTCTAGCATCGCTTTATCTGTAAAAACCGTTACTTCGTTTTCAAAGACTACTATTTCTCTATCTTTATATTTAAGGAGCAGTCCTGATACAACCTCATCACATAGCTGTTTTAGGCTAAACTCACTTTTATTGATGGCAAGATCACCATTTTCTAACTTAACGGAAAGTGCTAACCTATCGAGCATTTTAGATATTTTCTCACCATTTAAGCTGATTTTTTCTAAAAACCTATCACGGATTTTTGGTGACATCTGAGTGTCATCTTTGATTGTTTGAGCATAGCCGATGATTGATGCTATTGGATTTTTAAACTCATGAGATATGGCGGAGAGAATCTCATACCTTTGCTTATTTAAAAGCCTAAGCTTCGCCATATTTTTATTTTTTTTCTTCTCATTTTTATGAAGTTTTTTAACCAAATTTTTTAAAAAGATAGAGATTTGTAAAAACTCATGAAAGTATCTTACTTTTAGTGCTGTGTTGTAGTTTTTATTTGAAACTTCATCTAAAT
The DNA here is from genome assembly GCA_021732045.1 of Sulfurimonas sp. The sequence continues at coordinate 19,330 of JAKFWK010000007.1, forward strand.
AGTTTGTTATTTGTGAAATATCATAAACTATTTTTTGACTCATTCTTCTGGATATAAAAACTCCAACAATGACAATTGCCATAAAAACAAAAAATAGTTTTATCCAAAGGGAATAAAAATCACTCATAATTTGTGTTAATCCCATAGAGAGTCTTAGGTAAACCTGCTTATCTTTAAGTGATATTTTTTTTACTATATACAAATAATCAGTTCTTACCGTATCTGAATATCTCGTTATTTCACCATATTTTTGAGAGTTTGATTGCATTATCTCAAATCTTGATAGGTGGTTATCCATCTCTTTTTTATCTGCATCAGTTTCAGCCAAGACAATACCATTTGAATCAATAATTGTCACACGCAATAAAGCTTTTTTCTTGATTTTAAAAACAAACTCATCTAAGTTTTTAACTCCATCCATCTCCAGTTCTATAAGTTCTATGGAATTTTTCAGATGATTTTTACTGCGTTCTATAACTATTGATTTTAGTGCAATATAGCTGATAATAGAGCTAACCAAAAGACTGCTAACTAGAAGAACTAAAAAATTAACTATAAATATTTGATGTATTTTTAACAAAACTTATATCCTATACCACGAACTGTCTGTATATAATCTTTTGTTTTATCAGGGTCTATCTTCTCTTTAAGTCTATTTATGGCTACATTTACTGTCTTATACTGATACTCTCCAGCCTCTTCCCAAACATTTTCCAAAAGATAGTCACGATCAAGAACACTATTTTTATTGGCAATAAATTCACATAGAAGATTAAATTCAAGTTTTGTAATCTCAACACCAACACCATTAACGCTAAGGGTTCTTGAATTTTTATTTAACACCAAATCCCTGTATGATAAAATTTCATCATTTATTTTCTTAGTTGTTCGTCTAAGAACAGCCTTAATACGAAGCAGAAGTTCATTAATATTAAATGGTTTTGTCAAATAATCATCAGCACCTCTTAAAAACCCCTCTTCTATCTCTGCATCTAGATTCTTTGCACTGAGATAAATTACAGGTGTATTTAAACCCTCTTTGCGTAACTCCAAAACGAACTCGCTACCCTCTACGCCAGAGAGATTTCTATCCATAATCAGCAAATCAATCTCTTCTTCTAAAAGAATCTGCTTAACACTTTTTGTGTTTAAAAAACCTATAACCTCATAACCCTCTCTATTTAGATTATATTCAATAAGTTCTAGCAAATCCTCTTCATCATCTACAACAACAATCTTTGCACTCATAAATATCCTAAAGTATATAATTTGTTTATTTTAGCAAAAAAACATTCTAATTCTATTCAATCCATTCTACAAAAATAATATAAACACCTTATCAATTTATAATGATAAAATAGGGCAAAACTAAAAAGGAAACTATTTTGCAAAACAACACATTTGCCAGAGCAATAATCTTTGGCACATTAGTACTACTCTTTTGGCTCTTTTTTCCTTTTTTAAAAAGCTTTTTTGTAGCTCTTCTTTTGATGGCAGCTTTTACTCCTGTTCACCTAGCGCTTGAGTTAAGACTGAAAAAATACTCTAAAATTTCACCATATGCGCAAGTCATCACCGCAGGTATAATGAGCTTTATTCTTATCTCTGTTTTGTTTGTTCCGATTATATTTTTTGCATATTATATAATCACACACCCTACTGAACTGTATGAAATTGCTAAAACTTTCTATGCACAGGGGAGCAAGATTATCTCTTTGGTTCCAGATTCATTCTCTTGGTTGGCAAAACCGCTAGAGATGTTAAATCAAAAAATCACCAACAATCAAGAACAGATTATCAGCGAAACAGTAATCAGAGTTGGCAATGGACTTTTGAGCTTTATGGGCGCACTTGGAGAGATGACAATGATTACCATCTTCTTCTTTTTTCTCTCTTGGTATAAACGACGAATTACCCTTGCCATCGTCCCAGTTATCCCGCTAAAACGCCCTATTCTTAGAGAATTTTCGGTTGATATGATTTCTACAATATCTGCAGGATTTTACACTCTTATAGGTGTTGCCGTTATACAAGGAGTAGCTTTTGGGATTTTTATTGGTTTTTTCAATGGCTACAATCCACTTTTACTGGGATTAATGATTGCTGTTAGCTCCATCATACCTATCGTTGGGACAGCCCTTATCTGGATACCGATTGTGTTAAATGAATTTTTTAATGGGCATGGAATGAACGCCCTGATTGTTTTAATATACTCTTGGGCGATGCTCTCGTTCTTTATCGACAATATCGTACGACTTATAATTTTGCAACAAATCAACAAACTACTCACTCACGGTGGAAAGAGGATTGATGATTTTCTAATCTTCTTTGCCATTCTAGCGGGACTAACAACATTTGGACTTTGGGGGTTTATCATAGGACCTGCGATTGTCGCTTTTTCAACAACACTACTTAGAGTGCTAAGACACAATCACAGGGTAAGCTAAAACCCTAGTTAACGGCTTTAAGAGCTTGAACTTCTGCTCGAAGTTGCTCTAGCTCTTCCATAATAGCAGCAACTTCTTGACTCTTGTCGCTATCATCATCTCCACTAAAACGCTCGATAGTTGAGTGAATACTTTGAGTCAACGAATCAAGCTTGTCTTTTGTTTTATTGATAAGCTCATTGTTATCAATATTTAAATTCTCTTTGAGTTCATAAATTTTATTGACAATCTCATCTTGATGTCTAGCAAGATAATAAGCAGCAATACCACCAATAGCAGCACCTAGCACAAAATTAATAGTATTGTTTTGGCTCATGGTTTATCCTTTTGTTTGATTTGATTTCTTTTTAAAAAATTGAGACAGAGCGCCAATAGCAAGAGAACCAAATGTCACTTTTGCAATGCCGTTAGAAGCTTTAAGTGCAAGTGATTTAGTTTGCTCATGGAGATAGCCTATCAACTCATGCAACTCATGCAGCCCAGCCAATGATTTTGCACCCAAAGAACGAGTCTCTATTTTGAGGCTACCAATGAGTTCATTAACTTCATGTAGCGTTAATGCCGCTTTAGTAGAGAGAAAACTAAGCTCACTCTGCACACTATCAATAAATCCATGCAGTCGCTTCATAGTCTTAAACACCTGCAGTCCAATAACAACTACTACTATTGAGATAAAAACCATACATACAGCAATTATTCCAACAAAAATAGTTAAAAGTTCATTATTCATTTGGTACTCCCTCCTCCTGTATAGTAACGCACCAATCCTTATATCTGCCTCATTTATAAATTGTCAGGGATAGACTTTTTATAATCTAAATCTCTTCAACCAAAGCGTCACTAACTATTAACCTACCATCATCAAGCTGCTTCAGCTTAAATGCACCGCTACACTCGCCACCGCTTATATCCATAACGACCACTTGAAGTATCTTGTTGCATTTTTTTGGTATGTCAAAATGGCTTTTCATTCCAGTTAGAAAATACTTAAGTGGTACTTTTTCATCCATACCTATAACATTATCCCGACAACCAGTAAGCCCGACATCCGTCAGATATGCTGTTTTTTTAGAGATTTGCAAATCATCCGTACCTACATGGGTGTGAGTTCCAACTATCGCACTAACTCTACCACCGAGCAACATCATCATTGCCCTCTTCTCACTTGTTGCTTCTGCGTGAAAATCTATAAATATATTTTTTACGCCCTCTCCATGCAGAGACTCAACTGTCATCTCAGCCTTACGAAAAGCGTTGTCAGTAAAAGGCATAGAGTGGTGCCCCATAAGATTTAAAACAGCCAACTTCTCACCAGCTACCTCGTAAATCTTGCATCCTGTTCCCTTTACACCATCTGGATAATTATGTGGACGAAGTATTTCGTGGGTATCAAAAAGTGTCTCAATCTCTTTTTTATCCCAAGAGTGATTTCCACCACTCATACAATCAACCCCATACCCAACCATCTCGTTTGCATTTTTTACAGTTAGCCCAAACCCATGAGATGCGTTTTCATAGTTTGCTATAACAAAGTCAATTTTATACTCTTTTCTTAGATTTTTAAGATAGTTTTTCAGCATATCTCTACCGGGTTCACCTACTACATCGCCTATAAATGCTATTCTCATTATGAAACTCTTCTTTGCTTTGAATATTTATTTGTTATGGATTGTACAAAATAGATGATGAATTCTTAGTTATATTTGAATGCGGGGGCTTAAGTTTGCTTATATTTTAAGTATGTTGTCAAATAGAGCTGTTTGACACTCCTTCTACTCTTTATCTGCACATTTAACTTGCAGATAAAGGGCACATTATAGACTAAGGCAGTAAAATCGCTACCGCTATTATGCCATTGAAAGCGTTGTTGACGCCGTTGCGGTACTGCTACCGTTAGTATAAGCTGACAAAATACGCTGCAAAAGTGCTGCTTGCATTTTTGAAGATGATGAATCATCCGGAGCTGTTGTAGCCTGTGAGAGCTGTTGCACCACATCTGTTGGTCCTTGCGAAGAGTCCGCTTTATGATGACCACCATGGCCATGTTTACCCTGCGACTGCTTCAGTGCGCTAAGGAGCTCATCAACACTCATGGATTGATCGCCATTTTTATCAATAGCACTAAATGCGCTATCCGCATCATAAGTGTTACCTGTTTTTTGAGAAAGTGCTTGTGATGCCTGAGAAAACTCATTTTTATCTATCGCTCCATCCTTATTTGTGTCAAGGGTAGAAACAAGCATCTCTGTCACTTGCTGCATCATGGAAGAAAAATTGTCAGTTGAATTTGCAGAACTTACGCTATCTTGGCTCTGAGTACCGCCAATTTTACTGGATTGTAAGCTAGTTGCCCAAGCTGATCCGCCGTTAATGGTCATTGTATCTCCTTTTAAGGGTTAAATACATATAAGATTCTTTAAAAAATATAAGGTCCTTCTTGTCGTTTCTAGGAGTTCAGATATGCTTTTTTTTGCAAGCAATATTAATTCCATAACCTCTACATAATTTTCATTAAGCCACTTTTTATAGAGTTTCAACAGCATCTTTACAAACAAGAAGCAGTACAATGGCACTCTTTGGCTATCTCTATAAAAATGGAGCTACAACCAAAAAAGCTACTTCTTCGCTCTTAAGTATAAAAGCACCGCTTTTATGATGTCATCATCATCTTTTGAGGCTGATTTTATGCTCTCTTTTTTCTCATCCATAAATGTAAATGTTATATTTTGCCCATAGTTTGAGACGCTCTTTATATTTTTTTCCAAACTTAGAAGTTTTATGACCATTAGCTCGAAAAACTGCTCTGTTGGAGTGTCTATTTTTCCAAATCTATCTATCATCTCCTCTTGAATCTCATAAACCTCAACACTGTTTTCACACGCCGAGAGCCTTCTGTATATATCCAAACGAAGCCTATCCTCTTGCACAATCTCATCAGAGATATAAGCTGAGATGGTGAGTTTTATATCTATTTTTGCCTTCTCTTTATCCACACTATTGCTTAAAAGCTTTATGGCATCCTCTAACATTCTAAGATAGAGCGAATAGCCTATGTTTTTGATATGTCCGCTTTGTGCATCCCCAACAAGGTTACCACCACCTCTAATCTCTAAGTCATGATAAGCCAAAACCGAACCGCTTCCCAAGAATGAGTTTGACTCTAATGCTAGAAGTCTTTTTTTTGCCTCATCTGTCAACTTCTCTTTATCTGCAACCACAAAATATGCAAAGCCCTCAACACTTCCACGCCCTACTCTTCCGCGAAGCTGATGCAAATCCGCTATACCAAACCTATCTGCACCATCGACTATGATGGTATTTACTCTAGGCATATGAATACCGCTCTCAATGATGGAAGTCGCAATCATCACATCATATTCGCCGGCTTCAAATTTTAGAAGCTCTTTTTCTGTATCGTTTGCCGAGATTTTGGAATGAAGCATAACTGCCCTTAGGTTTGGCAGAAGTGCTTTTAGTTCACCAAGTTTTATCGGCATGTGGTCAATCGAGTTGTGAACATAAAAAACTTGTCCGCCACGGCGAATCTCTCGCAGAATTACCTCTTTTATGAGCTTCTCTTCATACTCTTTTACAAATGTTCTAACCGGTTGTCTTAAACTTGGCGGAGTTAAAAGCTGTGACATAGTTTTAATCGAACTTAGAGCCTGATTTAGTGAGCGAGGAATCGGCGTTGCGCTCATTGAAAGAAGATGAACATTGTGGTAAAGCTCTTTTATCTGCTCCTTTTGTTTAACCCCAAATTTATGCTCCTCATCAACTATAACAACGCCAAGATTTTTAAAGTCAAGTCCAAAAAGAGCATGCGTTCCAACAACGGCATCTAGCTCTCCAGACGCAAGTGCTGAAATAATTTTTTTTCTATCTTTCTCACTCACAAATCTATCTAGTTTTGCGTATCTGATGCCTAAGTTTTTAAATCTCTCATCAAGTGAGCGAAAGTGTTGGGCAGAGAGAAGCGTTGTCGGAACGATTAAAGCCGACTGAAATCCTGACTTAAAAGCAGCGTAGATGGTGTTCATAGCAACTTCGGTTTTGCCAAAGCCCACATCTCCGCTAAGAAGTCTATCCATGATGTGTCCTGAGCTCATTTGCGAAATTATCTCATCAACCGATAACTTTTGGTCGTCCGTATATTCAAATCCGGACATTGCCTGAAACTCTTTTAAATCTGCTTCTGAGATTGTTATCTTTGGAGCCTCTATCAACTCTCTTGCAGCGGCAGTGTTTACAATCTGAGAAGCAATTTCCATAAGGCGTTTTTTTACACTCTCTTTTAGCTTACCAAAACTTCCCTTGCCGAGTCTATCCAGAGCAGGAGTAGAGCCTCCGGATGCGATGTAGCGGTCTATGCAATCTAGATTTTCAACAGGAAGAAGTATCTTATCGTCGCCGACATATCTTATGACTATAAAATCTTTTACGCCGCCAAGAATTTCAGTCTTTTCAATACCCTCAAATATACCAACGCCATAATCCTCATGAACAACATAATCGCCGCTTCTCAAATCATCAAGCAAGATGGAGCTTTTTCTGCGTCGTCTAAATTTTTCTGGCTTATTCAAAGAGACAACAAGCTCATCTTTTGAGATAATATTTAGAATGTACGGTGCATAAACCACTTTAATTTTTTTATGCTCAAAAAGTCCAACTTGCCTCAAAGCTCCCTCGTTTGAAGCTATAATGGTTATTTTTTTATCTTGATGAAGATTTACTAAAGTCGCAACATCTGAGACAATAAGCTCTTTAAAATCATCAGATTCTGGCAAAATATCCACATTAAAACACTCACGAGATATTGTCGGATGATTTAGTGCATAAGCGTCAATTAAAAGCGCATCTAAATTTCTTACCAACTTTACACTTTTGTTCTCTAGAAAATTTGAAGCGTTTTCATCCAGATGCCAAAAGCCCAGAGATGCCACATCTTTAACCAGTGAATCAAACTCACTTTTTATGATTTTCTCATTCAGAGTGTTGAACTCCTGCTCATTTAGGGAGTAAAAAGCAGGGGTTATGCGAATGCTCTCCAGCTCCTCTTTTTGTGTTCTTTGACTTTCAAGCTCAAAATATTTTATCTGCTCTATCTCGTTATCAAAAAGAGAGATTCTTATGGGCATTGGATTTGATGGAGAGAAGATGTCGATTATATCACCACGAAAAGAGATTTCGCCCTCAACCTGTACCATATCCACAAAACTGTATCCCCAAAAAAACATTCTCTCTTTAAATTCATTCAACTTGATATTTTCGCCAAACTCTAAAGTGCTGTATTGCAAAAGTTTTTCATTTGGCAGCGGAAAAAGAACTGTTTTAAGAGGAGAAATTATCAGAGGCTTTTTCTTGCTTGAGTAGTACTCTCTAAGAAGTGAGAAAAGTTTGTGAAGCTCCTCTTTAAAAACCCTCAAATCATCCCCATAAGATGCTCTAAGATCTGGAAAAACTAGAACTTCTTTGCCAAAAAATTTAGCAACACTCTCTAGCTCTTTAGCTTCTCGTATATCTTCACAAATCAGAACTTCTAAATTTTGTTTTTTGTCATTTTTGTAATACTCAAATAGTCTATTCTGCGACACTGTTTTCCTTATTGAAATACTTTTTTAAAAAAGTCTCTACGACGCTAAAAGAGCCAAAAACTAGATATTTTTGCTCTTTGTTTATTTCCATAAATACCCCATGTTTTATCTCTAAATCATCCAGCGCATTTTGTATGAGTTTGACTTCTGCAATTCTGCTATCATCAACCTCTATAATCTCCACTCGTGAGATTATGGGTTTTAATATTTTTAGTATCTCTGTGTAATTTTTATCCCTATAGCTATTATAAACAACTATCCGTTTTTCACCATCAAGTGCCTCTACAATAGCAGATGCGGCAAGTGCATTGTGCCCTACATCAATGATAATATTTTCAGTTAGTTTTGTAACTCTTCCAAAAAGAGGTGGGTTTTTGAAATCATCTGTCTCATATTTTATTCCTAAAAAATTAAGTACTGAGATAGCCAAAGAGAGATTTTGTGAGAGATATTTAGCTAAAGAGAGCTCTTTAGTTATAGTTTCAATTTTTTTAAAATCATCATCATTCAGAAGTTCATCAACGCTATAAATATTCAAAGATTTAGCAACACCCATATTTTGTGCGATTTCATAAACCTCTTTGTGATTTTGGTATCCGATTATTGCGCTATTTTGGATGGCGTTTAATTTTGTAGTTGCAATCTCCTCTATGGATGAACCCAAAAAAGCTTCATGATCAAAAGAGATTGGCGTGACTAGCGTTAGACATTTGTCAAACACTGCAGTTGCATCCCTCTCTCCTCCAAGACCAGCTTCTAGGACTACAAAATCACACTCATTGAAGATAAGCATCGCTAAAAGTGTTGTGTACTCAAAATAACTAAGCGAGTCGGAATCTTCATTTGAGAGTAGAGATTGCAGTTTTTTATGAGCGTTGCTCAGCACATCATCTTCCACGCTAGCGCCATTTAGCCATACTCTTTCGCTAAACTTTAAAATGTGCGGAGAGGTATAGTGTCCGACACTAAAACCTATATGATGTAGCGCTGATGCCAGAAATCTTCCAGTCGTTCCCTTGCCATTTGTGCCAACTATATGGATATTTTTAAGACTTTTAAAATTAGACTCTATCTTCTTATATACCCTTGGAAATCGCTCATAATCAATCTCTGCGTAAAAGAGCGGTTTGTTGCTTAAAAAAGTTTGGAGCATTATTTTTTATATGCCACTTGATTACGACCATTTCTTTTGGCTGTATAGAGATACTCATCGGCTGACTTTAAAAGAGCCTGCAAGGATGTATGTCTTGCTCTCTCAGAGACTCCACAACTAACAGTAACTGCTATTCGCTCTCCCTTATACATGAAGTGAGCTTTTTGCACATGTTCTCTAACTTTTTCAGCAAAATTAGCTGCGCCTTTAGCATCTGTCTTGCTAAGAATCGCAATAAATTCCTCTCCGCCAAATCTTCCTACAATATCAACACTTCTTGTTAGATTTTTAAGCATCTTTGCAAAAGCAGTTAAAACAGCATCCCCAGCATCATGTCCATAGGTGTCATTTATGACTTTAAAGTGATCCAAATCAAACATAATTATAGAAAAATCATGCCCATGTCGCCCATACTCGGCCTCTTTAATATTTATGAATTCATCCAAGGCTCTTTTATTATAAAGTTTTGTTAAAAAATCTTCTCTTGACTCCTCTTTAGCGTTAAGAAGTTCGTTTTCAAGTGTCTCTATTTTTTTATTTAAAACTTTTACTTCTAGACTATGATTTCTTAAGTCTTTACTCAGATTTTGAGTATTTTCTTCCAGCGCCAAGGCAATAGTATATAATTTTTTATGCGCGGTATTAAAATTAGAATTGTCTTGTAAATTGTAAAGCTCTAGTTCGTTTTTAATTTTTTGTATCTCTACAGTTGAGCTGTCTGAACTCTCTATCATCTCAATAAGCCTAATAGAGGGCTTATCTAGTACGCCATCAAGAGACTCCAGCATCTCATTAACGCTCTGTTTGTCAAGCGCAATTCTAAGCGAGATTGCTGATTTTATCTCAGACTCAATATCTTTACTCTCTAAAATTCTTGGATTATCCTGAATCCTTTGGCTTAGATTTGCTATCTTGTCATTTACACTAGAGGCAATTGAGGGCACCAAGGATGAAACTAAAAGAGATGAGATTAAAGATAGCTCAAGCGAATTCATATCCTTATTTACACTACTGAGTAATTTTAGATTTAATACGCTATTTTTAAGATCCTTGCTATCTATATCACCTAAAGTTTTTAGTTTCTGTAAAAATGAGTCATCGTATGTAGTTATGAAGTTAACCCAAAGCTGTCTATATTGATCTATCTCAGTCGCGGAAGCCTCTCTACTAAGAAGATCAATACTCTTTCTAGCCAACTGCTCCGCTTCTTTATTGTGAAGAATCTCAACAACCTGAAGTACTCTTTTTGTAAAAACAGTTTGTGACTCTAAAAGCGTTGAACAGTGAGTTGGATTTGTACGGTTAAGCTTAGAGATTAAAAAGCGAGCGAGCTCAGAGATGGTTCTTATACTATATTTTTCTAGCTCTTTTTGAAACTCTCTATTGAGTGTATTTTTAAGATTTTCAACAAGCATACAATCTTCAACGCGAACTCCAGCCTTAGTCGACTCTTTACAAAATGCGTCCATATAAGCATCAGGAGTAAGCAACTTACCCTCATTTTCGAGTCTTTTAATTGCATTGTTTATAATAGCTTTAACGGTCACTGTATCACTCCTCGTTCTTTTTGGCTCTTGCTCCATCTGCAGAAACTTTTGCTATAAAAGATTTGATTGCTCTTTGTGCAGAAAATTTTATAGCATCAAATCTCTCTTGATCAGTTATTAGCGCATTTTGTGCTATTGTAAAATCATAAAATCCTCTTAAGCTATACTCTTTACTCTCACCATTTTTAAGACTTTTAATCTTTAATATAAGATTCATTCTATAGCCTATAACATAACCATTTTTATCATATACAATTGGCACATAACTAACACTGCCAACACTAACAACAAGATGAGTTGTTGACTCAGCTCTATCGACTAAAGATGTTTGAAAAACTTCTATCATCGCACTATCAATCGCATCTTTTATGATAACTGTATTTTCTGGATCTTGTGCAGAGATAATAACACTAGTACTTACTTTTTCACCTAAAACCCCGCGAGCGAACTTGGCACTTGGCTCATAGCCACAACCATCTATAAAAATCATTAAAAAAAATAGAACTAGAATTTTTTTTATGTAAAATATTTTCAAAATTAACCTTTTACCACTAGATTAACCAACCTATTTGGAACAACTATCTCTTTTACTATAGTTTGGCCATCTAGCCACTTTGCGACACTCTCTTTTGCAAGACTAACTATCTCACCTTGCGCCGTATCTAGAGCGACTTCTATCTCTGCCCTTACTTTGCCATTAACGGAGACTCCAAGTATTATAGAGTCTTGCATAAACACTTCATCCCTAATCTCTTGTTTTGTTAGGTTTTTCAAAGAGAAAAATCTACTGCTAATATCCCAACAGACATGCGGGATCACAGGTTCCATAATTGAAGATAGTATCCAATACCCCTCGCTCCAGACATCAGAGTTGTTTTGAGTGTTTAGTGCATTCATAGCTTCCATAACACCAGCTATCATCGTGTTAAATGTATACTTTTCTCTGTAAACATCATTTGCGCGAACCAGAGCTTCATACACTTTTTTTCTAGCAAATTTTTCCTCTTTAGATAGAGATGAGTGCTCTATCTGTGGAATCGTATTACACTTATAAACATTTGAACTTCTATCATAAAATCTTTTTATAAATTTAAATGCTCCCTCAACCGCACTATCATTCCACTCAAGTTCTTGTGTTGGAGGTGCAGCAAAAAGTATAAAAAGCCTTGCTGTGTCTGCACCATATTTCTCAATAATTGCATCAGGATCAACAGTATTGCCTTTTGATTTGCTCATTTTAGCGCCATCTTTTAGCACCATTCCTTGGGTCAAAAGCTTATCAAACGGCTCATCAAATTCTAAGTACCCCAAATCTCGAAATACTTTTGTAAAAAATCTTGCATAAAGAAGATGAAGTATCGCATGCTCTATACCGCCGATGTAATGGTCAACACCCATCCAGTACTCAATCTGCTCTTTAGAAAAAGCCTCTTTTTCCCAATTCTTTGGAGATGCACAAAAGCGCAAAAAGTACCATGAAGACTCAACAAATGTATCCATAGTATCTGTCTCACGAGTAGCATCCTCGCCACACTGTGGGCATTTGCAGTGCTTCCATGATGGATGTTTTTCAAGCGGATTTCCCTCGCCAGTAATTACGATATCTTCAGGCAGAGCAATTGGAAGATTCTCTTTTTTCTCCATAACCAAACCACAATCATGACAGTGAACAAATGGAATCGGCGCACCCCAATATCTCTGGCGAGAGACTCCCCAATCTTTTAGTTTATAGTTAGTTGTTTTTTTACCAATTTTTTCTGCTTCAAAATGCTCTATAATTTTAGCTTGAGCCTCTTTTGAGTTCATTCCACTAAACTCTGCTGAGTCAAAAAGCTCCCCAACTTCAGTAAATGCGATCTCACTATTAAGTTTGCCATTAAAAGGTTTGATAACTGGGCAAATCTCTAAATCGTACTTCTTAGCAAACTCAAAATCCCTATCATCGTGAGCAGGAACCGCCATAACAGCGCCACTTCCATAATCCATCAAAACAAAATTTGCACACCAAATAGGGATTTTTTTACCGGTTAGCGGATGCAAGACTTCAAGTCCAAGCGCCAAACCTGATTTCTCTTTTTGTCTATCTATTGACGAAGAACTTCTCATCTCTTTTATCTCAGAAATTGCATCAGCATCCAAACCAGCGTTTTCCATCAAATGAGAGATAATCGGATGCTCAGGGGCAAGAGCGGCGTAACTAACACCATATATAGTATCTGGTCTTGTTGTAAAAACATCAAAACCATCAAATTTTCCGTCCAATTTTGCTTTTGAAGCTTCATCAAAAAAGAGATCAAATGATAAGCCGTTTGATTTACCTATCCAGTTCTCTTGCATAGTAAGCACTTGTTTTGGCCAACCACCCTCAAGTTTTGACAAATCACTCAGTAACTCATCGCCATATTGCGTAATCTTAAAATAGTACTGATTCATATCTTTTTTAGTTATCTGAGTATCGCATCTCCAGCATCCGCCATCAATAACCTGTTCATTTGCCAAAACTGTATGACAGCTAGGGCACCAATTTAAAAACCCTTTTTTACGATACAGAAGCCCTTTTTCAAACATATCTATAATAAAACCCTGCTCAAACTTAGTATAAAGCTCATCACTTGTTGCAAGTTCTCGTTCTTTTGAAAATGAAAATCCAAGCGATTTAAACTCACTCTTCATGTAGTCTATATTGTCATAAGTCCATTTTTTTGGGTGTGAGCCATTTTTTATAGCTGCGTTCTCAGCGGGCATTCCAAAACTATCAAATCCTATTGGGTGAAGAACATTAAATCCTTGCTGCCTATAATATCTAGCAAAAGAGTCACTTAGCGTATAGTTTCTAACATGTCCCATATGAAGTCGTCCACTTGGAAATGGGAACATACTCAATATGTATTTTTTCTCTTTTGTAAAATCTTCACTTGGCTCAAAACTCCTATTTTTTAGCCAATAATCTTGCCACTCTCTCTCTACTGTTTTTGAACTATATTCCAAACTTTTCTCCTAAAACTTAATCTACTACTTTTTATAAATTATTACCAATAAAAAACTTCTTATAAATGTTTAATATAACTACCAAGATTATACAAAAAATATCTTAAGCAGTGACTGAAATACGGTGTCTACGACTTATCTATAAATACTCCAAAAAAAGAATATTTCACCATTATAAAATAGAGTTTAAATAAAAAAAATAACCTGTATAAAATTATGAATAAATTACTATTTTTTAAATATATTTTTAAGGTTTGCGAGTTATAATTCCGCAGACTTTACTTTATGTTATTAATTTAATAACCATAAAGAGAGAGAAATAACAAAAAAAAGGAAATAAAATGAAAAAAGTTTTATTCACGGCTCTTTTAGCATTAGGTTTAGTTGCATCATTCACAGGTTGTGAGAAAAAAGAGGCTCCTGTTGAAGCTCCTGTTGAAACTCCAGCTCCAGCTGCAGAAGCTACTCCAGCTCCAGCTCCAGAAGCTGCTCCAGTTGATGCTGCTGCAACTCCAGCTCCAGATGCTGCTGCAACTCCAGCTCCAGAAGCTGCTGCAACTCCAGCTAAATAATTTCTCTTCTTTACACCTTTTTGGTGTAAAGAGAATTTCTTCACATAATCATTTTAATTTCACAGCAGATTATTATATTTCACAAAAACAGTACTATATAGATAAACTAGAAAATATTTTATAGTAAATCTACTTTAGTTATAGACACTCTATACTTTTTTACTAAGCGCCTCTATATGGTTGCTGTCACCTAAAACAACTAAAATATCACCTTTTTCTAAAATATCATTATTCTCAAATGATGTATGCCAAACTCCCTGATGCTTATAGGCGATAGGTTTTACATTAAACTCGGTTTCAAAAACAGGAGATAAAATTGAGATTCCAATCCAAAAAGATGGAACATTCATTTTTGCCAACTTCATAGTAATAGATAGATCTATTGTCTCGTAGTGCATATTTTTTACCATTTTTTTAACAAGTTTTTTTGCAGATTCCATCTCAGGGTAGATAATCTTTGCGGCCCCTAGTTTTGCTAAAATTTGACCATGCACTGGAGTGATTGCCTTTGCTACAACAGTTTCTATTTTAAGCTCTTTTAGTGCCATAACAGTTAAAATACTTGATTCAATATTCTCACCTATACTAACAACAGCCACATCAACCTGATCTATTCCGGCTTCACGCAGTGCGCGAATATCAGTTGAATCAAGCATTATTGCTTCTTGAACATACTCATTTATATCGCGAACTTTTTCTTCATCATGATCAACAGCAATAACATTTAACCCCTGCTGCGCCAACCCTTTCGCAACATTAAATCCAAATTTTCCTAACCCTACAATTGCATAATTACTCATAGTATTACTTTTCCTTCTGCATATTTTATTCTACTCTCAACAGCTTTTCCAACAATTGCTATTGTAAAAGCAAAAACACCTATTCTTCCCATTAGCATTAAGAAAATTATGTTAAATTTTCCAAAATCACTAAAAAGAGCACTAAGACTTAAAACCCCGCCATCCCCAGTTGAAATACCAACTGTACCAAAAGCAGAACATGCCTCAAACAGTATCTTTAAAAATGGAGCACTCTCAATCTCTGAAAGAAACACAGAGGAAGCGACAACATAAAAAGAAGCTACAAAAACAATCGCGTATGATTTATTAATCTGAAATGCAGAAATTGAGCGATGAAAAATTCTTGCATTTTTATCTCCACGAAGTGTAAACCAGACTCCAAGCGCAGACAGAGCAAACGCCGTTGTTTTAATACCGCCAGCCGTACCACCAGGACTTCCTCCAATCATCATAAAAAATGTTGCAAAAAACAGATTTGGGTCTCGCAGTGTTGAAAAATCTATCGTATTAAAACCAGCTGTCCTGTAGTTAACGGATGTAAACCAAGCTGAGAGCATCTTATCTTTTAGACTCATTGAACCAAAAGATGCAGGGTTACTCCACTCCAAAGATAGCACTATAGCCATCCCAATTAAAATCAAAAAAAGTGTAGTATAAAGAACAATTTTTGTGTGCGTTGAGAGACGAACAACTTCTTTTTTGTAGTAATGAAAAAGCTCTTGAAGAACAATGTAACCAATACCGCCGAGAATAATCAAAAATGGAATCACCAGATTGATAATGGTATCGCCACGATAGTTCATTAGATTATTACTAAAAAGTGAGAAACCGGCATTATTAAAAGCTGATATAGAGTGAAAAAAACCAAACCAGAGAGCTTTTCCTAGTGGCATATCAGCAAGAAAGCGCAATGCAAGAATTATAGCACCTGCAAATTCTATAAAGAAAACAAAATAGAAAACAATTTTTAAAAATCTAACTAAACCATCCATGGCTGGATAGTTTAGCGACTCTTTTAGTATTAAACGGTCTCTATGGTCAACTTTTTTTCGTCTAATTACTGCAAAAAATGTAACAGCAGACATGTATCCAAGTCCACCAATTTGAATCAATACCAAAATAACCATATGCCCAAAAGATGTAAAATCAACGGGTGTATCTTTTACAATAAGTCCCGTTACACAAACCGCGGATGTTGAAGTAAAGATTGCATCAACAAAAGAGAGATGTCCATTGTGTGCGAACGGCATAGATAGCAGTATTGCTCCAATAGCTATGAGAACAACAAAGCTTAAAATAATAATTTTTATTTCACGAGAATGCACAAATTAGCCTTTTTTGGCAATTTAAAATCATCATATTTACTTAAAAACAGATATGACAAAAAGAGAAAATAGCCTCAAGACTATATTACTCCTGACTCAAACTGATCGCGCATTCTTTGCTTTTCAGCTATATTTTTCATTTTATCGGCCATTTTTTGACGATAAGAAGATACACTAAATCCAGTCCATACAACAAGTTGTGCAGCCACAAAAATCGAACTATATGTTCCAATAATTACCCCGATAAGCATTGGGAAACTAAAGCCATACATAATATCTCCACCAAAAATGAAAAGTGTTAGCACAACGAAAAATACCGTCAATGAAGTGAGTGTTGTTCGCGATTGTGTACGCGAAACTGCTTCGTTAATAATTGTAACAAAATCACTCTCTTTAGACTCTTCAATATATTCACGCACCCTGTCATAAACGATAATAGTATCATGAATTGAATAGCTTAAAATCATAAGCAGTGCTGCAACACTCTCTATATTAAAATCAACTTCAAAGTATGAAACAAACCCAAAAGTAATAATAATATCATGAACGATTGCAATAATAGCCGCTATGGCAAAACGCCATTCATAACGGAATGTTACTGTCGCCATAATAGCAAGCAGTGTTAATAAAAATGCGGTCAATCCTTTAACACGCAACTCATCACCTATTTTTGGACCAACCATATCAACACGGCGAATCTCAAACTCACCAGTATCTTTTAAAATTTCCTTGGTGGTATCACCTATATCATTAGTTACACCTACTGTTGATGATGCCGTTTTTATAACAATCTCTTGTGGCGAACCAAATTCACTTACACTTGCATGTTCAAAAAGTTTACTCTTTTTAAGGCTTTCACGCACTTTTTCAATAGGAGCATTTTGAGTATATTTTACCTGAACAACCGTTCCGCCAGTAAAATCAATACCAAATGAAAAACCTTTTATTGCAATAATGGCAATTGCAGCAAAAAAAAGAACAAAAGATGCAACAAAAAAAATCTTTCCCTTTCCTAGAAAATTATAAACTTTATCTTCTTTAAAAAGTTCCATAATTATGCTCCTTTTCTTCGTGACATACCAAACCACAATGTGTAGTTTTTATTTTTTTCTATACGACTTGTGAATAAATCATACACACCGTGTGTACCAATAATTGCTGTTATCATTGATGCTATAATTCCTAAACTAAGTGCAACAGCAAATCCTTGAATAGCGCCAGTTCCATAAACATAAAGAATAGTACACGCCAAAATTTGTGTTATGTTTGAATCTAAAATTGCACGCATTGCCTTTTGATACCCTTCCGTAATCGCTCGTCCAGCAGGAATCTTAGCGCGTAATCCTTCACGAATCCGCTCATTGATAATGATATTTGCATCTACTGCCAATCCTATATGTAAAACAATACCTGCCATTCCCGGCAAAGTCAAAGTTGCACCCAACAGAGACATCATTCCTAAGATAATAAAAAGATTGACTATAACTGCGAAATTAGCAATTACTCCAGCAAGTCCATAATAAAACATCATAAAAAGAATAACAAGCCCAAATCCACTAGCTAAAGCAAGAAGTGATGCATGAATACTATCTGCTCCTAAACTAGGGCCAACTGAGCGTTTTTCAAGTAGATAAATCGGTGCTAAAAGTGATCCTGAACGAAGGGCAATTGATAGATCTTTTGCTTCCTCAATTGTGTAGTTACCAGAAATCTGACCGCTTCCGCCACCAATTCTCTCATTTATTACGGGAGCAGAGTAAACTTTCCCATCCAAAACTACCGCTAAATGTTTTCCTACGCTCTTGCCAGTAAAGTCGCCAAATATCTCAGCACCCTCTGCGTTTAAGGAAAAATTTATCAGAGGGCGATTATTTTGATCAAAACCAACATGAGCATCTGTTAACATCGTGCCATCTAAGATTGGGATATCATGAACTAGATGTTTAATCTTTGGATTTTGAGCATCTTCTAGTATCACATCCGCGTACGAAGCAGCATCTGCGTCGCTCATGCTAAAAACACGAGCAGCTCTATCTTCATCAACCGCCATAAGCTCTAATTTTGCCGCACGAGAGATTAGCTCTCTTGCTCTTTGCTCATCTTCTTGAGTTTTTATTCCAGCTAGCTCTACAAGGATTTTATCCTCACCCTGTTTTGCAACAATCGGCTCAGACAAACCAAACTGATCAAGTCTGTTTCTTATGGTCTCTATTGCTTGGGAGATTGCTTGTTGCTCTGTCCTTAGCACCTCTTCTTTGCTTAGCGTAACAGAGACCTTTCCGCCATCAACAGCTACTACTGTTCCCGTTATTGCCGAAATATATGCTTTAACATCTTTAGCTGTCTCTTGGTCTAACAGAGTAAAAGAGACACTACTCTCATCAAAAGAGAACTCATCTATTAAGATATCTTTTTTTTCACTGTAGTGTTTAATACTTGAAGCGATTGACTTTATACGAGACTTTACAGCTTCTTCTGTTTTTACACCGAGAAGCATATGCAAACCACCCTGAAGATCAAGTCCTAGAGTTATTTTTTTGCCACTATCTAGCTGCAGCAGCGTTGGTGCCGAATAGAAGATACCAAATAATATGGCTACAACGAAAATAACAATACGATAACTAAATTTCATTTTCGTACTTTCTAGCAACCGCCTCTTTGGTTAATTTTACTATAGTATCTTCATTTATTTTTACACTCAGATATTTCTCTTCCACCTTGTAAACATCCACGATAAGACCGCCAGCAGTTATAATTTTATCACCTTTTTTAAGCGAGTCAATCATCTCTTTTCTTTTTTTTGTCTCTTGCTGCTGTGGGCGAAAAACCAAAAAGTACATAATTATGATTAGTATAACAAACGGTAGTAGTGATTTTAAAATTTCCATGCGAGGCGGTTTCCTTTGAATAAATTGCGGCAATTATACAAAAAATATATTAATAGCAGATTGAAGAGTGATATAATCTCAAACCAAAAAATAGGGCAACAAAATTATGATTCAAAAACTTCAAGACATAAGAAATTCTCAAAATCATCTACTCTTTGATTTAACTTTCGGGATTTTAACGGCTCTTCTTTTTAGCTCATTCATCTACTTTGAGCATTATGCAACAAGCATAAAATTAATAAACACTATCTCCGCTCTACTCTCTTTGGCACTGCTTTTGTATCTTCCAAAAAGAGCGATTTTAGTTGCTGGATTTTTCATAGGTATTTTATGGTTTTACTGGATTGGATACAGTTTCAAATATAATGGCGTTGGCTATATGGCGCCAATCATCACTCTTGCTTTTGCAATTATCTATATGCTCTTTTTTGGAGTTTTAGCACTCACAAACAGCGTAGCCATAAGAGCGGTTTTACTATTTGCTTTAAGTTTTTTTGAACCCATGGAGTGGAATTGGCTACAAATTCAACTTATCTTCGTGGATAGCTATATTGGGCTTTTTAAGTATCAACTTATAATTGTTTTATTCTCTCTCTCTCTTACTAACTATGTAAAAAAATCATACAAGTACACTCCACTTCTGCTTATATTTTTGGCATTTAACTTTAATCAACCAACACAAAAGGATGCTCCACTAAAAATTAAATTAGTGGCAACCGACATAAAGCAAGATATGAAATGGAGCAGAGACACGCTTACGCAGACAATATTTATGATATTTAACGAGATTGACAGTGCGGCAAAAAATGGTTATGAAGTAGTTGTTTTTCCAGAATCAGTTTTTCCTCTTTTTTTAAATGAAGATCAAACTCTAATAGATGAATTATCTCTTCGTTCTTATGAGATAACAATTATCGCAGGCGCTCTGCTTAATGAAAATGGCGTCCACTACAATGTTGCATATATGTTTAAAGATGGAAAATATGAGATTGCAAAGAAGATGATTTTAGTGCCTTTTGGAGAGTATATCCCACTTCCCTCATTTGCAAAAAAGTTTGTAAATGATTTCTTTTTCGCTGGAGCATCTGACTTTAAAACTGCAACTAAACCAACTGATTTTCTCATAAATGGCGTAAAATTCAGAAACGCAATTTGTTATGAAGCAACAACTAAAGAGATATACTATGGCGATGTTGATTTTGTAATCGCATCAAGCAATAATGCATGGTTTGCACCCTCTATTGAACCAACCCTTCAAAACCTACTAATGAAATACCATGCAAGAAAAAATGGTGTAACAATCTACCATTCTGCAAATTACCGAGGAACAGGCATAGTGAAGTAGTTAATCTAGTTTGGTATAATATAATCTTAATTTGATACAATAATAAACTAAATATTTATGGGAATTTTTAATAATGCTAAATCTAAGAAATCCAAGTCTATACAACAATCGTGAGCTTGCGTGGGTTCAATTTAACACAAGAGTTTTAAAACAAGCACAAGATGAATCGTTGCCGCTTTTAGAGAGATTAAAATTTCTTGCTATCTATGGGACAAACCTAGATGAGTTTTATATGATTCGTATGGCAGGGCTTAAAAAGCTATTTACTGCTGGAATCATAGAATCAAGCGCGGACAAACTAACACCTCTAGAGCAACTAAGAGAGATTAGAAAATATATCCATGATGAGCAAGATATTGTTGAGAGCTGTATAGATAATATCTTAAAAAAACTAGAACCTCATGGAATAAGCGTTAAATACTACAATCAAGTGAGCAAAAGTCAAAAAGAGCATCTTAGTAGATTTTTTAAAGAGCAGATTTATCCAGTAATAATTCCTATAGCAATAGACGCGACGCACCCTTTTCCACACTTAAATAATCTAAGTTTTGGACTAATCGTAAAACTCAAAGATAGCGACAATCCAATGATTGAGAGATCTGGAATCATCCGTGTACCTAGAGTTCTTCAAAGATTTGTTGAACTTGATAATAACACTTACATCCCAATAGAGAGCGTTATTTCAGAGCATGTTGAGGAGCTTTTTCCTGGATATACGCTCATAAAATATGCAACTTTTAGAGTAACTAGAAATGCAGATATAGCGATAGAAGAGGAAGAGGCTGATGATTTTATGGAGATTCTTGAAGAGGGTTTAAAGCTTCGTAGAAAAGGAGCAATGGTTAGGCTTGAGGTTCAGACTGATGGAGACGAAGAGCTTATTAACTTCTTCAATCGTCATGCGAACATTTACAAGGATGATATTTTTAGATTTCATACATTTTTAAATCTCTCAAGCCTATGGCAGATAGTATCAAACAAAAATTTCCAGAACTTACTAATAGAGCCTTTTCAGCCAAAAACTCTACCTCCGCTTAGTAGTAGTGAAAATATATTTAAGATTTTAGAAAAAGAAGATATCTTACTCTATCACCCATACGAGAGCTTTGATCCTGTAGTACAACTTATCCAAAGTGCAGCAAAAGATCCAGATGTTGTCTCAATCAAAATGACACTTTATCGCTCAGGAACAAATTCACCAATAGTTCAATCACTCATGAGTGCTAGTGAATCTGGAAAACAAGTTACCGTTATGGTTGAACTAAAAGCAAGATTTGATGAAGAGAACAATCTTATTTGGGCAAAAGCATTAGAAAAAGCAGGAGCGCATGTAATCTACGGTATCAGAGGGTTTAAAGTTCACGCAAAAGCCACACTTATAACAAAAAGAAAAAATGGGAAACTGAAACAGTATGCACATATAGGGACAGGCAATTACAACCCTGCAACAGCAAGAATATATACTGACATGAGCTATCTAACATCAAAAGATGAGATAACAAATGATTTGACAAGATTTTTTCACTTCCTAACTGGCTTCAGCAAGAAAGGTAGCTTAAATGAGCTATATATGTCGCCAGCTCAAATCAAACCAAAAATACTATCTCTTATTAACAATGAAACAAAATATGCAGATTCTGGAAAAATAATTGTAAAACTAAATGCACTTGTTGATGAGGATGTTATTCGCGCACTCTATAAAGCAAGTCAGGCTGGCGTCAAGATAGATCTGATTGTCCGCGGTGTTTGTTGTTTAAAACCAGGGATTGAGGGTGTTAGCGAAAATATTAGAGTTATTTCGATACTTGGAAAATACCTAGAGCATGCAAGAGCATTCTATTTTAAAAATGATGAAACTCAGGTCTATATCTCAAGCGCTGATTGGATGCCTAGAAATTTAACAAGACGCATAGAACTACTAACCGCCATCAAAGATATAAATGCAAGAGAGAAAATTATACAGATTCTAAAGCTTCAATGTGCCGATAACTCACTCGCTCATGAACTTCAAAGTGATGGTTCTTATGAAAAGGTCAGCAGTAGCTCTAATAAAATTGTAAATAATCATAAACTACTAGAGGATTCTGTAAATAAAATCGTAAAAGCAACAAAAAAAGAGAGCCCAAACACAATCTTGCAACTTGCTTCTAAACTATTTATAGAGGATGAAATATTATGATATACAACTTTAAAAACATGGAACCAAAGATAGGAGAAGGTAGCTGGATTGCGCCTTCTGCTGATGTTATAGGCGATGTTACATGCGGCGTTGATTGCTCAATATGGTTTGGAACAGTTGTTAGAGGCGATGTTCACTACATAAAAATCGGAGATAGAGTAAGCATACAAGATTTAAGCATGGTTCATGTCACGCATCACAAAAAAGATGACAAAAGTGATGGTCACCCAACAATAATAGGCAACGATGTAACAGTTGGGCATCGTGTAATGCTTCATGGATGCACAATCGAAGACGCTTGCTTAATCGGAATGAGTGCCACAATCCTTGATGGCGCAGTTATTGGAAAAGAGTCTATTGTTGGCGCAGACGCTCTTGTTACAAAAAATAAAATCTTTCCTCCTCGTTCACTCATAATGGGAAGTCCAGCCAAAGTAGTTAGAGAGCTAACAGACGCTGAAGTTAAAGAGCTTTATGCTTCTGCATCAAGATATGTAGAGTTTAAATCTCACTACCAATAAACGATGTCTAACTATTTTTTCTTTGCAGACATTATTGGAATAATTGCATTTACTATCAGTGGCTTTATTGTTGCCATGAGAAAGAACTTGGATATTTTAGGAATCTTAATAGCCTCTTCCTTAACTGCGCTTGGGGGCGGAGTCATCAGAGATGCCATACTAAGCACAACTCCTTTTGCTTTTAAATCACTATATCCAGCACTAACGCTATTTTTAACGATGCTAATCTTCTATATACTCAAACTCTACGAAAGAGAGTCGATTGAGAGAAAATGGATTTTTGTACTAAGTGATACAATCGGTTTAGTGGCTTTTAGCATAACAGGTGCTCTTTTGGCTATTCATGCAGAGTATAATTTTTTTGGAATTGTTACCATTAGCTTTATAACTGCAGTTGGTGGCGGAGTAACGAGAGATGTTATGATAAATGAGATTCCAACAGTATTAACGACTGATTTTTACGGCTCTATTGCCATCATAATTGCCACAGCGTTTGGAGTTTTAGATTTTTTTGATTTTGTAAATGAGTTTAGCATTTTGACAGTTGGGATTTTTAGCATACTTCTTAGACTGACCGCATACAAAAGAGAGTGGCATCTGCCTAAATTAAGCTGATGTCAAAAATAAATCTAGAGGGAGAAATCCCTTTAAATTTAACTTCTATAATCAGCATTTATCTTTACATAGTCATGACCCAGATCGCATCCATACGCCTTAAAATTTCCATCTCCAATACCTAAATCACAAGAGATTGTAAATTTTTGATGCTGCATCACAACGGCACATTTTTTCTCCATCTCTGCATCAAAAAATAGTTCACCTCTATCATAAACACACAGATTATCAAACGAAATTTTCAAACTCTCTTCACTGCACTCTACCCCGCTAGCGCCAACTGTTGAAGCTATTCTTCCCCAATTTGGATCCTCTCCAAAGAGTGCAGTTTTTACAAGAAGTGAGTCAGAGAGCGCTTTTGCTACAATCTCAGCATCTTTATCATCTTTTGCGCCACTTACTTTATAGGTAACAAGTTTTGTGGCACCCTCGCCGTCCCTAACCATCTCAAGCGCTAAAAAGTGCATTATTTTAAATAACACTTCTCTAAATGCCTCTTTGTCATATGCTCCACTTTTTCCATTAGCTAAAAGCAAAACTGTATCATTCGTTGAAGTGTCTCCATCCACGCTAATGGCGTTAAATGTTGTTTTTATTGTCTCATCTAAAATCTCTTGCATCTCATTTTTTGAAACTTTGGCATCAGTAGTTATGAAGCAGAGCATAGTAGCCATTGCTGGATTTATCATACCAGCGCCTTTTGCTATTGCACCTATGTTAAAACTGTTGCCATCATCAAGCTTAACGCTAAAAGCTATCTCTTTTGCAAAACTATCGGTTGTCATTATGGCTTTTGAAGCACTCTGTGAATCTTTTTTAGAGAAATCAAAAAGCTTCATACCTTCCATGATTTTCTCTTTTGGAAGTCTAACACCGATTACTCCAGTTGAACTCATAATGGGATTTATAACACTCTTATCAAGAGTTGCAAGAACCTCTCTTATATCATCTATGCCAGATTTTCCAGTCATTGCATTTGCATTTTTAGAGTTGATTAACAAAAAATTACTCTTAAACTCTCCCATAGACAAAAAGTGTCTTATCGGGGCTGCACACATCTTATTTGTTGTAAAAACAGAAGCGACCTCACACAAAACATCACTATATATAAATGCCATATCTTTTGCATTGTCTCTTTTGAGTCCAGCACTCACGCCATCAGCAAAAAAACCATTACTCTCACAAACCCCGCCTCGCATATAAGTTATATTATACAAATCAAAACTCCTTAACCATATTTTATTAATTTGATATTATCACATAATATTTTCAATTATAGATATTTAGAGTAGTAAAGAAAAGATATGTAAATGATTGTTGTAGGAAGTAAGCTTCAAAAAGAAGCTTTGTGGTATATCTGAATATCTCTAAAAATAAAAATTCTTAACTCTTCTATGAGAGTTAAGAATAGCTACAACTAAGAATTTTTCTTAAGTGTACGCAACTCTCTTGCAGAAATTTTAATTTTTTGAGTAGTGCCGTCATCTAAAGTAATACGAAGTGTTCTAAGATTTAGTAAAAAACGACGCTTTGTTCTATTTTTTGCGTGAGAAACATTGTTCCCGCTCATTGGGCCTTTGCCGCTTATAGCACATTTTCTTGCCATGTTGGGTTCCTTATGTTAGGTTTTAAAGTTGCGAATTGTATCAGCTTCAAACAAAACTTCTGCTTAAGGGCTTTATTTGAATCTATATTATTTTATGAATGTTATATCTTTATATATATCTTATTATTATGTAGTTAAAATGCATAAAATTTAACATATGTTGAGCCTATGATAACAAAAAATAAAATAGATTCTTTTATAGAAAAAATTCCTCCTTCGCCGAAAATCATTAAAGAGACGCTTTTGCTTGTGAATCAAGGCGAATTAACTAAGGCAGCAAAAGTTGCTGGAGAAGATATGGCTCTTAGAACATATCTTAAAAATATAGTAAATAAGCCAATTTATGGCTTTACAAATGAGGTAAATGATCTTTCACAAATATTTGCTATTCTTGGATTATCACTAACCAAGCAAACCGTCTATAACTACATGATATCCCTGCTTAGTCCAGATAAGTGGGTCCTTTTTAAGCTAAATAAAAAAACTTTTTATGAACTACAAGCAGATTTATCTAAAAATTGGGAAAAAATCCTAAAATATCTAAATATATCCGATAAAGAGATGTATAACGCAATAACTCTTCTACCATCAAGTATAATCATAACAGAAGCTCTTTTTTTTGAGCATCTAGATGATGTAAAGCTTCTAAGAGAGACAAAAGCAATAGATTTTAATACAATTTTAAGTCGTCTTTGTGGGGTCTCTTTGTTTGATATCTGCGAAGAGATAGCAAAAAAATGGGAGATGAATGAGGTAATCTATAAAGTTATTCAATCTTCATCTGGCACCAAACAATCAGGCAACAAAGAGATTGATACCTTAGGAAAATGGATGCATCTGTTACTTTTTTATGAACTATCAAAACCAATATTTATAGAGGCCAGGCTTAATGATTTTATTGATTTTCAAATAGATTTTGTAGCTGATATTTACAGTGAGTTTGCTGAAGTTATGGAAATTTCATGAAAGCAGTATTAAAAAAAGGAGTGGCTGTCTTTACACCACAAGGCTTTTTAGATGGAAACAACACAAGCGAGCTTCTAAGTATAGACGACATTGAATCAGCTATAAACTTAAAAGCAGATATGATTTTAGTTTCTCTCAAGAAAGTAATATTTTTCAACAAAAATGGTCTAGATGCTTTTACAAAACTGTTTCATGCAGTTCGTAAAAAAAATCATTCAATTGTTGGATTTTGCGACTACGATGCAATAAAATATGATGCAATAAGAAAGTTTTTTGGGGATCAAATTGATTTTTCTTTATATAAAACTTCTGATATTGCATCACTGTTTTCATCCGGTTTTAAAGAAACAGACAAAACAGTTCTACTTTATAGCCCTGATAAATCTCAAAGGACAGCTATGGCGATAGACCTTCATGATGGTGGATACAACCCAATAGTTGCACAGACAGAGGAAGAGTTTAATGACAAAGCCAGCAAAAAAGAGCTTTATGATTATATAATTGACTTAACTTACCTAGGACATATGGGGCAAAAAATTGCGACAAGAGTGGCAGGAAATGCAATAATCTACACAGTATCACAATTTCTAGATGCAGAAATTAATGATAAATTTAATATTGAATATCATAAAAACTCACTCAATGTTGGCTTTAGACTGTTTATATTTGACGCCTATAAAACTATAAGCATGAATGTCCATGCTCTTAACTTTTTCTCTAAACTAGCAAGCTCGGCAGCTGAATATAATGCGACAATATCTATCGTTGGTATGTCATTTAATAAAACTCCAGAATCATTTAAAGAGACGCTTGAAGATTCAGGTATTATTTTTTATGAACAGATGGATGATATTCTTCAAAACAAAGAGTTGTTAAAAGAGCTAGGAGCAAGTAGTGCTTCAAATATTAAAAACAAGAGAACAATAAACAAGCAAACAGTGACAGAGCTCCCTAGCTTTATAAGCGCCACTGTTGGAACAATAGAGATGATGACTAATGCAAAAGCTATCAAAAATGGTGTTAAAATAGATAATATTTTTATTGATGACAAAAAAGATAAAATAGCTAGCTCTATTGGATATTATGGAGATCTTGATGGTATGGTTATATTGGTTTTTCCAATAATTATTGCCAAAAAAGCTTGTGAACTTCTTATTGGTGAGCAGACTGATGATATTGAGTTAATACTAGATACATTAGCGGAACTAGTAAATATTGTGGGCGGAAAGATAAAAACTCTACTTGCAGATGAAAACATAAATGTAAATATTACACTCCCTAGAACTTACGGCAACATAGATAGTTTACTTGAAGTTATTGAGAATAAAAAAGGCGTTCAGGTAGATTTGTCATTCAATGATGATAAATTTTTATTCTTCTTAACAAGATAAAAGCTATCAAAGTGTAATATTGCGTTAATTTTTACAACAAATACAATAAGGTTTATCATGCTCATATCCCCAAGTGTTTTATCTGCTGACTTTGGTAATCTACAAAGAGATATTGAAGATATTTGCAACGCTGGATGTGACTTCATACATGTTGATGTTATGGATGGGCACTTTGTTCCCAACTTAACAATTGGACCTGTTGTAGTATCTGCCATCGCGAAAGTCGCAACCAAGCCTTTAGACATCCACTTGATGGTTGAAAATAACTCATTTTTTGTTGATCTTTTCGCTCCACTAAAACCGCAATACATCTCTTTCCATATAGAAGAAGAGAAACATCCCCATAGATTAATCCAAAAGATTCGCTCTCTAGGTATTAAATCTGCGATTGTTTTAAACCCTCACACTCCACCAGAAGAAATAGAGTTTTTACTTGAAGATTTGGATATGGTTCTTCTTATGAGTGTAAATCCTGGCTTTGGCGGTCAAAGCTTTATTGAGAGTGTTATACCAAAGGCAAAAAGATTGAGTGCTATGAGAGATAAAATTAACCCGAACTGCTTAATAGAGGTAGATGGTGGTGTTAGTGATAAAAATGTGGAACAACTCAGAGATGCTGGCGTTGATATTGTCGTAGCTGGAAGTTATATATTTAATCATACTGACAAAAAAAAGGCAATTATGAGCCTTCAATGCAGATAGTAAAAATTTCAATGCTACAAAAAAGATAAATTATGAGAGTAAAAATCTGCGGCATAACCTCATATAGAGATGCAATGATTGCCATAGATGCTGGAGCTGATGCGCTAGGTTTTGTTTTCTATGAAAAATCTCCAAGATATATTTCCCCTCGTGATGCTAGAGCTATAATAAAAGAACTTCCTCCATTTGTAGAAAAAGTCGCTCTTTTTGTAAATTCTGATGCTCAAATAATCAACTCCTACTCTCAAGAAGCTGGAACTACGCTGGCTCAGCTTCATTTTGAAGTAAATGACTCTTTATGCAGACAACTTTTTGTTCCATACATTAAAGTAGTAAGAGCTCAAAAAGCTAGTGATATATTACAATATAGTGATGAATACAGGCTAATTGACGCTTATTGTGAAGAGTATGGTGGTGCTGGAAAAAGATTAAATATTGAATGGTTTAAAGATGTTGATTGTTCTAAAATAATTCTAGCAGGTGGGCTAAACCCTCAAAATGTTGCATCTCTAAAGAATTATGGATTTTATGGTGTTGATGTTAGCAGTGGGGTAGAGTTATCACACGGCATAAAGAGTGAGCAAAAAGTTAAAGAATTCATAGCTAATGCTAAGTCATGATTTTATTCTAGATGCAAAAAGCATCCATAAACTCTCAACTACTGGTCTGTCTGCAAAAACACTTAAAGAGCAGATAAATGATAATTTAGATTTTCTACTTGAGCTTTGGTATGCACAAGGCTTAAAGATTGTAAAACACCAAAGCAATTACTTTTTTGCCACTAGCTTTATACCAATAAAAGATATGGAATTTTGTATAGTTGATATTGAAACAAATGGTTCTAAAATAGAAAAACATCAAATCATAGAGATTGGTGCCATAAAAGTAAAAAATGGCGAGATAGTTGGCAGATATGAATCATTTGTAAACTGTCATGAGATAAATCCAAATATTACAGAGATAACAGGCATATCTGTCGAAGATACCAAAGATGCGCCTAGTTTAAAAAATGTAATGCATGAGTTTAAAGCTTTTTTGCAAGACTCTGTATTTGTTGCACACGATATCAAATTTGACTATAGGTTTATATCTTTAAGTATGCAAAATGTTGGCTTAGCTCCACTGTTAAATAGAAGCTTATGCTCATTGGCGTTAGCAGAGAGAACAATTGAGTCATACAGATATGCACTCTCATACCTCAATGAATCTCTTAATTTGTATCCAAGCGCAACACACCACAGAGCTATGAGTGATGCGTTAACAACTAACGAACTTTTAAAACTATCATTAAAAAACATAGGGGATGATATTAAAAGCGTTGAGGATCTTATAAGATTTTCCAAGGAAGCAAAAAGATTAAAAAGACCAAAATTTAATCCTACAAGAGAGAATATTAATGGCAGAACAAGCGAAGATGAGTAGTTTATTCGCTATAAGCTCCAACGCCTGTTAGTTTTTTATATCTCTGTTCCATTCTTTCTTCATCACTCATTTTGCGAAGCTCCTTAAGCTCTGCTAAAAAATAATTTTTTATTGCATTTGCAGCACTTTCTTTATCTCTATGTGCTCCAATAAGTGGCTCATCTATAACATCATCTATAAGATTTAATTTCTTTAAATCTCCACTTGTTATCTTCATGGCATTTGTAGCAACTTCTGCTTTTGCTGGGTCATTCCATAAAATAGCAGAACATCCCTCAGGCGAAATAACGCTAAATACTGAGTATCTCATCATTGCAAATCTATCAGCAACTCCAATAGCAAGGGCACCGCCACTTCCTCCTTCGCCAATAACAACTGAAATGGTTTGAGTATTTAAAGCAGATAGCTCAAGCAGATTTCTAGCAATTGCCTCACTTTGATTTCTTTCTTCAGCCCCAATTCCAGGATAGGCACCAGGAGTATCAACAAACATTAGTAGTGGGATTTTAAATTTCTCAGCTAATTTTGCAGCACGAAGAGCTTTTCTGTAGCCCTCTGGATGTGGCATACCAAAATTTCTTTTGATTTTATTTTTTGTTCCACGACCCTTTTGCTCACCAATAACTACAACTTTTTCATCGCCTATATAACCGATATAGCATAAAATCGCAGCATCATCCCGAAAATGTCTATCGCCATGAATCTCATACTTATCTCGCATAAGCAAGTTTATATAATCAAGAGCATATGGTCTATCTAAATGACGAGCGAGTTGAAGCTGTTGAAAGGGAGATAGGTTGTTAAAAATATTTGAAACTTCTGCTTCAAGTTGATCTTTTAGTGCTACTAACGCGGCATCATCATGACGAACTTGAGCCGATACAATATCTTCTTGAATGAACTTAATTTTATATTCAAAGTCTAAATATGTTGCCAATTTAAATCCCTGTATTTAGATTTTTTTGAATATCAAAACGCCGTTAGTTCCGCCAAAGCCAAAAGAGTTACTCATAACTGTATTTAGCTCTGCTTTTCTTGACTTGTTTGGAACAATATCTAAATCACAATTTTCATCTGCTGTTTCATAGTTTATCGTTGGAGGTATAATTCCATCACGCATTGACATAAGACAAACAACTGCTTCAATACCGCCAGCTGCACCAAGACAGTGACCAATCTGACCTTTTATTGAGCTCATTGGAGGGCAGTTTTCTTTACCACCTAATAACTCTTTCAGTGCTGCAGTCTCATTTTTATCATTAATTGGCGTGCTTGTTCCATGCGCGTTTACATAATCAAGCTTTGGAAAACCTGCCATTTTATGTGCTGCTTTCATAGCTCGAGCAGGACCATCAAGGCTTGGAGTTGTTATGTGATTTGCATCTCCGCTCTCTCCAAAACCTATGATTTCGCCATAAATATTTGCTCCCCTTGCAACTGCATCTTCATAAGTCTCTAAGATTAAAGCAGCGGCGCCTTCGCCCATTACAAATCCATCACGATCTGCATCAAAAGGACGAGAAGCCTTTTTTGGATTTTCATTATTTGTTGAGAGTGCTTTCATTGCGGCAAATCCGCCAACACCAGCACCTGTAATAGCACACTCAGCCGAGACAACTAACATCTTATCAGCACCACCGCACATAATCGTCTTTACAGCTTCACTAATAGCGTGAGTTCCAGCGGCACATGCCGTAACACTTGAGAGATTTGGACCTTTTGTTCCATGCTCAATCGATACAAAACCACCAAGCATATTTACTAAAGCGGATGGGATAAAAAATGGAGATATTTTACGAGAGCCTCTTGTTTCAATGATTATAGAGTTTTTTTCTATTGCAGGAAGTCCGCCGATTCCAGAGCCAGCGCTTATACCGAATCTTTCCATATCAATATTTTCGCCAAAATTAGCATCTGCCATCGCCTCTTGAGCTGCTTTTAGTCCAAGATGAATAAATCTATCGGCTTTTTTTACCTCTTTTGCTGCCATAACTGTTTCTGGATTGAAATTTTTAACTTCACCTGCAATTTTTACAGCATAATCTTCAGGATCAAAAAGAGTGATAGTGTCTATCCCACATTCACCATCACAAATAGCTTTAAATGAGCTCTCTTTATCGTTTCCTACTGCATTTATCATGCCCAATCCTGTAACTACAACTCTTTTCATTTAAAATCTCCGTAAAAAAATATAAAATATTTTGTAAAAATCAGAAAAACTGACTACTAAAAAATATTTTCCACCAAGAAGCCCCTACAAGAAGCTCTTAGTAAAAATATAATGTAACTATTTGCTTTCGATATAGTTAACTACATCTCTAACAGTTCTAATTTTTTCTGCTTCATCATCAGGAATTTCAATATCGAATTTCTCTTCAAGGGCCATAACCAACTCAACTACATCTAGACTATCTGCACCTAAATCTTCAACGAACTTTGCGTCTTCTTTTACTTCATCAGCGCTAACGCCTAATTGCTCAACTACTACTTCTTTGATATCGTCTAAAAGTGCCATTATAGCTCCTATGTTTTATATGTAAAATCACGAAATTATAGCACAACTAACTTAATTAATTAAAAATACACACTAAATATGGCACTATAGGGGATAAAGTCTATGCCATATTTAATCCACCATTTACTTTTAGCGTCTCTCCGGTTATGTAACTTGAGTGGTCTGAGAGTAAAAATGCTGTGGCCTCTGCAACCTCAATTGCATTACCAAAACGCTTCATTGGAATCTTAGAAGTAAACCCATTTTTTATCTCATCACTTAGTGCATCCGTCATCTCAGTAGCTATAAAACCTGGAGTAACTGTGTTGTAACGAATCCCACTTGTAGCGGCCTCTATAGCAAAACTTTTACTCATAGCTATAACTCCACCTTTACTCGCAGAGTAGTTTGTTTGTCCAGCGTTTCCAGTCTCACCAACAATCGAAGCTATGTTTACAACGGCTCCAAATTTTTTCTTTCTCATAACTTTCATGGCTTCACGACATCCAATAAAACATGAAGTAAGATTTGCATTTATAACACTCATAAAATCTTCTGTTTTCATACGAAGAGCTAGTTTATCGTTTGTAATTCCAGCATTATTTACAAGATATGAAAGCTCACCATCACAATCAGTAATCATATTAATTGCTTCAACAAAAGCATCTTCATCGCTTACATCAAAACCAATAACAGCAGCTCTGCCACCACTTGCCTCAATTGCATCTTTGATGGCATCTGCCTCTTTTGCTCCACTTCTATAATTAATCCAAACTTTCAACCCATAGCCTGCTAAAACTTTCGCTATTTCCGCCCCGATACCACGACTTGAACCTGTTACTAGAACATTTTTTCCACTAAATTTCATTCTGTTTTTCTCCATTTTTATTTATTTCTGTTTCTATATTAATGCGTGATCCATCTCGGATGGAATTTCAAGTTCCATTAATTTCAGTATTGTTGGTGCAATATTATTTAAACCGCCAACTTCAACTTTGTTAACACCATCTGATTCAACAAAACACCACACTTTTCCAACTGTATGATTTGTTAAAATATTTCCATCATCATCTCTCATCTCTTCACAATTTCCATGATCGGAGGTAACCACAACCGCATAATCTTTCAACTTAGCTTTTTCTAAAATTCTACCAAGTTGTGCATCTACAGTAGTTACTGCTATTTTAGCTGCTTCAAAATCTCCAGTATGTCCAACCATATCGCCATTTGCGAAGTTTACAACTATGAAATCATACTCATCTTCCATTGCCACCAAAACAACATCTCCAACTTCGACTGCGCTCATCTGCGGTTTTTCATTATAGGTTTTAACATTTGGCGATGGAATTAAAACTCTAGTCTCATTCTCATACGGCTCATCTATCCCACCATTTAAAAAAAATGTTACATGAGCATATTTTTCAGTCTCTGCTGTATGAAGTTGTCTTAAGCCGGCTCTTGAAATAACCTCTGCCAGAGTGTTTTTAGGTGAATCTTTTTTAAATAAAATAGGAAAATTAAAACTTTTGTCATACTCTGTGATAGTTGCTAAGTTAACTTTTATATATTTTCTTTGAAATCCACTAAAATTTTCATCCCCAATAGCACTCACAAACTCTCTCATTCTGTCACTTCTAAAGTTTATCGTAAGCACACTATCCCCATCTCTAAAACCATCATATACACCAAACGCAACTGGTTGGATAAACTCATCCGTCTCATCTTTTGCGTATGATAATTCTATATACTCAGATACGCTCATGTCTGTTTTCGGAGTTGCTCGCACTACTGCGTCATATCCTTTTTCAACCCTATCCCAACGATTATCTCTATCCATACTATAAAAACGACCTGCAATTGTCGCTATCTTTATTTTATCACTTAAATAACTCTCTATCTGCTTTAAATATTTTTGCGCCGACACAGGAGAGACATCTCTTCCGTCAGTTATAAGGTGCAAGAAAATTTCTTTGTTGTTTCTTGCAGCAATATCAGCTATACCTATAAAATGCTCTATATGAGAGTGGACACCGCCATCACTCATGAGACCAATGAGATGTATTCTACCAGAGGATTGAAAGAGTTTTTGCAGCTCTTCATTTTGTTCAATGCTGCCCTCAGAAAGGGCCAGAGATATTTTTACTAAATCTTGATATAAAACTCTCCCGCTTCCTATACTCATATGCCCTACTTCTGAGTTGCCCATTTGACCCTCTGGAAGTCCAACACTAAGCCCAAAAGTATCTATTAAAGAGTGTGGAGTTTTTTTAAAAAGTTCATCATAAGTTGGCTTTGTTGCACTATAAAATGCATTAAATTGCGTTTTTGAGGAGTATCCTATTCCATCTGTTATAACCAAGATAGCTTTTTTTCTCAATTTTCCCCCTTTTGTTTTGTGCAATTATACTATAATGTCATCTTCATTTTATAAGGATAATACTTTGCTATATTGGCTATCAGAATTATTAAAGATTAATTTACTTGGATACATCACCGTAAGAGCAGGAATAGCATTCTTTTTGGCTCTATTTTTTACACTATTTTTAATGCCTCGTTTTATCAGATGGGCGCAAAATACATCCCGCGTTCAACCCATAAACGGATGGGCACCTGACAGACATAAAGAGAAAGCAAAAACTCCAACTATGGGTGGAGTTGTTTTTATTGGTGCTACTATTTTGGCATCTCTAATAAGCATCAGACTTACAAATGTTTATGCTCTTGGAGCTATCTTAACGCTTGTACTTTTTGCTCTTATAGGTTTTCAGGACGACTATGCAAAAATCAAAAAAAATCAGAATCTAGCTGGTTTAAAAGCAAGAACTAAACTTCTGCTTCAATTTATATCAGCTCTTGTCGTCGCGCTTTTTCTGTTTAATCTCTCTGATTTTAACACTAATCTTTATGTTCCGTTTATCAAAAATCCTATTTACGATATGGGTCTCTTGGCAATTGTATTTTGGGTAATCATCATTATCGCCACCTCAAATGCAGTAAATTTAACAGACGGGCTAGACGGACTTGCGACAGTTCCATCTCTTGCTGCACTTACATCTTTTAGTATTATTATCTACATCACAGGAAATGTGAAAATAAGTGCATATCTGCTTATGCCAACTTTCAACATTGGTGAAGTTGCAATAATTTCTAGCGCCTTAATGGGCGCACTTACCGGATTTTTATGGCACAACTGTCATCCAGCTGAAGTTTTTATGGGCGATAGCGGTTCACTAACAATAGGTGCTTTTTTGGGTTACCTTGCAATTATAAGTAAAAGCGAGATTCTCCTACTGATAATTGGTTTAATATTTGTAATTGAAACTCTCTCTGTTATTCTTCAAGTTGGAAGTTTCAAACTTCGTAAAAAAAGGGTGTTTTTAATGGCTCCAATTCATCACCATTTTGAGATGAAACATTGGGCTGAAAACAAGATTATTGTTAGATTTTGGATAATCTCTATTCTTTCAAATATGATTGCACTAATCTCTCTAAAGATTCGCTAATGAAAAGAGTATCTCTATTTGGTTACGGAAAAACAACAAAGGCTTTAACAAAACTCTATCCAAACGCTATCTTTTATGATGACAAATGTACAAAACCTTTTGTTGATGAAAACGGCTTCAGAGTAAAACCATCATCAAGTTTTGATTCAAAATATTCGGACTTAGAGATAGTCTCTCCTGGAATAGCACCATCAAATCCACTTGTTAGAAAAGCAAAAAATCTTATAAGCGATTATGACTGCTTTGCCGATAAATCCCCACTTACAGTCTGGATAAGCGGAACAAATGGTAAAACAACAACAACTCAAATGATGCAGTATTTGCTTCAAGATAGAGGCTCACAAGAGGGTGGAAATATAGGAACTCCTTTAGCAGATTTAAGCTCAGATGCTAGCATCTGGGTCCTTGAGACTAGCTCTTTTACTATGCACTACACCAACAAAGCAGTTCCAAATATATATGTTTTACTTCCAATAACGCCAGATCATCTAAGCTGGCATGGAGATATGGATGAGTATATAAAAGCAAAATTAAGACCTATTTCACAAATGAAAGAGGGTGAAATTGCAATAATTCCAGCCGAGTTCAAAGATATAAAAACTTCAGCACACATAATCACTTACTCAAACGAAGAGGATTTAGCTCTACATTTTGGCATAGATAGAGAGAAAATAAAGTTTAAAGGTGTGTTTTTGGTAGATGCACTTTTAGCAATGGCGGTTGATAAAATGCTTTTTGATAGAGTTGATTATGAAAAAATAAACTCGTTTATCATAGACGCGCATAGACAAGAAGAGCTCAGAGACAGTAAAGACCGCCTATGGATAAATGACACAAAAGCCACTAATCTTGACGCTACAATAGCTGCACTTAATCGCTACCACGGCTCTTTTGTCCACCTTATTTTAGGTGGAGACGATAAAGGCGTTGATTTAGCTGAACTTTTTGAATTTCTAAAAAATTACAAAGTAAAAATATACAATATTGGGACCAATAAAGAGAAACTATCAACGCTAGCAACAAACTATAATATACCTTTTGAGCTATGCAAAAACTTGGCAGATGCAGTAAATAAAATAGATAAAAACCTACAGAACAGCGAAATCGGAATGCTCTCTCCTGCCGCATCTAGCCTTGATGAGTTTACCTCTTATGTGCAAAGAGGCAACGAGTTCAAAGAGGCAGTTCACAGCATAAGCTAACTTTCAGTGCTCTAGCTGTATAATTGCGCTCTTAAAAGATGGCCTGTTAGCTCAGTTGGTAGAGCAAATGACTGAAAATCATTGTGTCCTTGGTTCAATTCCGAGACAGGCCACCACTTTTGAACTCATCTACTTTTTATTATGGCCAATTAGCTCAGTTGGTAGAGCAAATGACTGAAAATCATTGTGTCCTTGGTTCAATTCCGAGATTGGCCACCACCTTAAAACATAACTTTTAACCTCCATTTAGCAACACAATCACATACAATATATAAATTTAGATTTACAACACCTCTATTTCGTTAATCATTTCTGATATAATTGCGCTTATGGGGCTGACCTGGTTTCGACGGGATCAAGTAGCTTTTAATTGCATGTCGGACTGAGCACTTCCGTTACGCGGCTCAAATTGCTTAAACGCAAACAATACAAATTATCGCCCAGCTTTAGCAGTAGCTTAAGTTTTATCCCCTCGTAAGAGGCGGGCTGCTTCACCTATTGACGCTAGATAGATAGGGCTCGAAGTATAACCCTTATGTAGATATATTTTATGTCTGCCTTGTGCATAAAATGAATCCCAAAGGATCGTCTTGCGTAACTTTGCAAGTTGTGTGAAGCAAGATTAAATTCAAACAATTTTTCTAAACATGTAGACATTAGGAGTAGCGTGGTTTCGGACTGGAGTTCGATTCTCCACAGCTCCACCAACACAACTTTTTCTTATCCCATGAAAAATCCACTTAAAATGCCAAAAATACGAACTTTTAAAGACTTTAAAGTCTAAAAAACTACATACAAATACATACAAAAAACTACAGATATCTATAATTTATTGTACAATTATATGTACAACTTTTATGTTGTACATTAAATTTTCTCTAGGTTGTACACATGCTAACAGCTACGCAAGTTAAAACTTTAAAACCAAAAGACAAGTTGTACACAGTTAATGATGGTGCAGGACTTAGTTTGGAAATTACTCCACAAGGATCTAAAAGGTGGAGATTCCGTTACCGCTTTAACAATAAGCCTATGCGTAAAAGCTTTGGAGTTTATCCAGACGTATCATTAGCAAGAGCAAGAGAAAAACGAGATGCTGCCAGAACAGCTATTGCAGACGGGATAGATCCATTTATTGTAGTTGAAGAAACTATTCAAACTGAAGTTTCCGCTAAAACATTTAAAGAGTGGTCGGAATACTACATGGATAAAGTTGCCAATAACGTAAGCGAAACTCATTTAGTAAGAAGTCTCAAAGGCTGGAAGAAAGATGTTTATCCTGAGATCGGTGATATGCTAATAAATGATATAAAACCTAAAGATATCATCAGAATTTTAAACAATATGTCCAACAGAGGTGCGAAAGAGTCAGCAAAAAAGACTTTTAGCAGCATCTCAAGAGTTTATGATGTCGCAATTGCTAACTACCCTGATGAAGTAGAACTAAATCCTTGTAAATCCGTATCGCTGAAAGACGTTGTTGGTTCATCCAAAACAAATAACTACCCTATTATTACAGGTGATAAGGAGTTAGGTATATTACTGAACTTGATAGAGCAATATCCAGGTCATATTAGTACAAAATTAGCTCTGAAACTCATAGCCCATACATTTGTAAGACCCATCAATATGCGCTATGCAGAATGGGATGAAATCAATTTAAAAGCCAAACAGTGGATTATCCCTGCTGCAAAGATGAAAACAAATAAAGAGCTAATTGTACCCATGAGCAAACAGTCTATTGAAATTATCAAAGAAGCTAAAGAGAATAGCACTGGTAGTAAGTTCTTATTTCCATCACCAAGAGGTCAAAACACACCTCTTTCGGATGCGGCTATGGTTGCTGCTTTAAGAAGAATCGGTTACACAAAAGATGAGATAGTGGCTCACTCATTTCGAGGTATATTTTCTACTATCGCTCATGAACACGGTAGATACACTCATGATGTAATCGAAACACAACTTGCCCATACGGTAGGCTCAAAAGTCTCTCAAGCCTATAACAGAGCTTTGTATTTAAAAGAACGTACCGAGATGATGGACTGGTATAGCAATCATCTTGATTATATTATGAGTGCTGTCAAAAAATTATGAACAATAACTTAAACAAGCCAAAGCTGCTTATTATGTTACAATTTTTATCTAATTCAGTGTTAGTACAATGTGCTTTGCATTATTTAAAACGAATTAGAGCACTGAAATTAAAGGTAATAAATGGCATTATGGTTTAATAGAGTTAATGTAAAAGATGTATATTCTAGTTTTACTTATGACAATAAACTCAATAACAATAAACTTTATGTTCAGAATAACTGGGTTAAAGAAATTTATGGTGAAGCTTTTTATTTAGCCATATCAAATGAGATTAACATTATAAATTTACGTGGAGGTGCTCTTTGGCTTACATCCAACGGTGATATATGCTATAGGTTTTCTCCAAAAGGAAAAGTTCATACTGCAACTTTACCTAAAATAAATATTCTTTTTAGTAATTTCTTAAACTGTAATTTTACTCTTACACAAAAAATTACAAAAAAACAAATACTAGCCGATGAACGAGAGGAACTCCACAAAAATAATAA
The DNA here is from genome assembly GCA_021732045.1 of Sulfurimonas sp. The sequence goes on from JAKFWK010000007.1 coordinate 59,172, forward strand.
TTTGGTTATCTCTGTAAGTCAACTCTTGCTTGCAGAGTCTGAAGAATACAATCCTCACGAAAATTACGAATTTTATATAAATAAAAAAGATGGGCTATATTATCGCAACACCTTTAAGCCATCGCATTACCTAACAATGTCAACACAAGTACCAGAGACCACGCGAACTGAATCATGGGAGCCTGAAAAAACTGAAGAAGAGTACATACGCACAGCAATAGATTTTCAACAAAATGAACCTCAAAAATCTATAATACTACAATATTTATATCATCTGTCTGGATATAGTTATAATAAATTCAGCTATATTTTAAATTGGATAGCCTCCTTTTTTAAGAATCTTGAAAATAAATCAAATACTACTTTAGTGTTATATGGCAGTAAGGATTCAGGGCTAGAAATATTGTTTCATAATATTATTGTTCCTCTTTTTGGTGAAGAAAATTGCCTCGAAATAACTGATAAAATATTAACATCTAACAATGTACTTAATATCGTAAAAGAGAAGCTATTTTATAATTTAAATAATATATCAAAATCAGCTATTGAAAATAAAGTAACTAAGCAATATTTGCAGAGCCTACTTTCAAGTCAACAAAAATATGCTCAAACATTAATCACTATAGAAGAGCCTGAATTACTGTATCTTGAGAACGATGAAAACTATACTGTTTTTCATATAGCCACAAAACTTGACCAAATGTATATTCCTGTATGGTGCAATAGACAAGATAAAACCAAAATAACAAAGATAGATTTAGAGAATAATATAAAAAAAGACCTAGAAAACTTTGTTAAAGTATTAAGATTTTATTCAAGTACTCTTAATAATCAAACTCCATTCGAAAATGATAATCGTAATATGATGACAGTTTCTTTGGATGACAAGTTAAAGATATTTATTAATGCAGTTAAAAATATTGACAAAGAGTACTTTAAACAAATTCAATTGAAAAATAATAAACTATATGCAGAACTAGAACAAGATTTCGAAAAAAAATTAATAAAGCAAGCAAACCTTCTAAATTACTTCAAAATACTTAATCCAGATAGTGTTATTGAGTCATCTAGAACTTTTATGAATATGTTGAGAAAAATTGATAATGATTTTTTTAAAGTTGAAAATGCCAAATCGCTCTCTGCAGGAAAAAAATATTTTCATATTTTTCTATAACAACTACCTATTCTATTCTATTCTATATTTAGACTAAATTTCTAACAATAAAATAGAATATTAGAAACAATATTATTGATATTTTTCATATCTATTATTCTAATTTTATCTTATTTTAAATTAAATTTTTACAGATGAAATATAGGCAAATACTCAAATACAAGAATATTGTTTCTAATATTCTAATATTTTTATAAAATTAGTAAACTAAATAATTATTGATTTTATAGCATTCCTGAAATAATTTATCAAGTATTGCTAGATAGATATTTTCTTTGGAATACACTCAATTATAAGTACCTTAATATAGTAGATCAAGACAAAATTTTACTCCAACTTATTGTAATAATTTTAAAATTTTCTGATATTTTTACTACATATTGACATACTGCTTTAAGCCTTATTCACCTTTAAACCAAGAATATCATCTTCTGCTTATAAAGTATAAAACAAGTTCATATAATCTCAATAATGGAATAAATCAGATTACATTTATAGCAAACATAAAGTATTCATACTATAAAAAGTGCTATAGATTTATGTCAGCTAAAAACAGTTTTCATGCGCAAAGACGCAATTGCTTTAAGATGTAAATGTAATATTAGAGTATCTTAATATCATTATTTATTTTTTGAAAGATAGAGAAATAGTAGGTATTTGTCAATCGGAGATGAGAATTAGAGAAGAAATAGCAAAAAAACTTTTAGCTTTAAGAATTAAAAAGCTAGATAATCAAACATTAGCTAAAGTTACAGGCTTGCCAACAGAAAAAATTGAAAAATTAAAAAAAAGATATTAATCTCACACATAGCCGCAAGCCATGTGTGAGATTTTAATTTCCTGTACAGCAAGGTGCCGCTATTACAGACCTCCGCAAGCCATGTGTGAGATTTTAATTTATTGTAGGAATTGTATTTTTCTCCAGATATCTTAATAATTCAGAATAACTCAAATGTAACTTATTACCTATTTTAACTACCTCTAATTCACCTTTATAAATCAATTTTTTTGCCATATCTATTTTTAATATACCAAGTTGTTGAACATCCTTTAAATTAAATAATACCTGTCGCGGCAATAACTCTCTGAAATTTGTAGTACTTTTCTCCATTTTGTACCCCTAATCTAGTTTGGAAATTTTTTCTCAAATGATTAGAAGCATTAAAAAAAATTTACACTATCTTTTAATTTCAAACTTTTTTCAATCACATATTATTCAAATGACGATTCCACAAGAACCATCAATCTAACAAAAAAGGAGCATATATGCCACTATCCCAATGTCTAACAATCGCTATTTTAGTTGCTACAGCAGTAGTCAGTACATACGAGTCTTCCAAAAAGAAAAAGAAGAAGAGATTTCCTCTTGAAGATGAACTATACAAACAAGAGAAATGAACCATGTCAAACATACCGTTAACCAATGAGCAGCTAAGAGCTGCTGCACCTTCAATCTTTTCAGAGACTCCTATTGATGGCGTCTCTGAGAGATATGCTTTTGTACCGACATATTCCGTGTTGGATACATTTAGAGATGCCGGATACTACCCTATTATGGCAAGTGAAAGCAAAGTACGTAACAGCGACAATCAAGGTTACCAAAAACACATTATCCAGTTTCGAAGTATCGACAATCTGTTAAGACCGGACGCAAACGAAGAGTACGCAGATATCGTTCTCACAAACTCACACAACCGTACATCTTCATTTATCGTCGATCTCGCCTATTTTCGCATTGTTTGTTCAAACATGCTTGTAGTGCCCTCACAAACATTCTCACACCACTCTATCATCCACTCTGGATTCAACCTTGAAAAAGTAAAGAGTGCTATTGAAGAAGTTGTTTCTTATATGCCACATATACAAAAAGAGATAGAGAAATTTAAAACAATTCATCTCTCACCTATAGAGCAGTACTCTTTAGCCAATGCTGCGGTAGATATCCGCTTTGACAAGGAGACACATGCCGTTGATCCGCAGGAGTTCTTACATGTACACAGAGAGGAAGATAAAGATTCCTCTTTATGGATTGTATTCAATCGCATACAAGAGGCGATGATTAAAGGTGGAGTAAGAGGTCACAACCGTTATACGGGAAGAAACTTTACTTCCAAACCTATCACACAGATCGATGCAAATCTCAAGCTAAACAAAGAACTTTATGAAACGGCGCGAATGATCGCCAATCTAAAAGAGCCGTCATATCAGATGGCAGCATAAGGAGTCAATAATGAAAACAACAAACTACCGTCTTCAAACAGAAATTGAAAATCTCAAAGAAGGCAAAGAAGAATGGTTTAAAAACTATGTACGACAAGTTTTAGAATCAGACAAACCTTATTACGCCAAGGCTGATTATCTGGGTCTAAGCATCCAAGAACTTCAAAACAAAATCGACTACCTCTCAGAAGACATCAAAGAGCTCACCGCTCTTAAAAAGAGACTTGTGAATGCAAAAGAACTTTCTCTTCAAGCAATCGCATCCGTTATAGCAGAATACGGCATAGAACGTTTGGACGGCACGGCAATATCATCTATTACGATCACACCATCAGCTATAAAATCCAAAGAGACTTTCAAGATATTAGATGCTCAGGCACTTATTGATCTTGGATACTACACAGTAATAGTGGATGAAGATGCTGTAAAAAACGCGATGCTGACTCTTGAGGGTATGAACGAGATAGATAAATACATAGAGGTCGGAGTCGTTGCAGAAGAAGTGCCTGCCCGCATAAAGGTCAATACAAGACGCATGCATACAAACAATCAAGCTGCCGAACTATTGAGTCTGGCAGAGCAAGCCGCATAAGGAGGTTATTATGTTTAACGAAAAACAGTTACAGGTACTTTCTTACGAGCCAGATTCAAACCGTATCAAAACACGAACCAAAGGCAATATCGAACTTTCTTATTTGGAAGGATTCGATATTATCGATACAGCAAACAGGATATTTGGCTACGGCAATTGGAGCTACACCATATCCCAATTGGAACAAGTCTCTCAAGAGACTAATCAAAATCAGAACATCGTGATCTGCTACAAGGCGATAGTAAAGGTCACTGTATATGATCTACAACACACCAAACAAATAGAACGTGAAGATATAGGATTTGGTATTGGAATCAATAAAATATTGGCAGATGCATATGAAAATGCTGCTAAAGAAGCTGTAACTGATTGTATAAAAAGATGTTTTAGAACACTTGGTGCACAGTTTGGAAATACGCTATATGACAAGGGCAGACAAGCAACAACACATCAGCAAAACACCCAAGCTTCACTACCATCAAAACAACCGCAGCAGAAGATACACGACCGCTCTCCGCAAGATTACACCTCGCTATACAATCTCGGGCTCTCCGTATTACAGCAGGGAAATTCTCTTATAGTTATAGGCGATGACATATACGCTAAAAAAGATAGTATCAAAGCATACGGTTTCCGCTGGAACGGAAAGCAGTGGTATAAACCGCTTGATCAACAGGCGGCATGAGATGAGAAATTTTCTATTCTTTACAACGGAGGGTTATACGTGTGATCCCAGCAATAAAGAGATCACCAATATGCAGATACTTGGTTCGCAAGAGGGAGTGGATATTTTAGAAGCATTTAAAAACTTTAAAATAAGCCACTCCTATTTGAGAGAATTTGCATTTAAAGATGTAAATGCCATTGAGTGCATCGGTGATTTTATACGAAATTTGGAACTATGAAAGGAGGTCATTTTATGGAACTAATATCAAAAGAGATAGAAGATAAAATCCCTCTTCTTTACGCTACAAAGGAGCAACAAGACCCTATAGCGTATGTAAAACTCTTTTTAGACGGCTGGACTTGGTACATTACAGAGCTTTCAATAGATAAAGATATTTGCTTTGGATATGTGGTATCGCCTTTTGGGAGCGAACTAGGATATTTTTCGCTATCAGAGATACAAGAGGCAAAAGGAAGTCTTGGACTAGGTGTTGAGAGGGATTTAGGGTTTAAACCACAGCCACTATCGCAGTTAAAAAAAGAGCAGTAGGTGAGTCAACCAACAATACAAGAGAGGTGTCAAGCGATTTTACCGTTCTTAATAAAAACTTACCTAAGACTACATTTTGTAGTTTTAGGTATCACAATTTTTTATTTTTTTTTAAATTATCCATTAATTGAAAAGATAGATAAGACTATACATTTTTATGTTAAAAAAATGATTCTAGAATAAGTAGCAGTTATAAACATATAATTAATTTAATTTACATTATATGACACACAACAAACTTTAATCAAAACTATTTAACTTATAAACTATTAGTACATATATCTATCCTTTTAATATATACATAAGAGAAAATAAATGCATTACACGACACAAATAGACAGTATAGGATTAAGAGTAGAGTTTCATAGTGCGGAGCTACAAAGAGCGAGATTAAACGAAATGATAAATTTAGTTATGAGTATTGAAACTTTTTTTGTAGATTCCAAAGAACATAGATTTGGTAACGGTGGTGTACGAATAGAGTATGTTATTTATAGCAACAACACAACTATAGCAACGATTAACACTGGTGTTTATGCTCATGGTCAAGACAGAAAAGAATCAACATATTACATAAAGATGGTATTTGCAGGGTTAAAGAGTTATGATGATTATAATGATGAGTTAAGAAGCAACTTTTTATTTGCTATGGCTAGTTGGCTAAATAGTAAAAGGTTGCCATTTAAACTGAGTGAGTTAGATTGTAATATTGATGTAAATTGTGCGTACGACAACTTTTATGCTATGCAGATTAAAAAAGTGCCAAATGGCAGATACCATAACGAACAAATTTATATTACCACTAATTATTTACAAAAGAAAACTAAATCAGTATCAGCGTTGTTTTATGACAAACAGTTTAAAGAGTCGTTACATGAGCAGATAAGTAGATTTGAGTTAAAACTTCCATCTAAATTTTTTAAAAACAAAAACTTAGATACTCTTAATGAAGCCATCAGCAGGATATTTGAGAGATACGCAATTTTTTATTTTGAAGATATACGAGTTAAAAACCAAGTGCTTTATATACAAAAATGCATAGAGTGTAGTAACATTGCGAATAAAGCAAGAGAATACAATAAACTCATGTCTCAGGTTAATAAATATAGACTGTACCCAAATTTCTCATATATAATGGAATATATTTATAATCTCTATAGTATAAAAAATTATAAAATGGTTGTTAAGAAAAAAGAGGAAGAGTTTGTTCTTAATGATAGCTGTGGAAATTTTGATTTCTAAAGCATATGAAACGATTTCAAGCCATAATAACCCCGTATTCTGATACAATTTATGTCTCTATTGCAATGGTTAAGATCTAAAAAACTCACAAATGTCTATATCTAAAACCTTGGAGATTTTAGCAAGGTGTTTGATATTAAAGTGATGATTGTCTTTTCTCAGTTCGGCACGTCCCAAATAAACACCCCCCCCGCTCATCCATATCTTTAAGGTATGGCTGCATCTGCATTAAAAATCTCGTATCTGCCGTTGTTTCCAAAAATGCTATTAGCATAAATAGAGATCAGTTCCAAGTTACAGTTGCTGTCAAACATCAATCATCTTTTCGTTTATTCCTACCTATGGAGTTTTAACTTGAATATTCCACGTTTTATATTAAATACATTTTTTAAAGATATAATAAGTAAAAAATGTATTTAATAAATTATGTTAAATAAAAGGTCACAATAATTAATGGCAAAAGAAAAAAATCAAAAATGTATGGAAGAGACTCTTTGGGAGAGTGCAAACAAATTAAGAGGCTCTGTTGAATCTAGTGAATATAAACACATCGTTTTAGGACTCATCTTTTTAAAATTTGTCAGTGATACATTCAAAGAACGGAGAGAAAAACTACTCTCAGAGGGAAAAGAAGCTTTTATCGATATGGTAGAGTTTTATACTATGGAAAATGTGTTTTATCTTCCGGAAGAATCACGATGGTCGTATATCAAGCAACAAGCAAAACAAGATGATATAGCGCTCAAAATAGATACAGCCCTAGCAACTATCGAAAAAAACAATCCTTCCCTCAAAGGGGCTTTACCGGACAACTACTTCTCAAGACTGGGACTGGATTCGAGTAAGCTCTCATCCCTTATAGATACTATCAACAACATCAACACCATAGAGGATAAAGGACACGATATCGTCGGTCGTGTGTATGAATACTTTTTGAGTAATTTTGCTATTGCAGAGGGAAAAGGAAAAGGAGAGTTCTATACTCCAAAATCTATAGTCAATCTCATAGCAACCATGATAGAGCCGTATAAAGGAAAGATTTACGATCCTGCTTGCGGTAGTGGCGGTATGTTTGTGCAGTCTGTCAAATTTATAGATGCTCACAATGGAAACAAAAAAGATATCTCCGTTTACGGTCAAGAGTACACAGCCACTACCTATAAACTTGCCAAAATGAACTTAGCCATCAGGGGAATATCCGCAAACCTCGGAGATGTACCTGCCGATACCTTTGCAAAAGACCAACACAAAGACCTCAAAGCCGATTTCATCATGGCAAATCCTCCTTTTAATCAAAAGGACTGGAGAGGTGTAAACGAACTGCTAGATGATGCGAGATGGGCAGGATATGATGTACCGCCGACATCAAACGCCAACTACGGTTGGATACTAAACATGGTATCCAAACTCTCCGTAAACGGAGTAGCAGGATTCATCTTGGCAAACGGTGCATTAAGCGGTGGCGGTGAAGAGTACAAAATTAGAGCAAAACTGATAGAAAATGATTTAGTGGAAGCGATTGTTATTTTACCTAGAAACCTTTTTTATACGACTGATATCAGTGTAACGCTTTGGATACTCAATGCGAATAAGAAACTAAGAACTTTTGAGCAAAATGGCAAAACAAAAACCCACAGAGAAAGAACCAATGAAATACTATTTATGGATTTGAGACAAAAAGGTGTACCGTTTGAGAAAAAGTTTGTGCAGTTTGACGATGAAACAGTAGAAGAAGTAACAAATACTTATCATATTTGGCAAAGCGATAAAGAGGCTTACAAAGATATACAGGAATACTGCAAAAGCGTCACCATAGACGATGTGAGAGCAAAAGACTATTCACTCGTTCCCAGCAAATACATCGAGTTTGTAAACAGAGATGAAAATATAGATTTCGATACAAAGATGCAAACACTTCAAGGTGAATTTGCAGAGCTTTTAAGAGATGAAGAACAATCAAAAAAAGAGTTATTGACAGTTTTTAAAGAGTTGGGCTATGAGATCAAACTATAAAAAACTCGGTCAATTTATTCAGCAAGTCAGTGTAAAAAACAATGATTTAGCAGTTGATAATCTCTTGGGTGTCAGTATTACGAAAAAATTTATTCCATCCATTGCCAATATTATTGGCACAGATATGACCACCTATAAAATAATCAAAAAAGGTCAATTTGCTTACGGACCAGTAACATCAAGAAACGGAGATAAAATCTCTGTAGCACTGCTTGAAGATGATGAAGCGATAATTTCTACTTCTTATACAGCATTTGAGATAATCAATACAAATGACTTAATGCCCGAATACCTCATGATGTGGTTCAGAAGAGAAGAGTTTGACAGGTATGCCAGATATATGTCTTACGGTAGTACAAGAGAAGCTTTTGGATGGGACGAGATGTGTGATGTAGAACTTCCATTTCCTTCAATCGAGAAACAAAGAGAGCTTGTAAAAGAGTATCACACCATCACAGACCGAATCAAACTAAATGAACAATTAAATCAAAAGCTAGAAGATACAGCACAAAATATCTATAAAGAGTGGTTTGTAAATTTTGAGTTTCCAGATGAAAACGGTAAACCATATAAATCAAATGGTGGTGAGATGGTTTATTGTGATGAGTTGGAGATGGAGATACCCAAGGGGTGGAAAGCTACTGCTATTGGAGAACTTCTTGATGATAAAGGCTATATTCGTGGTCCATTTGGCTCTTCATTAAAAAAAGATGACATGACTTGTAGTGGAGTGCCTGTATATGAACAGCAACATGCAATTAATGGACATAGAAATTTTAGATATTTTATTAGTACAGAAAAACATAAAGAACTAAAAAGATTTACCGTTAAAGTAAATGATATGGTTATAAGTTGCTCCGGAACTTTAGGAAAGATAACTATGATTAAAAAAGATGATGCCATAGGTGTAATAAATCAAGCTTTACTGATATTAAGAGCTAATATTTCCAAAATTGAACCTATTTTACTAAAATATTTTTTATTATCAGAACAGGGACAAACTTCTTTGCTTGAAAACTCAACTGGTAGTGCGCAAGTCAATATTGCAAAAAGAGAAATTATTCAAGATATCACATTTGTTTTACCATCAAAGGAGAAATTAATAGCAATTGAAAGTCAATTAACGATTATTGATGATTATATAATCTTGATTACAAAAGAAATAGAACTTTTGGGAAGTTTAAAAGAAATATTACTTTCAAAAATGGCAACTATTGAGGGGTGATTAATGAATAAATTAGATTCTATTGAGATTGAAAATATAAAGGGAATTGGAAATAAACAATTTATTGTAAATTTGTTTCCCAACAAGCCTTCTATTTTTGTAGCTCCAAATGGTTTTGGTAAAAGTTCTATTGCTTGTGGGTTTGAATCATTGAAACCATCAAAGCTAGAGTTAGATGAGAAAAACTACCATCTAAACAATAGTGGTTTAGTTCCTAAATTAGTTGTTACAATAGATTCTAATGCTTATATAGCTGATAATACGTCAAATTCTATAAGTTCAAAATTTGACTATTTTGTAGTTAATAGTCCGTTATATGCAAAATGTACTAAAAGAAATACAGGTAGATTTACTGCAGTCAGTTCATCCTTGGAATCTGAAAGTATTGAGCTTATTGCGACTATTCCCGACAAAGTAGATTTTGATTATAGTGCAACTGCCATGAGTGAAAAATTTGGAAACAATGGAAAAGTATTACCTAATATAAAAACGAATCTATTAAATAGTTTAGATTTTTGGTATTTATTTAGTAAAAAAATAGATATAAGTCACTATACAAAAAAATTGACTTTTGAAAATCCATTAAATTTAATCATTGAAAGAATAAATACCCAACATGGAAGTTCGCAAGTTGTCAAAGATTATATTTTTGCAAGCGAATTGTCTAATTTATCAAATATAGTGCCATTAAAAAACTTAGCAGAAATTATTGAAAAGTTTGTAGATATTGAAGTTGATAGATATTTAATCGCAATTGAAATTGCTTGGCTATCTCAAACTGGAACTTTTAAAAAAGCATTAGAGTATTTATTATACACAAGAGATAAATTGTTTTATAATGAACTTTTGAGTGCTATTGATACAACAAGACATAATATTTCTGTTGCCGAAAAGAAAAAATCCAAGAGTAGTTCAAAAAAAAGTTTGATTATAGAATTTCCTAGTGCAGACCAAATGTCAAACGGTCAAAGAGATATTTTATCTTTCATTGCTCAAATTCAAAAAGCAAGAAGAGCCTTTAATAAACAGCATTGTATATTAATTATTGATGAAGTTTTTGATTATTTAGACGATGCCAATCTAGTAGCATTTCAATACTATATTACAACGTTGATTGAAGAATTTAAAATGCAAGATAGATTTTTATATCCAACTTTATTGACACATTTAGATCCTGCTTATTTTAAACACTTTAGTTTTAATAAACATAAATTACAAATACGCTATTTAGCAAGTAGTTCGACTAGAGCACCATCAGTTTTTTTAAAAATGGTAAAACATAGAGATGACAGTAGAATCAAAGATGCTGTGAGTAAACACCATTTTCATTTTCATCCAGATGAAATTAATTTAGAAATTGAATTTCAATCACTCGTACTTAAAAAAGTTTGGGGGAAATCCCATAGTTTTTATAATGAAATTTATAAGGAAACAAGAAACTACCTGCAAGGTAATGATTATGATGCTATAGCCGTATTATTTGCAGTAAGAATTAAGATTGAAGAAATAGTTTTTTCTTTGTTAATGGATTCAGAACATAAAAGAATTTTTCTTGATGAAAAAAACAATGGGACAAAATACAAATTAGAATATTGTGTAGAAGAATTAGGAATTTCCATCCCTGAAACTTTTTTCTTGTTGGGGCTAATTTATAATGACAATCTACATTGGAATGGTCAGAGAGACTATGAAACACCATTAATTTCAAAACTAGAAAATATGACAATTAAAAAAATGATTCAAGATATTTTTTCATGAATAATTTCACTCAAAAATTTGAACTTCACTACTACCTCAAAGATAATTCACATGCCATGAATGCTTTTGTGAGAAACAAAGCTGAAAAAGATTTTCTTGAAGCAGTAAAAAGGATAGGTGAACTTTTAAATAGTGAATTAAAAATCGAAACAGAAGCTTATCAAGAGGGTGGATTAATTGAAACTCTTGCTTTTTCAGGCTTTGTTATAGATAGAGTTTTAAATTATTTATCTCCTGCATTAAATGATACTATCACTCATTATGCTACTAGAGATACTCAAGCAGAAGCTTTAGATAAAAAAATAAAAGAAGCAACACTTAAAAATTTAGAGTTAGATAATCAGCAAAAAGAATTGGAAATAGAAGAACAAATAGATAAAAAGCTCAATGATAAGCTTGTGCAAAAATATATTTCAAACTTTTATAAAAAAATCGATTCTTATGAAAAAGTAGAGAAAATCGGATACAAGAGTGTAGAAAAAAATGGTATAGAATATATAGTTGAACGAAAAGATTTTAAAAATTTCATTTTACACGATGACACAACTATTTCGGAAGATGACGATGCCATGATTGAGATTATCTCACCAGTTTTAAAAGAGGGTAAATATAATTGGCGAGGACGATATAAAAATGACAAAATTGATTTTAGTATGGCTGATTCAAAATTTAAACAAGAAGTTATCGAAGGAAAACATAAATTTTCTAACGGCTCATTAATAAATTGTCATCTTGAAATAAAAGTTACTTTTGATGAATTTGGCGATGAAAAAGGTAGAGCTTATAGAGTGCTACAAGTTTTTGGAACACAAGAGTTAGAACTTGGAGAGTTGAAACTTCTAGAAGCTGGAAGAAAAAAACAAAGAAAGCAATGGGAATCTCAACATTACAAGAGTTTATTTGATGATACGGAGAGTACAAAATGAATCATTATGTCCCACCATATACGATAACATCAAAGATACTAAAACTTTCAACACAAATAAGCGAAGAACTTACAAAACTGCAGTTCACAAGCACAACAAAAGTAAACCCCATGCTAAGAAAAAAGAACCGCATTAAAACACTAGCGGGCACTCTGGAGATAGAGGGAAACTTTTTAGGTGAGGAGAAGATCACCGCTATTTTAGATGGTAAAAGCGTCTTGGGAACAGTAAGAGAATTAGCAGAAGTGCAAGGGGCTATAAAAGCGTATGAGAAACTCGATGAGTATAGATTTGATGAGTTAGATGATCTGTTACATGCACATAAAATCCTGATGGATGAGATACTCACATCTGCCGGAAGTTTTAGAAATGTCAATGTGAAGGTTGGGGAGCATATAGCTCCTCAACCTCACATGGTAAATGATTTGATGCTGAAACTTTTTTCTTGGTTAAAAGATAGCGATGAACATATGCTTTTGAAATCATGCATATTTCACTATGAATTTGAGTTTATACATCCATTTAGCGATGGAAACGGAAGAATTGGCAGACTTTGGCAAAGTGTTATTTTAAATAGTTTCAACCCCATTTTTTCATTTTTACCGACTGAAAGTATCGTAAGAGATCATCAAGAACACTATTACAGCGCAATTGAAAGCTCTACGCAACTTGGGGAAAGTACCCCATTTATAGAGTTCATGCTAGAAATGATTTTGAAATCTATGCAAAACACTTTACAAAGTGACCAAAAAAGTAACTATAAAAGTGACCAAAAAATACTCTCTCTAATGAGGGAAAATAGCAATATAACGATAAAAGAGCTGATGGAAATGCTCTCTATGAGTGAATCAGGTATCAAAAAAGTTATCAAAAAGCTAAAAGATGAAGGAACTCTGAGTAGAATCGGAAGCCTAAAATCAGGTTATTGGGAAGTACTATCAGGGATGGAAAAGAATGATGAGTAAGTTCACAGAAGAAAAACTAGAACTGGCATTTATAGAGTTACTCGGTGAGCAAGGTATCAAACACAAAAATGGCATGGAAGATGCGATACAGGGAAATAAACAATGCCATTAACCTTCTATAAAAAGCCACGGGGTTTTAGAGTACCAGAAGAAGATGAACTATCTGTATATTTGGTAATGGATAATTGGAACGATTACAGTTATCGCACATTGTATCAAATAACGCTTTTTGATGAAAATGGAAATAAGTATGACTTAGGCTATGTAAAAATTGCCAATTTCGGTCAAACGACTGAAGAAAGAATAGAATTACCAGATGAATTTGAGGGACTAGATGAAAGGTACTTTTCTTTAGGGCAAAGTGTTGAATACTATACAACTATTCAAAGCTTAGACCCACAATTAAAAGAAACATTTTTAGCTAGTTTGAGAGATATTATTGCTGATGAAGAATTACAATCAAGAGCATTTGAAGAAGAGGTAACTACAACATCTCTGTTAAGAGATACCAGTCTAGTAACAGTAAAAGGACAATATAAAAGAATATTAGATGGTAATGCAGTTTTAACACCATATAATTTCTCCTATAGGACTATACAAACAGACACAGAAGCAGGTTATGAACTGTTATTTAGAGTACAACCTGAGTCTAATCCACCTACAAATATTCATGTATTGATAGGTCGAAATGGAGTTGGAAAAACACATTTACTTAACAATATGGTTAAAAGTTTTATTCATGCCGATGATGTAAAAGGAGAATTTTTAATAGCTCAAGATGAATGGGGAGGTCCTGAAGAGTTTTTTTCGCGAGTTGTATCAGTGTCCTATAGTGCATTTGATCCATTCAAACCATATTTAGCATCAGATTACCCAAATTATTCATATATTGGTTTAAAAAAGCCAGGAGAAGACATAACTCTAAAAAATGATGATGAATTAGCCAATGAATTTGCAACTAGCATTTTGATGGATATGAATCCGGCAAAACAACAGAAATGGATCAAGGCAGTAAAAAGTTTAGAGTCCGATCCTCTTTTTGCTAGAGTTAATGTTACTCAGATACTTGAAAATACATTTGGTAGAAATGCTATTGTTAGATTATTCAAGAAATTAAGTTCTGGACATTCAATTGTTTTATTAACTATTACAAAATTAGTTGAAAAAATTGAAGAAAAAACACTTGTATTGTTAGATGAGCCTGAAGCACATTTACATCCACCACTGCAATCAGCCTTCATTAGAGCATTATCTGATTTATTGGAAAATAGAAATGCGGTTGCGATCATTGCAACACATTCTCCTGTAATAGTACAAGAAATCCCTAACAGTTGTGTATGGAAATTAAGTAGATTTGGTCGGGAGGCAAATGCTGAACGATTTGAAACAGAAACCTTTGGTGAAGCGATTGGAAAATTAACTCGTGAAGTATTTGGCTTAGAGGTTAATGAATCAGGATTTTATAAATTGCTTAGTGAAGATGTAAATAATGGGCTAAATTATGGGCAAATTATCCAGAAATATAATGATCAATTGGGATTTGAAGCAAAACTATTACTAAGAGCATTATTGATTCATGATGATGAGGCATTAATTTAATGCGAGTAATTTCTAAACCAAATATTTCGCCGATAAGAACATATGTTAGATGCTATTCTAGCTTCATAGCTGCAACAAAAATTAATTTTAGAAATATAACTAGATTTATTGGCACTAGCTCAACCGATTATGATCAAAAAGCACATAATAAGAATTTATATACATTTTCCATCCATACACATGTACAAGGAAGTATTTCAAAAGATGATATGGTCAAATTATATAACAATAAGATGGTTAGGCATCACACTGGACGAAAAATATATGATAAATTATTATCTTTAGCTCCTCTAAGTAGATGCCCATTTTGTGGTGTTGGTACAGTTACAACATTAGACCATTATTTACCTGAAGCAAAATTTCCAACATTTTCTGTATTACCGTATAATTTAGTTGCAAGTTGCAAAGATTGCAATACTGGTAAATTAGCTAGCTATGCAACTACACAAAATACACAAACACTGCATCCATATTACGATAATTTTACAACTGAACAATGGTTATTTGCTAGAGTGTTGCAAACTTCTCCAGTATCAATAGAATTTTATGTTAATCCTCCTACAACTTGGAGTCAAGTGGATAAAGATAGAGTTCAATCACATTTTGACAATTATAAACTTGATACAAGATTTTCCGTGGAAGCATCAAATGTTTTAGCTGATTTGAGAGAAGGGTTTATATTATTTCATTCAAGTCCAATGGATATTCAACAAGAACTCCATAAGGAATTTATGAAGTATCAAAGTAGATATAAGAATTCTTGGGAAACAGCTTTATTTCAAGCATTATATCAAAGTCAATGGTATTGTAATAGAGGTTGTCGTCTATGAACAAATTCACTGAACAGAAGCTAGAACTGGCATTTATAGAGTTACTCGGTGAGCAAGGTATCAAACACCAAAACGGTAAAAAGATCGTAAGAGAGGAAGGCGAAGTCCTGCTCAAAGATGATCTCAAAGAGTATTTGAGAGCTAGATATGCATCTGAAAACATCACTGAGAGTGAAATCACTCAGATTATCCGCAAACTTGAAACTTACCCTGCAAGCGATCTATACGATACCAACAAGTCTATCATGAAGCTTGTATCGGATGGCTTTATCTTCAAACGAGAAGATGCAAATGCAAAAGATATCTATATAGAGTTTATAAACTATGAGTCGATAGAAAATAATGATTTTAAGATAGTGAACCAGCTCGAAATAGTTGGATATGAAAAAAGAATCCCTGATGGCATACTGTATATCAACGGGTTGCCTTTGGTCGTGTTTGAGTTTAAAAGTGCCATACGTGAAGAAGCAACTATCCATGATGCGTATGTGCAGCTTACCACGAGGTACAGAAGAGATATCCCAGAGCTTTTCAAATACAATGCGTTTTGTGTCATCAGTGATGGAGTAAATAACAAAGCGGGTTCATTTTTCTCCCCTTATGAGTTCTTCTACGCTTGGAGAAAGATTACCGGAAATGAAGTCGATGTAGATGGCATAGCTTCGATGCACAGTATGATTCAAGGTATGTTTAACCGAGAACGCTTGATAGACATCATCCATAACTTTGTCTACATGCCGGATAAATCCAGAAAAGAGGAAAAGATACTTTGTCGTTATCCTCAATACTACGCCACTAGAAAACTCTATGAAAATATAAAACTGCATCAAAAACCACAGGGCGACGGTAAAGGCGGTACGTATTTTGGTGCTACTGGGTGCGGTAAAAGTTTCACGATGCTTTATCTGACGAGAATGTTAATGAAAAGTATTCATTTTTCGAGTCCTACGATCATACTCATTACCGATAGAACAGATTTGGATGTACAGTTGAGTTCTCAGTTCTCCAATGCTAAAGGGTTTGTGGGTGATGATGGAATCATCAGCGTAGAGAGTCGTGAAGATTTACGACAAAGGCTAAGCGGTCGAGAGAGTGGCGGAGTATTTCTCACTACCATTCATAAGTTCACCGAAGATTTGGAACTCCTCAGCGACAGAACCAATATCATTGTCATATCCGATGAAGCCCATAGAAGCCAAATCAATTTAGATCAAAAAGTAAAAGTAACGGATAGTGGAGTCAAAAAAACATATGGCTTTGCCAAGTATCTGCATGACTCTTTACCAAATGCTACTTTTGTAGGGTTTACAGGAACGCCTATCGATGCTACGCTTGATGTGTTTGGAGATGTAATAGATAGCTATACTATGACAGAATCAGTACGAGATGAAATAACGGTAAGGGTTGTCTATGAAGGACGTGCTGCCAAAGTGTTGCTTGACAACTCAAAACTTCAAGAGATAGAAAAGTACTATGATGAATGTGCCGAGGTTGGGGCAAATGAGCATCAGATAGAAGAGAGTAAAAAAGCCATGGCAAATATGGGTGTCATACTCGGTGATCCAGATAGAATAAAAGCGGTAGCAAAAGATTTTGTGGAGCATTACGAAAAAAGAGTGAGTGAAGGTGCGACATTAAAAGGTAAAGCACTGTTCGTATCTAGCAGCAGACCCATAGCGTATGCACTCTATACTGAGCTTATTGCATTAAGACCACAATGGAACGAACAAAGAGTAAGCGATGAAGGTGTGGAGTTTACGGATAAAGAAAGAAAAGAGATACTTCCGTTAGAAAAACTCAAAATGATTATGACTCGAAACAAAGATGATGAAAAAGAGCTGTATGATCTGTTGGGTACAAAAGAGTACAGAAAGACACTCGATACGCAATTTAAAAATGAAAAATCCAACTTTAAAATAGCTATTGTTGTGGATATGTGGCTCACTGGATTTGATGTTCCTTTTTTAGACACGATATACATAGACAAACCGATACAAGAACACAACCTTATCCAAACGATCTCAAGGGTCAATAGAAAATACCAAACAAAAGAAAAAGGTTTGGTAGTCGATTACATTGGTATTAAAACCGCTATGAATAAAGCACTGAAACAGTTTTCAAGCATTGACAGCCAAAATTTTGAAGATATCAATGCCTCTATTGTGGTTGTAAAAGATCAGCTTGATTTACTCGCCAAACTCTTTCATAGGTTTGATACCAATAAATATTTCAAAGGTAGTCCAATAGAGCAATTGGCGTGTTTAAATCTCGCCAGTGAGTTTGTACAGCTGACCAAAGAGCTAGAGGCTAGATTTATGTACATTGTCAAAAGACTAAAATCCGCTTATGATATTTGTTGCGGAAGCGAATCTTTTACTCAAAATGAAAAAGATCATATACATTTTTATTTAGCGATTAGATCGATAGTGATTAAACTCACTCGTGGCGATGCTCCGGATACGGCTCAAATGAACTCTAAAGTAGCTCAAATGATCACAGAAGCACTCAAAAGCGATGGCGTAGAGGAGATATTCAAACTGGGTAGTGATGATGAATCACAGATAGATATTTTTGATGAAGATTACATCAATAAGATCAACAAGATAAAACTGCCCAATACGAAGATAAAACTTCTTCAACAGCTTTTGGCAAAAGCATTGGAAGATTTTAAAAAAGTCAACAAGGTCAAAGCTATCGATTTTTCAAAACAATTTACTGCACTCGTTCAAAAATACAATGAACGAAAGGAAGAAGATGTACTTGTCAGTGGAGTCCTAGAGGACTTCACTGATGAAATTATTGACCTCTATCATGCTCTGCAAAAAGAAAAAGAGTCATTTGCTGATTTAGGTATCGACTTTGAAGAAAAAGCTTTTTACGACATTTTAAAAGCTATAGCGCATAAATATGATTTTGCGTATCCCGAAGATAAACTAATCGCCTTAGCTAAAGAGGTCAAGGTAGTTGTGGATGACAAGTCAAAATATACAGATTGGAATGTCAGAGAAGATATAAAAGCAGAGCTAAAAGTTGATTTGATTATGTTGCTGGCTAAACACGGTTATCCACCGATTACAAAAGATGAAGTGTATAGAGAGATTTTCGAGCAGGCTGAGAATTTCAAGAAGTATAAGGTACTTACAGATGGAAAATAATTTTAGATTTAAATGTTATAAAAATTTGAAAACAACATTAGGAGAAATCGATGCTATTGTTGAATCTATAGAATTAGCAACTAGAGAATTCATAAGCACAGTATCTCCAGATATAAGCACATCAAAAGAAACTATACAAAAAAATATTACCGAATTATCAGAAAAACATGTCATTAAAGTTAATTATGTAGATATAAAGAAATTAGAAAGTCGAGTAATGATATTGCACATAATTAATGTATACGAACGATTTGAAAAATATTTAGAAGAGCTAATTGAAGAACATCCAGACCTTGGTGATAAAAAAAGTAAACAGCAAGAAGAAACAATATTAGACTATATTTTAAGAAAATTAAATAAGGGATCGTTAAAATCTACTTTAGACTATTCAATAATAAATCACTACAGACTTGTTAGAAATATTTTTGTACACTCATCTGATAAAAAAATCACTAAATATGAGAATAAGATTGCAGATACAATAAAAAATTCTGATTATAAAATTCTAAAAGCACCTAATAACATTACTACTTTAGTTTTTGACGATTTTATTTTATTTACAAGAGCTATTAAAAATTTTGCAAAGTCAATTAATCAACATTGCCAACTATCTGATGAACAAATGGTTATGGCTATTAAAGAGAATTACAAAGCTAAATTAGCTAAATTATCCAACAATATTAAAAGGAAAGAATGTTTAATTACTCAGTTACTTAAAATAGATTATAATATTCTTGATGCTAAACTTGTTGAGCAAGTTTTGAAGGATTAGCTTATTGGTAGAGCAAGATCCTCCATCAGAAGTTTTTGGACTTTTGAAGAAGGTCTTGGAAGAGGTTCGACTCCTCTATCCTTCACCATTTACTATTCGAATACATTTTTTATAAACTGCTTCATTATCAATAATCACTAAGGTAAGCTTCTTTCTGGTGCGTGTTATAGCTTGGAATAGTGTTTCTAAAGGATTATAATAATAGCTAGCTCTATAACTTAGTTTTAATGTACCCGTGTAATAAAAATGTTCATTGATGGTTACTACTACATTATCGTATTCTTGTCCAATCGCTTGATGTGAACTATTACTAGAAGAAAACCGTACTAAGTCTAATGGTTCTGAATTAACTCTACTTGGCGTCAAGTAAATATGCTCCCAACCTAAACTTTTTAGATATTCTATATATTTCTTCGCATCCCCAATTTCATTTATAAAATAAAACGAAATGTCATCATAAGCTTTTTTTGATAAATTATCAGATTCTATTTTATTTAAATCATAAAACTTTTGTACAAATGAAGCAAGGTTTTTATTATGTCTGATTTTATTCTTCAACTTGTAATTATTATTAGCTACTGTAGTCCCTTCAATATACTTTACAACATCTTCTGCTTTGCTTTTATTATTTAATTTTTGGTTAGCATCATGAGAAAAAATTATAAATTTTTTCTCATTAGTGATTATATTTACTAATTGGCTAATGCCTATTCTCTGCGATTCGTCAAAAATAAGTATATCAGCAAAAGAAATATTAGCTGGACTATAATCACGAATAGTTATAATATACCAGCCATAAATACTTCGTAATTTTATTATGCCTTGATTTACTTGTGCACAATGAATAATAGCAACTTTTTTCCCAGAATTTCGTAATTCATTTGCAATATTATAATGGCCTGAAAATCTAAGACACAATTTCATCAAAGTTTATTTCCTAAAAAGTTAAAATAAGCATGAAATATATGGAGATAAATATGAGTCGAAAAAAAGGTCAGGTTTACAGTGCCGAGCAGAAGACTAAAATCGTATTAGAGCTACTAAAAGAAGATCAAACAATAAATCAGTTAGCAACTAAATATCAAATAACAGCGAAATCTATTCAGAACTGGAAGAATCAATTTTTAGAGAATGCTTCATTGGCGTTTGAACCAGCCAAAGTTGTTCAAGAGTTTAAAGATGAGCTAAAGTCCAAAGATGAAGAGATAGCAGAGCTTCAAAAACAACTTGGTAAATCAGTTGTTGAAAAGGAATGGCTAGCAAAAAAGCTAGAGAGCTCGGTCTCATTAAATAAGCGTAAAACACTTGTCGAGGACGAGCTTGAACTAAACATAACGGTGCAGTGCAGATTATTAGGCATTAGTCGTGCAACTCATTATTATAAACCAGTGCCAATGAGTACAGAAGATGTAGTAATAATGCATGCAATCGATGAGATTGCAACAGATAATTCTGAATATGGCTATAGATTAATTCATTGCCAACTTATGGAAGATGGGTACGGTATTGGCAAAGACAGAGTACTAAAATATATGCAGTTTATGGGAATCCAGGCGATTTATCCTACTAAGAAACGCTTGACAAGTATCAAAAATCCAGAACATATGGTCTATCAGTATTTACTCAAACAGTATTGGACTACCATAGGTCGCACCAAGCAGGTGTATGTTCCAACACCAAATGAAGTGTGGAGCGGCGATATAACCTACATTAGAACAAATGGCGGATTTATGTATTTAGCTGCTGTTATAGACTGGCATAGCAAAGCTATATTGGCTTATAAAATATCTAATTCAATGGATGCAACACTTGCTGTAGATGTACTCAAAGAGGCACTTGGCAAATATCCTAAACCAAAGATATTTAACTCAGACCAAGGCTCTCAGTACACTAGTTATGAACACACACAAGTTCTAAAACAACATGAGATTCAAATCTCAATGAATGGTAGAGGAAGATCAATTGACAACATCGTTATCGAAAGATTCTTCAGAACTCTCAAACATAGTAATATTTATATCAGTGACTATCAATCTATCAAGGAGTTAAAAGATGGTGTAAATGCTTATATGCACAAATATAATTTTAAGAGATTTCATTCAAGTATCGGCTATCAAAAACCGATGAATCTTTATCTTGAATATTTAAAAAGTGTAGGATAAAGTAGCAATTAGAGGCTGGAATTAATTAAGCTGAAAAGTTGTCTTGATTTTTCAGGCCATTATAAACTAAAAACATCAATATTTTCCTTACAAAGAAAAAAGATAAATTTTTTAATGGAAATAGTCGTATCACCTAAAGGCTTATTATTTTGATTGTACATTTGAAAAACAGGCTGCTTGAATTCCAACGGAAACTGCTCAAATTGAAGTTGAAATTTTGATAATTTTTTTAAAAGTCCATCTTTATAATCAATTTTATAAAAGGAGGATTCTAAATAATCACTTATTTTACTATAGAATGGATATTGATTACTAATATTATTTATTCTATTCTATTCGTTAAGTACGGCGTATAAGCAAATGTATTTCTGTACCAAATGCCATTAACTTGATAAAATTCAGCGGATATAGATGCATTAAATCTATCTTCAACAGTTTGTATTTCGGTAGTAAAAATATAGATAGGATTATATAAAACAAGCTCATTTTTACTAATATCTATAATATTATCTACCACCATGACATCTCTATGTAAATTATCAGATATAGCTTTACTTATTAGCTTTTTATTAAATTCATCTATTGGTTTATCAAAATCTGTCCTATAATAAAATTTGTTCTGATTTTTCCAGATACATAAAGCATTTCTATTAATATATTGAAGAACTTGATTTTGATAGAAATAAATATTATGTAAAATACTGTTTTTTTACTGTTCTAGCTCATGTCTTTTTTGTATTTCACTTTGTTGTAGATTTTGTAGTTGTGTAGAGACTAAAAGTAGTTGATGCACGTCTTTTGTTAGTTTGATAAGTTCTTTATTATCTATCACAAGTTCAGTTTCAAGGGTATTTGAAACAGTTTGAGGCAAATTCATTGTATTTTGAAGTTTATTTTGATTCAAATTTATATCCTCATATCTACAACTAAAAGAATTGATTATTGTATGGCAAGAATGTTTTTAAATGGATTAAAGATAAGTAGCTATAAGTAATTACAACTATAGATTAGTAAAGTGATACCCATTTCTGATACCCACATTAATTTACACTGCGCGATAGTATTATATTTTTTATTTTAAAAATCTTTTGGATGCCTATTTATAGGGGTTTTATAAGGGTGGTACCAGTGGGCTAACTCGAACTGGCATTTTCCTTCAAACGCCCTGAACACCGCATTTAGCGACGTTTTTTTATTTTTGGGGTTCGAGTAATTAACTTAAGAAAAACTAAAAGTTGATTTTGTTACAAAATATTTCTGTTTGCGTTATCATCACTTAAGTAAGCTTTATAAATTATAAAAATGCACTATTTTCAATTTATAGTTACACTCCTCAGAAATAACACTTCGATTTGTGCATCAATTATAATAAATTATTATAAACAACAGACAAATGTTACAAGCATTGTTACAACATTTTTATAGAAATGTTGCAAAAAAATCCCTGCATTGAAATTCGGCTTGAAACTTGTCTATATTTATGGATTAAAATAATTTTTTTTACCTTCCAGTGAACTCATTGCCATAAATTTATTTAAATTTCCCCTACTCAATTATGTTGAGTTCTTAGATTTTAGTACCGATTCCCTATTTCTTATTTACTTTGTTTGTTTCCACTCTTTGACATGCATAATGATAAAGATCAAATTCTTCAAACTTATTAGAATCAAGTTTATTCTCTTGGTATGGAATTTGTTTAATGACTTCACTACGCATAATATTTTTGATGAAATCAAGATTGTTGTTCACATCACAAATACCTTTATGAGCCAAAACATCTTTCTTTATTGTTGCAAAATCGTAGTAAAAATATTGTTTTTCATTCTGATCAGAATCAGGTTGCCCCATTAAAATTAGTACTTTATTATTGGTTTTGTAATGGATTGCTTTTGGATATGTTGTGAAACAAAATGTTTCTTGGAATGGAAGATGTTTTGAAGATAATCGAACGTCTTTAGTGCGAGTTTTACGATATATTTGATTCGCAAATGTTTTTGCATATATCATTGGCAACATACTATCAACATAACTCTTTTTTTCCTCACCCATACAGAGAGATTTTGATAAATCTTTATTTTGATATATCAACTGATTCAAATCATAATCATATAGAAAGTAAGTAGTTTGAGCATTCTCCGATATGTACAAAACATTACTAGTTTTACTTTCGTTCAAATCTTGAAAACTAATTTGCATATATGATGGGGTTTGTGTTTTACCCAAATATATTGGTAAAGCAACATCACTAAAAAAATCTTTCTTATTCGTAAAAAGTGTCATAAAAACAATATAAAAAAATGCAAAGCACAAAAAAATGACACCAAACGCAATGGCATTACTTTTTACTTCATGATTTACATTATATATTTCAAATCGCATCTGCCATTTTTTATTTAATCGAACAATTACATACGTCATTATTTGCATCAACCAAAATAACAAAAATAAAAAAGTAAATCCTATTACATTAATTACTAAGGCATAAGAGATAGAAAAAGATAACGTATCAAATTGTATAGAATCACTGGGAATAGATATTAACCTCATCATGAGTATAAAAGTAAAAAACGTCAAAATCAAAGGTGCTATTTTTATAAAATGCTTAGCTATGAAGGTTCCAATTTTATTGTCAAAATGAAGTTTTCTTTCTACGTTTGAAAAAGCAGTAAACATACTTTTATTCAGATCAAACCGTTCATTCACATGTTCAACAATAGCATAGGAAACAAATAATTTTTTCTTTTTATGTGTTGCAACATAAGGAAATTTTTCAGTAAAAACCTTTGTAAATTGGATTGATAAATTATTTTCCATTGCAAGTTTTTTAGATGCTATATTTAAATGTCTAGCAACTAAAATTTCATTTTTATCAGTTGTATGAACGTACCAATATATTGTTACTCTTTTCGATTTATCTTTTCCAATTGCTTTACATAATGTAGCCACATGTCTCGTGAAAACATCAAGTTGAACTGTCTTGAACAATCCCTCATATTTCAATAAAAAATCATCATCAAAATACAATTTATCCATACATTTGGCCTTTAAAATTCACTTATACTATTCAGATTAAGCATCTATTATGCAAGAATCGATTTATAAATCAAATCTCCATAACTCGATATTACTGTGCCAAGTATAATATTTATTGCAATTACTTGCTTAATACGATTATGAATGCGTCTCGCTGTTTGCCAAGGTTGTTCATCTTGTTTAGCCATTTCTCGGAATCTACGTCTAAAATAGCGAGGTAAAACTATTTCAGCATCTGTCTTAATTGATCGTTCTAAAAATTCATAAATGAACCATTGACTAAAAAGTACGTCTGCAACGATACCAGCACAAATTAATACACTACCACTCGCCTGAATTTGCCAATTTAATGACCAAGACAATAAAACAATCATCCATCCGAATAATATAGTTTTCCAAACATGTGGCGCAACATCCCACCAATAACGAAGCTTCATTATATTTTCCTATCTAATTTTATTCACATCTGTATTACAAAATCTTCATTGATACTTTTTATAATTTAACAATTCTATAATAGGTTCTATATTCAGATTTTTGCCTTTCTGCACTGTGTGATAATTTTTTAATTCCATTTGGAAAGTATCTTTTTTCAGTCCATTGTAACCATATGATCTTTTTATTTCTTTCTTTCAAGTATTTATCTAAGTAATCTTTTCTGATATAAGTAAAAAATGATGTTGAATCATAATCATTTCCATGTTTAAAAGCAGTCGATACTATTTCATTATCCCTGTTGTATAAATCAGAAGTTTGTGCTTTTATAAATAGCTCTAAATGATTACAAATATTTTTTGAAGGAACTTTTGTTTCTCCATTCGAAATAATTTCACTATGAGAGCTTTCCCACAAATTTTCAAAAACAGTGGTCTCAATATTTACTTGTAAACTTTCATAAGCTTTTTCATAATAAGGAACATCAATATATTCAACAGAATAACCTATTCTTTCTGCTATTTCTTTTGTTAAATCATCATTCTTTTTATTAAATATAAAAGGAACTGAAATTTTCCAATCACCTTGATAAACTTTTTCCCAAAGTTCATCGGAATATTCTTTCTCTTTTTTCTTCAGATCAGCAACTTCATGTTCTAATAATGCTTTGCCATTATTTAATACTTTTAACTCTTTTTTGACTTTTTTTACATCGTGAAAGTTATAATGAATTACAAAGTTTTCAGAACTTCCTTCTAACATTAAATCACACCAAGGTATTTCTCCTTCATATAAATAATGTTGCTCATCATTTCTGAGATAATCAAAAGTATAATCTTTGTATTGACTTACAATGCAATCTACATTTTTATAATCATCTTCATTGACTAAAACAGCATTTATTGAAATATGAGCATCTCTTGTTTGATCTGCTTTATTCTTTTGAGACATATTCCCTTTTAAAAGAATCCAATCATATTTCTCTTCATAGCCAAACTGATTATTCACTGCAATATATTCTTCAATCACTAAATCATCATCTACTTCATACCACTCTTCAGGTGCTGACGTTTCATTACCTAAAAAGTTCTTATTATTCATGTCTTCAAATAAATTATATTGTCTTAATTCAATAGGAAAACTCGGATCAATATCAACATCTGAAATTCTAAACTCATCCTTATCATTCCAGCCTTTTAATAATCCCAAATCACTTCTGTATCCCGCCATCTCATAAAAAGCTATCCATGAATATTTTTTTCCATATCGATCAATTTTTCCAGCACTATCATGATACGAATTGTTCCAAGCATCTTTTTCTATCTGCCTGTCAATTTTCCCAAATTTTTCTAAAGAATACCCTAGATTATAAACTCTCCAATAAATTTGAGATAATACTTGCTTATACTCATTATGTTCATCATCATAATTTTTTCTATCGTTAATCAATCTACCAATCGTATAGTTTCTAAAATCCATTTGTACTGGAGCATTCCCATCATAATATTCCCCTTCATTTTTATCTTTCTCTTCTTTCCATTTTGTATGAGGATAATTAACTAATGGGTATTTAATTAATTCTTTATCAGCAATTGTTAATAAATCTGGTTGATGCAAGAGTGCTATATCTATGGTTCTTTTTGCATAGTCTCTCGCTAGAATATGAGTTGTTGTGTATTTTGCTTCGTTTGAAAACAAATTATCAAAAAGCCATTTTCCATATTGCAGTAAATAATCTTGTTGGTATGATTTATCTTTAAAATCATTTTGTCTTGCCATAGCCAATCCATAACTTACTGCCAGCATTCTTTCAGGTACATAGGGATCATTTATATCTATTGAATATTTTAATAAATCTAAAAACTCTTTTGGATACTTTCTTGCATAATAGTATAAAGCTCTAGTTGATTCATCTCTCAATTTTCTAATATTAGTTGTCAAAATCCACATCACTTTTTTTGCTGCAACATGCACTCTGTCTGATAAAATTTTTTCATCCTTGCATACTTTTTCAAAGTGCCTTACGATATTTGAAAAATGAGAATTACCATACCATGAGTGATTTCTTCTGACATATTCACTCCATGACAGATCTCTTTCACTTATTGATAAATTTTTCAATAAGTCAGACCAAAAATTAAAATTTAAAGGGTGTTTAACATCTAATTCAATATTTTCGGCAAGATCAAGTAAATATATCTTTTGATTTAAAAATTCTGTTTCTAAAAATACTTTTATTGGTTTCTCATTCTTTTCAATATATTTTTTATTAATTTCAAAAAGAGATTCTGTCGAATATTTTTTTGCTCTTTCATTTTGCAAAACATTAAATAAAAAAATATCATTTGTCTTAATAAGCAAAATACAAATTGTTCTTAAAATATCATCAAATAAAGGATGCTCGGTATCTTTATTTAGCAATTTTTGAGTGAACTCTGTTGATTTTACAAACTTAAATAATGGTTTTTTGGTACCTATTTTTTTATTACATGCAGTTAAACAATTTTCTAGAAGTTTCGTCCCACTCTCTGGAATAAAAAATTCAAAACCTGTTTTTATAGTATTTACAAACCAATGATCTGAATTGTATTTTATAAGTGGATAATATTCTTTATATGTTTTAACAAGATACCTTGAAACGAGATAACTACCCAATAAGTCATAAGTAAATTGAATTTCTTCCTTATTGTCTTCTCTGTTCCAATCTCTATAAATTAGTAAATTTTCTCCCTCAAATACCCTTAATTCTTCATTTCTAAACAATTCTTCAGAACGAGGCATTCCTCTTGAATTATTTTCCCAAATATATTTGGATAGTTGTAATAGTTTATTTTCTGTAAAATCATTATCATATTTTGAATCTAGCTTGTTTAATATAGAAGTAACATTTAATTACTATTTTTAAT